>NZ_LGQZ01000027.1 GCF_003116015.1 Azospirillum sp. TSO22-1
TGCCGGCGTTGACCGCGCCCTGGCTGCTGCCGCCGTAGCTCAAGGTTCCGCCCAGAACCGACGTGCCTTCGCCGTTGACGAAGCCGCTGTAGCTCACGCCGGTGCCGCCGCTGAACGTCTGGCCGTCGTAGGTCTTGGTGAGGCCGCCGGCGGCAATGGTCAGCGGGGCTTTGTTGATGGTCAGCGTCCCGCCGGTGTAGGCGATGGTGTAGTTGCTGGCGCTGAGGCCGCTGGGCGTGATGGCGTAGCTGCCGGCGTTGACCGCGCCCTGGCTGCTGCCGCCGTAGCTCAACGTTCCGCCCAGGACCGACGCGCCCTCGCCGTTGACGAAGCCGCCGTAGCTCACCCCGCCGTTGCCGCTGTAGGCCTGACCGTCGTAGACCTTGCCGACGTCGTTGGCGGTGACGGTCAGCGGGGCCTTGCCGATGCTCAGCGTCCCGTTGGTGTACGTCACGGCGTAGTTGCTGGCATTGCCCGACGACATGGTCAGGGAACCGGGCGTCAACGCCGCCGTCTGCCCCGCTGCGGTGGAACCGGTCGCCGACGAGGTGAGCGTCACGCTTCCCAGGGTGTCGCCGTTGACCAGACTGCCCGAGACCAGCGCCGCCCCGCCGGAACTGGGGTTGCCGGCGCCGTAGACCCTGCTCTGATCGCTGGCCTGCACCGTGATCGCGCGCGGCGAGATGGTCCAGTTCGCCGCGCCGCCGGCGGTGAACGTGTAACCGGTCCGGCTGGCGGTGAGGCCGCCGGCGTAGGTCTCGCCATAGGTCCCGGCCGACAAGGTGCCGGTCAAGGGCGTGCTCCAGGTCGCCGTGCCGCTGCCGGTCACGTCGGTGATCAGGTTGCCGCCGCTGCTGGCGTCGTAGATCGCGTAGGTGAAGCCGGGCGTGTCGCCGTAGGTGCTGCTGCCCGCGACCAGCCGGACATAGACGGGAAGATTGCCGATGACCCAGGTGGTGGACGAGGTGCCTTGCAGGAAGCCGTGCGAGGCGTAGCCGGACGACAGGGTGGTGTCGACGCCGATGCTCCAGCCCGCCGCCTCGTAGGTCGCGACGTTGCGCAGCTGCGTGGTCGTCTTGCCGAGCACCACACCGGTCGAATCCGCCGTGCCGTCGCCGAAACCGGTCCGCGCGCCGGCGAGGGTGCTGTCGTAGAAGGAATTGGCGACGCTGCCGCTGGTCTGGACGCCGACCAGGGCGCCGACGTTGCTCCCGGAGGCGGTGATCGAGTTCGCCGCCAACCCACGGCTGACGGTGGTGCCGGCGTTGGCGCCCAGGAGGCCGCCGACCTTGTTCCCGGTCGCCGTCACGGCGCCGGTGGCGTAGACGTCGCTGAGCGACCCGCCGGACTGCACGCCGATCAGGCCGCCGACGTAGCTGCCGCCGCTCACCGCGCCGGTGCTGAACGATGTGGCGATGGTGGGGGTATCAGCCTGCCCGATCAGACCACCGACGTTGTCGCCGCCGCTCACGGTTCCCGAGGCGTAGCTCTTCGACAGTGTGCCGCCGTAGAGATAGCCGATCAGGCCACCGGTGGACGAGCCGCCGGTGACCGGGGCGGTGCTGTAGACATTGCTGATGGTCGAGCTGGCGTCCGCCCGCCCGAGCAGCGCTCCGGTGTTGGCGCCGCCGATGATCGAACCGCCGGTGATGCCGACGTTGCGCACCGTGGCGCCCTTGCCGTAGCTGAACATGCCCACCGACGCCGTCGACGGCCGGTTGATCGCCAGCCCGTTGACGGTGTGCCCCAGGCCGTCGAAGATTCCGGTGAAGTCCCCGACCAGACCGATGGGAGAGAAACCGGCCCCCGATGCCCAGCCCGACGTGGCCGAGGCATCGATGTTGGCGCCCAGGGCATATTTGTCGCCGGGGCGGAAGTTGATGCCCTGAAGATCGGTGCCGGTCGCGCTGCCGCTCGTCCCCACCGAGGTGATGACGGTGAAGTCGTCGCCGCCGATGGTCAGGAAACCCGTGCCCGACCGCGCCGTCGTCCCGTCGGCCTGGAAGAAGTCGACCCGCCCCTTGAACGTGCCGTCGCTGTTGAAGCCGACGTTGACCTTGCCGCTGCCGGGTTCCAGGTCCAGCTTGGCGGTGCCCTTGGCCGTCATCACCGCGTTGATGTTGACGTCGTTGGTCGCCGTCAACGTCAGTTTGTTGGCGCTCCAGGTCACCGCGTCGTTGACGTTGACGTTGCCGTCGCTGCCGCTGCCGTTGGTGCTCAGGATCGACACGTCGCCGGTGGCGAGGTTCGCCGACAGAGCGGTGCCGGTGATGTCGCCGCCGCTGGAGGCGATGGTGAAGCCGTCGGGGTCGATCAGCCACTGACCGGCCTTGCCGCGCGCGGCGCGGGTGTCGACCCGCGCCGTGTCCTTGATGCGCACCCGTCCGCCCGACGTCTCGACGAAGCCGCCGTCGCCGCCCTTGCCGCCGCCGCGGGCGCTGACCGTGCCCTTGACGGTGGTCCGGCTGTTCCTGGCGTTCAGGTCGGCGATCGCCGTCACCGAGCCGCCCTTGCCCGTGCCGCCCGGCGCCGCGTCGGCGCTGAGGTTGCCGCCGACGGTGACGTCGTTGGAGGCGCGCAGGCGGATCGTGCCGCCATCGCTGACCAGCCCGCTCGCCTCCAGTTGGCCGCTGTTGACGACGCTGCCGCGCAGCTGGTTGACCGCTTGGGCCGACAGGATGATCAGCCCGCCCGGCGCCTGCACCGCATGGCGGTTGCGCACCAGCGCCTTGACGGTGGCCGGCGCCACCTGCACGTCGGCCAGCGTGCCGTCGCCGCTGAATTTCAGGGTATAGGCTTCGCCGGCCGCCAGGGCCACCGTGCCCATCCGGGCGACGATCACCCCGTTGTTGCGAACCTCCGGCGCCAGCAGCGCGATGTAGCCGCCCAGCGACGCCGTCAGGGTGCCGTCGTTGGTCACCCGGCCGGTGGCGCCGTTGCGCTCCAGCGTGGTCTTGCCGGCCATGAAGTCGGCGTCGCGGATCGCATGGGTCGTCGCCACCAGCCCGCCGACGTCGACGCTGGATCCTGGCGCGAAATAGACGCCGTTGGGGTTGGTGAGGAAGACCTGCCCGTTGGCCTGGATGCGGCCGTAGATCTGGCTGGGGTTGGGATCCGTCACCCGGTTCAGGGTGGCGCTGCCGGCGTCCGGCTGCCGGAAGGTGACGGCGGCGTTGGCGCCGACGTTGAACGTCTCCCAGTTGACGACGGCCCTCGGGCTCGTCTGGGTGACGGTCAACTGCGTGCCGGATTGGGCGATGCCGGCCGTTCCGGCCGCCACGACGCCGCCGGTGGGAAGCTGGTTGACGGCCGGCGGATTGCCCTGCGGCGGCCCGGCCAATGCCGGCAGAGCCGCCACCGGCAGCATCAGGGCGGCGCCGGCGGCCAGCGTGACGCTGCGCGCCTTGCGCCGGTTGCGCGTCCTGCCGCTTTTGCGATTGGGCTTCTTCATGGCGCCGAGACTCTCTCCACGGTCAGAACGGCTGCGTGGCGCTCAGCCAGACGTGGCTGCGGGAGCCGGTGTCTCCCGGGGGAGCGTCCGGATCCCGGCCAAGGCTGTTCGCCCACACGGCGCGCACGAGGAGGCCGAATTCGGCCTGCCACGACAGGGCCACGCCGGCGCTTTGCAGGCCGTGGCCGCCATCGAGGCGCCCCCGGTCGTAGAAGAGCGCGGCGTTGAGGTTTTCCGGCAACCGCCAGCGCAGCTCGGCGTTGATCATCCGCCCCCGCGACCCGCCGGCCTTGTCGACCGGATAGGCCCGCACGCCGTCCGGGCCGCCGACGTAGAACCTTTCCGAGGAGTCGAGCGTGTGGTCGGCCATCTGGCCGGACAGCCCGGCGAAGACGGACACGTCGTCGGTGATCTGTTGTTCGCGGCCGAGAGCGTAGCGCAGCTTGGAATAACGGACGGTGTCACCCGGCGTCGCGTCGCCGAGGCCCGGGTGCCCGGACCCGACCCGGCCACGGGTGACCGTTACGGCGGCGGTGGTGATGCCGTTCGGCCCCAGCCAGTCGTCGTGCAGGTTCCCGTTGAGGCCGGCGCTGGCTGCGGTCACGGCGTATTTCGAGACGGTGGCCCCCACGGCCCGGTTGTCGAGGCGCCGGTGGTCGGCGTTGAGCAACAGGTACACGTTGGCCGCGCGCGTGCGCAGCACCGGCCAGCTTGCGTTCACGCCCGCGGTCGTCGACGACCCGAGGGCGTCCAGGCCGCTGAAGCTGCTCGATATCAGGGTGTATTTCAGATAGGAACCGCTGACGCCGACGCGCCAGCCGTCGTAGCCGACCGGCAGCGACCATGCCAGCCGGCCATACCAGTTGCCGCGGCTGCCGATGGCGGACACGACCGCCTGGTCGCCCCAGCCGAACGGGCTGTTGAGGAACAGGTTGCCGGTGCCGCGGACCACCCCGGTCGATTCGGCGCCGAAGTTGTCCACGGCCGCCGTGCCGGTGACCAGGGGCCGGTCCTGACTGCGCAGCAGCAGTTCGGTCTCGCGCTCGTTGCGGCCGCTGCGCAGGGTCCCCTGCACGCTGAGGCCGGGCAGGTCGCCCAGCAGCAGCAGCGCGCGGTCGAGCCGATCGGTGTTGGCCGCCGTCCCCTCCGGTTGGGCCCGCTCAATGGTGGCCCTGATGCGGTCGGTGTCGATGCGGTTGGCCGGTGGCCCCTCCAGCCGCACGCCGCCGAACACCGCCTCCACGATGTGGATGGCGACCACGCCGTCGACGATGTCCTGTTCGGGCAGGTAGGCGCGAACCACCCACTTGCCCTTGCGGTACGCCTCGGCCGCCGCCGCCGCCGCCAGTTGGAGGTCCGCGAAGCTCAACGGCCGGTTCAGGAAGCCGGCGACCGCGGCCGCCAGATCGGCGTCGCTCAGGCGCGTGTTGCCGGTGAAGCGGAACGCCTTGACCACCACCGTCGGCCCGCCGGTGTCCCGCATTGGCGCGGGCGCCGGCGGCGGCTTGGGCAACAGTTGCGGTGGCGACGGGGCGGGCACGTCCCGCTCCATCTGCTGCAGCAGTTGCCCGGCGTCGGGAGGGGCCGCGACGGTGACGGAGGCCAGCCCGCCCATCGTCAGTCCAGTCGCAAGCGCACCGGCTATGCCACCCTCTCGCAACATCCTTGCCCCTCTCCGCCTGCCCTGGCCCTGCCGTTGCGCTGCGGCCGGTCTATCCGCCTCCTTCATGGAGACACGCCGCGACCACGGCTCCGCCCAAGGGGCGAAAACCCAACGGAACAATTTTAGCGGATTTGCCGGCACGGCATTCCGCCGCCGTGTTAGGGGGATTTGATCGATTTTTTAGGAGAAATGGACGTGCACGCGGAGCGGGTGGCGGCGTATGTCGCCCCGCCCTTCCTCGTGCCCCTATAACCCGAAGTCGGTCCGGCGGCGCCGGGAGCGCGGCGGGAAGCCGAACTGGCGGACGAAGGCTTGGCTGAAGCTGCTGACATGGGCGTAGCCCATGGAATAGGCGACCTGCTTGACCGACAGCTCTCCCTGGTCGAGCAGGTCGCGCGCCGCCTCCAGGCGCCACCGGGTCAGGCACTGGAACGGCGATGCGCCGAAGAGTTCGCGGAACAGTTCGGAAAGCCGCCGTTGCGACAGGCCGACCCGGCGGGCCACGTCCTCGACCGGCAGCGGGGCGGCCAGGTTCTCCCGGATCAAATCGTACGCGGCCATGGCGGCCTTGCGGTCCCGCCCGGAGACCCGGCCCTGCGGTTCGTCCTGCGCCCCGAGAATGGTGAACGTCTCGGCCAGCAACTCGTACAGCTTGCCCTCGGCGTACAGCGAGGCCATTGCCCCCTGGTAGGGGGTCTGCCCGATTTCGCCGGCGATGCGCCGCAGCCTGGCGTTGGTCCGCGCCGCGAAGCCGACCCCATCGGCGTGCCCGGCCAGGAAGCGGCTGACCGCTGCCGGGCACCGCTGCCGGTCCAGCAGGGATTCCAGCCGGCCGACGGTCAACACCGCCACCAGGCCGCGATAGGCGTCGCCGGGGTGGTGCTCGATCGTGCAGGCGCTGTCGGCGACCAGCCCGAGGTTCCAGTGCTCGTCCGACTCCTCCAGTCGCCCATAGGCCTCATGCCGGATGGCCGCGCGTCCGCCGGTCGGGAGCCGCAAGGCAAGGATGGGTTCGTCGAACAGCACCCGCGCGCCGACGGTGACCGGTGCGTAGAAGTGGTTCTCCGCTCCCATCAGGATAAGATCGGGCTGCAGGCTGTGAAACACGTTGCTGGCCCGGCCGACATGGGCGGGAAAGGCACCCAGATTGTCCGGCGACAGGTCGGTGCTGCGCAACCCGTTGGGCAGCATCCATTCCGTTGCCAGGGGAATGGCGCGGGGCCTTGCGACCGGGGCGTCGGTGGACGCCGCGCCATGGCGCGGCTCTGCGTCCGCCGACAACTCGTCGCTGCCCGGCCGTTGGCCGGCGTATGTCGGTCCGGTACGCATCAAACTCCCTCATTGGCGACGCCATTATGGCATTTCCGCCCCCCAACCGGAACGCTCGCCCACACGGCGGCCTTCATGTTGTCGCGGATGCCGCGCGTTGCGTTCGACATGCCCCCCACGTCCGTTCCGTACCCCTCCCGTTCACGCCGCCGCGTGTGCTACGGTCGGCCCGCCCACCGCGTGACGAGGCCCGCCCTTGCGCTTCATCCACACCGCCGACATCCACCTCGACAGCCCGCTCGCCGGCCTCGCCGCGCGGGCGGGGGAGCGGGCGCGCGACCTCGTCGGCGCGACGCGGCGCGCCTTCACCGGCATGATCGACGCGGCGGTCGAGCAGGCCGTCGACTTCCTGGTGATCGCCGGCGACCTCTACGACGGCGACTGGCGCGACTTCTCCACCGGCCTGTTCTTCGCCGAGGGCATGGCGCGCCTCGAACACGCCGGCATCCGCGTGGCGCTGGTGAAGGGCAACCACGACGCCGAGAACGCCATGACGCGCAGCCTGTCGCTGCCGCCCAACGTGCACGTCTTCCGCGCGGACCGGGCGGAGACGGTGGTGTGGGACGACCTCGGCGTGGCGTTGCACGGGCGCAGCTACGGTCAGCGGGCGATGCGCGACAACATCGCCGGCGGCTACCCGGCGCCGGTGCCGGGGCTCCTCAACGTCGGGGTGCTGCACACCGCCGCCGACGGGCGGCCGGGGCACGAGCCGTATGCGCCCTGCGCGCTGGCCGAGCTGGCGGCCAAGGGCTACGCCTACTGGGCGCTCGGCCACGTGCACGCGCGCGAGGTGCTGGGCGAGCGGCCGTGGATCGTCTTCCCCGGCAACCTCCAGGGCCGCCACGCCAACGAGACCGGGCCGAAGGGTTTCACCCTGGTCACCGCCGACGCCGGCGAGGTGGTGGCGGTCGAGCCCGTAGAGTGCGACGTGGTGCGCTGGGCGCGCGTGCCGGTCGACGTCGGCGGCTGCGCCGGCCTCGACGCGGTGGGCGAGCGGGTGCGCGCGGCGCTGGGCGAGGCGCTGGCCGGGGCCGGTCGGCGCACGCTGGCGGTGCGGCTGACGCTGACCGGCCGCGGCGCCGTGCACCGCGCGCTGGTCGGCGATCCCGACCGCGCGGCGGCCGAGTGCGAGGTCGCCGCCATGCGGGCCGGCGGCGACGTGTGGATCGAGAAGGTCGAGCTGCGCACCGCCGAACCGGATACCGGTGCCGCTCCACTGCCCGACGCGCTGGGCGAACTGCTGCGCGCGGTGGAGGAGGTGCGCGCCGACCCGGCCGAGCATGACGGCCTGCGCGCCGAGCTGGAGGCGCTGCTCTCCCGCATGCCGCACGCGGCGCGCGCCGAGGCCGGGCTGGACGAGCTGGGCGACGATCTGCTTGCCGCCGTGCTGGAGGACGCCCGCGCCATCGTGCTGGGCCGGCTGGCTGGGGAGGGTGTGTGATGCGCATCGAGCGGCTGCACCTGGAGCGCTACGGCCATTTCGAGGATCGGACGCTCGACCTGGACGGCGACGGCGTGCGGCTGCACGTGGTGTACGGGCCGAACGAGGCCGGCAAGTCCACCTCGCTGGCGGCCATCGGCGACCTGCTGTTCGGTATTCACGACCGCACCCCCTACGCCTTCCGTCACGACTACGGCCAGCTGCGCATCGGCGCCGAGCTGTCGAACCGGGCCGGCGAGACGCTGGTGTTCAAGCGGCGCAAGGGACGGGCGAACACGCTGCTGAGCGCCGACGGCGCCTCGCCGCTGCCGGATGCGGCGCTGGCGCCGTTCCTCGGCGGGGCGGACCGGGCGTTCTTCGAGCGTATGTTCGGCCTCGACCACGACCGGCTGCGCCAGGGCGGCGATGCCATGCTGGCGGCCGGCGGCGACCTCGGGCGGAGCCTGTTCGAGGCCGGCAGCGGCGTCGCCGGCATCGCCCAGGTGTTGGAACGGCTGGACGCCGAGGCCGACGCGCTGGCCACCACCCGCAAATCCGCCGCCAAGCCCTTCTGGAAGGCCATGGAGCGCTGGGACGAGGCGCAGGCCCGCATGCGGACGGACGCCCTGCGCGCCGACGACTGGACCCGCGCCGTCAAGGCGGTGCAGGAGGCCGAGGCCGTGCGCGCCGTGGTGGACGCTCAGCTCGCCGAGGGACGGAGCCGGCGCAGCCGGGTACAGCGCCTGCGTCGCGTGCTGCCGATCCTCGCCCGCCTGGACGAACTGGCGGCGCTGCTCGCCGCGCACGGCGCGGGGCCGGAACTGCCCGACGGCTTCGAGGAGGTCTGGCGCGCCGCCCAGCGCGCGGCTGACGACGCGGCCGAGGCGGTGGCGCACGCCGCCCGCCGGCTGGAGGAGCTGGAGCACGATCTGTCCACTTTCGGCGCGCCCGGGCCGCTGCCGGCTCTGTCCGGGGAGATCGAACGGCTGCACGTGGCCTACGGCGACGTGGCGGCGAAGCGCGCCGACCTGCCGAAGCTGGAGCGCGACCTGGCGCTGGGCCGCACGCGGCTGGATGGGCTGATCGCCCAGCTCGGCGCCTCCTTCGCGCCGGAGGAGGCGGCCACCCGCGTGCCGCCGCGCCCGGCCGTGGCGCGGCTGCGCGCCCGCATGGCCGAGCGGCAGGCGCTCGACGCCGCGCTGGTAGCGGCCCGTCGTCAGCGCGACGCCGCCGCTGACCGCCTGTCGGAGACCGAGTCCGCGCTCGCCGACCTCGGCAACCCCGCCGACCCGGCCGAGGCTACCGCCGTGCTCGCCGAGGCGGCCAAGGCCGGCGATGCCGACGCGCGGCTGGCGGACGCCCTGGCCGAGGAGGCGGCGGTGAAGGCGGAGGCCGGCGTCGCCTTCGCGCGGCTCGGCCTGTGGACCGGCACGCTGGACGGGCTGGCCGGCGCCGCCTTCCCGGACGACGCGGCGGCGGCCCGGCACGAGCAGGCTTTCGCCGCGCTGGCCGCCGAGCGCGAGGCGGCGGCGCGCGAGCGGGCGCAGGCGCAGGCCGCGCTGGCGCGGCTCGACGGCGACCTTGCGGAACTGCGGGCGGCCGGCGACCTGCCGACGCCCGAGGCGGTGCAGGAGGCCCGCAAGCGCCGCGACCGCGGCTGGCGGCTGATCCGCCGCCGCTACGTCGAAGGCATCGCCGACGAACCATTGCCGCCGGTGGACCTCGCGCAGGCCTACGAGGAGGCGGTGATCCGCGCCGATGACCTCGTCGACCGCCGTGAGCGCGAGGCGCAGCGCATCGCCCGCTTCGCCACGCTGACCCGCCAGCGCCAGGACGCCGAGAGCGCGCTGGAGGCGGCCGAGGTCCGCGTCGCCGCGCTGGATGCCCGCGACGCCGAGCTTGCCGCAGCGTGGAGCGCGCTGTGGGCGGTCTCCGGCCTGACGCCGCAGGCACCGGCGGCGATGCGCGTCTGGTTGCAGCGCAAGGACGGCGTGGTCCGCCTCGCCGACGCCGGCCGCAAGGCCGAGGCTGCGGTGCGTCGCACTCGCACCGAGGTGGAGCAGGCGCGCACGTACCGGCTGCATGCCGCCCGGCTTCTCGGGCTGGCCGGTGCGGAGGGCTTCGACGCCGCGGCGCTGCGCGGCCGGGTCGCCGCGGCTGTGGCGCAGGCGGGCGAGACCTGGGGACGCGCCAGCCGACTGAGCCAGGAACTCGCCGGTCGCCGCCGCGATCTGGAGGCCGCCGAGCGGGCGCTGGCGGAAGCGCAGGCGCGGCTTGGGGATTGGACCGTGGCGTGGGCGGCCGACCTGCCACTGATCGGTCTCGCTCCTGGCGCCACGCCGGGCGAGGCGACCGAGGCGCTGACCGTTTGGGACGAGATCCAGAAGGAGGCGAACGACGCCCTCCAGACCCGCCGCCGCTGCGACGGCATCCGCGCTGACCTGGAGGCGCACGCGGCGGCTATCCGTGCGCTGCTCGACCGGGTGGCCCCGGCGCTCGACGACCTGCGGGCGTCGGATCCGCTGGGCCTCGCCCCGCTGATCGCCGGCCGCCTGCGCGAGGCGGCGGCCGTCGCCTCGAGGCGGCAGGAGCTGGAGAAGCAGCGCGACAAGGCGGTCCAGGCGCTCGCCGAGGCGCGCGAGGCGTCGGCGCAGGCGCAGCGCACCGTGCGGCTGCTGCGCGAGGAGCACGGGCTGGCGGACGCCGACGACGCGGTGGATCTCGCCCGCCGCGCCGCCGAGCGCCGGCAGCTGCGCGCCCGGCTGGAGCAGGCGCGCCGCGACCTTGCGGCGGCCGGCGACGGCCGGGGCGAGGTGGCGCTGCGGACCGAGGCCGAGGGCGCCGATCCCGACGCGCTGGCCGCCGAGGACGCGGCGGTGGAGGACGAGGCGGCGCGCCTGCAGAAGCAGGGCGAGGCGGCGGCGCAGGCGCTGGTGGTGGCGCAGCAGGAGCTGGCGGCGCTCCGGGGCCGCGCCGGCATCGGCGAGGCGGCGGCGCAGGCCAAGGACGCCGGGCTGGAGATGGCGGAGATCGCGCAGCGCTGGATGCGGCTGCGCGCGGCGTCGCTGATCCTCGGCCGGGCGGTGGAGCGTTACCGCTCAGCCAACGAGCACCCGCTGGTGAAGCGCGCGTCGGAGGTGATGGCGCGCATCGCCGCCACCGGCGACAACCCGATCGAGCGTCTGGCCGTGGACTACGCCGAGGCCGACCACCCGGTGCTGGTCGGCGTGCGCCGCGACGGCAGGCGCTGCCCGGTCGAGGGCATGAGCGACGGCACCCGCGACCAGCTGTTCCTCGCCCTGCGCATCGCCGCCGTCGAGCGCTATGCCGAGGGGGCCGAGCCGCTGCCTTTCGTGGCCGACGACCTGTTCATCACCTCGGACGAGGACCGCACGGTGCCGGGCATCCGCGCGCTGGCCGAACTGGGCCGCACCACGCAGGTGCTGCTGTTCACCCATCACCGTTACGTGGTCGAGGCGGCGGCCTCGGCGCTGGGCGAAGGCGAGGTGCGCTTCCATTCCCTGGCGCCGGAACGGCTGGTGATTGAGGTGTGATAGAGGTGGAAGGCCCTCCCTCGCCTCCGGCGGGGGAGGGAAGGGACCCACGAAGTGGGAAGGGTGGGGGCTACGGCCTGCCTGAAAACAACTTGCCCCCACCCTGACCCTCCCCCGCCGGAGGCAGGGGAGGGGATTAGAACGTCACCTCGTAGTACAGCTCGTCCTTGGTCAGCCACGGCTGGTCCGCGGCGTCCTCGTCGGAGCGCAGGACAGCGCCGGGCACCATCGCGTTCAGGCGCTCGATGATCGAGGCGCGCGGCATCTCCTTCCAGTTCTTCTTCTTCGCCGTCACCTCGTCCACCGGGATCAGCGCGACGCGCAGGCCGTCCATCAGCTCCAGCCCCTTCTCGCGCAGGGTGGCGTTGTGGCTGCCGTGGTGGCCGACCTTGTAGAGCGTGGTGCGCTTCAGCAGGTCGGGGCCGGTGACCGTGCGGCCGTCGACCGCCCAGGTCAGGTCCTGCCAGGACAGCCAGTTGCCGACCTGCGCATCGGCGGCGAACAGCAGCACCTCGGGCCCGGCCCCCGGCGCGGCCGGCGGCAGCTCGACGGCGAGCACCAGGCTGGTGTTGTTGGTGTCGGAGTCGAGCTTCAGCGCCAGCTCGGTCGTGGTGCCCAGCCAGTCCTCGTCGATGCTCCGCCACGCCTCCGCTTCGGCGTAGTAGGTCTGCTGGAAGAACTCCAGCTCCCTGGCCCGCGCCGCCGGGATCGCCCAGGCGCGGTTGAAGGGCCGCCCGTCGTCGTCGGCGGCGCCCAGCGCCGTCACCAGACCCTCGGCGGCGGCGGCGAGGGGATAGGTTTCCGGCGTGCGCTTCGACGGGTCGGATTTCTTCAGCAGAACCGCGTCGCGCGGAGGCCCCAGCACGTAGATGCGCCAGTCCGCCCCCTCCGGCTGGAAGGGCGGGTCGGACGGGCGGCAGTAGCGCAGCGTCTCGCCCAGCTTGAGCGCTGTGCGCAGCGCCTCCGGCGTGCTGCCGGCGGAGGCGGCGAACGGTGCGCCGTCCGGGTCGGCGCCGATGCCGAAGAAGCTGAGCAGGCCGTCGACCTCCCCGGCGGCGCCGTCGGCGCCCATGGCGCGCAGCCGCGTGCTCGACGACTGCAGCGCCGCCAGCGCCTTGCGGCGGCCGTCCTTCAGCGCCTGCACCGTCGTGTCGGTCTCGTCCTCGGTCCAGGCGGCCCAGACCGCGCCGACCTTGAGCGCCTTGAAGGCGTCCTTGGCCTGGGTGAAGCCGCTGACGTGGTCCCAGTGCTCGTGCGTGACGGCGAGCAGGTCGAGCCGGCCGCCGGTCTCTTTCGCCACGTCCTTGACCACCCTGGTCATCTTGGCCGCCGCGTCCGGGGTGCCGAGCAGCAGGCCGCAGTCGATCATCACGTTGAACCAGCCGTCCTCCGAGGCGGCGTGCGGCAGCCGCACCAGAAGGCAGTCGCCGAGGCCGTGGCGGTACATGCGCACCTTGGCCCGGGGCTTGACGTTGGAGGGCGCCGTGGTCTTTGCCTTGCTCATGGTCGGGGCCTCCTCAATGTCCGTGCAGCAGGGCGAAGGGCTCGCGACGCGGCCCCTCGTTCCGGAAATAGCTGTCGCGCGGGTCGGTGAAGCCCAGCGCTTCGCTGGTCTCCGGCGCCGCCACGGCGGTCCGGCCGACGCGCTTGCGGATCAGGTAGCGCACCCGGCCGGTGTCGGCATCGATCAGCAGCGTGCAGCCGCCGCGGAACTTCGTCTTGAAGTCCGCGTCCGGCGACCAGCTCTGCGTCATCTCGACGATGATGTCCGACTGGATGAGCCCGTCCGGGCTGACGCGCCGCGCCGGGCGCACCGAGTGCACCTCGATGCCGCGCGCCCAGAACGTGCCGCCGTCAGTCTTCACCTTGAACGGCTTGCCGTTCCGGGCCTTGTCGGGGCGGCGGTGCAGGCCGAGGATGTCCATCTCGTCGTCGCTCAGACCGTCGGGGCCGAACAGCCGCGTGTGCAGTTCCTCGGCGTGTTCGCGGCTGTGCTGGTAGGCGAGGCGGCGGTCGGACACGCCGTTCTGGAACAGGTCCATCCCCTGCAGGTGCTTCTTCAGGCTGGCCAGCGGGTCGGGTGGCGGCTCCCACGCCACCGAGACCTCGGACAGCGTGCGCACCCCCTCGGCGTAGATGCCGCGGTCGCGGAACGCCGCGACGATGGCGACGCGGTAGCCCAGGCGGTCCTCCGGCACCAGGTCGCGGTCGGCGGTGACCAGCGCGCGCAGGTAGTCGCCGAAGGTCAGGTCCACCGGCGGGCAGTAGTCGAGCGCGCGGATGCACATGTTCAGCCAGTGCCCGGCCAGCTTCCCCGCCTCCTGCGACAGCCGCTGCACCAAGTCATGCGGGATGGCCCCGGCCGGCAGCACGCCGGTGCCGCCGGTGGCCAGCCGGATCAGGTCGCGGGTGCGCAGCTGGTAGATGCGCAGGAAGGCGTCGAACACCGCGGCCACCAGCACCGCGCCGCGGTTGTGCGGCTCGGCCGCGGCGGCGTAGTCGTTGCGCGTCGGCTTTTCCCCGATGTAGTCGCGCAGCGCGCCGTCGCCCCTGGTGGCGCGGCCGAACTGCAGCGCCATCTCCGCCATCAGGTTGGGCTTGCCGAGGTCGCCGCCGGTGCTGGCGATCTGGCTGCCCAGCGCGTCGGGGACGGTGAAGTGCAGGAACAGCGCGATGATGTCGGCGAAGGCCTCGTGGAAGGCCAGCATGTCCAGGTTGGTGTTCTCGCGGTAGCGGCGGTGCAGCCCGTCCAGGAGCGCGTGCGAGGTCTCGTGCGCGACGATGTCGTGTGACAGGCAGGCGAACACCATGCCGCCGGGCACTGTCGCCTCCGCCTCGGTGCTGGCCGGGAAATAGCCGAACAGCAGCGCCATGCGCTCCGGGCTGTAATAGGCGTTGGGGATGCGCAGCGCGTGCGGGTGGATGCGCAGCCGCTGCACGTACTCCTCGCGCTCCACCTTGCCCTTGGCGTCGCGGATGAAGCGCGGCGCCCACAGCGCGGCGCGGCCCAGCGCGCGCTCGAACACCTGGATGGTCCGCATGGCGACGGCGTAGACCATCTGCTGGTGGAAGCGCGGATCGGACTCGGACGGGCGCAGCCCGTCCTGGGACAGCAGCTCCGGCGCGTTCAGGTCGACCGGCGCGTAGGCGCAGCCGCTGGCCGGGTCGATGTCCACCACCTCCAGGTACTCGCCGACCGGGCCGGGCTTCAGGTCGTGCTCCCAGGGGATCTCGACCGTCGTCTCGTTCAGTGCGTAGGTCTCCAGTTCCGCGCCCAGCGACGGGTCGAAGGTGAACACCCGCAGCTTGCGGAACGACGGCTTCGGCAGAGGCGGGTTCTCGGCCATGCACAGGTGCAGCCGCTGCATGGCGGTCAGGGAGTCGGACATCGCATAAGCCCCCCATGGCGTGGTGCGCGCAGCATGCCGGGGGCAACAAGAGCAAGTCCAGAGGGTTTTCGCCTTGTGGCTGTGCGCATACTGCAGTATGCAACTCATCCTGGGCGCTGCTTGCGGCGCGGGAAGCCGTTTCCCGAAGCGGGAAATTGCGCTACCATACTCCCCTTCCGGTCGCAGGGGCCGGCGACCGGCGACGGCGAGGCGCAGGATGGAGCGGGGCGACAGCGGGTACTTGCAGGTCGTCGCCGGCATGCCGGACCAGCAGGAGCGCCTGCCCAACAGCGCCGGCCGCCGCATGGACGATTCCGGCCGGCGCGTGCTGGTCGAGCGGCTGCGCCGCCAGGGCTGGAGCTACCGTCGCATCTCGACCGAGCTGAACATCAGCTACGCCCTGGTCTCGCGCTGGCTGGATGGGCCGGAGGCCGCAGCCCCCATCGAGCCGCTGTCGATCGGTGTCCGGGCGCCGCGCCGCCCGACCGCCGCCGCGGTGCCGCCCCACTCTCAGGGAACACGGAGTCCGGGCGAGTCGGACCCCTCACAACCCCTCATAGAACAGTTGATCACGCAGAATCGCGCCCTGCTGCAGCGGGTCGATCAGCTGGTGGCGGCCAGCGCCGCGCAGCAGCAGGCGATCGCCGGACTGGAAGCCCGTCTGGTGGCGAATATCGAGGATCAACACAAGAAATTGGGGGAGAGGCTGCTCGACTCAATCAAGTTGTTGTTGAGCAAGATCATCCCAGGCTGAGTCGCGCGACTCGGATTTTCCATACTCGAGTATGACAAACCGGCTAGGCCTGCGCTCTTATACCGGGAGCTGGGCTTGTGATATCGCGCAATGTCATGGACAAGGCGCTGTTTCTTCCCTAGCCTTTCGAGCATCATCCGAATTCGTCGTTCGAGACGAAGGTAATAACGATGCTTCCGCAAAGTTGGGGGAGACGGGAAGCCGTGGTTTCTCTGTCGTGGTCCGGGGGAGGGGCCGCACCGGGCCGGTTCGCGCGCCGCGCGGGCTTGGCCGCCGTCCTGCTGGCGCTCACGCTCGCCGGCTGCGGGACGGATTCCCGGATCAAGACGCAGACGCTGGACATGGAGGTGGCGGCGAACGCCAACGCCGACAACGCGCTCGCCGTTGATCTGGTGCTGGTCTACGACACCACGCTGATCCCCGCCTTCGCCGGCATGACCTCGGCCGACTGGTTCAAGAACCGCGAGCCGATGAAGCTCGCCAACCCCACCGGCATCGAGGTGCGGACCTTCGAGGTCATCCCCGGCCAGAGGGGGCCGCGCTACCTGATCTCCGGCCGCGGCAACGACGCGCTCGGCGCCTTCGTCTTCGCCGGCTACGACACGCCCGGGCCGCATCGCGCCCGTATCGACGGCATGCCCGCCGTCCTTCTCCGCCTGGGCGAGAAGGACTTCGCGGTGGCCGCCCCGTCCTCGAAATGACCGAAACCCGCAGGTGTCCGCCGGCATGAGCCCGTCCAACCCGCAAGACCCGATCCAATGGTACGAGGGCATGCTGCTCTCGCCGCAGCATTTCCAGCAGGCGTGGCTGCGCCAGGACGGGTTGCTGCACTACCATCTCGGCCGGCTGTCGCCGTTCCACTACGGCGTGCGGACGCTGAAGGTGGATCAGGCGATGCTGGTGGTCGGCGTCTTCCGCATCCTGGCGCTGGAAGCGGTGCTGCCCGACGGGCTGGTGGTGGCGCACCCGGCCGACGGCGGCGGTGCCGACCTGCAGGTCAGCCTAGTGCCCTACGCCGACCAGTTGAAGGACGCGCCGGCCACCGTCCATCTCGTGGTGCCGGTCTACAAGCCGGGGGCGGCGGCCGGCGGCGAGCTGGCGCGCTACCGCTCGGTCGAGGGGCAGCCGGTGGTGGACGAGAACACCGGCGACAACGAGCAGGCGATGGCCCGCCTGCAGCCGCGCGTCTCGCTGCTGGTGGGCGAGGAGGTGCCGCAGAAGTACGCCGCACTCCCCATCGCCCGCGTCACCTACCGCGACGAGGCGTTCCAGCTCACCGACTACCTGCCGCCGGCGTTCTCGGCGCCGCTCGACTCGCCGCTCGCCGACTCCTGCCGCACCATCGCCAAGCGCTTGCGCGAGAAGGCCGCCTTCCTGGCCGGCCGGCTGCGCGCCCCGGCCGGCACGGTGCAGGCGACGCTGATCGCCGACACGCGCCACGCCGTGCAGTGCCTCGCCGCCGGGCTGCCGCAGCTGGAGGCGCTGCTGGGCGCCGGGGCGGCGCACCCGTTCGCGCTGCACACCGCGCTGTGCGGCATCGCCGGGCAGGTGGCGGCGCTGGGGCCGGGCCTGATCCCGCCGATCTTCGACGCCTACGACCACGGCGACATCCGCGCCTCGGTGGCGCCGGTGATCGAGTTCATCGAGCGCATGATCGAAACGGTCAGCGAGACCTACGTGACCCTGCGCTTCTCCGCCGAGGAGGCCGGCTTCCGCCTGAAGATCGAACCGGCGTGGCTGGGCGAGGACGGGCTGCTGGTCGGCGTGCGCCTCGCCCCCGGCCAGACCGAGAGCGAGGCTGACGCCTGGGTGGGCGAGAGCCTGATCGCATCGGCCGAGAACATGGGCGTGCTGCGCGAGCGCCGGCTGCGTGGTGCGGCGCGGCGCCGGGTGGAGCGCGACGACCGGCTGGAGGTGGTGCCGGAGCGCGGCGTGCTGCTCTACCGCATCGACCCCGACGCCTCGTTCATCGAGGCCGACCGGGTGCTGGAGATCGCCAACCCCGGCGACCGCACGGGTGCCCGCCGCCCGGCGGAGATCGCGCTGTACGTCGCCCCGCCGTCCGGGCGCGCCGCCGCCGACGCGGCCGGCTGAGCCGCGGACCGGGGGAGGGGAGCCCATGGGCGTACCGTCGCAGGATCTGACCCAGGACATCGCCGACGCCGGCGGCGGGCTGCCATCGGTGGCGTCGCTGCTGATGGGCGACCGCGGGGAGCACGCGCTGCTCGTGCAGTTCGGCGACTTCTTCGCCGAGCTGCTGCGGCTGAAGTACGCGCTGGCGGCCGGCCGGCTGGGCGGCGGCGACGGGCTGACCCCGGCCGACCTCGCCGGGCTGGTGCACCAGCGGCTGCGCACGCTGCTGGAGGCGCAGGCGGTGAAGGCGCGGCACTGGGGCGGCGCCTACGGCGAGACGCTGTACCGCGAGGCGCAGTACGTCATGGCCGCGCTCGCCGACGAGACCATGCTGCTGCGCATCAACTGGGACGGCAAGCAGGCGTGGCAGGACCGGCTGCTGGAGACCGCGCTGTTCGGCACGCGCGTCGCCGGCGAGCGGGTGTTCGAGCGCCTTGACGCCTTGCTGGAGGACAGCACGCGCGCGTCGAGCGACCTCGCGACGATCTATCTGGTGGCGCTGGCGCTGGGCTTCCGCGGCCGTTACTGGCGGCCGGAGGACGAGGGCGACCTGCGCTCCTACCGCGCGGCGCTTGCCCGCATCATCGCCCGCCACGACCCGGAGCTGGCGCGCGACGGCGCGCAGCTGTTCGCGCAGGCCTACGCCCACACCATCGACCAGGGGCGCGCGGTGCGGCTGCCCTATCTGCGGCCGTGGGGGCTGGCGCTGCTGGCGGTGATCAGCCTGTTCCTGGTCGGCAGCCACCTGATCTGGGTGGCCGGCACCGACGAGGTGGTCCACGCGGTCGAGCGCATCGATCGCGCCGTCAACAACCCGTCGCGCTGAGGGAGGGGACGTGACCGCCGACCTCCTCTCCGCACACCCGCTGCTGATCGGCTTCCTGCTGGGCGTGCTGGCGCTGGCGGTGCTGGCCCTGCTGGTCTGGCTGGTGCGGCGGGACGAGCGCGGGGCGGCGGCGGCGCTGGGCAAGGCGGACGTGCTGGCGGCGGTGCGCGGCGCCGACGTGCGGGCGCTCAACAGCTGCTTCTCGACCACACTGCGCGCCATGCGCGGCATGATGCCGGGGCCGGGCTGGCGCTACGCCGCGCCCTGGGTGCTGATGCTGGGGCCGTCCGGGTCGGGCAAGAGCGCGCTGGCCTCGTCCATCGGGCTCACCCGGCCCTTCGACTTCACGCTCGATTCCGAACTGGCCGAGCAGGGCTGCGCCTGGCACGTGTTCGAGCGCGGCATCGTCCTCGACCCCGCCGGCTGCGTGCTGTGGGGGCCGGACGGCGACATGGCGGGCCACGACGGCGGCTGGCGCCGGCTGCTCCAGCTGCTCCAGCGCCACCGGCCGGAACGCGGGCTGGACGGCGTCGTGGTGACGCTGCCGGCCGGCGACCTGGTCGGTCCCGACCGGCTGGACGCGGTGGCGCTGGCCAACCGGGCCAAGCAGCTGCGCCGCCGCCTGCGCGAATTGCAGCACAACCTCGGCCTGCGGCTGCCGGTCTATCTGGTGATCACCAAGTGCGACACGGTGCCCGGCTTCACCAGCTTCTGGGAGCCGTTGGCGGTGCAGCGCCGGAACGAGGTGTTCGGCTGGTCGAACCCGCAGACGCTGGAGACCACCTTCGCCCCGCACCTGCTGAACGAGGCGTTCGACGAGATCGGCCGCGAGCTGCACCGCACGCTGATCGGCACCGCGGTGTCGACCGGCGGCCTCAGCGACATGGCCTTCCTGTTCCCGGCGGAGTTCCAGAAGCTGTCGGCGCCGGTGGCGCGCTTCGCCACCGCGCTGTTCCGGCTGGATTCCTATCAGGATCCGCACTTCTTCCGCGGCATCTACTTCACCGGCGACGGCTCGGCCCTGGTGGCCGGCGGGCGCGGCCTGCCGGCGGCGTACGAGCCCCATTCCGACTTGGCCGCGGAACTGCCGGTCGGGCTGGCGCCGTCGCCGTCGGCGACCCCGGCGGCGCAGCCGCTGTTCGCCACCGAGCTGTTCAGCGAGAAGATCTTCCGCGAATCCCGGCTGGTGCGCCCGGCGCGGCGCGGGCTGGTGGCGCGCAGCCGGACGCTGCGCGTCGCCCAGGCCGGCGTGGCGACGACGGCGGTCGTGCTGTCGCTGGGCCTCTGGTACTCCACCACCTCGCTGCAGGGCACCACGGCGAACATCGTCAAGCCGCTGATGCTGATCGAGAAGACCGATTCCCAGGTGCACCAGGCGCGCGAGGCGGGGCAGAGCCTGAGCGAGGGGCTGTACCGTGAGGTGCACGGCGCCACCGCGCCGATCCTCAGCTCCTTCAAGACGCTCAGCGACCGCGCGCTGCTGGAGCCGTTCATCCCCACGTCCTGGTTCAGCTCCATGGAGGCCGACGTCAAGCGCGCCATGGCGCACGGCTTCGGCCTCGTCGTGCTCTACCCGATGCGTCTCGAACTCATCAAGCGCTGGGAGGCGATCCAGAAGAAGTACGCCCCGCAGCCGCAGGGGCAGGCGCCCGAGGGGCTGGCCGCCCAGGCGCGGGTGCAGTCCTACCTCGCCGACCTCGACGCGCTGGCCGCCGACATCCAGCAGTTCAACACGGCGAGCGAGCTGCCGGTGCTGACCTTCTCCAAGCTCGCCGCCTCGCTGCTCGGCATCAACCTGGGCGAGGCGCTGCTGACCGACGGCGAGCTGTACCGCGAGGTGATGCGGGTCGCGAAGGTGAAACCGTTCGATCCTTCGCGCAACATCATGCCGTCGCTGCAGACGCTGGCGCGGCTGGGGCAGGGGGCGGTCACCCTGGTGTCGCCCGACGGCCCGATCGTGCAGCGCTTCGCCGCCGTCGGCAACGCCCTGGAACGGGCCGAGCTGGCGCGCTTCGGCGCGCCGGACGCGGCGGGGGCGACGCTGGTCGACCTCAACACCGCTATCGAGCGCGTGCAGGCGGTGCTGGGCAACCCCGACCTGCGCTGGCTGTTCGTCGAGCACCCGGAGAACGAGCCGCACTGGAAGGACCAGATCCAGCGCGTGCGCGCCAACCTGTTCCTCGGCGAGACGGCGGCGCAGGCGATGCTGCGCATGGCCACCACCCGCATCGCCGACCTGCGCGCCGCGCTGCTGGCGATCCGCACGCCGGGCACCGGGCCGCTGCTGGTCGCCGACGAGACCGACAACGGCCTGCTGAAGCTGGCGCCGGCGGTGGACGGGCTGGCCTCGGTGTTGCCGGACATCCTGAAGTACGAGTTCATGGCCGATACCCCGGCGCGCGAGCCGGTGCTGCCCTCGAAGACCAGCACCGCCACCATGTGGTCGCCCGAGCCGCTGGCCAAGGCCATGGCCTACTACAAGGCGTTCGAGGCGATGGAGGCCGGGCCGCTGACCCGCGTGCCGGACTCGCTGCGCCCGATGGTGCAGGCGCTGGCGGCGCAGCGGCTGCAGACCGCCATGCTGACGTCGGTGGCACAGGCGCAGGTGGTCGAGCAGCGCGGCCAGGACTTCCGCATGGTCGCCGACGAGACCGGGCTGCTGCGCGAGGTGCGCCAGTTCGGCAAGGCGTCGCGCAGCCTGGGCGACATCCTCGGCGCCTTCAGCCGGCGCGGCATGGACCAGGCCTATGCGACGGTGTCGGGCATCGTGACCCAGCACGTGGTCAGCATGCTGGAGCAGGCCGACCGCATCGGCGACGAGGGCGCCCCCTACCTGCCGGTCGACGAGTTCAAGCAGTGGGACGGCACGCTGCCGCTCAACTTCGAGGGCTTCCAGGTGCTCAGCGATGCTGAGCTGGCGCAGTACCTCGACAACACCCGAGGGCGCTTCGACTGGCTGGGCACCGAGGTCGCGGCGCCGCTGGTCACCTTCGCGCTGCGCGAACAGACGCCCAACACGCTGCGCCAGGATCCGCACGTGCTGAAGTGGCAGCGCATCCTGATCGAGCAGCAGCGCTACAAGGCCGACAACCCCGCCAGCTCGCTGGCGCTGCTGGAGCGCTACGTCCGCTTCGACCTGGGCGCGGTGAAGCCGGACACCTGCCTGCAGCAGCTGGCCAGCGGCACCAGCGCCGGCGGCGACTTCTTCCAGCAGCGCCGCGACACGCTGCGCAAGCTGGCGCTGGCGCAGTGCCAGCGCGTCGCGGTGAAGGCGCTGTCCACCGACTACACGCGGCTCGCCACCGACTTCAACGCGATGCTGGCCGGGCGCTACCCGTTCGCCGACTACGGCGGGGCGGACACCGCGGAGGCCGACCTCGACACCGTCACCGCCTTCCTGGAACGCTTCGGTAATTCGGAGGCCGCGATCCGCCGCGGCCTCGGCACGCCGCAGCCGGGCACGCCGGCCGCCCAGGCGCTCGCCTTCATCGACAATCTGGCGGCGGTGAAGGAGTTCCTGGCGCCGTTCCTCGCCGCGTCCTCCACCGCGCCACCGGCCTTCGACGTGGCGGCGGAGTTCCGCGTCAACCGCCCGAAGGAAAGCGGCGGCAACCAGATCATCGAGTGGCTGGTGGCGATCGGCGACCAGCAGATGCTGCGCGGCGGCGCCACCCAGGCCGGCAAGTGGTCGCCGGGCGACCCGGTGACGGTAACGCTGCGCTGGGCCAAGGACGCCCCGGTGGTGCCGGTGTCCATCGTCGGCGCCGACGGCAGCGTGCAGCCCGACCGCTCCATCGGCTTCGCCTACACGAACCGCTGGTCGCTGGTGCGGCTGCTCCAGGTGCACAAGACGCCGGCCGCGGATCTGCCGAAGCTGACCGACAGCCGGCCGCACACGCTGAAGTTCTCCGCCGACACCACCAGCGCCCCGGTGCCGGGCGACCCCGGCCCGGCCAAGCCGCCGGTCGCCGGCAAGACCAGCGTCTTCCTGCGCCTGGCGCTCAGCACGCCGACGCCGGACGGCAAGGGCAAGACCAGCTTCACGCTGCCGTCCTTCCCCTACGGCGCGCCGCGCCTGGACACCGCCGCGCGCGCCGCCTCGGCCACCGGCGAGCCGTTCTCCGGCGACGCCTCGACCGCGCCGGTGTCGAGGATGGCCGTCGCCAAGGCCGCGGCGAAGACGGCAGCGGTGACGCCCCCCACGCCCCCGGCGGCGAAGAACGCCCCGACGAGGATCACCAAATGAGCGCCGCGCTTCCCGACTTCAGCGCCATCCTGGCGCCCCTGCCGGGCGATGCCCCGACCGGGCCGTCGCTGCGCTACGACCCGGTCTTCGACGAGATCCGCGAGGCGCGCCGGCAGGACGACCCGTCGCTGCCCACCGGCGTCTGGCAGACGGCGCTGAAGCGCGCCGACTGGGACGAGGTGGCGCGGCTGTGCCGCGGCGTGCTGGAGACGCGCTCGAAGGACCTGCAGGTCGCCTGCTGGCTGCTGGAGGCGCAGGTCCACAAGCACGGCCTCAAGGCGCTGGGGCCGGGCCTGCGGCTGATCGCCGGGTTGTGCGAGGCGTTCTGGGACGGCCTGCACCCGGACATCGACGACGGCGACGTCGCCGCCCGCGTGGCGCCGCTGGAATGGCTGAACGGCAAGCTGCCGAACCTGCTGCACCGGCAGCCGATCACCCGGTCGGGCAGCCAGCCGGTGGTCGGCTTCTCCTTCGCCGACTACCAGAACGCCCAGCGCCTCAGCATGATCGCGGCGAAGGACCCGCGCGCCGGCGAAACCGCGCGCGCCAAGGGGCAGACGCTGCTGCCCGACGTCGAGGCCAGCGCCAGCGCCACCCCGGTCGCCTTCCACCGCGCCCAGCATGGGCAGCTCGCCGAGGCCATCACCGCCACCGACGCGCTGTCGGCCCTGCTCGACGCGCGTTGCGGCCGCGACGCGCCCGGGCTGGTCACGCTGCGCGAGACGCTGGCCGGCCTGCAGGGCTGGGTGGACACCATGCTGCGCGCCAAGGGAGAGGAACCCGCGATGCCCGCCGAAACCGCCGCCGAGCCCGCACCCGAGCCGGAGCCCGAGGACTACGGCGAGGCGGAGGAGCACGCCGCGCCGGATTTCCCCGCCGGCCCGATCCGCACGCGCGAGGAGGCCTACTACTGGCTGGCGGAGGTCGCCGACTTCCTGCTGCGCACCGAACCGCACAGCCCGACGCCGTACCTGATCCACCGCGCGCTGGGCTGGGCGAACATGCCCCTGCATGAAGTTCTTCTCGAGGTCAGCCGTGGCCGCAACGATCTCGGCACGGTTTTCGACCTCCTCGGCTTCAACTTTACAGAACTGACACAGAAGACGGGGGCGCGATGAACGGATGAGTTGCTAACGTGATCGAATCTTCTTGTTATTGCGCAAGAGCGATTCTAATGTGCATTCCAGGATTACAGCAACGCGCCTGATGATCGCGTCGGGCGTGCACAGAAACACTCTGGGAGAAGGGCAAGTCCATGGCCGAGAGCACCCAGCACAAACTGAGCAGAGTCCGCCCGCCGCGCGTGCAGATCACGTACGACGTCGAAATCGGCAACGCGATCGAGAAGAAGGAGCTTCCCTACATCGTCGGCATCATGGCCGACCTGTCGGGCAAGCCGGCGGAGGCGCTGCCGCCCGTCAAGGACCGCAAGTTCATCGAGATCGACCGCGACAACTTCCAGGACGTGCTGTCGGCGATCAACCCGCGCGTCGCCTTCCGCGTGCCGAACAAGCTGCAGCCGGACAGCAACGACTTCCTGAACGTCGAGCTGAAGTTCAAGCACCTGGACGATTTCGGCCCGGTGGAGGTGCTGAAGCAGGTGCCGCAGCTGAAGCGCCTGTTCGAGGCCCGCTCGCGCCTGCGCGACCTGCTGACCAAGCTGGACGGCAACGACGACCTGGACGGCCTGCTGAAGCAGGTGATGGCCAGCACCGAGGACCAGGAGGCGCTGAAGAAGCAGCTCTCCGCCCCCGCCGGTGACGCCGCCGCTCCGGCCGCCGACGCGCCGAAGGCCGAGTAACCCGCCGCCCGACAATCGATGACACGCCGCGGACGCGACGCGTACCGCGGTGCGACCCGAGGAGACGCTTGCCATGGCTGAAGAAACCGAGACCCCGGGCGCGGGTGCCGCCGCCGAGACCCTGCCGATCCTCGACCGCATCATGGTCGAGGGCAAGCTGGCGCGCGACGAGACGCAGCGCAGCTACGCCCGCGACCTGGTGGACGAGTTCGTCAACTCCGTGCTGGCCGAGACCGGCGGCGCGGTGAGCGGCGACGTGGTCGCCGCCATCAACGACCGCATCGCGCAGATCGACGACCTGATCTCGCTGCAGCTCAACGAGGTGCTGCACCACCCCGACCTGCAGAAGCTGGAGGCCTCCTGGCGCGGCCTCGCCTACCTGGTCTTCAACACCGAGACCAGCACGCGCCTGAAGCTGCGCCTGATGAACATCACTAAGGCGGAGTTGCTGAAGGACCTGGAGAAGGCGGTCGAGTTCGACCAGAGCGCCCTGTTCAAGAAGGTGTACGAGGAAGAGTACGGCACCTTCGGCGGCTATCCCTACAGCGTGCTGATCGGCGACTACGAGTTCGGCCGGCACCCGCAGGACATGGCGCTGCTGGAGAAGGTCTCCAACGTCGCCGCCGCGGCGCATGCGCCGTTCATCGCCTCGGCCAGCCCGATGCTGTTCGACATGGGCGGCTTCACCGAGCTCGGCGTGCCGCGCGACCTGTCGAAGATCTTCGAGAGCGCCGAGTTGATCAAGTGGCGGAGCTTCCGCGCCAGCGAGGATTCGCGCTACGTCACGCTGTGCCTGCCGCATGTGCTGCTGCGCCTGCCCTACGGTCCGGACACCGTGCCGGTCGAGGGCATGGAGTTCGTCGAGGACACCGACGGCCGCGACCATTCCAAGTACCTGTGGGGCAACCCGGCGTGGATGCTGGCGACCCGCATCACCGACGCCTTCGCCAAGTTCGGCTGGACCGCGGCGATCCGCGGCGTCGAGGGCGGCGGCAAGGTCGAGGGCCTGCCGACCCACACCTTCCACACCGACGAGGGCGACATCGCGCTGAAGTGCCCGACGGAGATCTCGATCACCGACCGCCGCGAGAAGGAGCTGAACGACCTCGGCTTCATCGCGCTGGTGCACTGCAAGGGCACCGACTACGCCGCCTTCTTCGGCGGCCAGACCGCCAACAAGCCGAAGCTGTACAACACGGCGTCCGCCAACGCCAACAGCCGGCTGTCGGCGATGCTCCCCTACATCCTGAACGCGTCGCGCTTCGCCCACTACATCAAGGTGATCATGCGCGACAAGATCGGCAGCTTCATGACCAAGGAGAACGTGCAGACGTATCTCAACACCTGGATCATGGACTACGTCCTCGGCAAGGACGACGCCGGCCAGGACCTCAAGGCGCAGTACCCGCTGCGCGAGGCCCGCGTCGACGTGACGGACATCCCCGGCAAGCCCGGCTGCTACAACGCGACCGTGTTCCTGCGGCCGCACTTCCAGCTGGAGGAGCTGACCGCCTCGATCCGCCTGGTGGCCGAGCTGCCGCCGCCGGCCGCGTAAGGCGCCGCAGACCGCCTCTCCCGCCCGGCGGGCGGGGGAGGCCGCACACCCATGTGAAACGCTGGCCGACAAGGGAGTCCCGTCATGGCCGCCAATATGTTCATCGTCTTCAAGACGCCCGACATCAAGGGCGAGAGCGCCGACAGCACCCATACCGATCAGATCCAGGTCCTGTCCTGGAGCCATTCGTTCAACCAGCCGACCTCGCCGACCCGCAGCTCCGCCGGTTCGGGCACGGTGGAACAGGCCAACCACTCCGACTTCTCGTTCACCAAATACACCGACGCGTCGACCGACGACCTGCTGAAGATGTGCTGGAGCGGCAAGCAGATCGGCACCGCCACCTTCACCGCCTACCGCTCGGACGGCGACAACAAGGCGATCAAGTACCTGGACATCGAGATGACCGGCGTCGTCGTCTCCAACGTCTCGATCGGCGGCGGCACCGGCGACGTCTCCACCGAGACGATCACGCTCAGCTACAACTCGGTGAAGTACACCTACATCCAGCAGAAGGCGGCGGACGGCACCGGCGGCGGCAACGAGCCGGTCAAGCACGACCTCGCCAAGCAGGAAGTGTCGTAAGCCGCCATGCCGGGACCGCGGGTCACGCAGGGAGTCCGGGCGCCGCTGTTCGACCGCCTGGCGGCGAACCCGGCGCCGGAGGACCGGCGCGACCTGCGGATGCTCGACCGGGCGGGGGTGAAGGCGTCGATCCGGCGCGAGCTGGACCGGTTGCTCAACACCCGCACGCCGCTGTCGGCCGAGGATCTCGGCCGGCGCGCGCGCAGCACGCTCGACTACGGGCTGCCCGACCTGTCGCTGTTCTGGCCCAACGACGCCGACAGCGAGGCGCGCTTGGCCGCCCTGGTCGCCGACACCGTGGCGGCGTTCGAGCCCCGCCTGCTGCGCCCGTCCGTGCGGGTCGAGCGCGTGGTCGGCGAGCGGCGCAAGCTGCGCGTCAGCGTGATGGGCGACGTCGAACTGGCCGGCATGGTCGAGCCGGTGACGTTCCCCATCCTGCTGAGCGACGGCGTGGAGGAGGCGGATGACGGTGACGGTGGATGACTGACGGTCGCGACGACCTGCTGGACTATTACCAGCGCGAGCTGGCCTACCTGCGCCACGAGGGGGCGGAGTTTGCCGCGCGCTACCCGCGCGTCGCCGCTCGCCTCGACCTCAGCGGCGCCGAATCGCCGGACCCGCACGTCGAGCGCCTGCTGGAAAGCTTCGCCTTCCTCACCGCGCGCATCCAGCGTACGCTGGATTCGGAATTCCCGCAGATCCCCGCGGCGCTGCTCGGCATCCTCTACCCGCACCTGACCGCGCCCGTGCCCAGCATGGCGGTGGCGCAGTTCATGGTCGATCCGGGGCAGGCGCGCTCCGCCACCGGCTTCACGCTGGCCGACGACACGCCGCTGTACGCCCAGGCCGCCGACGGCGTCACCTGCCGCTTCCGCACCGGCTACCCGGTGGAGCTGTGGCCGATCACCGTAGCGGAAGCGGCGATCCAGCCCTCCGCCGCCTTCGCCTTCCTCGACCACCGCGGCGAGGTCGGCGCGGTGCTGCGGCTGAAGCTGCGCTGCCTGGGCAAGCAGACCTTCGCCGACGTGGCGCCGAAGCGCCTGCGCCTCCACCTGCACGCCGGCCCGATCGTTGGCGGCGGGCTGTACGAGCTGCTGCTGAACGGCGTGCGAAGCGTGGCGGTGCGACCGGCCGGCGCTTCCGTGCCGGGGCGCGAGCTGCCGGCCGCCTGCATCCACCCCGTGGGCTTCGCGCCGGACGAGGACGTGCTGCCCTGGCCGCGCCACGCACACCAGGCGTACCGGCTGGTCCAGGAATATTTCGTGTTCCCGGAGAAGTACCTGTTCCTCGACATCGATGGCCTGGGCGACTTCGGCGACGGCCAGGAGGCGGAGCTGCTGTTCCTGCTCTCCGAGCCGCCGAAGCGGACGCTGAGCATCGACGCCGGCACCTTCCGCCTGAACTGCGCGCCCATCGTCAACCTGTTCCGCACGACGACGGAGCCGGTGCGCCTGGACCAGACGCAGGTGGACTACCGGCTGCTGCCCGACAGCTACCGCGAGCGGTCGACCGAGATCCACTCGATCCTCAAGGTCTCGGCCAGTTCGGCCTACGAGGACGACAGCCGCAGCTTCCAGCCCTTCTACTCCTTCGACCATGGCGCGGTGCGCGAGGACGCCCGCGCCTTCTGGATCGCGCGGCGTCAGCCGACGGGCCGCGCCGACCTGCCGGGCACCGACATGGTGCTGTCCTTCCTCGACCTCGACTTCAAGCCGACGCGGCCGCCGGCACAGGTGGTGTTCGCCCACACGCTGTGCACCAACCGCGGCGTCGCCGAGCAGATGCCGGCCGGCGCGCGCCTGGACATCGAGGTGGACGCGCCGCTCAGCGGCATCGCCTGCCTGACCAAGCCGACGCGCCAGCTCACCCCGCCCTTGGGCGGGCAGACGCTGTGGCGGCTGGTGTCGCACCTGTCGCTCAACCACCTGTCGCTGGACGGCGAGGCCGGGCTGGCGGCGCTGCGCGAGATCCTGCGCCTCTACGCCGCCTTCGCCGACGCCACGGTGGACAGCCAGGTCGCCGGCCTGTCCGACCTGTCCTGCGGCGGCGTCGTGCGGCGGGTCGGGAACGAGGCGTGGCGCGGCTTCTGCCGCGGCACCGAGGTGCGGCTGGAGCTGGACGAGGAGCGCTTCGTCGGCAGCCATCCGTTCCTGCTCGCCTCCGTGCTCAACCGCTTCTTCGGGCTGTACGCCGCCGTCAACTCCTTCACGCAGCTGGTCCTGACCAGCCGCCAACGCCACGGGATCTGGAAGACATGGCCGCCTCTGGCTGGCGATCGCCCCGTTCTGTAGTCGAGCAGCTGGCCGCCGAGGCCCACCGCTTCGACTTCCATCAGGCGGTCAGCCTGATCGAGCGGCTGCGCCCGGACGCCCGCGGCGTCGGCGACGGCAGCCACGCGGTGCACGAGGCGGTGCGCTTCCGCTCGACGCTGAGCAGCGCCTTCCCGGCCAGCGACCTGACGGCCGCCCGGCCGCCGGGGCCGGGCGAGCCGCGCTGGGAGCTGGCGGTGAACTTCCTGGGGCTGGCCGGCGGCTTCGGCCCGCTGCCGCCGCCCTTCACCGAGGAGATCATCCGCCAGATCCGCGCCGGCGACACCGCGACGCGCGACTTCCTGGACGTCTTCAACCACCGCCTTGTCTCGCTGCTGCACCGGGCGCGGCGCATGCACCGGCCGGCGCTGAACCGCGGCACGCCGGACCAGGGGCCGTTCGCCGGCTGGCTCTACAGCCTGATCGGCATGGGCACCGGGGCCTTGCATGGGCGCATGGCGGTGCCCGACCGGGTGCTGCTCAACCATGCCGGCGTGCTGGCGCAGCAGCCGCGCAGCCTGCACGGGCTGGAGCGCGTGTTGGGCGACCATTTCGGCGTGACGGTGCGGGCGCTGCCGCTGCAGGGGCGCTGGCTGAAGCTCGACGACACGCAGACGACGCGGCTGGGCCAGCGCAACTCGACGCTCGGCGGCGGCGCGGTGCTGGGCAGCAGGGCGTGGGATCAGCAGGCGGCGGTGGTGCTGGAGATCGGGCCGCTGGGCCTGGAGGACTTCCGCGGTTTCCTGCCCGACGGTCACGCGGCGCGGGCGCTGCGCGACCTCGCGGCTTTCACTATCGGGCCGGGAATCGACGCCGACGTGCGGCTGCGCCTGAAGCCGGCGGATGTGCCGGGCACGCGCCTGATCGGTGCCAACCGCCTGTACCTGCATGGTGCCCGCGCGCTGGCCGATCGGCCGAAGGTGCGTGGCGTGCGGTTGGACGGCGCGGCGCGGCTGATCACCCGCCCGGCGCCCGACGCGCCGCGGCTGGGCTGGACGACGTGGCTGACCACCCGGCCGCGGGTTCAGGAGGGGGTGGTGGAATTGCGGAACGGGGGAGGGCCTGCGCATGCGTAGATTGGCGGTGCTCCGGTTCGCGCGGCCGTTGGTGGCGCCGGTGATCGCTGTTGACGGAAGCGAGGGGACGGCCCGATACTTCTCCGCTTACGGGAGGAGGCTGTCATGACCGCGTTCTCGAAGGCATCGGGCACCGTCATCCAGGGCCGTTTCCTGGCCGCAGGCCCCCGGCTCCCGACGCTGGGCGGGGCCGTGGCGCAGCCGCAGGGCAATGGCCACGCCTCCAACGGCCATGCCCAGGCGCTGCCGTCGGGCCTGATCCGCATGGGCGGCGGTGGGCGGCCGCTGCCGGACGGTGTGCGGCAGAAGATGGAAACCTTCTTCAAGGCCGACTTCTCGGACGTCCGCGTGCACGTCGGGTCGGAGGCGCCGTCCATCGGCGCGCTGGCCTTCACGTTGGGCTCCAACCTCTATTTCGCGCCGGGGCAGTACAATCCGGAGACCTCGCACGGCCAGCAGCTGCTCGGGCACGAACTGACGCACGTCCTCCAGCAGCGCGCCGGGCGCGTGCGCAACCCGTTCGGCAGCGGCATCGCCGTGGTGCAGGACCCGTCGCTGGAGGCCGAGGCCGACCGCATGGGCATGCGCGCCGCCTCGCACTTCACCCCGCCGACCGTGCAGGCGAAGCCGGCACCGCAGATGCAGAGGAAGGCCGCCGACGGCTCCGGCTACCGGCTGATCGTAGGCGCCTACCTGCACCAGGACAAGGGCCTGCCCGACGCCATGGCCGGCCACGGCTTCGTGGCGGTGGAGCGCCCCGGTGGCAAGCGCGAGGCCTGGGGCTTCTCGCCCGCCAACCTGTCGTCCATGGACCCGAAGCGCGATCTCGGCCGGCTGACCACCGGCGTGCCGGGGCGCGTGCACCGCGATGAGGCGGCCTTCTCCAAGCCCGGCGTGCGCACCCGCAGCTTCGCCATCAGCCGCGAACAGGCGGACCGCGCCATGGCCAAGATCGGCGAATACCAGGGCGGCACCGTGCCGTTCAGCTTGGCGAACCGCCAGTGCACGGCGTTTGCCGGCGACGTGGCGAAGGCGGCGGGGGTGGACGCGTTCGGCGCCGGGCCGGTGCGCGGACCGCGAGATTTCTATCGGAAGATTTGAGAGAGCAACGGGCAGGCCATGAGCACGAAAGCCTTTCGTCCGCCACCGACCGCCTACTCTCGTGCCGTGGCCGGTGAACCCGCTTCTCGGCGGACAATCCAGCCGTCGGTGCCTGCCCAGGTTCAGGTTCACGTTGCACCGCCGCCGCGCCATTTCCGCACGCCGCCGGTCGCGAGCGGATCGTCCGGTACCGTGCAGGGCTACTTCCCCGGCGGCTTGATCCGCATTCCCGGAGCGGCCGTCCTTCAGGCCAAGGCAAACCGCCCTATCCACGCGGGGGACACCGCGATACCGCTTCCTTCGAGTTTCCTGACGCCACGCCAAGGCCATCCCTTGCCCAACGTGATCCGACAGAAGATGGAAGCGGTGTTTCGCTCGGACCTGTCGTCCGTTCGGGTCCATGTTGGGCCGGAAGCTTCCGCTATCGGCGCGCTGGCTTTCACGACCGGCGAGCGGGTGTTTTTCGCTGCCGGTCAATACCAACCGAACACTCAGCGCGGGCTTCACCTCTTGGGTCACGAGTTGGCCCACGTCATCCAGCAGCGGTCGGGTCGAGTGCGCAATCCTTTCGGCACCGGCTTGGCGGTGGTGCGGGATGCGGCGCTCGAAGCCGAGGCGGATCGGATGGGGCGGATGGCCGCGACGCAGTGTGGCCTGTTCGGAGGCACGGCTCAGCCGGTTGTCGCCCAAGCTTTGGCGCGGCCCGGTGTCGTTCAGTTGATGGATGATGAGGATTATAACCCAGACGATGAGGCTCCGATCCTTGAGATCGAGGATTTTGCCAAGTCGGCGTTGAGAAAAGGACTGTCATTTACATCTAAGGCCATAGATTGGATGAAGGGCGATACGCCTAAGAATAAAATCACCGGTAGATACATTTGTCATATATGTGGGAATGACATAAAAAAAGGGCAATCTATTGATATGGATCATTTGCCGCCTTGGCACAAGCGCATCGAAGCTTATTTCAAGGTTAAGGAACCAAGAAGCGAAGATGATGTATCATCGGCTGAGCTAACCGTTTTGTATAACATGAGGGGTAGTGTTTTTGCTCATGAAAGCTGTAACCGAGGCCATATGGGAGAGGGGAATTGGAAGCAAAGATGGGCATCTGTTGTGGCGTGGTTTAAAAATGATGGCGGCGAATGCATTGACAAGAATAAATATAACGCAATCTAGCATGTATTGTGCTCGTGTGTATGCGGTGCCTGGGAAACCCCATCAGTCGCTTGCGGTGGAAAATGGCGAGTTGTCGTCTTTTAATCATTGAAGCCCTGCCAGAGGCTGGCCGTAAAGGAAGAGGCGTGTGACTACGCCCACTGGTGCCGGACACCTTGCTTCCGAGACTCCATGTCCTCCCTGAAGCCCCTCATCGGCAAGCTCAACCCCACCGCCAAGCGCGCGCTGGAGACGGCGGCGCAGCTCTGCCTGACGCAGACGCACTTCGCGGTGGAGGTGCAGCACCTGCTGCTCAAGCTCGCAGGCGCGGCGGACAGCGACGTGGCGCGGCTGCTCCGGCACTACGGCGTCGATGCCGGGCAACTCGCGGCCGACCTCACCCGTGCGCTGGAGAAGCTGCCGCGCGGCAACGTGCAGACGCCGGCCTTCTCTGAGCATCTGCTGCGCCTGCTGGAGCGCGCCTGGGTGGTGTCGTCGCTGCGGCTCGGCGGGCACGCCATCCGTTCCGGCGCCATCCTGGCGGCGCTGCTGGAGGACGACGCGCTGCGCGGCATGCTGGTCGAGGCGGCGCCGAAGCTCTCCCTCATCCCCCGCGGCAAGCTGTCGGAGGACTTGGGCGACCTGCTGCGCGGCAGCCCGGAGGATGCCGGCGGCCCCACCGCCGCTCCCGCACCCGGCGCGTCCGCTCTGGCATCCGGCACCGCGCCGTCGAAGGCCCCGGCGCTGGACGCCTACACCATCGACCTCACCGCCCAGGCGCGCGCCGGGACGATCGACCCCATCGTCGGCCGCGACGCCGAGATCCGGCAGGTCGTGGACGTCCTGATGCGGCGCCGGCAGAACAACCCGATCCTCACCGGCGACCCCGGCGTCGGAAAGACCGCGGTGGTCGAGGGCTTCGCCCAGCAGGTCGCCGACGGCGCCGTGCCGCCGCCGCTGAGAAACGTCTCGGTGCGCATCCTTGATTTGGGCCTGCTCCAGGCCGGCGCCGGCATCAAGGGCGAGTTCGAGAACCGGCTGAAGCAGGTGATCGACGAGGTGGCGGCCTCGCCCGCGCCCGTCATCCTGTTCATCGACGAGGCGCACACCCTGGTCGGCGCCGGTGGCCCGGCCGGGCAGGGCGACGCCGCCAACCTGCTGAAGCCCGCGCTGGCGCGCGGCGAGCTGCGCACCATCGCCGCCACCACCTGGGCCGAGTACAAGCGCTATTTCGAGAAGGACGCCGCGCTCGCCCGCCGCTTCCAGGTGGTCAAGGTCGAGGAACCGGACGAGCCCACCGCCACCGCCATGCTGCGCGCCCTGGTGCCGAAGCTGGAGGCGCACCACCGCGTCCGCATCCTGGACGAGGCGGTGGCTGACGCCGTGCGCCTCGCCCACCGCTACATCAGCGACCGCCAGCTGCCGGACAAGGCCATCGGCGTGCTCGACACCGCCTGTGCGCGGGTGGCGCTGGCGCAGAGCGGCCCGCCGCCGGAGTTGCAGGGGGCGGCCCGCCGCTCCGCCGACCTCACCGCCGAGCTGGCCCTGCTGGCGCGTGAGAGCGCCGCCGGCCGCGAGCATTCCGAACGTATGGAGCGCCTCGCCGACGAGCGCGCCGCGGTGAACGAGGAGTGCCACCGCCTGGAATCGCGCTGGCGCCAGGAGGCCGAGGTCGTTGCCCGGATCCGCGACATCGAGGACTCGCTGCCCGCCCGCAACGGCGCCGCCTACCTCCGGGCCCGCGCCGAGCTGGACGGGCTGCGCCTGGAGCTGGAGCAGGTGCAGGACGACTTCCCCATGGTGCCGACCGCGGTGGACCACCGCGCGGTGGCCCAGGTGGTGGCGGGCTGGACCGGCATCCCGGTCGGCCGCATGCTGACCGACAACGTGCAGGCGGTGCGCACGCTGCGCGAACGCATGGGCGAGCGGGTGGTCGGGCAGGACGCGGCGCTCGACGCCGTGGCGAAACGCATCCGCACCTACTTCGCCGGGCTGGGCGAGCCGGGCAAGCCGACCGGCGTCTTCCTGCTGGTCGGCCCCTCCGGCGTCGGCAAGACCGAGACGGCGCTGACGCTGGCCGACCTGCTGTTCGGCGGCGAGCGCAGCCTCGTCACCATCAACATGAGCGAGTACCAGGAGGCGCACTCCGTCTCCGGCCTCAAGGGCGCGCCGCCGGGCTATGTCGGCTTCGGCAAGGGCGGCGTGCTGACCGAGGCGGTGCGGCGCACCCCCTACTGCGTCGTGCTGCTGGACGAGGTGGAGAAGGCCCACGCGGACGTGCTGGAGCTGTTCTACCAGGTGTTCGACAAGGGCACGCTGGAGGACAGCGAGGGCGTGGTGGTGGACTTCAAGAACACCATCATCCTGCTCACCTCCAACCTTGGCACCGACACCATCGCGCGGCTGGCGGCCGAGCCGTCGGTGCGGCCACTGACCGCCGCCCCGTTGACGGCAGATAGCATCGCCGAAGCGATCCGGCCGGATCTTGTGCGCCGCTTCAAGCCGGCGCTGTTGGGGCGCATGGTGGTGGTGCCCTATCTGCCGCTGGGCGAGAACCGCATCAGGGACATCGTCCGCCTGAAGCTGGCCCGCGTGCAGGCGCGCTTCGCCGAGGCGCACGGGGCGGAGCTGACCTACGACGACGCGGTGGTGGCCTTTCTTGCCGACCGCTGCCGGGCGACCGACGCCGGGGCGCGTGCCATCGACCACCTGTTGACCAACACGCTGCTGCCCGAGCTGTCCGGCGGGGTGCTGGAACGGCTGGCCGACGGAATGCCGGTGGACCTCGTGCACGTCGATCTCGACGCTTCGGACGCCCTGCGCTACACCTTCGGCATGCCCGCCCACCGCGTTGCAGGACCATGAGCGATAAGGCGACCACCCAGGACAAGGCCTCGCTGTCGGTCAGCACGCCGCTGGGCAAGGACGCGCTGATCCTCCAGGAGCTCAGCGGCACCGAGTACGTCTCCGGCCTGTTCGAGTTCCAGCTGGTCATGCAGTCGGCGACCGGCGCGCAGGATGTCGACCTGACCCAGCTGGTCGGCCAGCACCTGACCGTCACGCTGACCGGCGACAGCGGCGCCACCCGCATCATCGACGGCATGTGCACGCGGGTGATCCAGACCGCCACCTCCTACGTTGCCGAGCTGCGGCCCTGGCTGTGGATGCTCGGCCTCAGCACCGACAACCGCATCTACCAGTCGAAGACCGCGGTGGACATCATCAAGGCGGTGTTCGGCAACCTCGGCTTCAGCGACTTCAAGGACTCGACCACCGCCACCTACACCACGCGCGACTACTGCGTGCAGTACGGCGAGAGCTGCCTGAACTTCGTCCTGCGGCTGATGGAGGACGAGGGCATCTGCTACTTCTTCACCCACGCGGCGGGGAAGCACACGCTGGTGCTGGCCGACGACACCTCGGCCTTCGCCGACATCTCCGGCACCTCCACCGTGCCGTTCCTGCAGGTGCCGACGGGCAAGGACTGGATCGACGCGCTGCACGTCACCGACTGCGCGCTGGAGCAGGCGGTGACCAGCGGCATCTACCAGGCCGACGACTACAACTTCACCACGCCGTCCACCGAGCTGAAGGCCAGCGTCACCGGCACCTCGGGCGCGCCGCAGGTGTACGAGTACCCCGGCAACTACACCACCAAGGACCAGGGCGACGCCATCGGCAAGGTGCGCGTGGCGGAACTTCAGGCCCAGGCCAAGCGGCTGGCGGGCGGCGGCGTGGTGCGCGCCTTCACGGCGGGGCAGACATTCACGCTGTCGAAGCACCCACGCTCCGATCTCAACGCCGCCTGGGTGCTGCACAGCGTCAGCCACCGCGCGACCTTCCGCGAGTATTCCAACAGCTTCACGGCGCTGCCCTCGGCCACCACCTTCCGGCCGCCGCGCGTCACGCCCTGGCCGCGCATCCCCGGCACGCAGACCGCCACCGTGGTCGGCAAGTCGGGGCAGGAGATCTACACCGACCAGTACGGCCGCATCAAAGTGCAGTTCCATTGGGACCAGCAGGGCACCAACGACGAGAACAGCTCGTGCTGGATCCGCGTGGCGCAGGGCTGGGCGGGCAAGAGCTGGGGCGCCTTCTTCCTGCCGCGCATAGGCATGGAGGTGATCGTCAGCTTCCTGGAGGGCAACCCGGACCTGCCCATCGTCACCGGCTGCGTCTACAACGGCACCAACACCGTCCCCTACACGCTGACCGACGACCAGACCAAGAGCACCATCAAGAGCAACAGCTCGACCGGCGGCAAGGGCTACAACGAGATCCGCTTCGAGGACAAGGCCGATTCGGAGGAGATCTACGTCCAGGCGCAGAAGGACATGACCGTGCTGATCAACAACAGCCGCACCACGACGGTCGATGCCGCCGACGACACCCTCACGCTGAACAAGGGCAACCGCTCGGCCACCATCTCCAAGGGCAACGACACCCTCACCATCACCGAGGGCAACCGGACCTACGCGGTGTCCAAGGGCAACGAGACCTATTCGGTCAAGGGCACCCGCGACGTGACGGTGGAGGGGGCGGAGACGCACACCAACAAGGACGCCTTCACCCAGACCGTCACCAAGGATTTCACGCTGAAGGTGGACGGCGACATCACCATCCAGGCCTCCGGGGCCGTCACCATCAAGGCCGGCAAGGGGCTGACGCTGCAATCCACCTCGGACATGAGCCTGACCTCCTCGGCCGGGCTGACCGCCAAGGCGTCCAGCGACGCCACCGTGCAGGGCATGAACGCCACCGTGAAGGCCGACACCGGCGCGACGCTCCAGGGCGGCACCACCGTCACCGTTAAGGGCAGCGCCCAGGCTACCATCGACGGCGGCGGCATGACCTCGGTGAAGGGCGGCATGATCCAGCTGAACTGATGCCCATGGACGGAGCAGACACCTCACCCCCGGCCGGCCACACCGTCGTCGAAGCACGCGACGGCGACGGGCGGCTGCTGTCCTGCGCCACCATCGGGCCGGACGGCGTGCCGGACGGCGCGTTCGTCGCCTACGCGCCGGACGGGGCGGTGCTGATGCGGCTGGTCTACAAGGCCGGGGTGCCGGACGGGCCGTCCACCATCTACCGCGACGGCCGGCCGCAAACCGAGATGAGCTACGCGAACGGCGCCCTGGACGGCGCGATGCGCGGCTACGACCCGGCCGGGCGGCTGCTCACCGTCGTGCGCTGGGCGGCGGGCCGGCGGAACGGCCTGATGGAGTGTTTCACCGTCGACGGCACGCCGCTGATGACCGCGGAGTACAAGAATGACCGCCTCGACGGGCTGGTGATGGAGTACCGCGCCGACGGCACGCTGCGCCGCCAAGCCTCCTACAAGGCCGACCTGCTGGACGGCGAGACCGTGGAGTTCCATCCCGGCGGCCAGCCGGCCGAGCGCACCGTCTACCAGAGCGGGGTGGCCGTCGAGGGGCCGGAGCGCTTCGACGATCCCGACGCGCCGGGGAAGAAGGGCCTGCTGGCGCGGCTGATGGGGAAATAGCGGGAGGGCGGGGCGATGGGCATGCTGGTGGTGTCGGGGGCGATGATCCAGTGCAGCTTCGGCGTGGCCCCCGGCACGCTGATGGTGCTGCCGGCCAACTGCGTCATGGCCAGCAGCATGCCGGCGGCGAACATCATGGACAACGTGCCCATGATGAACATCCTGCCCTTCGGCATGTGCCAGAGCATGGCCAACCCCACGGTGGCGGCGGCGACCGCGGCGGCCATGGGGGTGCTGACGCCGATGCCCTGCATCCCGATGACCGCCGCGCCCTGGGCGCCGGGCGTGCCGCAGGTGCTGATCGCCAACATGCCGGCGCTGAACGACGGCTGCAAATGCATGTGCAGCTGGGGCGGCGCCATCAGCATCAACATGGCCGGGCAGTTCCAGACCCAGGCATGACAGAAGGGGCCTGAGGCATCGCGTCCCGGTTGCAGCCGGGCCGGCAGGCACGATAAGCTGAACCGCACCCTATCGCAGGCCGACGCATGTCCGACCCGCACAAGCGCTTCGCCCCTCCGCCGCCCCACTGGCCCGGCCGCCGGCCGGAACCGGCCGCGCAGGCGAAGCCCGCCCACAGGACCGTCGCGCAGCCCCAGGCCACCTTCGGCGCGTTGCGCACCGGCAAGGCGGAGCGCGGCGGCGCCGGGGACGAGCTGCTGCGCGTCCAGGGCGACGAGTTCGTGCTGAAGACCGCCGACCGCGGCCTGCACGTCAAGCCGAACGGCACCTACAACTTCGTGCGGGTGCAGGGGCAGACCCGAAACGACGCGCACACCTTCGTCTCGCCGCGCAGCGGGCATGCCGGGCTGGCCAGCGGCAAGCCGGTGCTGTACGCCGGCACCGTGCGCTTCGACAGCGGCCGTATCGACTGGTGGAGCAACTACTCCGGCACCTACCAGCCGATCGCCGCGTTCCGCCAGCAGGCACAGTTGCCCGACGACCATTTCGTGCCGTGGCAGAGGTTGCAGATGGGCGGAGTCGGCCTGCAGCGCGGCATGTTCAACGACCGCCGCGCCTCGACCGCGCCTGCCAAGCCGGAGCGCGCCGAGCCGGCGAAGCCCGCCGCGCCCGCCAGGACCGTGGCTCCCGCCAGGGACGAGTCGCCGCGCGCCGCGGCCCCGGCCGGCGCCACGCCGCCGGAGAAGACAGCGCCGAAGCCGGCGGACAAGGGGCGCTGAGCGGTGGCGGCGCCGCGCTCCTCGCTGCCGCTGATCCTGGCCGGAACGCTGCTGTTCGGCGGGCTGACCTTCCTGCTCGGCCTGCTGATCGGCGTGAATCTTTCCGTGCCGGCCGTCAAGCCTGCCGCACCCGCGGCCATCGCGGTGCCAACCGTTCCCGCACCCACCGCGGCCGTTCCGTCCGCCCCCGCCTTGGCGGTTCCGGCGCCCGCGGCTCCGGCCGTGGCCGCGCCGGCCGCCCCGGCGCAGGGTGGGGCGTCGGCGGGTGGTGGTGGCGCGCCGTCCACCGCGGCGCCGGCCAAGAGCAGCGCGGTCGAGCCGCCACCGGCGGTCAAGCCGGTGAAGGTGAAGGGCTTGGGCTACGGCACCCCGCCCTCGGTCGAGCCGGCCTCGTCGTTGCGCGGCAAGCTGTTGCAAGCGGTGGACGCGCCGGCCGCCGATGCGGCCGACGCCGCCAAGGACGTTCCCAAGGAGGCGCCGAAGGACGCCGGACCGGCGCTGGTCTATTCGGTGTCGCTCGGCCGCTTCCTGATGGAGGAGAACGCCGGCCGTCTGTTCGCCCGGGCGCAGGAGAAGGGCTACCAGCCGGTGGTCGTCGTGCCCGATCCGCCGGATCCCAGCGGCTGGCTGACGGTGACGCTGGGGCCGCAGGCGGACGCGACGTCCGCCAGCCGCCTCGCCACCGACGTCACGGCGCAGGGGTTTGAGACCTGGCTGGTGACGTGGCAGGCGCAATAGCCCGCCGCTGCGAAGGTTCCCGTTGGCCCATCGGTGGGTGGCCCGATGGTACTTCATGGATCCCGATGTTGAATTGAACCGTTATCTCCCCATGTTGGAGCGGCCTTCGCTCCATACCGGGTGGGACCATCGTGAAGCTCCTGATAGTCGAAGACGATCCGCTGGTCGGGCCGGCCATGAAGGCGGTCCTCGAAAAGGCGGGATACACGGTCGTCGGGCCGCTGCGCGACGCGCCCAAGGCGATGCGCCTGGCCGAGCGCGAGCGCCCGGACCTGGCGCTGGTCGATGTGCTGCTGGCCGGCGGCGAGGACGGCGTGAGCCTCAGCCGGCGCCTGCGCGCCGAGCTGGGCGTGCCGTCGCTGCTGGTGACCGGCTACGAGCACCACGCTGAGGAGGTGCGCGACACCGCGCTGGGCTTTCTGCACAAGCCGTTCGCGCCGCAGGCGCTGCTCGACGCCGTGGGCGTGGTCGGCGAGGTGATGGGCGGCCTGCGCCCCTCCTTCGTGCCGCGCGAGTTGGAGCTGTTTCCGCCTTCGTTGAGCCTGCACGCCTGACGACTCCAAGGATCCTTGTCGGTGTCGGAGCCCGCGGATGCCCGGGACAAGCCCGGGCATGACGGCAGGAAGGTGCGTTGACGCCCTTGCAAGATGTCCCTCACATCGCGTGCGTCGCCATCGCGCGGTCGTGCTGCGCCTCGTGCGCGGCCTCGCCGGAGCCGTGGTGATGGGCGATCTGGCCGTGGTCGTCGTAGCCCATGGCGGATTTGATCGGGCAGTGGCCGCTCATGCCGCGTGCGACGAGCGCGCCGCCGGTCAGGCCCATGATGGCGCCGGGCAGGTCGGCGCGGTTGACGCCGGCCGCCGCCATGATCAGGCCCAGCCCGACCGAGGTGACGCGCTCCAGCGTGGACAGGTTGTGCTCACCGCCGAACACCGTGTCGTAGGTGTCGCGGATCGTGCTCTCGATGGCCATGGCGTGACTCCCGTGCTGCTTGGTGTGGCCCTCTAGCAACCAAGCCGCCACGGTGAGGGTTCCGTTCAACCCTTGCTCAGCAGGCTCTCGCCATAGTGGGCCAGCAGGTCCTCCGGGTCGTCCCACACCTCGCGGCAGCCGGCGGCGCGCAGGTCCGCCTCGGCAAAGCCGCCGCACAGCACGCCGACCATCGGGATGCCGGCCTTGGCCGCCGCCTTGGCGTCCCACGGCGTGTCGCCGACCACCACCGCCTCCTCCGGCCGGATCCCCAGCTTGGCGAGCGCCGCCTGGAAGATGTCGGGGTGGGGTTTGGACTTGTCGGCGTCCTCCTTCGCGGTCTCGGTGTCCACGAGGTCGTCGATGCCGGCGGCGCGCTTGTAGACCGCCAGCTCGTCCCCCTTGGCGGAGGAGGCGAGCGCCACCCGCTTCCCGTCGGCCAGGATCCGCTGCACCAGCGCGCGGGTGCGGTGGAAGCCGCGCGCCTCGTGCAGGTACCTGCGCTTGTAGAGGGCGGAGCGGAAGGCGTCGATCTCCGCACCGCGCCGCTCCAGCTCCTCCTTCGGCACGAACACCGGCATCAGCTGGTCGGCACCCTTGCCGATCTGTGACCGCACGTCCTGATAGGTGGTCGGGATGCCGAAATGCGCGAACGCCTCCTGCCAGGCGCGGGCGTGGTTGTCCACCGTGTCCACCAGCGTGCCGTCCACATCGAAGATCACCGCCTTGAGCATGCATCCTCCCTACGCGTTGCCGGTGGGGGCCGGGCGCGCCGCGGCCAGGATGGCGGCCAACGCGGTGGCCGGGGCGTCGTCGGCCAGTTCCTCCAGCGTCAACGACAGCTTGCGCCGCCAGTTCGGGTGCTGGTCCACGGTGCCCGGCAGGTTGATCTGCTCGCGCTCGTCGGTCAGCTCGTCGAGCTGGACCATGGCGATGGCGGCGTTGCTGCGCGCCAGGAAGGCGTGCACGGCGTTCGCCAGCGTCAGGTCGTAGGGTGACTCCGCGCCGAAGCTGGCCGGCAGCGGCAGCCCCGCCGCCCGGATCGCGTCGATCAGCCGGCCGCGCTCGTCGCGGCGGCGGGCGCGCTGCCTGTCGGCCTCGTCGGGTGCCGGGTAGAGGCCCTTGGTGGCCTTCAGTTCGATGTCGTTGCCCTCCCACCAGCCGCGCAGCGTGGCGAGGTCGTGGCTGCCCACCGTGGCCAGCGCCAGGAACGGGTAGTCGTCCGGCCCGACGAAGCCGCCGTCCTCCGTCCACTCGAAGAACACCACGCGGTAGCTGAGGATCCCCGCTGCCGCCATACGCTCGCGGAAGCCGTCCGGCACGGTGCCGAGGTCCTCGCCGACCACCAGGCAGTTCTGGCGGCGGCTCTCCAGCGCCAGGATGCCGATCAGGTCGTCCATGGGGTAGGCGACGTAGGCACCGTCCCCGGGCGAGCGCCCCTCGGGGATCCAGTAGACGTGCTGGAGCGCCATGGCGTGGTCGATGCGCAGCGCGCCCGCGTGCCGCATGTTGGCACGCAGAAGTTCGATGAAATCGGCATAGCCCTGCTCGCGCAGTGCCTGCGGGTGGAAGGGCGGCAGGCCCCAGTCCTGGCCGGCCGGATTGAACAGGTCCGGTGGTGCCCCGACGTGGGCGGCGGAGACCACGACGTCCGGCGAGGCCCAGGTTTCCGCCCCGCTGGCGTCGGCGCCGACCGCGAGGTCGCGGTAGAAGCCCACGGCCATGCCGCGCGCCCTGGCCCGCTCCGCAGCGGCTTCCAACTGGCAGTCCGCCACCCATTGCAGCCACGCCAGGAAGTCGATGCGCTCCGCGTTCTCCTGCGCGAACCGCTTCACCGTGTCGGAGGCCGCTTCGCGGTACCCTTCCGGCCACTGCGGCCAGCCCTGACCGCCGAAGCGCTCGCGCAGCGCCTGGAAGGTGCAGAAGCGCTCCAGGCGCGTGCCGCCTTCGCGCCGGAACGCCTCGAAGGCGAGGCGGCGGGAGGCGGGGGCGTCGGTCCGGAAGGCGCGGAACAGCGTCTCCAGCAGCGGCAGCTTCAACGCGGCCACCGCGGCGTAATCCACCATGTCGTTGTCGCGCGCCTCGGTGCGGGCCGCCAGGAACGCGTCCGACGCGATGCGCTCGCGGGCGTCGGCGCAGCCGATCAGCTCGGGCAGGGCGGTGACGTCGATGTAGAGCGGGTTGAGGAACAGCCGGCTGGCCGGGGAGTACGGACTGCACTGCTCCGGCGCGTCGAGGAACAGCGCGTGCAGCGGGTTGAGCCCGATCACCGAGGCGCCGCGGCTGGCCGCCATCTCGGCGAGGCTGGCGAGGTCGCCGAAGTCGCCGATTCCCCAGTCGGCGGCCGAGCGCACGGCGTACAGCTGTGCCGACAGTCCCCACACCGGCGTTCCCATCTCGATGGGCGCCGGCAGGTGGCAGCGGTCGGGCACGCCGATCACCGTGGCCGTCGCCGTCTGCGCCCCGGCCTCGACACTCAGCGTGTGGTAGCCGAGCGGCAGCCCCTCGCCGAGGTCCAGGCGGCGCACCTCCACCGGGCAGCCATCGAGGTCCGCCGCCCGCTCCAGTGGCAGGCTGGCGAACAGGATGTCGCCGCTCCGTTCGCCGCCGTCCTCCAGCGTCAGCGTCCAGCGCAGTTCGGTGGTTCCGGCGGGCAGCGTCAGCGGCACCGCGAAGGGCGGCCGGTCGGTGCGCAGCACCGCCACCGGCGGCAGCGCGCGGGCCAGTTCGGCGCGCTCGATCCCGGCCAGACGCGCCTGGGCGGCGGCCTCGTCCGGCGCGTCCACGCCCATGGCGGACAGCAGCGCCCGCACCGTGTCCGGCGACGCGGTGATCGTCTCGCCCGCGGCGTTGGTGTAAGAGGTCTCGATGCCCATGCGCCCGGCCAGCCGGTCGAGCGCGGTCGGCTCCTCGATGGACCAGATCACCGACCACGCGGAGAGCGCGCCGTCGCGCACCCCCTCGCCCTCGGCCCAGAGAGGACGGCCCGGCGGCTCGGTCAGGCCGGGTTCCGGCGTGCCGGAGAGGTTGGCGCGCAGGTGCAGCGTGCTGCCGTCGCCGAGCCGCCAGCGCACCGACGCGCCGCCGCGCCCGGCCACCGCGTAGGCGCCGGTGCCGCCGGGCATGTTCGCCAGCCGCGGTGCGATCTCGACGCTGCGCAGCGTCAGCAGCAGGCGGACCCAGGCCAGCCAGTCGGCGTGCGGCGGGCGGTTGCGCAGGCTCCAGTCCAGCGCGGCGCTGCGCACCGTCTCCTCGGCGCTGGGGTCGGGGATGCGGTCGCGGGAGCCCGGGTCCTGGAACTCCGGGAACCTGGCGAACTCCGCGCGCCGGCCCTCGCGCACCGCGTCGGCGAGGTCGCCGCCGAAGTCGGCGAAGAAGGGGAAGGGCTGCGGGGCCGCCCACTCCTCGCCCATGAACAGCATGGGGATCTGCGGTCCCAGCAGGGTGATGGCGGTGATGGCGCGCACCGCCGCGTGCGGGGCGATGGCGCCGATGCGCTCGCCGAACGCCCGGTTGCCGATCTGGTCGTGGTTCTGCAGGAAGCTGACGAAGGACGTCGCCGGCAGGTGCGCCGAAGGCTCGCCGCGCGGCTCGCCCTCGCGGTAGGCGGACGGGTCGCCCTGGAAGGCGAAGCCCTCGGCCAGCGCGCGCGCCCATTTTTCCGGATCGTCGGCGTAGTCGGCGTAGTAGCCGCCGGCCTCGCCGCTCGCCGCGGCGTGCAGTCCATGGTGCAGGTCGTCGTTCCACTGCGCGGTGTACCAGCGCGGGGCGGTCGCCGCACGCTCCAAGAAGCGGGAGGCGTTGTCGTCGTTCTCCAGCACCAGGTGCACGTGCCGTTTGCTGCCGGTCAAGCCGGCGACGCGCTCGGCCAGTTCCTCCAGGAATGGCGTGTCGCTGTCGTCGGGGATGGCGTGCACGGCGTCGAAGCGCAGGCCGTCCAGGTGGAACTCCTCGATCCAGTACAGCGCGTTGTGGATGAAGAAGTCGCGCACGGTGGCGCTGTCCGGCCCGTCCACGTTGATCGCGGCGCCCCAGGGGGTGTGATGGCGCTCGGTGAAGAAGGACGCGGCGTAGGCGTTGAGGTAGTTCCCCTCCGGCCCGAAGTGGTTGTAGACGACATCGAGGAAGACCATGAGGCCGCGGGCGTGCGCCGCGTCGACCAGCGCCTTCAGATCCTCCGGCCGGCCATAGGCGCTGTCCGGCGCGTAGGGCAGCACGCCGTCGTAGCCCCAGTTCCAGCGGCCGGGAAAGTCGGAGACCGGCATCAGCTCGACGGCGGTGACGCCCAGCTCGACCAGATGGTCCAGCTTGCCGATGGCGGCGCGGAAGGTGCCCTCCGGCGTGAAGGTGCCGACGTGCAGTTCGTACAGCACCGTCTCGTGCCAGGGGCGGCCGTGCCAGTCGGTGTCCTGCCAGCGGTGCGTGGCCGGGTCGATGACCTCGCTGGGGCCGTGCACGTCCTCCGGCTGCCAGCGGGACGCCGGGTCGGGGATCCGCAGCCCATCCGGCAGCACGAAGCGGTAGCGCGTGCCGGCCTGCGCCTGCGCGGTGGTCCACTCGAACCAGCCCGCCCCCCGGCGCAGCATGGGCAGCCGCTCGGCGGCGCTGTCGAGCCACAGCGACACCGACTCCACCCCCGGCGCCCACAGCCGGAAGCGCACCGTGCCGTCGCCCAGCACCTCGGCGCCGAAGGGCATCGGGTGCCGGCGCACCTCGCCCAGCCGCTCGGCCGCCCGGGTGCCGACGTGGTCGGCGACCTCCGGTCCGGCGTCGGCACCGAGGAGGCCGAGCACCCCGCCCAGCGGGATCGGCAGCCAGTCCGGCCGGTTCGCCAGTTCGTAGCCGACCTCGTACAGCGCCTTCTCCAGCAGGAACAGCTTCAGCAGCCCGGCGGCGGCCTCGCCATCGGCCGGGAAGCTCGGGCAGTCGCCGATGGCCGCGCGGTAGCCGTCGATGAAGGCGCCGCCGGCCTCCGCCTCCCACCACGCCAGCCAGGATTCGCGGGCCGCCCGCGTCGGCTCGTCGAGGCCCTCGGGCAGGCCGCGGCGTGCCGTCGCGGCGGCGTAGGCGACGGAGCGCAGCATGCCGGCCACGTCGCGCAACGGGCTGTGCTTGCCGCGGCGCTCGGCCAGCGGGCGCATCGGCTCGCCCTCGAAGTCGATGATGAAGACGTCGTTCCCGGAGACGAGCACTTGGCCGAGGTGGAAGTCGCCGTGCAGGCGGGTGCGCTGCAGGCCGCCGGCCTTCGGGAGCAGCGCGTCGATCTGGGCGAACAGCGCCGGCTCGCAGGCCAGCAGGGTGCGCGCCTGCGCCGCGAGATCGCCGCCCAGCAGCGGCAGCGCGCCGCGCAGCGCGTCCAGCGCGTGGTGTGCCATGCGCCGCACGTCCTCCGCCCAGGAAGCCAGAACCGGGCTGTCGGCCGGCTCCGCCCGGAACGCCGGGTCGTCGGTGGGCGCGGCGAAGGCGCGGTGCAGCTCGGCGGTGCGCTGGCCCAGGCGGCGCATCAGGGCGAACAGCGCGCGGTCGGCCTCGGCGTCGGCGTCGTCGAAGCGGCGCAGCCGGTCGGCGAGGCGGCCGGTGACGTGCGCCCAGGCGTCCGCGGCGTCGGGCACCAGCGCCTGCAGCACGGCGGCGGCCATGGTGGCTTCCTCCCCCGCCGCCACCTCGACCCAGCCGAGCAGCGGCGGCGCGTTGGCGTAGCCGGCGACCTCGGTCAGGAAGCGGCCGACCTCCAGCTCCGGGTGGGTGCCGGCCTCCAGCTTGCGGAAGCCCTTGAGGATCGCCGCGCCGCCGATGCGGATCGAGGTGTTGGACTGCTCCGCCCCCGGCCGGTGCAGCGCCCCGTCGAGCGCCACGCCCTCCAGCGCCGCCGTCCGGCCGAATCGCAGCCGTCCGTCCCCACCGCCGCTGCGGATGCCGTCCAGCAGCGCCCGCACCACGCGGTCGTCGCCGAAGCCGTCGCGCACGACGCCGCCCCACGGCCCGTCGCCCGGCCCGGCGATCCGGAAGGAATCGCCGGCGGCCTCGCTCCGCTCCACCGCCAGCGGCAGCAGATAGAGCTGCGGTGGTCGGCCCGGCGGCTGGACGCGCAAAATGCAGAGCTGGGCGCCGCCCAGCGGAACCGCGTCCACCACCTGCACGCGCGGCCGGCCGGTGCCCTTGGCGGCGTACCAGCGGCGGGCGGCGATGTAGTCGGGAAGAACCTCGTCTTCCAGGTGGCGCAGCGCGTCGGCGGGGAGGGCAGAGGGCTGGGCGTTGGGGCTCGTCGCGGCGGGCACGGGGCCGTCTCCTCTGAATGCGGCGTGGCGTTGCGACCAACAACGTGCCCGGGCGTTCCTCTCGCCCGCCATCGCCCTTTTGGCGTGCACATCTCCGGTTGGGGATCATCCAAAGGTACGGTGTTCCCTGCGTCCGTAAAGATTTCTGGCGCCATTCCGCCGCTGAAGATGGTAGAAGCGGAGCCAGCAAGAAGGGGCGGAGATCCCCATGGGGGGTTGGGAAGCGAGCACGACCGGCATCGCCGGAGGCGGCGTCCGCTGGGCGGACCGGCCGCGCGCCGTGCTGTGCGCCAACCTGCTGGCCGCCGCGGCCTATCTGGGGCTGGGCGTCGTCACCGACCTGTTCTTCCGGCAATACGGCTTCTTTCCGGCCCCGCTGTGGCCGGCCGCCAGCCTGTCCGTCGCCGCCGCCATGCTGCTGGGCTGGAAGGCGGTGCCGGGCCTGGCGCTCGGCGCGTTCCTCTCCAACCTCGTGGTGTTCGAGGCGACCTGGGCTGAGGCGGCGGGGATCGCCGCCGGCAACGCCCTGGGCCCGGTGGTCGGCGTGCGGCTGGCGTTGCGGCTCGGCGGGCCGTTGACGCGCCTGCCGGGGCTGCGGCCGGTGGCCTCCTTCGCGTTGGGCGCGGTCGGCGTGCACGCCGCGGTGAGCGCTGGTTGCGGGGCGGCGGTGCTGGTCATCGCCGGCGTGGTGCCGGGCGACCTCGCGGTGCCGGTGTTCGTGCGCTGGTGGCTGTCGGACGCCGGCGGTGCGCTGGTGCTGGCGCCGTCGGCGCTGCTGTGGGGACTCGACCGCGGCTTCGGCGCGGCGACGCGCGGCCGGCTGATGGAACTGGTGCTGGTCGCGGCGGTGACGCTGGCCGGCGGGATGGCGCTGTTCATCGGCGTGCGCTTCGACGACCCGGCCAACGCGGCGCTGCCCTTCCTGCTGCTGGTGCCGCTGGCGTGGATGGCCATGCGCTTCCTGCTGCGCGACACCTACACCCAGTTCAGCGTGCTGGTGCTGCTGGTGGTCGGCGGCACCGTCATGGGCTACGGCCCGTTCGCCGCTCCAGGCATCGACAAGCCGATGCTGTACGTCGGCGTCTTCATCGTCACCGCGGCGTTGACCGTGCTGTCCTGCGGCGCCCAGGCCAACGACCGCCGCCGCGCCGAGCGCAACCTGCGCCGCATGGTCGACACGCTGGAGCAGACGGTGGCCGAGCGCACCGCCGCGCTGAAGGAGAGCGAGGCGCAGTTGCGTCTGGTGCTGGAGGATGCGCCGGTGCCGCTGTTCGTCAGCAGCCTGCGCACGCACCGCCTGCTGTTCGTCAACAGCCGGGCCGAGCGGTTGCTCGAGTCGCCGCGCGAGCGGCTGATCGGCGTCTACGCCCCCACCTACTGGAGCCAGCCGGAGGCGCGCGCGCGGCTGATCGAGGTGGTGGCGCGCAACGGCCACGCCCGCGACGTGGAGGTGGAGTTCCGCCGTGGCGAGAGCGCGCTGGTGGTGCTGTTGTCGGCGGCGCGCACGGTGTTCGACGGCGAGCCGGCCATGGTCCTCGGCATCAACGACATCACCGAGCGCAAGCGGCTGGAGGCGGAACTGCAGCGCCTCGCCGTCATGGATGGCCTGACCGAGCTGCCGAACCGCCGCCACTTCCTGGAGCGGCTGGAGGCCGAGGCGGAGCGCGCCCGGCGCTACGGCCGGCCGCTCAGCGTCGCCATGGTCGACCTCGACCACTTCAAGGCGATCAACGACAGCCACGGCCACGCCGCCGGCGATGCGGCGTTGCGCGGATTCGCCGAACTGGCGCGCGACGCGCTGCGCGCCTCCGACGTGATCGGCCGCATGGGCGGCGAGGAGTTCGCCATCGCACTGCCGGAAACCGGGCTCGAGTCCGCCATGCCGGTGATGGAGCGGCTGCGCGAGCTGGTCGCCGCCCACCAGGTGCGCGATGATGACTGCGCCTTCGGCTTCACCGTCAGCACCGGCATCGCCGAGCTGCGCCCGGAGGACGACCTGTCGCGCCTGCTCAGCCGCGCCGACCGCGCGCTCTACGCCGCCAAGCGGCTGGGGCGCAACCGTGTGGCGCAAGAGGACGAGGTGGACGAGGGCAACCCCACCCGGCCGGAGATATCCTGTTCGGCATAAAGTGTTTGCGGACTTGTTACGGTTTTCCTCTATCCTGTCGCCCGCATGCGTCCCCTCACCATCCTCTTCTGGGTCTCCCTCGTGCTGCCGCCGGTGGTCGCCGGCGCCATCGCGTGGCGTTCCTACGAGCTGACCCAGGAGCGGGCCCTGGCCGAGGGCACGCAGATGGTCTCCATCCTGCGCGAGCACGCCATGCGCGTGTTCGAGGTGCAGGAGCAGGTCATCGCCCAGATCGACGCCCACATCGCCGGGCTGTCGTGGGAGGAGATCGAGGCCTCGCAGCCGCTGCACGCCCGGCTGAAGGCGCTGGCCGGGGCCTCGCCGCACATCGACGGGCTGTGGCTGGTGCGGCCGGACGGACGGACGGCCGCAAGCGCCGACTTCTTCCCGATGCCGTTCGCACCGGCGAACGAGCGCGAGTACTTCCAGGTGCTGAGGGAGCGCGCCGCCACCCATCTCGGCCGGATGATCCAGGGCCAGTTGAAGGGCAACCTGACCTTCAACATCAGCCGGCGGCGCACGCCGCCCGCCGGCGGTCCGGCGGACGCTTTCGACGGCGTGATCCTGGTCACCACCTCCATCGACTTCTTCGCCGGGTTCTGGCGCGGCGTGTTGGGTGAGCAGGCGCCGCACGTCGTCGGTATTCTGCGCACCGACGGCGAGATCCTGGCCCGCTATCCGGCGTTGACGGCGCCTTCGCCGCGCATTCCGGCCGCGTCCCCCTTCTACGCGCTGGCCGCCAGCGGAAAGGAAAGCGGCCATTACACCTTTCGCGCCGTCGGCGACGGGCGCGAGCGGATCTATTTCCAGGCGCGCCTGGGCAACCATCCGGCGTTCGTGACCGTCGGCCTCGACCGTGCCACGGTGATGGAGCCGTGGCGGCGCAGCGTGCTGATCGTGGCGGTGCTGGCCGCGGCGACGGCGCTGCTGCTCGCCGCCGTGGTGCAGGTCGCCCGCCGGCGCGAGGACCGGCTGCACGCCGAGGTGCTGCGCCGCCGCTACGCCGAGTCCACCCTGGTCGCCAAGGAGGAGCACCTGGAGGCCCTGCAGCGCGCCGAGGCGGCGCTGCGCGCCAGCGAGGAGCGCTTCCGTTCGGTCTACGAGCAGGCGGCGGTGGGCATCGAGCGCCTCGACCTCGGCGGCCGCATCGTCGATGCCAACGAGACGCTGTGCGGTATCCTCGGCTACTCCCGCGCCGAGCTGGTCGGCCGCAGCTTCGAGGAGATCACCGATCCCGTCGACCTGCCGGGCGAGCGCGAGCCGCTGCGCCGCCTGCTGGCCGGCGAGGTGGGCCGTTACGCCTTCGAGAAGCGGTACATCCGCAAGGACGGCAGCCGGGTGTGGGTGCGCGTCACCTCGTCGCTGGTGCGCGGCGGCGAGGACGGCGGCACCCGCCTCAACATCGTCGAGGACGTGTCGCGCCGGCAGGCGGTGGAGACCGCGCTGCGCAACAGCGAGGAGCGCTTCCGCCGGCTGTTCGAGGCCGCCCCCTTCGGCGTCATGATGGTCGAGCCGGGCACGCTGCGCCTGGTCGCCTTCAACGACCAGACGCCGCGCATCCTTGGCTACAGCCGCGCCGAGTTCGCCCGCCTGAGCGTCGCCGACATCGAGGTCGGGAGCACCCGCGAGCAGATCGTGCAGGCGCAGAGCGACCTGATCGCGTCGGGTGCCCGCGCCGCCTTCGAGACGCGGATGATGGCCAAGGACGGGGCGATGCGCGACGTCATCGTCTCGGTCCTGCCGGTGGAGATCGACGGCAAGGCCTACATCTACTCCGGCATCGTCGACATCACCGACCGCAAGCGTATCGAGCGCGAGCTGGCCGAGGCCAAGGAGGCGGCGGAGCAGGCCAACCTCGCCAAGTCCAAGTTCCTCGCCGCCGCCAGCCACGACCTGCGCCAGCCGCTGCAATCCCTGTTCCTGTTCGCCCACGTGCTGGAGGCGCAGGTCGCCGGCAGCGAGAAGGCGCTGGGCACGCTGGGCGCGCTGCACAAGGGGCTGGAGGCGATGAAGGGGCTGCTGGACAGCCTGCTCGACGTCTCGCGGCTCGACGCCGGCTCGGTCACCGCAGACGTCCGCAGCGTGCAGGTGGCCGACCTGCTCGACGCGCTCGACACCGCCTATGCCCGCATCGCCGCCAACAAGGCGCTGGGCTGGAGCGTGGAGCGGTGCGGCGCCGTGGTGCGCACCGACCCGACGCTGCTGGCGCAGCTGCTGCGCAACTTCGTCGAGAACGCCATCCGCTACACCCCGCGCGGCGGCGTGCGCGTGACCTGCCATAAGGTCGGCGACGACCGCCTCGCCATCGAGGTGCACGACACCGGCATCGGCATCCCGGCCGAGCACATGGCCAGCATCTGGGAGGAGTTCCACCAGGTCGGCAACCCCGAGCGCGACCGCGAGAAGGGCCTCGGCCTCGGCCTCGCCATCGTGCGGCGGCTGTCGGATCTCCTGGGGCACCCGGTGACGGCGCGGTCGGAACCGGGCACCGGCTCGGTCTTCGCGGTGGAGGTGCCGCTCGACCCCGACGGCGCGCCGCCGGAACGCGCCGCGGCGCGGCCGGCCCCCGGCCCGGGCGCGGACTCGCGGCTGGTGGTGGTGGTCGAGGACGACTCCATCGTGCTGACGGCGCTGGAGGCGCTGCTGACCGAATGGGGCTACGGGGTGCTGACCGCCAGCTCGGGCGCCGAGGCGGTGGAGCGCATCCAGGCCGACGGCCGGCTGCCCGATGTGCTGGTCAGCGACTACCGCCTGCGTGCCGGCGAGGTCGGCACCCAGGCGATCCGCTTGATCCGCCAGACCTGCGGCCACCCCATCCCCGGCGTGCTGCTGACCGGCGAGACGGCGGGCGCGGCGCTGCGCGACGCGGCGGCCGAGGGCCTGCTGGTGGTGCACAAGCCGGTGCTGCCCACCGAGCTGGACGACGCGCTGCGCCAGCAGATGCTGACTGGCGTGTGACAAGCGTTCCTTGGAGACGAAAGTACGAAAGGGGTAACAGCGCCGCCTGGAGTACCCTTTCCCCAATGTCCGTAGGGACAAATAAGGGGGAGGAGGCGCGATGAACAACCCGTTCACGCTCAACAAACGTCTCCACAAGCTGGAGAAGCGGCACGCCGAGCTGAAGACGTGGTTCGAGTCGGCCATGATGATGATCGACTGCGTGCCGACGCCGCTGATGTGGTGCGACACCGCGCAGGGGTTCACCGTCACCTACGTCAACGCGGCAACGAAGGTGCTGATCGGCGCCCTCGGGCCGAACTTCCCGGCGACCGCCGACACGGTGTGCGGCCGCCCGGTGGACGCGCTGTTCCCGGCCGTCGGCGCCGAGCTGCGTGCCGTGCTCCCCATGCCGGAGCGCATGCCCTACCACGGCCGGCTGCGGCTCGGCGACGAGCACCTCGACCTCAACCTGGTGGCGGTCACCGACCGCACCGGCGCCTACTGCGGCGCCATGCTGACGTGGCAGGCGGTGACCGAGCGGCTGCGCACCTCGGAGACTTTCGAGGCGACGATCCGCCGGATGGTCGGCGACGTCGGCGCGTCCGCCGAGGAGGTGCGCGGGGCGGCCGGCGACATGGACGCCATGGCGGCGCGCACGCGCGACCTCGCCGGAGCCGTCGGCGGCCGGATGGCGGACATCGCCGGCGCGGTGCGCACGGCGTCGGAGGCGGTGCGCCGGCTGGGCACGCTGACCGGCGAGATCCGCACCCTGGCCGGCGAGTCCACCGGCATCGCGTCGGGCGCGGTGCAGGAGGCGCGGGCGTCGAGCCGGACCGTCCAGGGCCTCGCCGACGCGGCGCAACGGATCGGCGAGGTGGTCGACCTGATCCAGAACATCGCGGCGCAGACCAACCTGCTGGCGCTCAACGCCACCATCGAGGCGGCGCGGGCGGGGGAAGCGGGAAAAGGCTTCGCCGTGGTGGCGACGGAGGTGAAGAACCTCGCCAGCCAGACCGCCAAGGCGACCGAGGACATCTCCGGCCAGATCGCCGCCATTCAGGCGGTGACCACCGACACCGTGCGCGTCACCCAGTCGATCGCCCAGACCATCGACCGCATCGACCGGCTGCTGGCCACCATCGGCGAGGCCATCGGGGGCCAGACGCGGGTCGCCGGCGACATCGCGGCGACCGTCGAGGTGGTGGCGACCGCGACCGACGCGGTCTCCGGCGTCGTCGCCGACATGCAGCGGGCGACCGACGGCACCGGGGCGGCGGCCGGCACGCTGCTCGGCAAGGCGTCCGGGCTGTCGGCGCAGCTGCGCGACCTCGACGACCACGTCGGGCGCTTCGTCGCCCGGCTGGCGCACGGCTGACGTCAGGGCGCTGCGGCTGTGGCCGCCGCCTTGCGCCGCCGCGGCGCCGCCAGCTCGGCCAGCCGCACCGGGCGGAAGCCCCAGACATCGACGCCGACGTCGATCTGCCGGGGCATGGGCTTGAGCGCGCCGTGGCTGTGGCCGTGCAGGTTCAGCGCCCCCTTGTACATGCCGTTCCAGGTGCGGAACGGGTAGTGGCAGAGCACGAGGTGGGTGTCCTCGGCGCGGATCTCGGCGTAGTGCCCGACGCTGGCCCAGCCGGGCAGGGCGAGGGTGGGCGGGCCGTCGTTGTTGCCGGCGATCAGGTGCTTGGTGCCGTTGAGGCGGTCGAGCAGCGCCGCCATGGCGTCCGGCCCGGTGCGCAGCGCGAAGTCGCCGAGGTGCCAGACCTCGTCGCCGGGGGAGACGGTGGCGTTCCAGGCCGCCACCATGGCCTCGTCCATCGCCGCAACCGAGGCGAAGGGGCGCCGGAAGCGGCCGAGCGCGCCGGCGTGGCCGAAATGCGTGTCGCTGGTGAAGAAGACCGCCACGGTCGTCCTCCGCTGCTGCCGGGGGAGGGGCTTGCCCCTCCCTCAACGCCCGCGCCGGACGACCGGGTCCTGCCGCGGCCGGTCAGTGATGGTGATCGTGGTCCTTGTTGGCCGGATCGAGGAAGCGGTGCAGGTGCACGATGAAGTAGCGCATGTGGGCGTCGTCGATGGTGGCGCCGGTGGCGCCGCGCCACGCCTTCTGGGCCTCGTCGTAGTTCGGGAAGATGCCGACGATGTGGAGCTTCTTCGGGTCGACGAATTCCTGGCTGTCGGGGCGCACGAGTTCGCCGCCGAAGACGAGGTGGAGCAACTGCTTGTCGGGCATGACTGACGCGTCCTTGTCGCTGAGCGGTTTATTGGCGGGCTGGGCCGCTGATTCGCCCCCGTCTTAGCCGTGCCATGCCCGGTCTTCAAGTCCAATGATCGCGCGCGCGGGAGATCGGGGGGCGGCCCGCCCCGTCGGGAAAGGCGTCCGCGCGCCCTTGCATCCATCCGAGGTCGGTCGTATTGTCGCGAGCCGTTTTTCCGGCCGCATTGTCCACCATCGATCCTTTAGGGGCAGACCCATGTCGATCCTCGCCTCCCGCCTGTCGCGCATCAAGCCCTCGCCGACCATCGCCGTGACCAACAAAGCCCGCGAGCTGAAGGCGGCCGGCCGCGACGTGATCGGGCTGGGTGCCGGCGAGCCGGACTTCGACACGCCGGACACCATCAAGGACGCCGCCATCAAGGCCATCCAGGCCGGCGACACCAAGTACACCGCCGTGGACGGCACGCCCGCGCTGAAGAAGGCGATCTGCGCCAAGTTCGAGCGCGAGAACGGCCTGAAGTACACGGCCGACCAGATCACCGTCGGCACCGGCGGCAAGCAGGTGCTGTACAACGCGCTGATGGCGACGCTGAACCCCGGCGACGAGGTGATCATCCCGGCGCCGTACTGGGTGTCGTACCCCGACATGGTCGAGCTGGCCGAGGGCACGCCGGTCACCGTCTCCTGCCCGGCCGAGCAGGGCTTCAAGCTGCAGGCCGCCGACCTGGAGAAGGCGATCACGCCGAAGACCAAGTGGCTGATCCTGAACTCGCCGTCCAACCCGTCGGGCGCCGCCTACACCTGGGACGAGATGAAGGCGCTGACCGACGTGCTGGTGAAGCACCCGCACGTCTGGGTCATGTCCGACGACATGTACGAGCACCTGCTGTACGACGGCCTCAAGTTCTGCACGCCGGCCGAGGTCGAGCCGTCGCTGTACGACCGCACGCTGACGGTGAACGGCGTGTCGAAGAGCTACGCCATGACCGGCTGGCGCATCGGCTACGCCGGCGGCCCGAAGGAGCTGATCAAGGCCATCGGCGTGATCCAGAGCCAGTCCACCTCCAACCCGTCGTCGGTCAGCCAGGCCGCCGCGGTCGAGGCGCTGAACGGCCCGCAGGACTTCATCGCGGAGCGCGCCGAGGCCTTCCGCCAGCGCCGCGACCTGGTGGTGTCGATGCTGAACCAGGCCAAGGGCATCAAGTGCCCGACGCCGGAGGGCGCGTTCTACGTCTACCCGTCCTGCGCCGGCACCATCGGCAAGACGACGCCGGGCGGCACGGTGATCAAGACCGACGAGGACTTCGTCACCGCGCTCCTGGAGACCGAGGGCGTGGCGGTGGTCCAGGGCTCGGCCTTCGGCCTGGCTCCGCACTTCCGCATCTCCTACGCCACCAGCACGGCCGAGCTGGAGGAGGCCTGCGTGCGCATCCAGCGCTTCTGCGGCAATCTGAAGGACTGAGCGTGAGTGGGCCGAGGGGGCGGGAGACCGCCCCCTCGCGTGCCCCACGGTGCCTGATCGCGCACCAACCGCCGGCTGCCCAGCGGCGGAATTCCGGCAGCGCGGGTTTTCATTGAACGGGTTGCGGGCGGCCGTTCGAGTGCGGCCGTGCAGCGCGCGCGGCGAAGCGCCTCTCGAACCGAGTGCAACCGCTTGCAACGCCGTGAAACGCTTTTTGCCGGTGTGTTTCATCACGCCGAGGCCGCCGCCGCTCCAATCAGATAAGAATAAAATCTTACACCGTGCGCTCGCGTTTGTGAAGCGCGCCGCACACGGCGTTCGCTTGAAGGCCTCTTCGGCCCTTGAGGGAGAAGGGCCTCATGGCCTTTCATCGGCTCATGCAATCGCCCTTGCGTCCCGCGCGTCCGCGTCCGGGGTGGGGCGCCCGTCCTACGGCGGATTTTTGTTTGCCGCAAAAATTAATCAGATACGTCGACATCGAGCATTATGCTGCTTCAAGAGATCGAATGAGTCCGGTGGGGTTTCCCTTTGGTATTCATGAGTCATTATCTTTTTTAACAATAAATGTCATAGACTCGTCTTGACGGTCGATGTATACATACCGGCGTATTCCGCGGGAGAATGGTGGCTGCCGCCCGCGTCGTGTGTGGATGTGATGAGTCCGCACGGCGACGGACGTGTGCGCCCGTCTGAGGGAGTGTCTCGTGATGGCCGGTAGAAATACGACCGAAGAGCAGCGCAAGCGGTTTGCCGTCTTCAACATCACCGATCAGGACATCGCGCTGCTGCGCAGGAATGCGGAGTTCGCGGAGCGCCGGCTGCCCGGTCTGCTGCAGCAATGGCATGCCCACTTCGCCGCGTGGCCGGAGATCCAGGCGGCGCTGATGAAGCCCGCCGTCCACAAGGCGCGCGTCGAGCACTGGTCGCGGGTGGCGTCCGGTGCCCTGGGCGACGGCTTCCTGGAATCGGCGCAGCGGCTTGCCCAGGCCTTTTACGACAACGGCGTGCCGGGCTATGCCGCGGCCATCTGCCACCACACGGTGTCCGGCTGCATCGTCCGCGAACTCGGTCTCGACGCGGCCGCCGCGCGGCGGTCGCTGTTCGGCGACAAGGGGGCGGCGGAGAAGGCGGCGCTGCGCGACGCGATCGGCAAGGTCGCCTGGCTGGACCTGGAGGTCCTCCTGGAGACCTACGCGGAGGCCGAGCGCGAGAGCAAGCGCAAGATCCTCAACCAGCTTGCCGACACCTTCGAGGGCAGCGTCAAGGCCATCGTCGGCAACACGGTCGCGGCATCGAACGAGATGGAGGACAACGCCCAGCGCATGTCGCGGATCGCCGGCGAGACCAGCCGCCAGTCCACCCAGGTCGCCTCGGCCGCCGAGCAGGCGTCGGCCAACGTGCAGACCGTCGCGTCGGCCTCGGAGGAGCTGACCAGCTCCATCGCCGAGATCAGCCGCCACGTCGCCCAGTCCTCGCAGATCGCGCGGGCCGCCGTGGACGAGGCGGAGCGCACCAACGGCACGGTCAACGGGTTGATCGAGGCGGCGCAGAAGATCGGCGAGGTGGTGCAACTCATCAACAACATCGCCAGCCAGACCAACCTGCTGGCGCTGAACGCCACCATCGAGGCGGCGCGCGCCGGCGAGATGGGCAAGGGCTTCGCCGTGGTGGCGTCCGAGGTGAAGAATCTCGCCAACCAGACCGCCAAGGCGACCGAGGACATCTCGACGCAGATCGCCGGGATGCAGGATGCGGCGCGCAACTCGGCCGACGCCATCAAGGGCGTTGGCAACACCATCACGCGGATCAACGAGATCGTCACCACGGTCGCCGCCGCGGTCGAGGAGCAGGCCGCCGCCACGCAGGAGATCGCCCGCAACGTCCAGGAAGCCGCCACCGGGACGCAGAGCGTGACCCAGACCATCGGCGAGGTCACCAAGGGCTCCACGGAGACCGGTGGCATCGCCGGCCACGTCCTCGGCGCGGCCCGCGACCTGCACAAGCAGGCCGACTCGCTCAGCCAGGGCGTGGACAGCTTCCTGCAGCGGATCCGCAGCGCCTGACGGCGGACTGGCCCCTCTGCGCCCGGGAGACCTCGAAGCCTGTTCCTCTGCTCCGCGGCCTCCCTCCAAGGCGTGCGTCCCGTCCCGGCCCGATCGGGTCTACCCTGTGGTGCAGCGGCACGCGCCGGTTCACCGGCGCCAGGGACAGGAGGCAGGCATGACCATGGTCCGACGGACGTCGGCCGAGTTCCTCGGGACGTTCTGGCTGGTCTTCGGCGGGTGTGGCAGCGCGGTGCTCGCGGCGACCTTTCCGCAAGTCGGCATCGGACTGCTCGGCGTCTCCCTGGCGTTCGGCCTCACCGTCGTGACCATGGCCTATTCCATCGGGCACATCTCCGGGTGCCACCTCAACCCGGCGGTGACCGTCGGCCTCTGGGCCGGCGGACGGTTCCCGGCCAAGGACATCCTGCCCTACGTCGTCGCCCAGGTCGTGGGCGCCTTCGCCGCCGCACTGGTGCTCTACGTCGTCGCCGTCGGCAAGGCGGACTACAGCCTGGCGACGAACGGACTCGCCGCGAACGGCTACGGGGCGCATTCGCCGGGCCAGTACGCGGTCTCCTCCGGCTTCCTGATCGAGGTGGTGCTGACCTTCTTCTTCGTCCTCGTCATCCTCGGCTCGACCGACCGGCGCGCCCCGGCGGGATTCGCTCCCCTCGCCATCGGGCTGGCCCTGACCTTGATCCACCTGATCAGCATCCCGGTCACCAACACCTCCGTGAACCCGGCGCGCAGCACCGGCCCGGCGCTGGTGATGGGCGGTTGGGCCCTGCAACAGCTCTGGATGTTCTGGGTCGCGCCGCTGGTCGGCGGTCTGGCGGGCGGGATGGCCTACAGGGCGCTGGCCGAGGAGATGCCGGAGAAGCCCGCCATCACCGGCGAAGCGCGACCGTCCACCTGACCGGATCGGGTCATGGTTACGGGGGTGCTGCCGCGCCGTTGTCGCAACACCCCCTGCCGTCAAACGTTATTCTGGCGAGGCAACGACCCAGAAGGCGTACCGAATGCGGCAGTTCGATCCCGACACCAACCCGATGACCGAGGAGGACTACGGCATCGTCCTCGGCCTGTTCATCGGCATCTATCTGGGCCTGCTTCTCGTTTCCGCCCTCCCGTAGAGCCGCCCTACGCCCGGCTCGCCACGTGCAGCCCCTTGCCCAGCGCGAACACCGTCGTCGCGAAGCCGGGCAGCGCCTCGACGGCGGCGATGTAGCCGGCGATCTCCGCCGGGTGCGACAGCGCGTTGTCGGCGAGCAGCAGGCAGTCCGGCTCCAGCCGCGGCAGCAGCAGGCGGAGCTGGTCCGGGGCGCTCCAGCGGTCGGCGTCGAAGAACACGCAGTCGAAGGGGCCGGGCAGGGCGGCCACCGTCTCCGTGGCGTCACCGTGCAACAGGCGCACGCGGTCGGCCAGCCCGGCGCGTTCCAGGTTGGCGCGGGCCTGGGCGAGCTTGCCGGCATCGCGCTCGATGCTGACCAGCGGTTCCGGCGCGCCGGTGGCTTGCAGGGCGGCGGCCAGCCAGATGGTACTGATGCCGTTCGAGGTGCCGATCTCCAGCACGCGCCGGCGCCGGCCGGTGCGGACCAGCACGTGCAGCAGTTCGGCGGTGTCGCGCTCCAGGTTCAGCATCTTGCGGGAGCGGTCGGCCTCGCGGGCGTCGTTGGCGTGGCCGAGGTCTTCGAGGTCGCGCAGCACGGCGTCGACCTGGGGCGGGAGGAGCATTCCGGAGTCCTGTGGGGAGTGAGTCCCTCCCTCGCCCCCGGCGGGGGAGGGAGGGGACCCACGAAGTGGGGAGGGTGGGGGGTACGGATCCTCGGGGTGGCCGTTGCCCCCTCCTAACCTCCCCCGCCGGAGGCGGGGGAGGGACTGATCCGACTTACGCGTGCGCCAGCGCGGCCTTCCGCTGCTCGACGGCCTTGTCGGCCATCTTGCCGGTCAGCTCCTGCAGGCGTTCGAAGGTCCAGGTGAAGGTGCCGACGCCCAAGGACAGCGAGCGCAGCTCGACGATCAGGTCGTGGATCTCCGCCTGCGGCATGTAGGCCTTCACCTCGTCCCAGCCCTGCCAGCCGGGCCGGGCGTCGAAGCCGAGGATCTGGCCGCGCCGGCCGCTGACCAAGCGCTGCACCTTCGGCGTGAACTCGCTGGGCACGGCGACGCAGACCTGGAGGATCGGCTCCAGCAGCACCGGCTCGCAGGACGGCAGCGCCTCCTGCATGGCCTGCCGGGCCACCGTCTTGAACGCCATTTCCGAGCTGTCCACCGCGTGGTACTGGCCCCCCGTGAGGCTGACCGCGAAGTCCACCACCGGGAAGCCCAGCGGACCCTGCACGGTGTACTCGCGGATGCCGGCCTCCACCGCCGGGATGAAGTTGCGCGGCACCACGCCGCCGACGATGGCGTCCTTGAACGCGAAGCCGGAGCCGCGGGGCTGCGGGCTGACCTGGATGACGATGTCGGCGAACTGGCCGTGGCCGCCGGTCTGCCGCTTGAAGCGGGCGTGGTGCTCCGGCACCCCCTTGCGGATCGTCTCCTTGTAGGGGACCTGCGGCGGCTTGCCCTTGACCGGCACGTTGTACTTGCTGCGCAGCCGGTCCATGGTGATCTGCAGGTGGATGTCGCCGTGGCCCCAGATCACCATCTCGCCGGTGTCGGGGGACTGCTCGAACTTCAGCGACGGGTCCTCCTCGATCAGCTTCTGGATGGCGCCGGTCAGCTTCACCTCGTCGTTGCGGTTCTCGGCGTTCACGGCGAGGCCGTACACCGGCGACGGCACCTCCGGCCAGTTGGCGGGCGCGCCGTCGTTGCCCCTGTCGGTCAGGATGTCGCCGGCCTTCGCCTTCTCCAGCCGGCCCAGCGCCACCACCTCGCCGGCCGCGGCCTGCGTCAGCTTCTGCTGGTCGTGGCCCATCATGTGGTAGACGCCGGACACGCGCTCGCCGCCCAGCGTCATGCCGTCGGTCACCGTGCCGCGCCAGACGCGGGCGAAGCTCAGCTTGCCGGCGTGCGCGGCGTTGAGGTTCTTGAACACCTGCGCCACCACCGCGCCGTCGGGGATCAGGCGGTGCTCGGCGGTGCTGGTCACCTCCGGGCCCTCGTGGCGCAGCGCCTTCAGCAGGCGCCGGATGCCGCCGTCGTTCTCGGCCGAGCCGAGGAAGACCGGCACGATCAGATCCTCGGCGAGGTCCTTGGCGAAGTCCTCGTAGACCTTGCCGGGCTCGGGCCTGACGTCCTCGAGGAGCTGTTCGAGCAGGCCGTCGTCGAAGTCGGCCAGCGCCTCCAGCATCTCCTGCCGGGCCTCGGACTCGCGCTCCTTGACGGAGTCGGGCATCTGCACGAGGTCGGAGGGCTTGTGCGGGTTGAAGTGGTAGGCGCGCTCGCTGACCAGATCGACGTAGCCGGCGATGCGGTCGCCCTCGCGGAACGGCACCTCGCGCAGCACCAGCGGGCGCGAGGAGACCGCCTGATAGGCCTGCACCACGTCGCGGATGCGCAGGTCGCCCAGCGTGTCCACCTTGTTGACGAACAGGATGTGCGGGATCTGGTTGTCGTCGAGGAACTTGAACAGCGGCGCCAGCAGCACGGCGCGCTCGGCCGAGGGCTCGGCCACGATCACCGCCACGTCGCAGGCCATCAGCGCGCACTGCGTCTCGTAGCCCAGCTCGACGGAGCCGGGACAGTCGAGGAAGTGCCAGCGCTCGCCCAGGTACTCGGCGTGGGCGAGGTTCACCTCGACGCTCATCTGGCGGGCCTTGGCTTCCGGCGCGCTGTCGCCGACCGCGTTGCCGTCCCGTACGCTGCCCTTGCGGGTGACGGCGCCGGTGGCGAACAACAGGCTCTCCAGCAGGGTCGTCTTGCCGCTCAGGTACGGACCGACCAGCGCAGCGCAGCGCGCCGTCGATACTTGTGAATGGGGCATGCACACCTCCCGGTGGTCGTTTCTTCGATACGCTGGCGGAATGGTCCACCCGCGGGCGGGGACCTGTCGACGGAAAAAAGGGGCGGCATCGCGTCACGCCACCCCTGTGCCGCGGACTATTTGGCCGGCTGACCGTCCGCGTAGGGCGCCAGCGCCGCCGCGATCACCCGGTGCACCGGCGTGGGCACCTCCAGCTCGCGGCCCAGCCGCACCACGGCGCCGGACAGCCAGGGCAGCTCCAGCCGGCCGCCGCGCTCCAGGTCGTTGAGCATGGAGGACTTCATCTCCGGCACCAGGCTGTCGATCAGCGTGCCGATGCGGTCCAGGATGTCGGGGCCGAGGTTGACCGCCTTGCGCCGCGCCAGCTCCGCCACCTCGGCCACCGCGTCGAGGAACAGCGCGCGCGTCTCCGGCACCGCGCGGATCACGCCGACCGGCTGCCGGGTCAGCGCGGTGACGCCGCTGAAGGGGGCCAGGAAGGTGAACTTCTCCCAGATCATCGACAGGATGTCCGGGCTGTAGATGGCGTCGAAGCCGGCGTCGGCGGCCAGCGCGTGGAAGCGCGTCATCCGCTCCGAGCGCTTGCCGTTCAGCTCGCCGAAGCTCATGCGCGCCATGGTGCCGGTGTGGCGGATGACGCCGGGGGCGAAGACCTGCGCGGCGATGTGCGCGACGCCGCCGGCCACGTGCGCGGCACCGACCGCGGCGGCCAGCGTCTCGGCGCTGGTGACGCCGTTCTGCAGGGTGATGACCGCCGTCTCCGGGCCGATCAGCGGGGCGAGCGTCGCCGCCGCCGCCTCGGTGTCCCACAGCTTGACGGCGAACAGCACGATGTCGACCGGGCCGATGGCCGCCGCGTCGTCGCTGGCCGTGACGTTCTTGAGGTGCAGGTTGCCGGCCGCGCTCTCGATGCGCAGGCCGTCCTGCCGGATGGCCGCCAGATGCCGGCCGCGCGCCAGGAACGCCACGTCCGCCCCGGCGGCCAGAAGTCTGGCGCCGAAATAGCCGCCGACCGCGCCGGCGCCCAAGACCGCGATGCGCATGCCGAATCCCCCCGTTCCGTTGCCTGTTCCGAGAATAGTGGACCCGGCGACGTTGTGCGGCAATAGGCCGCGAAGCTGCAGGGCCGTCCGGAAACCCCCGGGGAGGGCGCCGACAGGCCGCTCATGCGCAGGGATAGAGCGCCGCTCCCGCCCCCGCTCATAGGTATGGCCATGATTGTTGCATCGCAGCAACCTAAGTATGACAAAGGAAAAATCCGACGGACAAATTCGTGAAACCTTACGATAGTAGACTCTGATCTGCGCGCCATCCGGACAGGGGAACGGAGCGTTGCGAAAATCTTGCGGATGCGCGCCGGCAACCGATCGGACGCATCAATAATCATTAGGGGGAAAACGAATGCGCGCACTGTTCCGTCTCGTCGCCGCCGGCCTGCTGGTGCTCGGCCTGTCCGGGGCCGCCGCCGCCCAGGACGGCAAGCCGACCATGGACGACGCCAAGGCGATCACGCTGAAGGCGGCCGACCTGCTGGCCGCCCAAGGCCTGGACGACGCCGCGAAGGCCTTCAACGCCGACGGCGAGTTCAAGCGCGGCGAGATCTACGTCAACGTCATCGACCTGGACGGCGTCTGGCGCGTCTATCCGCCGAAGCCGGCCGGCGTCGGCCAGAACATGAGCCAGGTGAAGGACGCCGACGGCGTCTTCATCATCCAGGAGATCCTCAAGGTCGCCAAGGACAAGGGCGAGGGCTGGGTCGAGTACCGCTGGAAGAACCCGGCGTCGGAGAAGATCGAGCCGAAGGTCACCTACGTGAAGAAGGTCGCGGGCAAGGACCTCGTCGCCTACGTCGGCATCTACAAGTAATCCCGGCGGGCGCCGGGCGACCGGCGCCCGCCCCCCAGCCAGAGATTGGGCCAGAGATCGGGAAGCCACATGAACCGTGGGATTTTCGCCCGGGTGAGCGGCACCTCGGTGGCGGTGCGGGTGTTCGCCGCGCCGCTGCTGGGCATCCTGCTGACGGTCGGCGCGTTGCTGCTGGCCGACCGGCAGGCGGAGCAGGCCACGGCGGCCATCGACGCCATCCACCTGTCGGCCGGCGAGCGCCGCGCCCAGATCGACCGGCTGGTCGCCACCGCCTACCAGATCCATTCCGACGTGTCGCGGCATCTGGCGCTCGCCGGCTCGGGGCTGGAGGACGCCAAGCTCAAGGTCATGCGCGACGCTGTCGACGCCAACCTCGCCAAGGAGCGCACGGCGCTGGCCGCGCTGGCCGCCCTGCCGCTGACCGAGGGCGAGCGGGCGCTGCTGGCCGACATCGGCACGCGGCTGGCCGCCTACGCCAAGGCGGTGGACCAGATGAACGAGATGGCGACCATCGACCGCCTGATCGCCATCCCGTTCATGGCCAACGTGGACGACCAGTTCAAGGGCCTGACCGACAAGGCGCTGGCGGCGCAGGAGGCCATCGGCCGCTCCACCGCCAAGGCCGCGCAGGACACCCGCGACGCCGCCGCGGCGGCGCGCACCGAGTTCGCGCTGGTCATGGCGGCCCTGCTGGCGGCGATGGCGGTGGGCGGGCTGCTGCTGGCGCGCAGCATCACGGCGCCGCTGACGCACCTGTCCGACACCACCACCGCGCTGGCCGCCGGCCGGCTGGACGTCGCGGTGGACGGCGCCTGGATGAAGAACGAGATCGGCGCCATGGCGCGCGCGCTGCAGGTCTTCCAGGACAACGCCCGCGAGGTCGACCGTCTGAAGGTCGAGCAGGAGCACCAGAAGCGGGAAGCCGAGGCCGAAAAGCACCGCGCCATCCACGAGCTGGCCGACCTGTTCGAGGCGCGCGTCAGCGAGGTGGTGCAGCAGGTGGGGGCCGGCGCCAGCCAGGTCCGCGCCAACGCCAAGGGGATGCTGGAGCGTGCCGAGGCCGCCAACCGGCAGGCCGCCTCGGTCGCCTCGGCCAGCCAGCAGGCGGGCATGAGCGTGCAGACCGCGGCCGCCGCGACCGAGGAGATGTCGGCCTCCATCGCCGAGATCGGTGGGCAGGTGCACCGTTCGTTCGAAATGGTGCGCGCCGCCGTGCTCGCGGTCGAGGAGACCAACGGCCACGTCGTCGGCCTCTCGTCCGCCGCCGGCAAGATCGGCGAGATCGTCGGGCTCATCAACTCCATCGCCAGCCAGACCAACCTGCTGGCGCTGAACGCCACCATCGAGGCGGCGCGGGCGGGGGAGGCGGGCAAGGGCTTCGCCGTGGTGGCCAGCGAGGTGAAGAACCTCGCCACCCAGACCGCCAAGGCGACCGAGGACATCCAGAACCAGGTCGGCGGCATGCAGGCGGTGACCGGCGCCGCCGTCGGCGCCATCAGGGGGGTGGGGGAGACGGTGGTCGCCATCGACCGGATCATCGGCACCATCGCCCGCTCCATGGAGCAGCAGGCGACCGCCACCCGGGAGATCAGCCGCAACGTGCACGAGGCGGCGGCGGGCACGGCGGACGTCTCCAGCACCATCGGCGACGTCTCGGCCAGCGCCGGCGAGACCGGTGCGGCGGCCGGCGAGGTGCTGCGCGCGGCGGAACTGCTGGACGGTCAGGCGGTGACGCTGAGCAGCGAGGTGCGTCGGTTCATCGGCCGGTTGCGGCAGGGCTGACCCGGAAACCCAGGGGTGCGGCATCCTGGCGCGGCCGGGTGGGGTTGAAACCGCTGCGCCGCAACCAAGGTAGGCAGACGGACCAAACCAAGGAGGACACCCATGCAGATCGACATCGGCATCGCCGAAGCCGACCGCAAGGCCATCGCCGAGGGGCTGAGCCGCGTGCTCGCCGACACCTTTGCGCTGTACCTGAAGACGCACAGCTTCCACTGGAACGTCACGGGGCCGATGTTCAACACGCTCCACGTCATGTTCATGGAGCAGTACACCGAGCTGTGGACCGCGCTGGACGAGCTGGCCGAGCGCATCCGCGCCCTGGGCTACCCGGCGCCGGGCAGCTTCACGCAGTTCGCCAAGCTGGCGTCGATCGCGGAAGAGACGACGGTGCCGCGCGCCACCGACATGATCCGCCAGCTGGTGGAAGGCCACGAGGCGGTCGCCCGGACGGCGCGCGCCGCGTTCCCGACCGCCGAGCAGGCCAACGACCAGCCGACCGCCGACCTGTTGACCCAGCGCCTGCAGATCCACGAGAAGACCGCGTGGATGCTGCGCAGCCTGCTGGAGCAGTGAGGATAGTCCCTCTCCCGTCCCGGGAGAGGGTGGCCGCGCAGCGGCCGGGTGAGGGTAAGGCCAAGGATCCTTGATTTTACCCTCACCCTCCCGCCCTACGGGCGGGCCCCTCCCTCTCCCGGGACGGGAGAGGGGAAGATCACCACGTCCCGGCCGGGCTCGGCACATGGTGCGCGCCGGCCGCGGGTTCGTTGGCGGCGAGCCAGCGCTCGACCTCCAGCGCGGCCATGCAGCCCATGCCGGCCGCCGTCACCGCCTGGCGGAAGACCTTGTCCTTCACGTCGCCCGCCGCGAACACGCCGGGGATGTCGGTGGCGGTCGAGTCCGGCGCGGTGACGATGTAGCCGGCCTCGTCCATCGCCACCTTGCCCTTGAACACCTCGGTCGCCGGCGAGTGGCCGATGGCGACGAACACGCCCTCCACCGGGATGGTCGACTGGGCATCCGTCTTGACGTTCCTGACCTTCAGCCCCGTCACCGCGCGCGGGTTGCCGAGGCTGCCGTCGCCGGTGCCCTCGATCTCCTCGACCACGCTGTCCCACACCACCTGGATCTTCGGGTTGGCGAACAGGCGGTCCTGCAGGATCTTCTCGGAGCGGAAGCTGTCGCGGCGGTGCACCACCGTCACCTTGGAGGCGTGGTTGGTGAGGTACAGCGCCTCCTCGACCGCGGAGTTGCCGCCGCCGATCACCGCCACCTCCTTGCCGCGGAAGAAGAAGCCGTCGCAGGTGGCGCAGGCCGACACGCCGTAGCCGCGGAACGCCTCCTCGCTGGGGATGCCCAGCCAGCGCGCCTGCGCGCCGGTGGCGATGACCACCGCGTCGGCGGTGTAGGTGTCGCCGGAATCGCCCGTGCAGACGAAGGGGCGCTTGGAGAAATCCACGTCGACGATGATGTCGAACATCATCTTCGTCCCGACGTGCTCGGCCTGTTTGGCCATCTGCTCCATCAGCCAGGGACCCTGGATCGGCTCGGCGAAGCCCGGGTAGTTCTCGACGTCGGTGGTGATGGTCAGCTGGCCGCCGGGCTGCATGCCCTGCACCAGCACGGGCGCCAGGTTCGCGCGCGCGGCGTAGATCGCCGCGGTGTAGCCGGCCGGGCCGGCGCCGATGATCAGGACCTTGGTGTGGTGCGAAGCGGGCATGGGTCTCAGCGTCCGTTGAATTCTAGAATCCGAACATGTGGTCGAGGCTGAAGGCGCGGTCGCCGTCCAGGCAGCCGTGATAGCCGAACAGCCGGCACGTCGTGTCGCGGATCAGGATGTAGGCATTCTCGCCCGCCGCCGCACGCTCGGCCTCGGTAAAGGTCTCGTGATGGCTGAACAGCCGCGAGCCGGAGCAGGGGATGGCAATCTTCCGGCGCGCCACCTCGGTGCCGTTCCTGCGGGTCAGGATCAGCGCGGTGTCGGAGGACTCGTGCCACGGCGTCGAAGCCGGGTAGATCAGGTGGCAGAAGGTGTCCAGCGGCTCGGGCCCGAGGCGCAGGAACAGGCGGGTCGACAGCCCCGGCGGACGGCCATGGTAGCTCTGCGGCTCGTCGCGGTAGGTCAGCGCGGTGTTGAAGATGTGGCTGCCGAAGCTGGTCTCGGCGACGTGGCCGCTGGCGCGGTTCTCGTAGCGGACCAGCGCGTGCAGCCAGCCGTCGGCGCAGGTGCCGGCGTCGAAGTCGTACAGCAGCTCGACGTGGCCCCAGCCGCCGGGCAGGTCGGCGCCGTTCAGCAGGTCCGTCACGTCGAGCGCCACGCTGTCGGAGCGCTTCAGGGCGCCGAAGCGGTGCTCGGCCACCGGGCGGCCGGCGGCGTCGTGGACGACGGCCTTCACCGGAAGCTCGGCCTGCGCGGTGCTCATCGGCGTGGGCAGCAGGATGGTGCGCCAGCGCTCCGGCGGCAGCACCGGGGCCGGCAGGATGTGGCCCTTGCCGAGCAGCGGGCCGAGGGTGGCCAGCCTGGGGTCGGGCTTGAGGTCGGCGCGCTCGACGTTGGCGTGGGCGACGCGGCGGCGGCCGTCCCGGGCGATCACCTCGTAGCGCGGGCGGACGAAGTGCTTGCCGGCGTGCACCTCGAACTGGGCGGGCCAGCGCGCCTCGGGGAACAGCTCGGCCACGTCCAGCGCGGTGGTGGCGAAGGGGGCGACGGGGCGCTCCAGCGTGCGGATCTCGTTGTGGCCCATCAGGCTCAAGCCCACGGCGCCCGGTGGGATCGGCAGCGGGTGGCTGTTCTGGATCCACAGCAGGATCCTTTCGCCGTCCTTCGGCGCCGGCAGGCCGGCGTAGAGGTCGGACGGCCAGGCGTTGGCGTCGTGCGTGCAGGACAGCTCCGCGTCCGACTCGCCGAAGGTGTCGAGCGCGTACTTCACCACGTCGTGCCCGGCGGCGCCGATCACGTGCAGGAACAGCGAGCCGCAGAAGTCGCCCAGGCCGAAGCGGGCGCGCACCTGCCGGCTGTCGATGGTGACGGTGCCGTTGGCCGGCGGCATGGCGTCGGTCCACTCGGCCAGCGCGGCGCCGTCGGCGCCCATCAACCGCGCCCACAGGCGGGGGGCCTTGGCGCCGTATCCGGTCCAGTAGTTGGCCGAGACGATGCGGGTGTGCCGCCCCGGCTCATCCCGCAACCAGCCGAAGTTGGTCGCCCAGTTGAACTTGGCGAGGTAGTTGACGCGATCGGTCAGCATGTCCTCGGGGATGCGCATGGCGTCGAGCGACACCATCGGCACCCCGCGCGGGACGAGGTGGGCGATGTGGTTCTCCAGCTTCTGCGAATCGAAGGCGACGACGAAGACCAGCGCGGCGCCGCCCGCGGCCAGGTCGGTGACCGGCTTGGCGGCGTGGCCGAGGATGGTGCGGCCGACCGCCTCGACGTCCTGCACGTAGACGCCCTGGACGGCGACGCGGGAGAGGTCGTGGAACTCGGCGAAGCCCTCGACGAGGCCGAGCGGATCGTAGATCGCGACCGGGCCGGCCTCGGCGAGCTTGCCGACCAGCGTCACCGCCTTGGACGCGGCGAGCGGGTGCCCCAGCGCCTTGAAGAAGCTGCTGCCGCCGGTGGCGTTGGAGAAGGTGGCGATGCGAAGGGTCATGGCGCGCGCGTAGCAGGAACCGGGCCGACGGTTATAACCCCTCGGTCGAGGTCGCGACAGGGGATTCCGAGCGAGGGGGTGGGACTCGCTTCACCATAACCCCCACCCCGACCCTCCCCCGCTGGGCGGGGGAGGGGGCATTCTTGCATCCTTCACGAAGCGGCGGAGTTCCCTCCCCCGCCCAGCGGGGGAGGGTTAGGGTGGGGGTTACGCCCCCACCAGCTTCTTCGCCCACACCCCGATCCGGTGCCGCCACTGCTCGTGCCAGACGTAGCCGCCGCCCTTCACCCAGTTCATCTGGAGCGCCCGGCGCGGCCCCTCGAAGGAATGGTGGCCGTGCCAGGAGCGTTCGGAGCGGCGGAAGCACAGCAGCGTGCCGGCGTCCGGCGGCACCTCGGCGGCGTAGTCCTCCAGCTCCGGCGAGCGCAGCACGCGCAGCCGCCCGCCCGAGGATTCCCAGGGCGGGTTCATGTAGATCAGCACGGTGATGATCTTGCTGACCGAATCCGTGTGGATCTTGCCGTCGGTGGCGCGGCACTGGCCGCGCACCGTGAACATGGTGGGGTAGGGCGCCAGGTTGAGGGTGAACTTGTCCTCGAACGCCCGGCGCATCTCCGGCCCGCGCAGCTCCTCGATGAAGGCTGCGAAGGCCGGGCCGTAGGGGTAGACGTCGAGCGGGATGGAACCCGGCTTGTCCACCTTGGGGTAGTCGCGGTTGATCGCCTCCAGATGCTCGGCCCGGATGAAGCCCGGCACGCACAGGTACTCGTACGGCTCCCGGTTCAGGGGCGTGGCGCGGAACGTCTCCAGGTCGAGCATGGACAAGGGGGGCGGGCTCCGAAGTGGGTACTCAAACGATCGGAGCGTCAGGGAAGCACAATTCGTGGCGCGCGCGCCACTCCGGACCGACGTAGTTGACGATGATCGACTTGCGGACGCCGTTGATCGGGCGCTTGGCGAAGCCGTGCCAGGTGTCGGTGCCGGGGATGAAGATCAGCCCCTTGTTGAAGGCGTAGGGGGCGCGGCCCAGCACGGCGCCGGCCTCGTCCATGATGTCGGTGCCCCACTCCTCGGACCCCGGCTCGGAGGAGAGGTAGATCAGCATGGTGAACTTCTTGACGCCGATGTCGGTGTGCGACTCGAGCCAGAAGCCGTCCTTGTCCTGGCAGTACTCGATGCGCAGGTTGGTGCCGGACAGGTCGATGCCGCAGGTCTGCTCCAGCGCACCGGTCACCGCGTTGCTCTGGAAGGCCTGGGCCACCTGCTCGCACACCGGGTACTGGGCGCGGTGCTCGGCGCTGAAGTAGCTGCGGGACGCGTTGTTGGTCTCGCGCTTGCCGTACGTCTCGGCGCGGTTCGGCGCCTCCCAGGGCAGGACCGCGATGGCCTCGCCGGCTTCCGCGGGCAGCGCGTCCTCCAGCAGCCAGTGGCGGTAGGGCTGGGCGTCCAGGCGGGCGGCCTGGAGGCTGCTGAGGAAGCTCTTCTCGATGGCGGCGGCCGGTGCGGTCATGGCTGGTTCCCTGGTGTCTCGGTTCAGCTGTGGCCCCGGCGGGCCAGCAGGCGGTGGCGTACGGTCTCGGCGATCTCGCGCGTTTCATCCAGCGGCGGGTAGCTCCAGCTCTCCAGCTCCCCGGTGAAGGGGCGCGCGATGCCGTCGCGGTACAGCCCGTCGAGGAACGCCCGGAACTTCGGCGATCCGCCGTCGAGCTCGATTACATACACCGGTTTGCCGGTGGAGCAGGCCTCCGAAACCATGGACACGCTGTCGCAGGTGCAGACGATCACGTCGGCCAGCGCCAGGTAGGCGAAGTAGGGGTTTTCGCCCTCGCCGTCCCACACCTCGGCATGCGGGCCGGTCAGGCGGGCGCGCAGGATCGCCTCGTTGTCGGCGCCGGTGCGGCGCGACGGCGTGACCATCAGCCCGACGCCGCGGTCGCGGGCGAAGCCGGCCAGCTTTTCCGCCACGTCGCCCATGATGGTGGGGGTGAGCTGGTAGACCGCGTTGGTGCCGCCGACCAGCACCGCGATGCGCGGGTGCGGCAGGTGTTCCAGCCGGGGGGCGAGCGTCCGGGCGGCGTCGGCCAGCATGGCGCGGCTGACGCGGTGCAGCGCGCCGCGCGTCACCAGCACGTTCGGACCGCGCAGCCGGTCGTGCTGCGGCACCACCACGAGGTCGAAGTGGCGCGGGTTGATCTGCGGGTCCTGGATCTGCACGGTGAAGGTGCGCCCGCGCGACGCCTTCCGGATGCGCAGCGACGGCGCGATGCTCTGCCGCCCGCTGGCGATCACCAGGTCGGGCCAGGGTGGGCGAACCGGGTCGCCCTGCGGGCTGTCGGCGAAGCGGTTGCCGATGCGCAGGAAGGGGCTGAGCTGGCGCCACGGGCTGCGCAGGTGCACGCGCTTGATCACGGGCTCGACGCCCAGGGCTTCGGCGAGGCCGCGGCACTGGTTCTCCATGCCCGGCTTGCCGTCGGTGATGACCCAGCAGGTGAGAGCGTTCATAGGCGGTGCCCGGTCCAGATTCGGAAACAAGGGGTGCGGCCGGTCGTCGCGCCGGGCCGCGGAGCGCGGTGTACGGCGAAATTTTGCTTCACGCCGCTATGGGATCCGTCTTGGCGGGGCGGACCGTGCCGTGTAATATCCTTGCTCAGACCATCCCCCGGAGCTAGCTGAGTACACCATGCGGCGGGTCAAACTCGACCGAATTGACCGGCGCATTCTGCGCGATCTGCAGAATGACGGCCGGATGACGAACGTGGAGCTTGCGCGGCGCGCCGGCATCTCCGCCCCTCCCTGCCTTCGGCGCGTGCGCGCGCTGGAAGAGGCGGGGTTCATCCGCGGCTACCACGCCGACATCAACCCCGACGCGTTGGGGTTCGGCGTCACCGTGTTCGCCCAGGTCGGCCTTTCCAGCCAAGCGGAAGCTGACCTAAAGAAATTCGAGGAGCTGGTCAACAGTTGGCCGCTGGTGCGCGAGTGCAACATGCTCGCCGGCGAGTACGACTTCCTCCTCAAGATCGTGGCGGAGGACTGGGACGACTACCAGCGCTTCCTGACCACCAAGCTGACCAGCGCGCCCAACGTGGCGCACGTGAAGTCGGCGCTGTCGATCCGCGGGTCGAAGTACCTGCCGGGCGTGCCGATCGACGTGGACTCGCCGGACATCCCGGAAGGCAGCGAGGACGACGAACTTACGGACGTGGACGAGGCCGAGTCGACCGCGCGCAGCGCGCGGCGCTGAAGCCCGGCCCTCCCGGATCACGCGTACGCGGCGCCGTCCCGGCCGGGATGGCGCCGTTTTGCGTCGTGCAATGCTGCGCCGCAACGTCCGCGCGTCGTCCGTGCTTTCCGGGGGCCGATCCGGTGCTATGATTCCTCCGCACGTTTGCGGAGATTGCCGTCCATGCCGTTCGCCTTCGCCTTGCGCACCATCGCCGGCGCCGCCATCGCGGCGGCGCTGCTCGCCAGCCCCGCGGGAGCCGCGACGATCTCCCGCACCAACGCCGTCGAGCTGGTCACCTTCCCCTCCAAGGACGCCGACATCCGCGCCGAGGGGGCGACGGCGCTGCAGGGGCGCATCATGCGCCCGGCCGGCACCGGGCCGTTCCCGGCGGTGGTCATGCTGCACGGCTGCAGCGGCCTGTTCACCAAGGCCGGGGTGCTGGCGGCGCGCCATCTCTGGTGGGCGCGCACGCTGCGCGACCAGGGCTACCTGGTGCTGATGGTGGACAGCTTCGGCCCGCGCGGCATCGGCGAGCAGTGCACGCAGACCGAGCGGCGCGTCCGCGCCACGGTGGAGCGCAAGCGCGACGCCTGGGCGGCGCTGGAGTTCCTGCAACACCGCCCCGACGTGCAGGGCGAGCGGATCGCCGTGGTCGGCTGGTCGCACGGCGGCGGCACGGTGCTGACCGCCTACGAGGCGGAGACCGACGGCGTCGGATTCCGCGGCGGGGTGGCCTTCTACCCCGGCTGCCGGGTGGCGCTGCGCGATCCCGAGTGGGAACCGGGCGGGCCGCTGCTGATCCTGATCGGCGAGGACGACGACTGGACGCCGGCCGAACCCTGCCAGGAGCTGGCCGGGCGCGACTCGGTGAAGGACCGGCTGGAGCTGGTGGTGTATCCCGGCGCCCATCACGGCTTCGACCTGCCGGCCAGCCCGGTGCGCACCCGCAAGGACCTCGCCAACGCGCCCGGCGGGCAGGCGCACGTCGGCACCAACGAGGCGGCGCGCGACGACGCGGTGGCGCGGGTCACCGCGTTCCTGGCGAAGCTTCTGAAGGAGGGCTGAGGATGCCGCTGTTTTCCTACCGCTGCACCGGCTGCGGGAACGAGTTCGAACTGCTGGTGCGGGCGTCGGACGTGCCGGCGTGCCCGTCCTGTGGTGGCGGGGCGCTGGAGAAGCTGGTGTCGCGGCCGGCGCCGCCGGGCAAGTCGGCCGGCGTCCTGAGCAACGCCCGGACCGCGGCGGCGGGCGCGGGGCACTTCAGCAACTACAGCAAGGCGGAGCGGGCGAAGGTGAAGTGAGGGGCTTGGCGCTCCACTTCCAATAACGTTAACGTCATGGCCGGGCTTGTCCCGGCCATCCACGACCTGAACCTTTGTTGACGTTCGAGTGCGTGGATGCCCGGGACAAGCCCGGGCATGACGATAAAATGGAACGGTGTCAGGAATTCAGAACCGCACCACCATCCGCACCGGCGCGTCCTTCAGCACGGCGATGCTCCAGCCCCAGCAGCCCCCGGCTGCGTTCGGCTTGGTCTGCGCGTTGCTCTCCACCACCGTTCCCGCGGTCTTCACGCACAGCCGTCCGGCCGCGTCGCCCAGGCCCATCTTCGCAAGCTGCGCGCGGTCGCGGTCCTTCAGCGCCGGGGTGACGATCTCCAGCGAACCATCGGTCTGCCGGCGGATCGCGACGAGGTCGGCGAACGTGGTCTTCCCGCCCACCGGCGGCAGCGTCTGCGTCCAGGCCACCGCGGCCTTGGCGCGGCCCTTACCGAGCGGCGCGTAATCCACCGTGCCGCCGTCCCTGCGGACGTCCGCGGCGACGGCCTCCAGCGCCTCGCGCACCGCCTTCTCGTCCTCGGCGGGCGTCAGCTTGGCGGCGTCGGCGTGGGCGGACATCGCCACCAGCTCGCCGCGGTAGTCGAGCGTCGCCCGCTCCGCCCCGACCTCCAGCGTCGCGTCGAAACGGTCCGGCAGCAGGCAGCCGGACAGCAGCGCGCAGGCGGTGGCCAGGGCGAGGGTGGCGTTGCGCATCGGGAAGCAGCCCGGACGGGCTTACTTGAAGGCGAGGGTGACGATCTCGTACATCTTCGAGCCGCCGGGGGTCGGCACCTCGACGTTGTCGCCGACCGACTTGCCGATCAGCGCGCGGGCCAGCGGCGAGGTGATCGACAGGAAGCCGTTCTTGATGTCGCTCTCTTCCGAGCCGACGATCTGGTAGGTGATCTCCTGGTCCGTATCCTCGTCGGCCAGGGTCACGGTGGCGCCGAACTTGACGGTGTCGCCGGACAGCTTGGCCGGGTCGATGACCTCGGCGCGGCTGATCTTGTCCTCCAACTCGCCGACACGGCCTTCGATGAAGCTCTGGCGCTCGCGCGCGGCGTGGTACTCGGCGTTCTCCGACAGGTCCCCGTGCTCGCGCGCCTCGGCGATCGCCTTGATGACGGCGGGTCGCTCCACGACCTTCAGGTGCTTCAACTCTTCCTGCAGGCGGTCGTAACCCGCCGCGGTCATCGGCACTTTTTCCATGTCTTGCGGTCCATCAACCCTGCGAACACGACCTCCAGGGAAAGATTTCGGCGCGACGGAGGCCGCCGCGCCGTCAACCATCCCTAGTACGATCCGCTAAGGTACGACTGCAGCGGGGCAACTTCAAGACTGCCGTTCCGAAGCGCCGCGATGGCCTCGACCGCCGCCCGCGCCCCCGCCACCGTGGTGTAGTAGGGGATGTTGTAGGTCAGCGCGGTGCGCCGCAGGCTGAAGCTGTCGGACAGCGCCTGCGCGCCCTCCGTGGTGTTCAGAACCAGCGCTACCTCGCCGTTGATCATGTGATCGACGATGTGCGGCTTGCCCTCCACCACCTTGTTCACGATCTCGGCGGTGACGCCGGAATCCTTCAGGAAGGCGGCGGTACCCACGGTGGCGACCAGGCGGAAGCCCATGTCCTGGAGCTTCTTGGCGATGGGGGCCAGCGACGCCTTGTCGCGGTCCTTGACCGAGATGAAGGCGGTGCCCTGCGTCGGCAGCGAGACGCCGGCGCCGAGCTGCGCCTTGGCGAAGGCCAGCGCGAAGTTGTGGTCGAGGCCCATGACCTCGCCGGTGGACTTCATCTCCGGGCCCAGCACCACGTCCACGCCGGGGAAGCGGGCGAACGGGAAGACCGCCTCCTTCACCGCGGTGTGCGGCGGGTTCGGGCCGTTCAGCTTGAAGTCCTTCAGGCGCTCGCCGGCCATGATGCGGGCGGCGATCTTGGCGATGGCGGTGCCGGTGGCCTTGGCGACGAAGGGCACCGTGCGGCTGGCGCGCGGGTTGACCTCCAGGATGTAGACCGTGCCGTCCTTCACCGCGAACTGCACGTTCATCAGGCCGACGACCTTGAGGGCGCGGGCCAGCGAATCCGACTGCCGCTCGATCTCGGCGATGACGTCCTTGGGCAGCGAGTAGGGCGGCAGCGCGCAGGCGGAGTCGCCGGAGTGGATGCCGGCCTCCTCGATGTGCTCCATCACGCCGGCGACGTAGACCTGTTCGCCGTCGCAGACGACGTCGACATCCACCTCGATGGCGTCCTGCAGGTAGCTGTCGATCAGCACCGGGTTCTTGCCGGAGACCTTCACGGCGGTGCCCATGTAGCGCTGCAGGCCGGCCATGTCGTGGACGATCTCCATCGCCCGGCCGCCCAGCACGTAGGATGGGCGGATGACGACCGGGAAGCCGATGCGCTCGGCGACCGTCTCGGCCTCCTTCAGCGAACGGGCGAGGCCGTTGGCCGGCTGCTTCAGGCCCAGCTCGTGCAGCAGCTTCTGGAAGCGCTCGCGGTCCTCGGCGAGGTCGATGGCGTCCGGCGAGGTGCCGAGGATCGGGATGCCGGCCTTCTCCAGCGCCTCGGCCAGCTTCAGCGGCGTCTGGCCGCCGAACTGCACGATGCAGCCGAGCACCGTGCCGTTGCGCTGTTCGACGCGGACCAGCTCGATCACGTCCTCGGCGGTCAGCGGCTCGAAATACAGGCGGTCGGAGGTGTCGTAGTCGGTGGAGACCGTCTCCGGGTTGCAGTTGACCATGATGGTCTCATAGCCGGCCTCGCGCAGCGCGTAGACGGCGTGGACGCAGCAGTAGTCGAACTCGATGCCCTGGCCGATGCGGTTCGGGCCGCCGCCGAGGATGACCACCTTCTTGCGGTCGGTCGGCTCGGATTCGCATTCGGCCACGCCGGTGCCGTCGGCCTCGTAGGTCGAGTACATGTAGGGCGTGCGCGACGGGAACTCGGCGGCGCAGGTGTCGATGCGCTTGAACACCGGCGTGATCCCGGCGGCGCGGCGGCTTGCCGCGACGTCGGCCTCGGTCTTGCCCGACAGCTCGGCGAGGCGGGCGTCGGAGAAGCCCATCTGCTTCAGCTTCAGCCAGCCGTCCTGGCCGGTGGGCAGGCCGTCGGCCTTCACGCCGGCCTCGGTGTCGACGATGGCCTTGATCTGCTCCAGGAACCACGGGTCGTATTTGGAGGCGTGCTGGATGTCGGCGATCGAGAAGCCGTGGCGGAACGCCTGGGCGATCACCAGCAGGCGGTCGTGCGTCGGCTTGGCCAGCGCGCCGCGGATGGTGGCGGCGTCCGGCTCGACTCCGGCGGTGCCGATATGCACCTCGTTGAAGCCGGTCAGGCCGGTCTCCATGGAGCGCAGCGCCTTCTGCACGGACTCGGCGAAGGTGCGGCCGATGGACATCGCCTCGCCGACCGACTTCATGGAGGTGGTCAGCAGCGGCTCGGCGCCCGGGAACTTCTCGAAGGTGAAGCGCGGCATCTTGGTGACGACGTAGTCGATCGTCGGCTCGAAGCTCGCGGGGGTGCAGCCGGTGATGTCGTTGGTCAGTTCGTCCAGCGTGTAGCCGACCGCCAGCTTGGCGGCGATCTTGGCGATCGGGAAGCCGGTGGCCTTCGACGCCAGCGCCGAGGAGCGCGACACGCGCGGGTTCATCTCGATGACCACCAGGCGGCCGGTGGTCGGGCTGACCGCGAACTGCACGTTGGAGCCGCCGGTCTCCACCCCGATCTCGCGCAGCACCGCGATCGAGGCGTTGCGCATGATCTGGTATTCCTTGTCGGTCAGCGTCAGCGCCGGGGCGACGGTGATCGAATCGCCGGTGTGCACGCCCATCGGGTCGATGTTCTCGATGGAGCAGATGATGATGCAGTTGTCCGCCTTGTCGCGGACGACCTCCATCTCGTACTCCTTCCAGCCCAGCACCGACTCCTCGATCAGCACCTCGCCGACCGGGCTGGCGCGCAGGCCGCCGCGCACGATGTCCTCGAACTCCTCGCGGTTGTAGGCGATGCCGCCGCCGGTGCCGGCCAGCGTGAAGCTGGGGCGGATGATGGCCGGCAGGCCGACGAGTTCCAGCGCCTCCAGCGCCTCGCGGAAGGACTTCACCATGCGCGAGCGCGGGCTCTCCAGCCCCAGCTTGTCCATGGCGTCGCGGAACAGGATGCGGTCCTCGGCCTTGGCGATGACGTCGCGCTTGGCGCCGATCATCTCCACGCCCAGGCGCTCCAGCGTGCCGTCGTCGGACAGCGCCATGGCGGTGTTCAGCGCCGTCTGGCCGCCCATGGTGGGCAGCAGCGCGTCGGGGCGCTCCTTCTCCAGGATCTTGGCGACGACGGCGGGGGTGATCGGCTCGATGTAGGTGGCGTCGGCGAGGCCCGGGTCGGTCATGATGGTCGCCGGGTTGGAGTTCACCAGGATGACCCGGTACCCCTCCTGCTTCAGCGCCTTGCAGGCCTGGACGCCGGAATAGTCGAACTCGCAAGCCTGGCCGATGACGATCGGCCCCGCGCCGACGATGCAGATGGACTTGATATCGGTACGCTTGGGCATGGCGGCTCGCTTCTGGCGTTCAGTCAGCAAAAGCCCCCTCCCGCCGGGTGCGCGGGGAGAGGGGGCGGGAATATGACGTGGCAAGGCCCCCTTATACGGACTAACCCCGCCGGGGGGAAGAGCCCGGTTGGGCGATCCGGCCATGCCGCTGGGACAATGCAAGCGGGCGGCGAAACGCCGCTTGAACCGCCGCGCGAACGGCGTCATCAATCGGTGGACCGGGGTTGCCGTACCCCTTTCGGAGCGCCTTCATGTCCGTGCACGCCTTCGCCAAAGACAGCCGCGCCTGCGCCGCCTGCGTCTCCTGGGGCGGCGAGCGCGCGATGGCGCCCGACAACACCCTGGTGCACGTCACCCGCTACAGCGTCGAGGGCGCCTGCCTGACCGCGATCAGCCAGGACTACCGCAAGGTCACCAAGGCCTACCACACCTGCACGGCGTGGCAGTCGCTGCCCCTGCTGCGCTCGCACGGCGGCCGGTCGGAGCGCACGCCGGGGCCCTCGGCCGCCATCTCGGCGCTGATCGCCAGCGGCGCCAGCGTGCCCGCCGCGGTCGCCGCACCACCGTCCCCCAAGCCGCAGACCGAACCCGAGCCGGACGGCCGCCGGACCGAGCCGCTGGACATCGACAAGGTGCCGCCGGCGGCCCGCGTGCTGGTCGCGCACTGGCAGCGGCTGAAGGCGCAGCTCAAGGCGCTGCCGGCCTCCTGGGACCTGGACACCGCGCAGATCCGCGAGGCGGTGCCGCGGCTGGCGCTGCTGGTGCCGGTGGACGGCGGCAGGGACTTCCTGTACCGCGCCTGCGGCCGGGCGATCCAGCGCCGGCTGGGCACGCGGCCGGTGATGAAGACGGTATCGGCGCTGCACCCCGAGGCGGCGGCGGAGCGCTGGCTGGTCGACCTCAAGGCCTGCCTGGACGGCGGCGAGCCGGTCAGCCTGCTGGTCAAGGGCGACCCGATCCTGCCGGGCTCCCGCTTCGTCGAGGTGCTGCTGCCGCTCGCCGACGAGTCCGGCCGGCCGGCCAGCGTGCTGGCCTACCGCCACCTGCCCGGCGGCTGAGGGCGATGGGCGGCCCGCAAGATGACCGCCACTGGGGGGCGCCCACCGGCAGTCTGGGGCCGGTGGACCTGTGGCCGGCGGTCCTGTGGATCGCCGCGGGCCTTTACGCCTTCACCGGCGCTCCGGCGCTGTTCACCTGGTGGAAGGGCGTGGCGTACTTCCTGGTCGGTTCCCCGGTCATGCTGCTGGTCACCGGCACGGCGACCGCGCGCCTGCGCCGCGCCGTGGTGGAGATGGTCACCGACGTCTTCCCCCAGCGCGACCGCCTGACCGACGCCGTGCTGCTGATGCTGCGCGGCCTGCTCGCCCTCATCGAGGCGATGCTGGTGCTGTTCGCCGCCAGCGGCACGCTGCAACTGCTGGGTTGAGGCGCGTTCGCATTGAAAAAGAACGCGGCGGCGGATCGCTCCGCCGCCGCGTTTCGCTCCAGAGTGCTTACAGGCCCTTCAGGAACTCGACCAGCGCCCACTTGTCCTCGTCGGACAGGGTGGTGCCGAACTCGTGCCCGCAGCGGCTGTTGCCGGACTTCAGGTCCTCGCAGCCGGTGGTCTTCATCACCGTCTTCAGGCCGGTCTGCGTCTTCGCCAGGCCGACGTTGACCGCGTCGTAGTCGGCGCCGATCTCGAAGGTCGCCGGGCGCTGGGCGGCCGGGGTCAGCAGGTCCCACAGCGTCGCCACCGAGCCGTTGTGCAGATACGGCGCCGCCGACCAGATGCCGTAGAGCACGCGCGACTCGTAGCACGGCGGGCTGTAGCCGACGTCGCAGAAGGTGCCCGACGACTTCGGCTTGTCCGCGGCGTTCACCGTGGCCGCCGCCGCCGTCGCGGTCTGCGCGTCGATGCCGCGGTTCTTGAAGAACTGCATGGTGTTGAGCGCGTCGGCGTCGATGTTCTTCAGCGAGACGTCGGTGGGCTGCAGCGCCGGCAGCAGGTGCTGCAGGATGCTGCCCATCACCGAGGTCTGCAGGATGGCGATGGACGGCGACGGGTTGGCCAGCGGCGCGCTGGTCGGGTCGAGCTCCTTCGGCAGCGAGGCGCCGGTCAGCACGCCCGGGTTGGCGGTGCGGGGCAGCACCAGCCACTCCGTGCCGTCGGTGCCGACGTTCTGGATCGGCGTGTTCCAGCTCGCCCGCGCGGTGCCGGTGGGCAGCGTGTGGCAGCCCAGGCACTCCGCGTTGTAGAGCTGCAGGCCGCGGTTCGCCTTGGTCTGGTTGATGGCGCCGGGGAAGGGCGGCGGCTTCAGCGTGGTGATCAGATCCTCGAGGATCTTCAGGCCCGTCATCTGGACCGAGTTGTTGTTCCAGTAGTTGACGCCCAGGATCGGGTGCCACTCGCTCTTCACCGGGTTGAAGCGGCCGAAGACGCCGAACACCTCGCCGATGTTGCGGCCGAGCGGGGCGAGCACGCTGGTCTGGTCGGTGAAGCCCGGCCACTGCGTCTTGTTCTGCCGGCCGGCGTTCCACAGGAACGGGTAGCGGACCGGGGCGATGGCCGGCTGGATGTTCTCGGGAATCAGGTAGTTGGCCTTCTGCGGCCCGAGGTCGAGGCCGGTCAGCCGGTTGTAGATCATCGACACCGCGTCGAGGCGGGCGAGGCCCCACGGCGTGCCGGTCAGCGCCTTGCTCATCAGCGTGTGGAAGGGGATGGCCCATTCCAGCACCTGCTTGCGCAGCTGCGCCTTGTTGCGCGGCTCGGGCACGCTCTGCGCGAACTCGACCCAGCCCTTGCCCAGCGCGTAGGTGACGGCGTCGTCCAGATCGACCATGAAGGCGAAGAAGTCGGTGATCGCCGGGCCGCCGTCGATGCGCACCGTCTGGCCGTTGATGCGCAGGTCGCGCGTGTGGCAGGCGGCGCAGGTCATGCCGACGACGCTGTCGTTGCGGTTGCCGTTGGTGGCGTTGAAGCCGACCGGCAGGCCGGCGGCGGCCGAATTCATGTTCGGCAGATAGCCGTAGCGAGCCAGGCTGTCGGCGAGGAACGGCGTCTTGCGGTCGCGCTGCTTGAGCGCCTGCAGCCAGCGCAGCGGAATCATCCGCGAGCCCTGGTCCTCCGTGTAGTACTGGGCCTGCTGCGCCGGGGTCCAGCCCTGCGCGTTCAGCCCCTGCGCGTTTGACGTGGCTGCGGCGTCCTGCGCCTGCACCGCCGTCGCGGCGGCCAGCAGGCCGACGGCGACGCCGACCCCCATGATGGTGCGAAATACCATGGTTCCTCTCCCGGTGTCTGTATAACTGATCCGTGGAGAGTTCTTTCCGGCGAAGACACGGGAATGCTTCGTCCGGTTAATGTATCGTTCTCCTGATCGGATCTCCTCCGATGATAGGAAGATAATAATACCGCGGCGAGAAAATTGTCTTGCATATAAAGATATGCACGCACTGGATGTTCGTCGAGGTCCGGCGCGGGTGATGCTTGGCCGTTTCAGGGTACGTTCCGGCTATTCGCGCAGGAAGTAGATGAGGTCCAGCGCCGGCACGGCGAGGCCGAACTGCGTCAGCAGCGTGTGCGCCTGCCCGCGGTGGTGCGTCTGGTGGTTGAAGACGTGCGCCAGCAGCTGGCCGAGCGGCCGCTCGACGGGCGAACCGTCCATGCTGCGGTAGGAGAAGGGCTGGTCGAGGAGCGATTCGTCCAGACAATTGGCGAAGGCGAGGATGCGCTCGTCTTCCGCCTCGCGGGCGGTGCGCAGCGCGTCGAAGCGGTCGTGCAGGATGGCGTCGAGGCTCGGCGGGTTGACGCCCTCGCCGGTGAAGCGGTTGAACCACACCCGGTCGCCGACCAGCAGATGGTTCAGCGTGCCGCGCAGCGACCCGAAGAAGGCGCCGCGGTCCTCGCGGTACTGCGCGTCGGTCAGCTCCGCGGCGACGGCGTAGAGCCGGCGGTTGGCCCAGCGGTTGTAGTGCGCGAAGGTGACGAAGTGGGGCTTCATGAAACCTCCGAGGTCTGGCCCTCCCCCAGCCCCGCCGGAGGCGGGGGAGGGCTCCGTTGAACCTACACCCCCGCGCGCTTGGCCGACAGGCCGGCCACCGACAGCAGCACCTCGCGCTTGCCCTGGTGGTTGGCGGCGGAGACGACGCGTTCCTGCTCCATGCGCTCGACCAGGCGGGCGGCGCGGTTGTAGCCGATCTGCAGCTGGCGCTGGATGAAGCTGACCGACACCTTGCCGTCGCGCACCACCAGGTTGACCGCCTGCATGTACAGGTCGTCGCCCGAGACGCCGCCGGCCGCGTCGTCGTCCTCGTCGGCGACCAGCTCCTCCTCTTCCTCGGTGATCGCGGTGACGTAGTTCGGCTGGCCCTGCGCCTTGACGAACTGGACGATCTCCTCGACCTCCGAATCCGACACGAAGGGGCCGTGCACGCGGGTGATGCGGCCGCCGCCCTGCATGTAGAGCATGTCGCCCTGGCCGAGCAGCTGCTCCGCCCCGGCCTCGCCGAGGATGGTGCGGCTGTCGATCTTCGAGGTGACCTGGAAGCTGATGCGGGTCGGGAAGTTCGCCTTGATGGTGCCGGTGATGACGTCCACCGACGGGCGCTGCGTCGCCATGATCAGGTGGATGCCGGCGGCGCGGGCCATCTGCGCCAAGCGCTGGATCGCCGCCTCGATGTCCTTGCCGGCGACCAGCATCAGGTCGGCCATCTCATCGACGATGACCACGATGTAGGGCAGCGGCACCGGCTCGTCCGGCGTCAGGTCGAACAGGGTCTCGGCCTCGCCGGCGGGGACGCGGCGCGGCAGCTTCTCGCCCTTGGCCTGCATCTCGGAGATCCGGGCGTTGTAGCCCTCGATGTTGCGCACGCCGAGGCGCGACATCGCCTCGTAGCGGCTCTCCATCTCGCGCACCGCCCAGCGCAGGGCGACCACGGCCTTCTTCGGGTCGGTGACGACGGGGGTCAGCAGGTGCGGGATGCCGTCGTAGACCGACAGCTCCAGCATCTTCGGGTCGATCATGATGAAGCGGCAGCGCTCCGGCGGCAGTCGGTAGAGCAGCGACAGGATCATCGTGTTGATCGCCACCGACTTGCCCGAGCCGGTGGTGCCGGCGACCAGCAGGTGCGGCATGCGGGCGAGGTCGGCGACCACCGGCTCGCCGCTGATGTCCTTGCCCAGCGCGATGGCGAGCTGCGCGTGGGTCGAGCGGAAGCCCTCCGAATCGAACATCTCGCGCAGGTAGACCATCTCGCGCACCGGGTTCGGCAGCTCGACGCCGATGACGCTGCGGCCGGGCACGATGGCGATGCGGGCGGTGACCACGCTCATCGAGCGGGCGATGTCGTCGGTCAGGTTGATGACCGTGGCCGACTTGGTGCCGGGCGCCGGCTCGTACTCGTAGAGGGTGACGACGGGGCCGGGGCGCACGTCCATGATCTCGCCGCGGACGCGGAAGTTTTTCAGCACCGTCTCCAGCATGCGGGCGTTGCGCGCCAGCAGCGACTCGTCGTGCTGCTGCGGCGGGCGCGGCGGCGGCGACTGCAGCAGCGTGGAGGCCGGCAGCTGGTACGGCTCGCCCGCGGCGCGCGGCTTCGTCTCCTCGACGGCGGGCGCCGGGACGGTCACGTGCAGCGGGGCGGCGATGGGAGTGGGGGGCTCCGTGGCGGCGGGCGCCGCCGGCTCGGCCGGGGCCGATTCCGCCGTGGCGGCGGCCGGGACGGGTTCCGGCTCCGGCGCGGCGGCCTGCTGGTGCTCCTCGGCCATGGCGGTGCGGGCTTCGTAGGCCCATTCGACGCCGGCCAGGAAGGCGAAGCCGGCGACCACCGCCAGCGCCTCGTCGCCCAGGTTGGTCGAGTACACGCGGCCCGAGCCCGGCGTGCCGGGCAGCACCTCGACGTCCCACAGCGTGTGGCCGTCGCTGCGCGCGTTCGGCACGATGTTGAAGGGGCGGCTGTTCAGCGCGCACCACAGATTGAACTCGTCCGCGGAGACGATGCCCGACTGGGTGGCGGGCGCCGTCAGGTGGGGCGTGCGCGGCTTCATGCCGTGGCTCCCGCTGGCTTGGAATCGAGGGTGAAGGGGCGGACGGGGAAGGAGGTCGGCATCTCGTAGGCGGCGACCAGCAGCTTGTCGACGATGCCGGCGTCGCTGGACAGCGGCACCACGAGGCGTTCCCAAGTGCGGGCGACGCCGTCGAAGCTGCCGGTGTAGACGCGCGACACGGGCAGGCGCTCGCGCAGCACGGTCTCGTACTCCTCGTGCAGCGTGCGGCGCTGGTCGTCGGGCAGGGTGTCCAGCGTGTGGCCGAGGCGCGAGTGCCCCCAGGCCTTCTCCAGCGCCTTGCCGTAGTAGGAATAGACGTAGTTGTCCTCTCCGATGACCTCGAAGATGACAATGTTGTCCTTCCACGGCCGCAGCTCAGCCGGCGTGATCGTGCTGGACGCCGGCGGATTCCCGCCGGAGCATTTGCTGAGCCAGAAGTCCAGGAGGCCGCTCAGCGCGGGCGTGGACAGCTCAGTTCTTTCCTTGGTCATGAAATGTGCGGTTTCGCGTCGGGTGCCGGGACGGCTTCAAGGGCCGCCGGAACCATACCCGGAACCTACTGCCGGCTGCAACCAAGCCTTGGTGAATGGCGGTGCGATGTCACTCCCCGGCATCACTTGCCCCCACCCCAACCCTCCCCCGCTGGGCGGGGGAGGGGACATGCGGCGCCTCACGCCCTCCCCCGCCCAGCGGGGGAGGGGCGGGGTGGGGGTAAACGCCCCTCACCCCGGGCAGCTCACCCCCGTGCCGCCGAGGCCGCAGTAGCCGCCGGGGTTCTTCGACAGGTACTGCTGGTGGTAGTCCTCGGCGAAGTAGAAGGGCGGGGCGTCGCGGATCTCGGTGGTGATCGCGCCGTAGCTGGCGTTCTTCAGCGCCCGCCCGTAGGCGGCGCGCGAGGCCTCGGCCGTCGCCCGCTGCGACTCGGAATGGACGTAGATGGCCGAGCGGTACTGGGTGCCGACGTCGTTGCCCTGGCGCATGCCCTGGGTGGGGTCGTGGCTCTCCCAGAACACGGTCAGCAGGTCCTCGTAGCGCACCTTGGCCGGGTCGTAGACGACGCGCACCACTTCGGCGTGGCCGGTGCGGCCGCCGCACACCTCCTCGTAGGTGGCGTTCGGCGTCTCGCCGCCCTGGTAGCCGACGGCGGTGACCCAGACGCCCGGCACCTGCCAGAACTTGCGCTCCGCCCCCCAGAAGCAGCCGAGGCCGAAGTCGGCGACCTCCAGCCCCTCGGGGTAGGGCGGCGCGAGCGGCCGGCCGCTGACGTGGTGGCGCTCGGGCACCGGCATGGCGCGGTCGCGGCCGGGCAGGGCTTCGGCGGCGGTGGGCAGCGTGAGGGGCTTGCGCAGGAAGTGTTCAAGCATGGCGGTCCGGCCTCCCGTCCGGTCATCGGATTTGCTCTTATATGGTCGCCCAGTGGCAAGTTTGGACCGCCCGGCCGCGCCGGCAACCCTCATCCCGGGACAACCGACCCTGAAACCGCTGCTGCACCCCCGGCTGATCAACACGCCCGACGAGGATCCCGGCCTGCTGGTCGAGTTCCTGTTCGAGCGGCGCGCGCTGCTGTTCGACCTCGGCGATCTGGCGCCGGTGCCGCCGCGCACGCTGCTGCGGGTGACGCACGCCTTCGTCACGCACGCCCATATGGACCATTTCGCCGGGTTCGACCGGCTGCTGCGCGTCTGCCTGGGGCGGGAGAAGGCGCTGCACCTCTTCGGGCCGGAAGGGTTCGTCGACCGCGTCGCCGGGCGGCTGGCCGGCTACACGTGGAACCTCGCGCCGGGCTACGCGAACGATTTCGTGATCGCCGCCACCGCGCTGCACGCGGACGGTTCGGCGATGAGCGCCGAGTTCCACAGCCGCCGTGCCTTCGCCCGCGAGGCGGAGCGGGAAGCCCGCGTCGAGAACGGCGTGCTGCTGAGGGAGGACGCGCTGACGGTGCGGGCGGCGGTGCTCGACCACGGCACGCCGTGCCTGGCGCTGCGCGTCGAGGAGCCGGCGCACGTCAACGTCTGGAAGAGCGGTCTGGAGGCACTGGGGTTGACCACCGGGCCGTGGCTGCGCGACCTCAAGCGCGCGGTGCTGCGCGGCGAGCCGGACGACACCCCGATCCGTGCCGCCCGTCCGGGCGATGGAGAGGCGGTGCTGCCGCTCGGCCGGCTGCGCGCGGGTGCCTTGTCCACCACGCCGGGGCAGGCCATCGCCTACGTGGTGGACGCCGGGCCGCCGTCGCGCAACGGGGGGCGCATCGTCGATCTGGCGCGCGGCGCCGAGGCGCTGTTCATCGAGGCGCCGTTCCTCGACGCCGACGCGGAACTGGCGGCGCAGCGCAACCACCTCACCGCCGGGCAGGCCGGGCGGCTGGCCGCGGCGGCCGGGGTGGGGCGGATCGTGCCCTTCCACTTCTCGCCGCGCTACGCAGGGCGGGAGGCGGAACTGGCGGCCGAGGCGGAGACGGCGTTCCGGGAGGGACTTGTCGGACCCCGGGGCGCTCCCGACCGTTAAGGAGTGCGCGAGACACAGCAACGGGAGGCCGCCCCATGCCCATCGACGACACCGTCTACCGCCGCCTGGAAGAGGAGGCCGGCCGCCAGGGCGGTCGCCTGAGCATCGAGGACCTCGGTCGTGCCCTGCCCATCGACACGATGTCGGCCACCGAGGTCGCCGAGGTGGTGGAGCGGCTGGAGCGCGCCGGCATCGACGTGGACGTGGACCCGATGCTGACCCGCCCGCACCCCGACGCCACCAGCGGCAACAGCGACGGCGTCGTCGATCTGGCGAGCCCGGCGGCCCCGGCGATCTCCGCCCCCACCGTGCATCCGAGCACGCGCGCCGACATCGTCGCCATGGGCGACCCGCACCCGCACGGCCACCACGGTCACGGCCACCGCCGGGCACCGACCTGGAACCGCGGCGGCGTCGAGCTGCTGCCGATGCTGTGCATCGCCATCGTGGCGGTGGTACTGATCGTGGCGCTGGGGTAGCAGCGGTTAAGCCACCGCCTCCGGCATCGCGCTGCGCACGGCGTTGCGGCCGGCGGCCTTGGCCTCGTAGAGCGCGGCGTCGGCGCGCTTGAGTGCCGCCTCGATGGTGGCGTCGGCGGGGCTCCACTCGGTCGCGCCGACGCTGATGGTGCAGGCGAGCGGCGCGCCCTCGCGGCCGGCCAGCGCCGTGCCGGCGACGGCGGCGCGCAGCCGCTCGGCCGAGGCGGTGGCGCCGTCGAGTGTGGTGTCGGGCAGCAGCACCACGAACTCCTCGCCGCCGTGGCGGCCGAGATGGTCGGTGGCGCGCAGCACCGTCTGCATCACGCCGACCAGCGCGCGCAGCACCTCGTCGCCCACCGCGTGGCCGTGCGTGTCGTTCACCGTCTTGAAGTGGTCGATGTCGATCATCAGCACGCTGAGCGGCCGGTGGTGCCGGCGCGCCAGCGCGATGTCGCGCTCGGCCACCGCGGTGAAGTGGCGGCGGTTGGAGACGCCGGTCAGCGCGTCCTGCATGGCGAGGCGCTGCAGCTCGGCGTTCGAGCGCTCCAGCGCCGCCGTGGTCTCGACCAGCGCGCGCTCGGCGCGGCGGCGGTCGGTGACGTCGTGCACGATGGAGTACAGCAGCTCGCGGTCGCCGACCATGATCGGGCCGGAGTGCACCTCCACGTCGCGCACCTCGCCGGAGGCCAGCCGGTGGCGGAACTCGAAATGCGAGCGCTCCTGGGCGCGGGCGGTCGCCATCTCCCTGGCGATCTCCTCCGCCGTCAGGCAGTTGATGTCGGCGATGCGCATCGCCGTCAGCGTGGCGCACGGCCAGCCGTAGAACCGTTCGGCCGCCTGATTGGCGTCGACGATGCGGCCGTCGGCCGGGTCGATCAGCATCTCCACCGCCTTGGCGCCGGTGAACAGGCGGCGGTAGCGCTGCTCGCTCTCGCGCAGGGCCGCCTCGACGCGCCGGCGCTCGGCGCGCTCGCGCTCGCGGGCGATGCCCAGCGCCAGCTTGGCCGCCAGTTCGCCGAACAGCGCGACGTCCTCGGCGCCGAAGGCGTCGGTGGACGCGGCGTAGACGTTCAGCGCGCCGATGACGTGCCCGCCGGCCTCCGCCGTCGCCGCCCCCGGCTCGCCCAGCGCGATCGGCAGGCCGAGGACCGAGCCGAAGCCGCGCCGCGTCGCCTCCTCGCGCCAGGGCCGGAAGGCGGGATCCGTGCGGATGTCGCGCACCACCACCGGCCGGCCGGTGCGGATCGCCGTGCCCATCGGGCCGCGGCCCCGCTCGGTGTCGGCCCAGCACATCGCCACCCCGTCCACGTAGCCGGCGTCCACGCCGGCCCGCGCCATGGCGCGCACGGACTGCGCCGCGTCGTCGAGCGCGTAGCCGACCCAGGCGAGGCGGCAGCCGGTCTCCTCGACGATGGCGCGGCAGATCTCGGCCAGCAGCGACTCCTCCGGCAGGTCGCGGGCGAGGATGTCGCCGCAGCGGCTGGACGCCGCCAGCGCCATGGTGCGGCGGCGCAGCGCCTCCTCCTGCCGGCGGCGCTCGGTGATGTCCACCGCGGTGCCGCCGAGGAAGCGGCGCCCGGACGAATCGCGGAACGGGAACTTGGAGACCAGCCACACCGTGGTGCCGCGCGCGTCGGTGAAGTCCTGCTCGAACAGGCCGGGGGCGTCGGTCTCCAGCACCATGCGGTCGTTGCGCATCAGCGCGCCGGCGGTGGCCGCCGGCCACAGCTCCTCCGTCGCGCGGCCGAGCCACTCCCGGTCGTCGAAGCCGAACGCGCGGCGGAAGGCGACGTTGGTGTAGAGCAGCCGGCCGGACTCGTCCTTCAGGAAGGCGATGGCGGGGGAGTTGTCCATGAACATGTGGAAGCGCGCCTCGCTCTCGTCGAGCGAGGCCTGCGCGGCCAGCCGGGTGCGGGCGACGTTCAGCTCGTGGTCGCGGCGCAGCGCCACCAGCACCGAGGCCACCAGGACGACGCCGGCCAGCGCCAGCGCCAGCAGCTGGTTGCGTTCGCGCAGGTTGGCGTCCTCGATCGCGCGCATCTCGATGCGGGCGACGAGTTGCCAGGACGTCTCGGGAATGGCGCGGGCGATGGCGAGCAGCGGCCGGCCGGACTCGCCGCGGGTGGCCACCGCGGCTTCGCCGGCCCGCCGGGTCTCGGCGTAGGCGGCGGGCGTGGCCGGGCCCAGGCGCTCCAGCGTGCCGAGGTGGGCGCCGGCACCGACCACCGGGGTGTCGCCCGGCTGGTCGGGCACCAGCCGCAGGTCGACGCGCGGCCCCGACGTCTCGACCCCCTGCAGGTAGGCGGCCAGCGCGCCGGTGGCGTCGTGGCTCAGCACCAGGACGCCGACCGGCTCGTCGCTGCCGTGGCGGTGCAGCGGCACCGCGCTGTGCAGGTGCGCGGCGACGCGCGGTGCCGCCTCCTCGGTCGGGCGGGCGAAGACCATCAGGTCGGAGTTGACGATCCGCTTGCCCGTCAGCGCCTGGCGGACCAGAATCGCGTCGGCGGCGCCGACGGGCGGCGCGGGCTGCCCGTCGTCGGCGCCCAGCCACGCCCGGCCCTCGCGGTCGTACAGCGTCACCGCGTGGTAGCCGTAGCCCTCGCGCACCGAGGCGAGGCGGCCGGACAGCGCGGCGATGCGGTCCTCCGACGCGATGCCGCCGAACAGCTCGCCGATCCATTCGCCCAGCACGGTGTCGCCGTGGATCACCCTGGCGGCGCCGGCACGGTCGCCCTGCCAGTCGATCACCTGCTCCATGCGCAGGTCGACGATGGTGGCGAGGTGGCGGGCGGCGACGCTGCGCGCCGAGGCGGCGAACTCCCCGGCCATCCACCACGCGGCGCCGAGGATGGCGGCGGTCAGCACCGCGAGGGCCAGCAGCAGCACCCGCGGGTTCAGCCGGGTCGGGGGCGCGGCGGCCTTCGGCCTCTGCACGGCGTCGACCTGAAAGGCCATGTGGGTATCGGGTGCCATGCGGGTGCGGCGTCGGCTAACGGATCGGACGGGGTGGCATCGGCCGTGGCCGCCTCGCGGCCGGCGACTCGTCGGTCGTACGACGGGCACTCTATCGTTGTATGTGACCTATATCATGTATCTGCGGAAAGTCGCAGAGATTCCGGCGATGCCAGCGCGTGGATGAGGATCGCCGCGGTGGCCGCGACGTTGAGCGACTGCACGCGCCCGGCCCCGGGGATCATCACCACCTCGTCGCAGGCGGCCAGCGTGGCGGGCGGCAGCCCCTCCTCCTCGTTGCCGAGCACCAGGGCGACCGGGCGGCCGTCCTTGCCCGGGGCCAGCGCGGCGGGCGGCCGGGCGTGCGGGCTGAGCGCGGTGCCGACCACCCGGTAGACGCCCTTCAGCCGCTTCAGCGCGGTGGCGAAGCGCTCGGCGCGGTAGACCTCCAGCCACTCGAAGCCGCCCTCGGCGACGCGGTAGCCGGCCTCCGACGGCAGGGCCTGGGCCGGGTGGTCGGAGAGGATCAGCCGCGGAAACCCGAAGAACGCCGCGGTGCGCACGATGGCGCCGAGGTTGTGCGGGTTGCCGACGCCGTCGAGGATCAGCAGCGGCCGCTTGTCGGCGACCCAGCGCCTGGCGGCTTCCGGGTCGAAGGCCGGCACCGGCCGCGGCTCGATCAACGCCACCACGCCGCCGTGCATCGGGGTGCCGGCGACGCGCGCCAGCTCGTCGCCCTCCACCATGCGGTAGGGCCGCCGCGCGCGGGCGAGGCGCTGGCAGAAGGCGCCGACCGCGTCCTTCAGGCGCTCGTCGAAGAACAGCCGCTCGACCCGCTCCGGCTCGCGCTCGAACAGCGCCGACACGGCGGCCAGTCCGGCGACGCGGAACAGCTTGCGGTGCTCCTCGGCGTGATGGGGGGCGTGCGGGCGCTGGGACGGTGGGGCGGCGGCCGGCCGGCGGGTGCGGGCCGGCGCGGGCTTGCGGGGGGCGGGGGGCTTCGGCATGGCGCGCAGTGTGGCGCAAGCGCCGCCCCCGCGCCAACCGCTTAGTGCCGCCGCCGCAGCCCGGCGTAGGTCGCCGCCGCGACCACCGCCACCCCGGCCATGACCGCCGGCGCGGCCCAGGGCGGCGCTGGACGATAGAAGCCGCCGTGCACGCCGCGGCCTTCCTCCATCGGTTCGAACAGGTTGCCGTCGGTGACCGGGGCCGGCGGGGTGCGGCCGAAGTGGCGGCGGGCGCCATAGCCGCCGATGCGCTCCATCAGCCGCGGCGCCACCACGTGGCCGAGCAGCGCCAGCTTGGCCAGCGCGCCGACGGTGGTGCGCGGGCGCGGGCGCAGCGCCACGGCGACGATGGTCTCCGCCACGTCCTCCGGGTCGTCGTAGAACGGGCTCTCCGGCTCCAGCGCGTGGCCGGTGTAGTTGGCGCCGTGCCGGATGCCCGGCGTGTCGGTGAAGGACGGGTAGATGCCGCAGACCTGGATGCCCGGCTGGTCGCCGACCTCGGCGCGCAGGCTCTCCAGCAGGCCCTCCAGGCCGAACTTGCTGGCGGCGTAGGCGGCGGCGTAGGGGGCCGGGGTGTAGGCGCCGACCGAGATGGTGGTGATCAGCACGCCGCGCCCCAGGCGGCGGAACACCGGCATCACCGCGTGGCTGCCGTAGAGGGGGCCCAGCAGGTTGGTCTCGATGACGCGGCGGTGCGCCTCGACGGGCGTCTCCTCGAAGCGGCCGACGGCGCCGGTGCCGGCGTTGTTCACCCAGACGTCGATGCTGCCATAGGTCTCCAGCGCGCGCCGCGCCAGCCCGTGCACCGCGTCGGCGTCGGTGACGTCGGTGGGCACGGCGATGGCCTCGCCGCCGAGCGCGCGGCACTCCTCCGCCACCTCCTCCAGCAAGCCGCCGCGCCGCGCCGCCAGCACCAGCTGCGCGCCGTGGCGCGCGAACGCCTGCGCCGCGGCTCGCCCGATGCCGCTCGACGCGCCCGTCAGCACGACCGAGGCGCCCTGCAACGTGTTCATGATGCCGTTCCTCCCATCGCTCCGTCACCGGTGGCAACAGGGGAAGGGGCGGGGGTGTCTCGGGCGCCGTGTTGAGCGCCGGGGCGCCGTGGATTACCTTATAGACGGATGCCGGAGGAGGCGGACGTGGGCCACATCACCATTCGCGACCTGGACGAATCGGTCTTTGAAACGCTCAGGAGCCGGGCGGAGCTTCACGGCCGATCGGTCGAGGACGAGGCGCGTGACGTTCTGGCGCAAGTCGTGCCGAAACGTCTGACCGCCGAAGAGAAACTGGCCCTGTTCGACGAGGTCCGGATGAAGACGCGGCCGGGCCCCCATCCGCTGGCGGAGGACCTGATCCGGCAGGATCGCGACTCCCGATGACCTGCGTGATCGATGCCAGCGTCGCCCTGAAGTGGTTCGTCGATGAAGAAGGCTCGCTTCGGGCGCGATCTCTGGTGGCAAGCGGGATGGACCTGATCGCGCCCGACTTGGTGGTGGCGGAGGTCTGCAACGCCGCATGGCGGCTCGTCCGGGTCAACGTGCTTCCCGAGGGCGAGGAGGTCCGGATCGCAAACCGGATCGGGCTAGCCTTTTCGAGGCTATGGCCCCTAGACGGCTTGGCGCCGCTTGCCGTCAGTATGGCGCGCGAGCTGGGGCACCCCATCTACGACTGCTTCTACCTTGCGCTCGCCGAACGGGAGATGTGCCGTGTCGCCACTGCGGACCTCCGGTTCATCGAGCGCGTCGCGGGGAGCCCCTGGCAGGACCGGATCGTCCACTTGGAGGCGTTCCCCGCCTGACCGGCGTTACAGCAGCTTCACCACCAGGAAGCCGCCGACCAGCGCCACGGCAAAGACGCTGGTGACCAGGGTCAGGCGCTTCTCGATGAAGTCGCGGATCGGGTTGCCGAAGAAGTACAGCAGGCCGGCCACCAGGAAGAAGCGCATGGAGCGCGAGATGATCGACGCGCCGATGAACACCCAGATGTTCAGCTCGGCGACACCGGCGGTGATGGTCAGCAGCTTGTAGGGGATCGGCGTCATCCCCTTGATGATCAGGATCTCGGCGCCGTAGTCGCGGAAGGTCTGGCGCAGCGCCTCGAACCGGTCGGTCAGGTGGTAGACGTCGATCACCCACCGCCCGATGGTCTCGTACAGGAAGTAGCCGATCATGTAGCCGGCGATGCCGCCGACCACCGAGGCGAGGGTCGCCAGCGCCGCGATCCGCCACGCGTTGCGGCGGTCCGCCAGGACCATGGGGACCATCAGCAGGTCCGGCGGGATCGGGAAGAACGAGCTTTCGGCGAAGGACACCGCCGCCAGCCAGGTGCGGCTGTTCTTCGAGGCGGCCTTCTCCATCGTCCAGTCGTAGAGGCGCTTCAGCATGTCCCGTCGCGGTCCGTGGCTGCGATGCCGCGGTTCTATCCTGGCGCGCCGCCGCTGGCTACGGCCAATTTGGGGGAGGGGGCGGACGCGCCCGCGCGGCGGCGGGGCTACCCCGCCTCGTCAGTCGGGCGCGTTGCCGATGCGGTCGCAGTCGCCGTTCCTATGGCCGGGCTCGGCGCGGTTGCGGGTGTCGGGGAAGGAGCCGCCGCCGCCGCTGTACTCGTCGCAGCGCGGCGGCATGGTGATGTCCGCCTTGTCCTTGGGCGCCTTGTCCTTGGCGGTATCGGGCTTGCGCTCGGGGATGTCCTGGGTCATGCGGGCCTCCGGTTCCGGTACCGGGGCCAACAGGGGGGCGGGGCGGCCGGTTCCGCCGTCAGAACGCCGCGTCCGCCCGCAGGGCCAGCTCGCCCGCCGGGCCGGCCACCCACAGCGCGAGGCCGTCGCCGTCCGGGCGGGCGTTCAGCGTGAAGGGCGCGGTGTCGAACACCGGCGCCAGCACCCGGTAGGCGAAGCGTGCCGGCGTCCGCCCCGGCCGCAGCCGCCCGGCGGCGTCGAGCAGCAGCGTCGCCATCAGCGGCCCGTGCACCACGAGGCCGGGGTAGCCCTCCTCCTCCATGGCGTAGCGGCGGTCGTAGTGGATGCGGTGGCCGTTGAAGGTCAGCGCCGAGTAGCGGAACAGCAGCGTCGGGCTGGGGTGCGCCGTCTCGCTCCACGCCGCATCGGCCGGGGCGGGCGGCGGCGGCGGCGGGGCGGCGCCGGGCGGCAGGTGGTCGCGGTAGACGATGTCGTGCTCCTCCACCAGCGCGACGCCGCGCGGACCGCTGATCGTATGGCGCACCATGACGAAGACCAGTTCGCCGGTGCGGCCGGTGCGCACCTTGATGTCGGCCACCTCCGACACGCGCTCGGCGTCGTCGCCGACGCGCAGCGGGGCGTGGAAGGTCAAGCGCCCACCGGCCCACATCCGCCGCGGCAGCGCCACCGGCGGCAGGAAGCCGCCGCGCTGCGGATGCCCGTCGGGGCCGAGCCGGCTCATCGGCGCCGCCTCCAGGAAGTACAGCCAGTGCGCGCCGGGCGGCAGCGGGTCGCCGGGCCGGGGAGGCTGATCCTCGCGGTCGAGCGTCGCCGCCAGTCCGACCAGCGGCCAGGGGGAGAGCGTGTCGCGCCGCCGCTCGGTGCGGCCGATCCAGGAGCGCAGCGCGTCGGCGTCGGTCACGGGAGAGGCCTGTCGCTGGGAGAGGGGATGGCGAGACCCTACCCGAGACAGGGTCTTCCGCCAAGCCCGCCCCGCTCAGCGCGCGGTCGGCACCGCCTCGCCCATGGAGGCGGAGGCGGGTACATAGGGGCCGGAGTACAGCCCGTCCACCTTGGCCGCCATGATGAAGTCGTTCTCGTGCAGGCCGTTGATCTTGTGCGTCCAGAACTCGACCGTGCAATAGCCCCAGCCGTGGTGGATGTCGGCGTGGTGGCCCTCCTCCTCGCACAGGTCGCCGACGCCCACGGCGAAGGCCTGGGCGGTGCGGAAGTCGTCGAACCTGAAGGTGCGGACCAGCCGGTCCGGGGTCTCCGCCACGCTCCAGCCCGGCACCCGGACGAGGTAGCGCTGGATCATCGTGCGGTCCATCGGCGGGATGCCGCCGCGGCAGGGCTCGCACTTGCCGGATGCGAGGTCGCAGACCAGGCCGTCCTCGTCACGAAGCTGTTCGGGGCGGCCCGGTTCGGGGCGGGGGGCTTCGGCCGTCGCCATCGTCTCTCTCCCTTGTGTCGTCACAGTGCTGACCTGGGGTCCGGCGGCCGCTTCGGCAAGCCTGCGTTGAGGGGGAGCGCCAGCTGGGCTATAGGCTGCGGTGAACCCTTGCCGCGTTCCGCCTGTTCTCCGGCGGAACCACCCGACCGGACGACCCGACATGACCATGGAATGGCCCTTCGTCGACTACCAGTTCCCCTCGCTTCCCCCCGAGGGGCCGCGGCTCGCCATCGTCGGCGAGGCGCCGGGGGCCGAGGAGGTGCGCCAGGGCATCCCCTTCGCCGGGCGCAGCGGCCAGCTGCTCAACGAGAGCCTGAAGCAGGTCGGGATCGAGCGGGCGCGCTGCCTCGTCGCCAACGTGTTCCGCCGCCAGCCGCCGGGCAACAAGGTCGGCCACTTCTTCGCCTCGCGCACCCGGGCGAGGAAGGAGGGGCGCGGCATCGAGGAGCGCTGGGGGGCGTTCGGCACCTCCGACTGGCCGCTGGCCGAGTTCGCCGGCGACATCGGGCATCTGCAGGCGACGCTGCGGGAGTACGGCCCCTCGGTCGTCGTCGCGCTGGGCCGCACGCCGACCTGGGCGCTGACCGGACAGAACGGCATCCTGCAGCTGCGCGGCACGGTGCTGCCCTGCCGCATGGTGGAGGGGGGCGAGGTGGTGCCGACCTTCCACCCCAGCTACCTGCTGCGCGGGCAGCTGGTGGAACTGCCGGCCTTCCACGCCGACCTGCGGCTGGCGGTGGAGCGGCTGGGGCGGTAGGCGATGTCTTTCTTCAATCATCATGCCCGGGCTTGCCCCATGGGAGCTAAGTTAGCGGTTCGTGGGCGTTTTCTAGCGACCATTCACCTTCTCAACCCGTCATCCCCGCGCAGGCGGGGATCCAGTGCTCGCGTCCGCGAGCCACATGAGTCATGTCGCCCCTGCCGGGGCTCTTTCTGGATCCCCGCCTGCGCGGGGATGACGGCCAAAAAAAGGGTTTGAAGTGGCATCCAGAAGCTAAACTGAGCGCCCATGGGGCTTGTCCCGGGCATCCACGCACCTGGATCTTCGGAAGAGGCGTGGTCGTGGATGGCCGGGACAAGCCCGGCCATGACGAAAACGGGAAGCGTCAGGATTGTGCCAGCGCCTCCGCCAGCCCCAGGAACGCCGGCAGCTCGTGGGTGATCACGTAGGTCGGGATCGGCGCCAGGAAGTCGCGCATCCGGCCCTTCTCGGTGAAGCGCTTGCGGAAGCGCGAGTGGGTGAACACCGGCCCCAGCTTCGGCACGATGCCGCCGGCGATGTAGACGCCGCCGCGCGCGCCCAGCGTCAGCGCCAGGTTGCCGGCCACGGTGCCGAGCATGGCGCAGAACATCTCCACCGCCTCCGCGCAGTGCGGCTCCGCACCGGAGGCACCCTTCTCCGCCACCTCGGCCGGGGTCAGCCTGGCTGGTTCGTGGCCGTCGATGATCGACAGCGCCGCGTACAGGTTGACCAGCCCGGGACCGGACAGCACGCGCTCCGCCGAGACGTGGTCGTAGGTCTTGCGCAGCTGCGCCAGCACGGCGCTCTCGCGGTCGCTGATCGGCGCCATGGTGGTGTGGCCGCCCTCGCCGGACAGCGCGGTCCAGCCCCGGGGTCCCGGCACCAGCCCCGACGCGCCCAGCCCGCTGCCCGGCCCCAGGATGCCGACCACCGCGCCCGGCTCCGGGCTGCCGTCGCCGACCTGGACGCGGTCGCCCTCGCGCAGGCGCGGGATGCACAGCGCCACCGCGGTGAAGTCGTTGATGACCTTCAGCCGCTCCAGTCCCAGCGCGGCGCGCACCTGATCGACCGAGAAGGTCCAGCGCAGGTTGGTGATCTCGATGAGGTCGCCGGTGACCGGCCCGGCGACGCAGAACGCCGCCTGCCGCGGCCGGGCGTTGGCCGGCACCGTGGTCAGGTAGGCCGCCGCCACCGCCGCCAGCGAGGGGAAGTCGGCGCAGCGGAAGATCCGCGACTCGTGGACGCCGGTGTCGTCGATCAGGCCGAAGCGGGCGTTGGTGCCGCCGATGTCGGCGACGAGTGCCAGACTGGAAGGGTCGCTCATGAATAGGGGGCTCGTGTCAGGGCGTTGACGTAGGACTCGCGCCACGCGGTGATGTCGTTGCGGCGCAAGGTCCCCATCAGGGCGGCGTGGCGCTCCTTGCGTTCCTCCAGGGGCATGGTCAGCCCGCGCTGCAAGGCGTCGGCCACCCCCTCGGTGTCGTAGGGGTTGACGATCAACGCTTGCGCCAGCTCCAGCGCTGCCCCGGCGAACTCCGAGAGCACCAGCACGCCCGGATTCCCCGGATCCTGGCATGCCACGTATTCCTTCGCCACAAGGTTCATGCCGTCGCGCAACGGCGTGACCAGCCCGATGTGCGCCTGCCGGTAGAAGCCGGCGAGGATGCGGCGCCCGAAGCTCTTGTTGAGGTAGCGGATCGGCACCCAGTCGAACTCGGCGAAGTGGCCGTTGATGCGGCCCGACAGCTCCGACAGTTCGCGGCGGATGGCGATGTACTCCGGCACATCCTCGCGGGACGGCGGGGCGATCTGCAGGAAGGAGACGCGGTTGCAGTGCTCGGGGTAGGTCTCCATCAGTTGCTGGAACGCCTCGAACCGCTTCGGCAGGCCCTTGGAGTAGTCGAGGCGGTCGACGCCGATGATGAGGCGCCGCCCGGCCAGGCTTTCGCGCAGCCGCTCGGCGTGGCGGGAGCGGGCGGCGGTCTGCGCCAGGCTCTCCAGGTTCGCGGTGTCGATGCTGATCGGGAAGGCGCACGCCAGCAGCGTGCGGCCGAAGGCGCGGATGCGGATCCCGCCCCCCTGACCGCCGTCATGGCCGCGCTCGTCCACCTCGCCGCGCGCCTCGTAGCGGATGTAGTTGGCGAAGCACCTGAGATCGACCTCCGTGTGGAAGCCCAGGAGGTCGTAGGCGCACAGCTGGCGCACGAGATCGGCGTGGTTGGGCAGGACCTTCAGCACCTCCGGCGCCGGGAACGGCGTGTGCAGGAAGAAGCCGAGGCGCTGGCCGCAGCCGCGGGTGCGCAATTCCTCGCCCAGCGGGATCAGGTGGTAGTCGTGCACCCACACCATGTCGTCCGGGTGCAGCAGCGGCGCCAGCCGGTCGGCGAAGATGCCGTTGACCCGCTGGTAGCCCTCGCGCGTCCGCCGGTCCACCGAGACCAGGCCGAGGCGGTAGTGGAACAGCGGCCACAGCGTCTGGTTGGCGAAGCCGTTGTAGTATTCCTCGAAGTCGCGGCGGCCGAGGTCGAGCGTGGCGTAGGTGAGGCGGCCGGCGTCCGTGCGGGTGGGTTCGCTCTGCGACTCGTCCTCGACGACGGTGCCGCTCCAGCCGAACCAGATGCCGCCGCTCTTCTTCAGCGCGGCCAGCACGGCGACCGCCAGCCCGCCCGCCGTCTGCTTGCCCTCGTCGATGGGGGCGACGCGGTTGGACACGACGACCAGTCTGCTCACGCCTGACACTCCCGGTGGTGGTGGACCCTGCCATCTCGTGCCCAGGCAAAACGGCCCCCCGGAGCGCTTGGTTCCCGTTGCGGCCCGCCGCCGCATCCTATCCGTTTCGAGGTGAAACTAACCCGACGGTATGTTGTGCGGTGCAGCACGTCTTATGTCGGGCGGGGAGCGTCTGTATGCCGATGGGCGGGCTAACCACTTGCTAGCGCTGTGAAAGTTTTTTCCCTCTTGATCAATTCCAGGATGGGGATCATATTGTGCAGTGCGACATCGGTCGTGTTTCGACGCGGTCGGTGGCGTAACGCACTTCTTGGGCGTTTCCTCCCTAGACTCGGGCCGCGGGGCTTTCCCCGCGGCCTTTTTTCTTTGCGGATCAGGGGATTGGGAAACGCTCAGCGGCGGCGCAGCAGGCCGCCGTCGATGGCGCCGAGAGTGGTGACCAGTTCCGCCATGTGTTCGGCCAGCGTGGGCAGGAAGGGCAGGCGGTCGAGCGTCGCCTCGTCCATGTAGAGATCGCGGTTGATCTCGATCTGCAGGGCGTGCACGCCGGTGCGCGGCCGGCCGTAGTGGCGGGTGGTGAAGCCGCCGGCGTAGGGGGCGTTGCGGTTGACCGTGTAGCCCTTGGAGCGCAGCAGCCGCTCGGCGGTGTCGATGACGACGGGCGCGCAGGCGCTGCCGAAGCAGTCGCCGAGCACGAGGTCGACCCGCCGCCCGTCGCGCTCCCGCTCGGCCGAGCCGGCCGACGGCATGGAGTGGCTGTCGATCAGGACGCAGTGGCCGAAGCGCCCGGTGCTGGCGTCGATCAGGTCCTTCAGGGCGGCGTGGTAGGGTTGATAGAAGCGGGCGATCCGCTGCACCGCCTCGGCGAAGCGCAGCTTGCCGCGGTAGATCTCCTCGCCGTTGGCGACGACGCGGGCGATGGTGCCGAGACCGGCGGCAACGCGCGGCGAGCGGGTGTTGACGTAGGCCGGCAGGCTGTCGGCGAACATCTCCGGGTCCAGCTCAAAGGCCTCGCGGTTGGCGTCGAGGAAGGCCCGCGGGAACAGCGCCCGCAACAGCGGCGCGCCGAGGCGGGGCGCGGCGGCGAAGATCTCGTCCACGAAGGCGTCTTCGGATTTGCGCAGGGTCCGTCCGTCCAGCCGCGCGGCGGCCAGGAATTCGGGCGGGTAGAACCGGCCGCTGTGTGGCGAGGCGACCACGAGGGGCAGCGTCTGCTCCTGTGGGGCCTGGATGTCGTACACGCGGTCGATGGCGGTTTCGGCGTCGGAGGGCGCATCCATGACGTCAGTGATGTAATCGACCGGCGCGCCGCTGTCACGCCGCGCCTGTGTGGCCTGCCCGGGGACAACAGCGGCGGCGGCGTCGCGGTCCGTCGCGGGGCGGGAAAATCGCGCCGCAAAAAAATGTGAACGTAGGTGTTGCCTCCCCCGCCGCATGGTGCTAAACACCGCGCCACCGCACGGCCGGTGACGGTCGGACAGTCGGATGGGCGCGTAGCTCAGCGGGAGAGCACTACGTTGACATCGTAGGGGTCACAGGTTCAATCCCTGTCGCGCCCACCATCCTGAAGGCCGCTAACCTCAACGGGTTAGCGGCCTTCGCCATGTCTGGGCCAGGGCTGCCCGACCGCCGGCATCCGATCACCGTGCACAGTGCACCCTCCGGAACCGGACGCCCGCCTGCGGCTGCGATGGAAGGTTGCGACCCTACCGTCCACCCCGGTCGTGCCCCCGTGCCGCATGTCGGGAAAAACCCTTGCAACCTAATCATTTGGAAGCTGATGGATGGCTGCGGAAACAGCCCCGAACGCACAAATTAACACAACCTAAACTATACCGCCGCATCGTTCGCCTGCCGATAGACGGAGGAGGGCCTGCGGGATGACGATCACTTCCACGACCGCCGTGGGGGCCGGTTCGACGGACGGCTTCACGACCTCCTCCAGCACGTCCGCCACCGACACCTCCGGTGCGTTCCAGAACCTCGTCGGCGGCATCGCCGGCATGAACACGGCACAGATCCGCGCGCTCTCAACCGCCACCATCGCGGCGCTGAGCACCGCCCAGGTCCGCGACCTGAAGCCCACCCAGATCACCGCCCTGTCGACCGCGCAGGTCGCGGCGCTGAGCGCCACCGGCATTGCCGCCATGATCACGCCGCAGGCGCGGGCGCTGACCGCGGGGCAGCTCGGCGCGCTGAGCGCGACGCAGGCCGCCGCGCTCACGGACGCCAGCCTCACGGCGCTGAGCATCGCGCAGATGGCCGGGCTGTCCGGCACCGCCCTGTCGGGGCTGTCCACCGGCCAGGTCGCGGCGCTGACGTCGGCGCAGGTGAAGGGGCTGACCACCACCCAGGTCGCGGCGCTGACCACCGCCCAGACGAGGGCGCTGAACCTCCCCCAGATCCGGGCGCTGACCGCGCAGCAGCTCGGCGCGCTGGCCCCGGCGAGCCTGTCGGCGCTGTCGCCGGAACAGGTCGCGGCCGTCTCGGCGGTGCAGATCAAGGGACTGACCACCGGCCAGCTCGCCGGCCTGACGACGGCGGACCTCGGCGAACTGTCGACGGCCCAGATCGGTGCGCTGGGCGCCACGCAGATCCGCGCGCTCGCGTCCGGCCGCATCGACTCGCTGTCGGCGGGGCAGGTCGCCGCGCTGCCGGCGGCGCAGCTCGCCGGGCTGGGCACGACGCCGATCGCCGAACTGGACACCGCGCAGATCGCGGCGCTGACGTCGACCCAGCTCGCCGCGCTGACCACCGCGCAGCTGCGGGCGCTCGATCCGGCCGGCGTCGGCGCGCTGTCGACGGCGCAGCTGCGCGGCCTGACCGCCGCCCAGGTCGGGGCGCTGACCACGGCGCAGGTGGCGGCGTTGAGCGCGGGCGACCTCGGCGCGCTGAGCGTCGTCCAGGCGCGGGCGCTGACCACCGGGCAGCTTGCCGGGCTGAGCACCGCGCAGGTCGCCGGCCTGAGCTCGGCGCAGCTCGCCGGGCTGGGCACGGCGCAGGTGGCGGCGTTGAGCACCGCCGCGCTGTCGGCGTTGAGCGCCGCGCAGGTCGCCGGCCTCAGCGCCGCGCAGGTGAAGGGGTTGTCCACCTCCCAGATCGCCGGCCTCAGCGCCGCCGACGTCGGCGAGCTGTCGGCCACCCAGATCGGCGCGCTCGGCACCGCGCAGCTTGCCCAGCTGGGCGCGGACGACATCGCCGCGCTGTCGGCGGCGCAGGCGAAGGGGCTGACGGCGGCGCAGCTCGGCGCGCTGAGCACCGCGCAGCTGACGGCGCTCGCCCCCGGCGCGTTCGGCGGGCTGACGGCGGCGCAGGTGAAGGGCCTGACGACGGCGCAACTCGCCGAACTCGGCTCCGCCCAGATGGCCGCCCTGTCCGCCACGCAGATCGGTGCGCTGAGCACCGGACAGCTGGCGGCGCTGGGCACCGACGGGCTGGCGGCGCTGTCCGGCGAGCAGATCCGCGGCCTGACCGCCGCCCAGGTCAAGGGCCTGACCAGCGGGCAGCTCGCCGCGCTCGGCGACGGCGTCGCCGCCCTGTCGGCCTCCCAGATCGGCAGCCTGACCACGGCGCAGCTCGCGACGCTGAGCACCGCCCAGGCCGCCGGCCTCGGCACCGGCCAGCTCGCCGCGCTGACCGCCGCGCAGCTGGCCGGGCTGAGCACCACCAACCTCTCGGGCCTGAGCGCCAGCCAGATGGCGGCGCTCTCCGCAACGCAGATCAAAGGGCTGAGCACGGCGCAGCTCGCCGCGCTGACCACCGCCGACATCGGCGAGCTGTCCCCCACCCAGATCGCGGCGCTGACGCCGACGCAGCTGCGCGCGCTGTCCACCGGGAACCTGTCCGTGCTGTCCGGCGCCCAGGCGGCGGCGCTGAGCGCCACGCAGGTCGGCGGCCTGTCCGTCACGCAGCTGATGGCGCTGGACGCCACCGGCGTCGCGCGGATGAGCACCGCGCAGCTGGCCGGGCTGACCACCGCGCAGGTGGCGGCGCTGAGCACCAGCCAGATTGCGGCGCTGTCGTCGGTGCAGATTGCGGCATTGAGCGCCACGCAGCTCGGCCGGTTGAGCACGGCGCAGCTCGCCCTCTTCGACGCGGGCGATGTGGCGGCGCTGTCGACAGCGCAGGTGAAGGGGCTGACGGCGACGCAGCTGTCGGCGCTGTCCACCGGCCAGCTCGCCGCGCTGACCGGCACGCAGATCGGCGCGCTGAGCACGGCGCAGGTGGCGGGGCTGGGGGCGGACAATTTTTCGGCCCTGGGCGCCGGCCAGATGGCGGCGCTCTCCGCGACGCAGATCAAGGGGCTGAGCGCGACGCAGCTGTCGGCGCTGACCACCGCGGACGTCGGCGAGCTGTCCACGGGCCAGATCGCGGCGCTGACGCCGACGCAGCTGCGCGCGCTGTCCACCGAGGACTTGACGGCGCTGAGCAACGCCCAGGCGGCGGCGCTGAGCGCCACGCAGATCGGCGGGCTGTCCACCACGCAGCTGGCGGCGCTGGACACCACCGGCATCGTGCGGATGAGCACCGCGCAGCTGGCCGGGCTGACCACGGCGCAGGTGGCGGCGCTGAGCACCGGCCAGGTCGCCGCCCTGTCGTCGATGCAGGTCGCCGCGCTGAGCGCCACGCAGCTCGGCCGGTTGACCACGGCGCAGGTCGCCGCGCTCGACGACGGTGTCGCCGTGCTGTCGACAACCCAGGTGAAGGGCCTGACCACGACCCAGCTCGCGGCCTTGAGCACCGCCCAGGCGGCGGGCCTCAGCACCGGCCAGCTCGCCGCGCTGACCTCGGCGCAGCTCGCGGGGCTGAGCGGCGCCGCCCTGTCGGGCCTGAGCGCCGGCCAGATGGCGGCGCTGTCGGCGACGCAGCTCAAGGGGCTGGGCACGGGACAGATGGCGGCGCTGACCACCGCCGACATGGCGGAGCTGTCCACCGCCCAGGTCGCCGCGCTGACCCCGACGCAGGTCGGTGCGCTGTCCACCGGGAGCCTCGCCGCGCTGTCCGACGCCCAGGCGGCGGTGCTGACCGCCACGCAGATCGGCGGGCTGTCCACCGGCCAGCTGGTGGTGCTGGACGCCCCCGCGATCAGCCGGCTGAGCACGGCGCAGCTGGCCGGGCTGACCGCCACCCAGATCGCGACCTTGAGCAGCAGCCAGGTCGGCGCCCTGACCGCGACACAGGTTGGCGCGCTCAGCGCCACGCAGGTCGGCGGCCTGACCACGGCGCACCTCGCGCTGTTCGACGCCGGCGAGGTGGCGGCGCTGTCGACGGCGCAGGTGAAGGGGCTGACGGCGACGCAGCTGTCGGCGCTGTCCACGTCGCAGATCGGCGCGCTGACCACGTCGCAGATCGGCGCGTTGAGCGCGGCGCAGGTGGCGGGGTTGGGGGCGAACAACCTGTCGCGGCTGTCGGCCGGCCAGATGGCGGCGCTGTCGGCGACGCAGATCCGGGGCGTCAGCACGACGCAGCTGTCGGCGCTGACCACCGCCGACGTCGGCGAGCTGTCCACCGGTCAGATCGCCGCGTTGAGCGCCGGGCAGCTCGGCGCGCTGAACGCGGCCGGCCTGTCGGCGCTGTCGTCGGCGCAGGTGGCGGCGTTGTCCACCGCGCAGATGGGCGGCCTGACCTCGGCGCAGCTGACCGGGCTGACCACCGCCGACATGGGCGAGCTGACGGCGACGCAGATCGGCGCGCTCGCGTCGACGGCGCTGTCCGGGCTGAGCACCGCCGCGGTGGCAGCGCTGGGCACGGCGCAGACCGGCGCGCTGACGGCGGCGCAGATGGGCGGCATGACGGCGGCGCAGGTCGCGGTGATCGGCCCCGGCCGGCTGAGCACGACGCAGCTGGGCGGCCTGACCTCGGCGCAGACCGGGGCGCTGAGCACCGGACAGATCGGCGCGCTGACCACCGGCCAGATCGCGGTGCTGAGCGCCGGGGCACTGTCCGGGCTGTCCACCGCAGCGGTGACGGCGCTGAGCGCGACGCAGGTCGGCACCCTCAGCGCGACGCAGGTCGGCGGGCTGACCACGGCGCAGCTCTCGATTCTCGGCCCGGCGTCGTTGTCCGTCGGGCAGCTCGCCGGGCTGACGGCGACGCAGGCGGCCGGGCTCGACGCTACGCAGGTCGGCACGTTGAGCACCGCCCAGATCGCGGTCCTGAGCACGGCCGCGATGCGTGGGCTGAGTACGGCCGCCGTCGCCGCTCTGTCGCAGGCGCAGCTCGCCGCGCTGGGCGCAAGCCAGGTGTCGGCGTTGTCCGCCGCGCAGGTGGGCGCGCTGCCGTACGCACAGCTCGCCACACTGGGCACCACCCAGATCGCGGCGCTGAGCATCGAGGCCGTCGCCGCGATGGGCAGCCTGCAGATCTCTGTGCTGTCGCCGACGCAGATCGGCAGCCTGACCAACGCCCAGGTCACGGCGCTGACGCCGGCCAACATCCGGGCGATGTCCCGGACGCAGGCGGCGGCGTTCTCCTCCTCCGGGCTGCAGGTGATGAGCAACGACCAGAAGAGCGCGTGGGTCGCCGTCATGGCGGGGTGAGCGCGCGGGGACCGGCGGGCGGCGTGATTTTCTTCGCCGGGCGGTGTCTTGGTGGTAAAAGCCGCCATCGTCCCCGCATCCGACCGGAAAGTCCATGCCCGCCCCCACGCTCTGGCGCATCGCGCTCGCCGTTCCCGAGATCCACGCCCCGGCCTTCGCCGAGGCGGTGGGCGACCACGCCGACGCGGTGTCCACCTTCGAGCTGGAGGAGAACGTCACCTGGCTGGTCGAGGCGACGGTGTACGGCGAGCCCGACCGCCCCCGCCTGATCGCCCGCGTCGCCGTGCTGGCCGAGGCGCTGGGCCTGCCTGAGCCGAAGCTGGAGATCGGGGAGGTGCCGGCCATCGACTGGGTCTCGCACAGCTACCGGGGTTTCCCGCCGATCCGCGCCGGGCGCTACTTCGTGCACGGCTCGCATCACGAGGGCGGGGTGCCGCCGGGCGCCATCGGCCTGCAGGTGGACGCCGCCACCGCCTTCGGCACCGGCGAGCACGGCTCGACCAAGGGCTGCCTGCTGGCGCTCGACCGGCTGGCGCGGCGGCTGGACCTCGGGCGCGGATTTGGCGCGGCGCTCGACATGGGCTGCGGCTCCGGCATCCTGGCGCTGGCGGTGGCGAAGACGTGGCGCGTGCCGGTGGTCGCCGTGGACATCGACCCGGAGGCGGTGCGCGTCACCCGCGAGAACGCCCGCATCAACCGGATGCACGGCCTGATCCGCGCCGAGGGCGGCGACGGCTACGACACGCCGGTCGTCGGGCGTCACGGGCCGTACCGCCTGATCACCGCCAACATCCTGGCCCGCCCGCTGGCCCGCATGGCGCCGCGGCTGAAGCACGAGCTGGCGCCGGGCGGTTACGCCGTGCTCGCCGGCCTGCTGGCCCGGCAGGAACTCCACGTCATCCAGGCCCACCGCACCCAGGGCCTGCGTCTCGTCGCCCGCATCCCGATGGGCGAGTGGACGACGCTGGTGATGCGGCGCTGACACGGCCCTCGGATTGACAACGGCGTGCCCCGTACGTAAATCTGTACGTCGAGTGCGGAGGAGCGTGCCATGGGTCATGTCAACTACACCGAGTTCCGGCAGGGCCTCGCCTCTTACATGGACGAGGTGTGCGACACGCGCGCTCCGCTCACCGTGACGCGGCAGAAGGGGCGCTCCGTCGTCGTGATGTCGGAGGCGGAATACGAGAGCATCATGGAGACCTTCCATCTGCTCCGGAGTCCGGCCAACGCCGCCCGCCTGCTGCGTTCGATCGCCGACGCGGACGCCGGCCGCGTCGTGGAGCACGGCCTGATCGATCCGGACGCCGACGCGCCGTGAAGATCACGTTCACGCCCGACGGATGGGGCGACTATCTGTACTGGCAGGAGCACGACCGCGAGACGTTGCGGCGCGTCAACGAACTGATCCGCGCCGCCGCCCGCGATCCGTTCAAGGGCATCGGCAAGCCCGAGCCGCTGCGGGAGAGCCTGAAGGGATGGTGGTCCCGGCGCATCACGCTGGAGCATCGCCTCGTTTATCGTGTCACCGGCACCGGCGACGCCCAGGCTCTGGAGATCGTGGCCTGCCGTTACCATTACTGACCCCCTCGCCAAAGGTGGTGGGGCGGGGATAGGGCTTGTCCCGGAACCGTGCCGGCTCTAGCCTTCCCGGCAGCGAACAAAGGGCTGGGGACAGAACGGTGACGGACACTTCGCACGGCTATCGTGGCGACGGGCATCTGGCGGACCTGCTGGCGCGGGCCGGCGTGAAGCGCACGGCCGACGAGGTGCGCGCCCTGGTGGCGGGCGTGCTGGCGGCCCCGCCGGCGGTCGATTCCGACGCGTGGCTGGTGCTGGTGGGCGAGCGCCTGCCGGCCGAGCTGACGGAACAGCTGCGGGCGCTCAAGGCGGACCTCGCCGACCGCCGGCCGGCCGCCGGGCCGGACCACGCCGGGCGCCTCGCCGCGGTGCGCGGGGCGATGGCGCGGCTGGGGCTGGACGGCTTCGTCGTGCCGCGCGCCGACGAGCACCAGGGCGAGTACGTGCCGCCGCGCGCGCAGCGGCTGGCGTGGCTGACCGGCTTCACCGGCTCGGCCGGGCTGGCGGTGGTGACGAAGGACCATGCCGCCATGTTCGTGGACGGCCGCTACACCCTGCAGGTCCGCCACGAGGTGCCGGAGACGCTGTACGCCTACAGGCATCTGGTGGACGACCCGCTGGCCGACTGGGTGGCGGAGGCGCTGCCGGCCGGCGCCACGTTCGGCTACGATCCCTGGCTGCACACCGTCGGCTGGGTGGAGAAGACTCGTGCCGGCCTGGAGCGCGCCGGGATCGAGCTGGTGGCGGCGTCCGCGAATCCGGTGGACGCGGTGTGGCGGGGCCAGCCGCCGGCGCCGCTCGCCCCGGTGGTCGTGCACGACCTCGCCTTCGCCGGTGCCGGCGCGGCGGACAAGCGCGCCCAGGTGGCGGCCAAGCTGGAGCGCGACGGCGTCGGCGCCGCGGTGCTGACGCAGCCGGATTCCATCGCGTGGCTGCTCAACCTGCGCGGCGGCGACGTCGCCTGCACGCCGCTGCCGCTGTCCTTCGCCACCATCCGGGACGACGGCGCGGTCGACCTCTTCATCGACCGCCGCAAGCTGGCCCCCGGCGTCGAGGCGCACCTCGGCGACCAGGTCGCGGTGCGCGCGCCGGAGGAGTTCGGCGCGGCGCTCGACGAGCTGGGCCGCGGCGGGCGCAAGGTGCTGGCCGACCCGGCGACCACGGCGGCGTGGATCACCGACCGGCTGACGGCGGCCGGCGGCCGCATTGCCCGCGACGCCGACCCCTGCGCGCTGCCCAAGGCGTGCAAGAACGCGGTCGAGTTGGACGGCACCCGGCGCGCCCACCGCCGCGACGGCGTGGCCATGGTGCGCTTTCTGGCGTGGCTGTCCGGCGCCGCGCCCACGGGCGCGGTCAGCGAGCTGGAAGCGGCCGAGCGGCTGCTGGCTTTCCGCCAGGAGGGCGAGCGGTTCCGCGACCTCAGCTTCGAGACGATCTCCGGCGCCGGGCCGAACGGCGCCATCGTGCACTACCGCGTCTCGCCGGAGACCAGCCGGCGGCTGGAGCCGGGCTCACTCTATCTTATAGACAGCGGTGCGCAGTACCTGGACGGCACCACCGACGTCACCCGCACCGTCGCCATCGGCACGCCGACCGACGAGATGCGCGAGCGCTTCACCCTGGTGCTGAAGGGCCACATCGCGCTCTCCACCGCGCGCTTCCCGCGCGGCACCACCGGCTCGCAGCTGGACGCCTTGGCGCGGCTGCCGCTGTGGCAGGCCGGGCTGGACTACGACCACGGCACCGGGCACGGGGTGGGCAGCTATTTGTCGGTGCACGAGGGGCCGCAGCGCATCTCCAAGGTGCCGAACACGGTGGCCCTGCTGCCGGGCATGATCCTGTCCAACGAGCCGGGCTACTACAAGACCGGCGGTTACGGCATCCGCATCGAGAACCTGATCGTCGTGCAGCCGGCCGAGATGCCGGAGGCGGAGCGGCCGATGCTGGGGTTCGAGGTGCTGACGCTGGCGCCCATCGACCGCGCGCTGATCGCGCCGGGGCTGATGAGCGCGGCCGAGCTGGACTGGGTGGACGCCTACCACGCGCGCGTCCGCGGCGCGTTGTCGCCCCTGCTGGACGGTCCTGCCGCGGCGTGGCTGGCCGCGGCGACGGAACCGCTGGCGCGGTAAGGCGGGCGTGTGATTTCTCGGTGATCGGGCAAAACTCTCCATCGAGCTAACCCGTTGTTTACCCGCCTGCTGCACAGTGTCGCCAAAGGGATGACAATTCCCGAGATTTGAGGCAATACAGACCGGCCGGCACGCGCGCGGGACGCGGGGGCGGGTCGAGCTAACGGAAATCGCGGAGACGCCTAGATGAAGATCCTCGTCGTCGATGATTACGCCACCATGCGGCGCATCGTTCGCAACCTGCTGACCCAGATCGGCTACACCGACATCGACGAAGCGGGCGACGGCGTCTCGGCGCTGGCCAAGCTGCGCGAGAGCAAGTTCGGCCTGATCATCTCCGACTGGAACATGGAGCCGATGACCGGCCTCCAGCTCCTCAAGGAGATCCGCGCCGATTCCAAGCTGGCCGGCACCCCGTTCATCATGGTCACCGCCGAGAGCAAGACCGAGAACGTGATCGCCGCCAAGCAGGCCGGCGTGAACAACTACATCGTCAAGCCCTTCAACGCCGACACGCTGAAGCAGAAGATCCAGTCGGTCATCGGCGGCTAACCGCCCCCTTCGGGCAAGGAGCACCGGGTGGACAGCCTGCCGCAGCTCAGCGACGAAGAGTTCGACCAGATCGAAGAGGCGGTCGCCCGGACGGCGAAGGGGCGCGCGTTCCTGCGCCGCTACCATCGCCGCGCCATGGGCGCCGCGGCGGAGGAGATCCGCGGCATGCTGGCGGAGTTCCGCAACTCCTGGAACCAGCAGAGCGCGGTCGCCGAATCCGCCAAGCACGTGGACGTCCTGCGCCGCGAGCTGATCGAGATGGCGGCCTCCATCGAGACGGCGCGGCGCGAGGTGGCGGCGCTCCGCCCGCCCGACGGGGCGAGCGACAAGATCCTCACCGCCACCAACGAGCTGGACGCCATCGTCATCTCCACCGAGCGCGCCTCGTTCGAGATCCTGAACGCGGCCGAGAAGCTCATGGAGCTGTCCAACAAGCTCCGCGCCGACGGCGCCAACGCCGGGCTGTGCAACGAGATCGAGGCGGAGGTGACCAACATCTTCACCGCCTGCTCGTTCCAGGACCTGACCGGCCAGCGCACCAGCAAGGTCGTCAACGCGCTCCGCTACATCGAGCAGCGCGTCAACGCCATGATCAACATCTTCGGCGAAGAGGCCCTGGCGGCCATCCACGTCCAGCACGAATCCACCGACAAGCGGCCGGACTCGCACCTGCTGAACGGCCCGCAGATGGAGGGGCTCGGCGTCAGCCAGGCCGACGTCGACAGCATGTTCGACGGCCCCGCCGCCGCCCCGGCTCCCGCGCCGGCGGCCCCGCCGCCCGACCCCGTCCCGGTCTCCGACGCGCGGGCCAGTCAATCCGACATCGACAGCATGTTCGACAGCCCGGCTCCGCCGCCTCCCGCGCCCGCGGCGCCCGTGCAGGCGAGCCAGTCCGACATCGACAGCATGTTCGATTCCCCGGCGCCGGCGCCGGCGCCGGCCAAGGCGAGCCAGGCGGACATCGACAGCATGTTCGACAGCCCGCCGCCCGCCGCCCCGGTCCAGGCGAGCCAGTCCGACATCGACAGCATGTTCGATTCGCCGGCTCCGGCCGCGCCGAAGCCCAAGCCGGCCCCGAAGCCGGCGGCCAAGCCGCTGCCCGCCGCCAAGCCGGCGGCCGCGGCCAAGCCCGTCCCGGCGGCCAAGCCGGCTCCGGCGCCCGATCCCGCCCCGGCGGCCGCGCCGGCGCTGGACCAATCGGCCATCGACGCGCTGTTCGGATGACGGATCGTCAGAAACCGCAAAAAGGTGTTGCGCAGAATTGCGTTGCATTTAATAGATTTTCGCGCCGTCGCTGTGCCGGCGCATCGACACCACCACCGGCCGGAGCGCAGCGACCGGGCCGTCGGCAGGAGAGGCGGGGGGCCTCATGAAGCACACCCAGAAGCCGTTCATGGCCGAGCTGCAGAAATCCAAGCGCAGCAACGGCAACCCCTACACCGCCACCGCCGCCGCGTCCGCCGCGACGATTCCCGCCGCCGCCCTGGCGGGGCCGGTCGCCGTCGATAATTCCGAAGTGCTGAAGGCCATCCAGGAGGTGGGCGCCAAGCTCGACCGCTTCCTGACCATGGACGTCCAGCAGATCGAGCAGATCCAGACCGAGGTCGCCGACATCTCCGGCCGCATCAAGGCCACGAAGGTCGAGATGGCGGCGCTGCGCCACCCGCTCGCCGGCGAGGACCGCTTCATCCAGGCCTCGCAGGAGTTGAGCGCGGTGGTCTCCTCCACCGAGGCGGCGACCAACACCATCATGGGCTGCGCCGAGGAACTGGAGGAGATCGTCAACGAGCTGAAGGCCTCGACCTCCGACGGCTACCAGAAGGACCGCCTGGGCGACATGCACGAGGTCGTCGTCCGCATCTACGAGGCCTGCAACTTCCAGGATCTGACCGGCCAGCGCATCACCAAGGTGGTGCGCGCGCTCTCCTTCATCGAGGAGCGCATCGAGTCGATGATGAACCTGTGGAACCGCCGCGAGTTCGAGGCGATGCCGCTGCCCCCGTCGGTCACCAAGATGGACGGCGAGCTGGAACTGCACGGTCCCTCGGAAGAGGCGCAGTCCGGCAACATCTCCCAGGCCGACATCGACGCCCTGTTCGCATAGGGTCCGGCTGGGGCGCGGCGCCCGCGCCGCCATTGGACCAAGGGAGGACGGCCGCCGCGGCCGTCCCGCGTCTTCTCCGATAGTATAATTGTGACGGAGGCCCGGATCGGGGAACCATGGGCCCGGTCGTTATGACCAGCTGCGCATAACGCAATCGGGGAAACGCTCCATGCTGCACCAGGCTCTCGAGACGCTGAGCAAGTCGGTCGCCATCCGGCCGAAGTACGACAACTTCATCGGCGGCCAGTGGGTGCCGACGGTGAACGGGCAGACCTTCACCAACCTGACGCCGATCACCGGCAAGCCGCTGTGCGAGGTGGCCCGCTCGTCCGCCGAGGACGTCGAGCTGGCGCTGGACGCCGCGCACAAGGCCAAGGACGCCTGGGGCCGCACCTCGCCGGCCGAGCGCGCGCTGATCCTCAACCGGATCGCCGACCGTATGGAAGAGCGCCTGGAGGTGCTGGCGCTGGCCGAGACGCTGGACAACGGCAAGCCGATCCGCGAGACGCGCGCCGCCGACATCCCGCTGGCCATCGACCATTTCCGCTACTTCGCCGCCTGCATCCGCGCCCAAGAAGGCTCGATCGCCGAGATCGACCAGACGACCTTCGCCTACCACCTGCACGAGCCGCTGGGCGTCGTCGGCCAGATCATCCCCTGGAACTTCCCGATCCTGATGGCGGCGTGGAAGCTCGCCCCGGCGCTGGCCGCCGGCAACTGCGTGGTGCTGAAGCCGGCCGAGCAGACGCCGATGGGCATCCTGGTGCTGATGGATCTGATCGCCGATCTGCTGCCGCCGGGCGTGCTGAACGTGGTCAACGGCTTCGGCCTCGAGGCGGGCAAGCCGCTCGCCACCTCCAAGCGCATCTCCAAGGTGGCCTTCACCGGCGAGACCTCGACCGGCCGGCTGATCATGCAGTACGCGTCGGAGAACCTGATCCCGGTGACGCTGGAGCTGGGCGGCAAGTCGCCGAACATCTTCTTCGCCGACGTGCTGGCCGAGGAGGACGACTTCTTCGACAAGGCGCTGGAGGGCTTCGCCATGTTCGCCCTCAACCAGGGCGAGGTGTGCACCTGCCCGAGCCGCGTGCTGGTGCAGGAGTCGATCTACGACCGCTTCATCGAGAAGGCCGTCGCCCGCGTGCAGGCGGTCAAGCAGGGCCATCCGCTGGACGCCGGCACCATGATCGGCGCCCAGGCCTCCGGCGAGCAGCTGGAGAAGATCCTTGGCTACATCGAGGTCGGCAGGCAGGAGGGCGCCAAGGTGCTCACCGGCGGCGGGCGGGCGCACCTCGGCGGCGAGCTGGAGAGCGGCTACTACGTCACGCCGACGGTGCTGGAAGGCAACAACAAGATGCGCGTCTTCCAGGAGGAGATCTTCGGCCCCGTGGTCTCGGTCACCACCTTCAAGACCGAGGAGGAGGCGCTGGCCATCGCCAACGACACCAGCTTCGGCCTGGGCGCCGGCGTGTGGAGCCGCGACGGCAACCGTGCCTTCCGCATGGGCCGCGGCATCCACGCCGGCCGCGTGTGGACCAACTGCTACCACCTCTACCCGGCGCACGCGGCGTTCGGCGGCTACAAGCAGTCGGGCATCGGGCGCGAGACGCACAAGATGATGCTCGACCACTACCAGCAGACCAAGAACCTGCTGGTCAGCTACAGCCCGAAGGCGCTGGGCTTCTTCTGATACCGACGTTCCCCTCCTGACGTCAGGCAACTCCGGCCGGGAGCCTTGCGGTTCCCGGCCGCTTTCGTGCGCCCTTGCGCGGGCCGCGCGACGGCCCCATACATGGGATCCGCCACCAGGATCCCGGGCCCATGTCGAACATCCACCAGCTGCGGCGTCCGAAGCCGCCCCGCCGCTCCACGCTGCAACGCGACACGCTCGCCTGGCTGATGCTGCTGGCCGGCGCCGCGGCGTCGTTCCTCAGCGTGTACCTGCCGCCGCTGCGCGGCCTGGAGACGCTGGTCGGGCTGGCGGTGATGATCGGCGGCTACGTCGCGCTGTACGATCGCGCGCGGGGTTGAGTCCGTCGCGCCCGGGCGGGGGGCCGGACGGTCACGTCTGCATCCGCCATGGGGCGGCTTCCCGCCAAACGCAGTCCCGCCCCGGCGTGAACGGCACTAAAGTCCCATGCACGGACAACGGCGGACGGGCAGGGTGATGACGGGACGGCTCCTGGTGTTTCTGGTGATGGGCGCGCTGGCGATGCCGGCGTTCGCGCAGGCGCCGGTCCAGCTCTATCCGCGCGCCACCCCCGGCGCGCAGGCGCCCGCTTCGGAACCGGCGCGCCCGGTCGCTCCGCCCGCCGAGCCAGCGGTGCCGCCGCTGGCGGTGCCGTCCGAACCGCGGCCCGCGGCGCCGAAAGGCATCGCGGTGACGCCGCTGCCGCCCGCGCCCGCCGCTCCCCCTCCGCCGGCCCCTGCCGCGGTCCAGCCTACGCCTCCTCCTCCGATGGCACCGCCCCCGATGGCGCCGAACGACGCCGTGCTGGCGGCGGTCGAGGGCTTCTACGGCGCGCTGGCGCACGGCGACGGGCAGCGGGCCAACGAGTTCCTGTTGCCCGAGAAGCGCAACCAGGGCGCCTACGAGATCGCCGCGATGACCCGCTTCTACTCGGCGATGCGCGAGCCGCTGCAGCTGATCGGCGTCGGGCGGCTCGATCCCGAGGTGGTGCGGGTGCGCTACGCCTACACCCACCAGAGCGGCCGGCACTGCGACGGCGTCGCCGACGTCACCGTGCGCCGCATCGACGGCCGGGGGCTGATCGAACGGATCCGCCCGCTGAGCGGCTGCTGACCGGGTAGGGAAGGGGTACCCCGCACGCCGGACGGCCGCCGCCGGAACGGGGGCGGGGTGCGGAATGTTGCTCTCCCCACAGGCACCGGCGGGGAGCGCGGCGATGGTGGACGTCCTGCGGCGGCACAACGTGATGGTGGGCGGCTGCGGCCACAAGGCTCTCCTCCTCGGTCACGGCTTCGGCACCGACCAGCGCGCCTGGCGCCGCATCCGCCCCTGGGCCGAACGCCACTTCCTGACCATCGGCTTCGACTTCGCCGGCAGCGGCGGCGACGGCAGCGGTTACGACGGGTTCCGGCACGGCTCGCTGGCCGGCTTCTCCGAGGACCTGCTGGACATCCTCGACGCCTTCGGTATCGAACGCTGCGCCTATGTCGGGCACGGCTCCGGCGCCATGGCCGGGGTGCTGGCCGGCATCCTGGAGCCCGGGCGGTTCGAGCGCATGGTGCTGCTCGCCCCCAGCGCCTGCGGCGTCGATCGGGGCCGCTACCGCAGCGGCATCGACGCGGTGACCATGCGCCGCATGATCGCCTGCATGACCATCAACTACGCCGCGTGGTCGCGCGAGTTCGCCGCGCTGGCGGTGGACGCGCCGCCGGCCAGCCCGGAGACGGCGGAGGTGGCCTCCTGCCTCGCCGCCGTGCGGCCGGACGTCGCCTTCCGGCTGGCGGCGATGGCCTTCCAGTCCGACCTGCGCGGCTGGATCGACGACTTCGAGGTGCCGGCGGTGCTGGTGCACGGCGAGGGCGACCCCCTGGTCCCGCCCGAGGCCGCCGAGCATCTGCGCTCCCTCTGGCCGTTCGCCGAGAGCGAGGTGCTGGCGGTGTCCAGCCACCTGCCGCAGCTGACCGCGCCGGACCTGGTGGTCGGTGTGCTGGCCAAGCACCTGAAGGACGTGGCCCGCGCATAAAAGGTTGGGGCCTAAACGGCCGGGGGCGCGGCACCGCGGGCAACAGACACACGGATTGCGCGGATTTGGGCACGGATTTCACGGAATCCGCTATGCTGGCGCGCCCGGTTGCCGGATCGGCCGGACGGCCTCAAGTCCCAAAGAAATCCGTGCAATCCGTGCGTCAATCCGTGTAATCCGTGTCAATGCTTGCCTGGGATGCGCGGCCTGCGGTTCCCAAAAGCGCCCCTCGTCGCTGGACCATGATCGACGCCTTCCTCGCCGCCCCGCTCGCCCAGGGCATCGGCCTCGCCGGCACCGCCTGCGGCATGTCCTGGCCGCTGTTCCGCAGCCGGCTCGGCATGCTGCTGGCGCAGTTCGCCACCAACCTGTTCTTTGCCCTGCATTACGGGCTGCTGGGGGCGGAGACCGGCTGCGCCATGAACCTGCTGGCCGCCGCCCAGGTGGCGGCAGCGGTGCCCCTGGGCACGCGGCCGGGGTTCCGGCTGGTCTATCTGGCGGTGCTGCCGTTCATCGTCGCGGGGGTGGTGCTGACCTGGGAAGGCCTGCCGTCGCTGTTCGCCGCCATGGGATTCGGCGTCGTCAGCCTGGCGCGCTACCAGACCGCGGTGCGGCCGTTCCGCCTGATCATGGCGGTGGCGCTGCCGTGCTGGTTCGCCCACAACCTGATGGTCGGCTCGCTGCCCGGCATGCTGTCCGACGTCGTGGGCATGACGCTCAACCTCGCCATGCTGGTCCGCCCGCATCGGCCGGCGATGGAAACCGCGCCCTGAGCGGGCGACGGTTCGTGGTCGATCGAACGCGCTTGACCCGCCGGAACCGGCTCCGGATAGAATGGCCGCGCCGAAGGGGAGAGCGCAGAGCATGAAGACCGACATTCCGGGATTGCGGCCGCAGGACGCGGGTACGGTCCGCACCATCCCGCTCTTCCAGCGGCTGCCCGACCGCGCGCTCGCCATGCTGGTGGGCAGCGCCCAGGTGCGCTCGGTGCCGCGCGGCACCACGCTGTTCGTGCAGGACGAGACCGCGGACCGTTTCTTCGTGCTGCTGGAGGGCTGGGTGAAGCTGTACCGCGTCACCCGCGACGGCGCGGAGGCGGTGGTGAACGTCGTGGCGCCGGGCGAGACCTTCGCCGAGGCCGCCATGTTCGCCAGCGGCAAGTTCCCGGTGTGCGCCGAGGCGGTGTCCGATTCGCGGCTGATGACCCTGACGGCCGAGGGTTTCGCCCGCTGCCTGCGCGAGGACGACCAGATCGCCTTCGCCATGCTGGGCTCGCTGTCGCTGCGCTTGCGCCACCTCGTGCAGGCCATCGAGCAGCTGCAGGTGCAGCCGACGCCGCAGCGCGTCGGCACCTTCCTGCTGCGCTTCTGCCCGGAGGGGCCGGGCTCGGCGGTGTTTGCGCTGCCCTTCGACAAGGCGCTGATCGCGCGGCGCTTGGGGATGCAGCCGGAGACCTTCTCGCGCGCGCTGGCCAAGCTGCGCGCCGTCGGGGTGGAGGCGCACGGCTCCACGATCTCGGTCGGGGACCTCGAAGAACTCCGCCGCTTCTGCCAGGTCGAGCCGGACGAGGATGACGAGGAATAGGCGAGGGAGCCCGACTGGTCATACGACCGGGGGCTGTGATATCGTGCTCCGCTTTCGGGTGGAGCAGGGCTGGGCCGGATGAGCGACGAGTTTCTGTTTGCCGATGAGGAGCCGGGCTCTGAGGCCGAGGCGGCGTCGGCGAAGGAGTCCGCGCCGGAACCGGCCGAACCGTGGCTGATCCTCATCGTCGACGACGATCCGGCCATCCACGCCACCACCAAGATGGTGCTGCGCGGCTTCACCTTCGAAGGGCGGCCGGCGCAGTTCCTCTCGGCCGCCACCGCGGCGGAGGCGCGCGGCGTCCTGGCGGCGCACCCGCAGATCGCCGTGGTGCTGCTCGACGTCGTGATGGAGTCGGACGACGCCGGCCTGCGGCTGGTGCACTTCATCCGCTCGGATCTGCGCAACCGCCGTGTGCGCATCATCCTGCGCACCGGCCAGCCCGGCCAGGCGCCGGAACGCGACGTCATCCTCAACTACGACATCAACGACTACAAGTCGAAGACCGAGCTGACGGCGCAGAAGCTGTTCACCTCGGTGGTGGCGGCGCTGCGCGGCTACCAGGACATCACCGCCATCGAGCACCACCGCCAGGGGCTGGAGCGCATCCTCAACGCCTCCTCGGCGCTGCTCGACAAGCGCACCATCGCCGACTACGTCGGCGGTTCGGTGCAGCAGATCCTGACCGTCTTCCCGTCCTGCACCGGCGCGCTGCTGGGCGTGCGCGGGGCGGGCGGGATGGGCGAGCCGCTGGTGTTCGGCGGCGGCGGGGCGCTGGCCGGGCTGGAGGGGCTGCGCGTCGGCGCCGCCCTGCCGGAGGCGGACGCGCCGCTGGTGTTCGGCGCGCTGGACGGCATGCGCCACCGCTATGAGAGCGAGCGCAGCGTGCTGGTGTTCCGCTCCACCTCGCGCCACCACGACACCGTGGTCTTCGTCCGCCACCGCCACCCGCTGGACGAGGACGAGCGGCGGCTGCTGGAGGTGTTCTGCTCCAAGGTCGCGGTCGGCTTCGACAACGTGCACCTCTACGAGGAGCTGAGCGAGCTGAATCGCACCCTGGAAGGCCAGGTGGCCGAGCGCACCCGCGCGCTGGTCGCCGCGTCGGGTGCTGCCGAGGCGGCGCGCGCCGAAGCGGAGGCGGCCAACCAGGCGAAGTCCCTGTTCCTCGCCACCATGAGCCACGAGATCCGCACGCCGATGAACGGCGTGCAGGGCATGCTGGAGCTGCTGGAATACACGCCGCTGACGCCGGAGCAGCGCGAGCTGGTGGCGGTGGTGCGCGACAGCGCCGGCGCGCTGCTGACCATCATCAACGACATCCTCGACTTCTCGAAGATCGAGGCCGGCAAGCTGGACCTGGAGCGGGTGCCGGTCTCGCTGGGCCAGGTGGTGGAGGGCGTGGCCGACACGCTGGCGCCCAGCGCCCGCAAGAAGGGGCTGGCGCTGATCAGCTACGTCGATCCGGAGCTGCCGGCGGCGGTGCTTGGCGATCCGGTGCGGGTGCGGCAGGTGCTGTTCAACATCGCCGGCAACGCGGTGAAGTTCACGCCATCCGGCTCGGTCAAGATCCGCGCCGAGCTGATCTCGCTGCGCGACAGCAAGGTGACGGTGGGCATCACCGTCATCGACACCGGGATCGGCATCGCCAAGGACGTGCAGGCCCGCCTGTTCCGCCCCTTCACCCAGGCCGAGGCGTCGACCACCCGCCGCTTCGGCGGCACCGGCCTCGGCCTGTCGATCTGCCGCCGCATCGCCGAACTGATGGGCGGCGAGATCGGCGTCGAGAGCGAGCCCGGCGTCGGCGCCACCTTCTGGTTCACCTTCACCGCCGACGTGGTGCCCGAGGCGGCGGCGCCGGAGAGCGCGCCGCTGGCGGGTCTGCGCGTGCTGGTCGTCGATCCCGAGGGCGACGAGCGCCGCTTCATCGCCCGCTACCTGAGCGCCGAGGGCGCCCGGGTCATCGAGGCGCCCGACGCGCTGCCGGCGCTCCGCGAACTGGACGCCGGCGCGGTGTGCGACGTGGTCGTGGCGGCGGAGGAAGCCGATCTCGACGGGTTGCGCTGCGAGCGCCGGCTGGTGGACGCCGGCATGGTGGTGGTGCAGCAGCAGCCGACCCCCGGCGGCCCGGGCGGCCCGACCATGATTCCACGCCCGGTGCGGCGCAGCGCGCTGGTGCGCGGCGTCCTGGTGGCGTCCGGGCGGCAGGTGGCGGAGACCGGCGGCGAGGCGCACGGCGACGCCATCGTGCCGGCGGCGGCGCGCCGCACCCCTTCGGTGGATGAGGCGCTGGCCGAGGGGCGGCTGATCCTGGTGGCCGAGGACCATCCGACCAACCGGCAGGTGGTGCTGCGCCAGCTTGCCCTGCTCGGCCACGCTGCCGAGGTGGCGGCGGACGGGTGCGAGGCGCTGGCGAAGTGGCGCAGCGGGCGCTACGTGCTGCTGCTGACCGACTGCCAGATGCCGGAGATGGACGGCTTCGACCTGACCCGCGCGATCCGCGAGGCGGAGGCGGCCTCCGGCGCCCACCTGCCGATCGTCGCCATCACCGCCAACGCCATGGAGGGCGAGGCGCAGAAGTGCCTCGCCGCCGGCATGGACGACAGCGTCTCCAAGCCGGTGGAGATCGGCGAGCTGAAGCGCATCGTCGAGCGCTACCTGCCTCCCGTCTCGGCCGCGCCGCCGTCGGGCGGCAGCGCGCCGCCGTCCGACACCGAACCGCCGCTGGACACCAGCGCGCTGGCCGCGCTGTTCGACGGCGACGAGGAGTTCCTGCGCCAGCTCCTGCAGGAGTTCCTGGCGTCCAACCTCGCCACCCGCGAGCGCCTGTTCAACGCGCTGGAGACCCAGGCCTGGGAGGAGGTGCGGCAGGCTGCGCACAAGCTGGCCGGCTCGTCCCGCACCGTGGGCGCCGCGGCGCTGGCGGCGGCCGGCGACGCGCTGGAGACCGCGGTGGTGGAAGGCCGCACCGAAGGGCTGGAGCCGATGGCGGCGCGCGCCTCCGAGGAACTGGACCGGGTGGCGGCGTTCATCGGGGCGCTGTGATCGCGTACCGCCGGGAAGAGGGTGGCGCGCAGCGCATTTTCAAACTGAAAGCGATTTGCGACGCCTTGCCCTGTTCATGGTGGCGCTGTTCTTGCCTTGCTCCAACCCGTTTTGCGGGTTGACGGTTGATGCGTAGAGCCAAGGTGGCCCGCGAAGGTTGTTCGACCATCTGTGGGTAGATGGTTATTGGGATATTCCCACGTCCTGTTGTCCTTAAAAGTTTGCTCTGGCTTCAATGCTTATTTGTTATGGCATTTCGGTGGATTGCCAATGTAGGGTTCTGGCAAACACCAAGCCGATGCAGATATGTATGCAAACGGTCAGGCGCCTCCATTGGTTCATTATCCTTGGCCTGCTCCCTCTGCTGGCTTACATACTGCTTTTGTTCGGTATGATACGAAGCCAGCAGCAGGACGCGGTCGCCGAAACTCTTGAAAGGGTGGCGCAGGGCGTATCCAACGCCATCGTGCGCATGCTGACGGACGAATTGGGCCACTTGGCCGGCCTTGCGCAGTCCACCGCGCTCGACCGGGGCGACATCGAGAGCTTCCGGACGGAAGCGCAGCGTGTTTTCGACCAAAGGGCGCATTGGCGCACCGTCCTCCTCACCGACGCCGAACGGCAGTTGATGAATCTGGGCTACGCCGCCGGAGAGCCGTTGCCGCCCGTGCGGGATCCCGAGTCTCTCAGGCGGACCTGGGCGACCAGGGCGCCGGCCATCAGCAATTTGGTCGCCGGCACGATTGCGGTGCGTTTCCCGGTCATCCGGGACGGGGCGGTGCGCTATTCGATGGTGGCGGCCCTGAACCCCGGGGCGCTCTCCGATCTGCTGCAGGCCTATGGCCTCCCGGAGCAGTGGGTCGGCGCCCTGGTGGACGCCAACGGCATCATCATCGGCCGCAACAAGGCGCCTGAACGGTTCGTCGGGACGCCGGCCACCGAGGACGCCCGGGCCCATTTCGGCTCGGGCTCGTCGGGGGTCTTTCAGGGAACCGTCAAGGAAGGCGACCGGGTCTACGCGTTCACCACGCCGGTTGCCGGAGCGCCGTGGCACGTGGTCATCGCCGCGCCGGTCGCCGTGGTCGAGGCCGATTACCGCACAATCATGTGGCTGCTCATGTTTGGCGCCGCCGTGGCGATCATCGCCGCCGGGGGCTTGTCCATCTCCCTGACCCGGCGCGGCACCCGGGCCGCCGAGCGGCGCATCGCCGAAGTCAAGGGGGAGCGGGACCGCGCCGACCAGGAGAACCGTGAGAAATCGGTGTTTCTGGCGATGATGAGTCACGAACTGCGCACACCGCTCAACGGCATTCTCGGCTTTGCCGAGGCGCTGGTGCAGTCCGGCCTCACCGACGAGCAGACGAGTCACATCGGGCACCAGCAGCGCGCCGCCCGTTCGCTGCTTCGGCTGATCGACGACATTCTCGATTACTCGAAGATCGAGGCGGGCCGCCTCGAACTGGAATCGGTGTCGTTCGACCTGCCGGATCTGGTCGGCGAATGCGTCGCCCTCGTCCGGCCCATGGCGCAGGGCAAGGGGCTTGAGATCGGGATGATGGTGGAGCCTGATGTGCCGCGCTTCGTTCGCGGGGATCCGGTGCGGCTGCAGCAGATCCTCATCAACCTGCTCGGCAATGGCGTGAAGTTCACCGCCCACGGCGCCGTGACCGTGTCGGTCGGGCACCGCAGGCGGGATGATGGATCCTGCGACCTCCGGTTCGTCGTCCGGGACACCGGCGTCGGCATTCCCGCGGAGTACATGGGGCGGCTGTTCCAGCGCTTCAGCCAAGCGGAGACCTCGACGACGCGCCGGTACGGCGGCACCGGCCTGGGGCTGGCGATCTGCAAGGCGCTGGTCGAGATGATGGGGGGAACCATCCGGGTCGAAAGCATGGTCGGCGAAGGCAGCGCCTTTCACGTCACGATCCGCTCGGCCGTTGGCGAGAAGCCCGCGGAAAGTGAAACGCCATCCGCTGCGCCGCTGCGGGAGGCGGCCCGCCATGGCGCGATCCTGCTGGTTGACGACGTCGACCTGAACCGGATCCTGGCCTGCTCCATGCTGGAAAGGGCGGGTCACCGCGTCGAGGTGGTCGGGAACGGTGCGGAGGCCGTCGCCGCGGTCCAGAAGCGCTCGTTCGACCTCATCCTCATGGATCTGATGATGCCGGTGCTCGACGGCATCGAAACGACCAGGATCGTCCGCAGCCTGCCGGGCGCGGTCTCCGCCATTCCCATCATTGCCATGACCGCGGACGGATCGCACGAGGCCGAGGCGTTGCAAGCCGCCGGAATGAATGGCTGCGTCAGGAAACCGATCGTCTGGCCGGAGTTGCTGAGGACGATCGACGGTTTTCTGGAGACCGGCTGGGCGTCGCCGGACGGCGCAGCGGCGAGCCGCACGGCGCCGCGGACCAATGACGCGGTGCAAGCCGCGGCTTGCGCGGACGTGGCGCCCTCGGTGCTGGTGCAGATGCTCGGCCTGTTCGTCGATCAGGCGGACGGCTGGGTGGAAGAACTGGAGGGGTATCGCGATGACCTCCATGAACTCCAGGCTGTGGCTCACCGTCTCTCGGGCACCTCGGCAACCCTCGGTTTCATGTCCATGCACGAGGCCTGCCGAGCCTTGGATGACGCCTGTCGCGGCGGCCGTGCGGCGGAAGCCCGGCATCGGCTGGACGTGGTCGCAAGTGAAATCCGCACAGCCAAAACGCTGGCGCAGGCCAAGGCCTCCGCCCTGGTCGACGGTCCGGACCGCGCGGTGTCCTAGGGTTGTTTCCTGTCCGCCCTGAATGTTCCGCGCCGCTGCGCCCTTTCAGGGGACGCGGGGCCGGGCGGGGGCGGCCGTCGGCACGCCCGCGCCCGGCGCACCCGCTACGCCGCCTTCGTCGCGGCGAGTTCGGCGTAGCGGGTGTAGAGGATGCTTTCCTCCTTGTGCCAGCGCAGGAACAGCGCGGCCGACAGGCGGCCGAAGTCGCGGGCGTACTCCAGCCCGGAACCGCCGTCCTTGTACTTGTCGAAGAAGCCCAGGATATCCTTGCTGATCGCCGTCATCTCGGCGGCGAACTGCATCGCCATGCGCTCGGCGTCGGGCCGTCCGGCCGAGGCGGCCAGGAAGGCCGGGTAGAAGTCCCGGTCCTCGTGCGCAAGATGATCGACGAACACCTGACGCGCGCCGCGCAGCGCCCGCTGCCCCTCCGCCGAGCCGATGCCCAGCACCTTCACGCGGTCCAGAAGCTCCTTCAACTGCCCGTGCTCGTTCTTCAGGGTGCGAACCAGATCCGACATCGCCGTGCCTCCTTGCGTTAATATGTATTTATAATGCATATTATGAGGAGCGGGCGGTGCGCGAATCCGGCAGAGCCGCCATGCAATTAAAGGGCGCTTCAGAATGGCAAATTTCGCCATTTTGGAGGTGCTTTGCCATGCCCGGGGGGTTCGGAATGCAGATCACGCGCTACACCGACTACAGCATCCGCGTCCTGGCCTATTGCGCGCTGAAGCGCGACGCGCTGGCGACGACGCAGGAGATCGCCGACCGCTACGGCGTCTCGGGCAACCATCTGGTCAAGGTGGTGCAGGAGCTGAGCCGGCTCGGCTACCTCGAGGCGGTGCGCGGCAAGGGCGGCGGCATCCGCCTCGCCCGCCCGCCCGAGGCCGTCAACCTCGGGGATCTGGTGCGGCAGATGGAGGACATGGAACTGGTCGAGTGTTTCGAGGCCGGCAACGCCTGCCGCATCACCGCGGCCTGCCGTCTGCGGGGCATCCTGGGCGAGGCGCTGCGGGCCTTCATCGGCGTGCTGTCGCGCTACACCCTGGCCGACGTGATCGCGGCACCGGACGAGATGGCCCGCCTGCTCGACCTGACTGGCCGCTGCGGAGGACGATGAGGGCGCGTGCGGCGTAGATCCATCCGCGTCGGAGACGGGCGGCCTCCAGCGGCGTATCCTGGCGCATCCACGCGGGGAACCACAGGGGGGTGCGCCATGGCGACAGCGGCTTCCGACTCCTTCGATTTCGGCACCCTCAAGCGGGCGCTCGAACAGAGCGACGCCGACACGCTGGTCCGGCTCTACGCCGACGACGCCGAGATGCTCATCGTCGACCGCAACCGGCCTCCAAGTTCACCCATGACGCTGACGGGCCGCGAGGCCATCGCGGCGTTCTGGCGCGACGTCTGCTCCCGCGACATGTCGCACCGCGTCGGCCACGAGGTCGTCGGAGCGGACCGCGCCGCCTTCGTCGAGGAGTGCGCGTACCCCGACGGATGCCACGTGATGTCGGCGATGACGCTCGACCTGCGCGGCGGCCGGATCGCCCGGCACCTGACGGTGCAGGCCTGGGACGAGGTGAGCTGCGCCACCAGCTGACGGCCGCAACGAAGAAACCCCACCCCGCTGGTTGCGGGGAGGGGTTTTCAAGTCCTGGCGGATAGGAGAGGGATCCGGGCGCCGGGATAGCGTGCGCCCAGGCCTCAACCGAACTTGTAACTTATACCGTATCCGCCGCGCGGGTAGTCCCAGGCGATGTTTTGTTTGTCCTGGCAGACCACGCGGCAGGTGCCGCACTCCAGGCAGCCGTCCGTCGCCAGCGTCACCGTGCCCGCCGCGTCGGCGGTGTAGCACGCCGCCGGACAGCACCAGGTGCAGGCCTTATGGTCGCAGGTGGTGCACGTCGCCTTGTCCTTGATGGCGATGTGCGGGTGGCTTTCGTCGACGATGTAGCGGTTCTGGTACAGCTTCTCTTCGACCTTGGGGGTGCTCATGTGGCTCATCGGAATGCCCTCGCCAGCTTGATCGCGTCGCCCACCAGCCCGAACACGGAGCGCTTCTTCACGAAGGAGCGCAGGATCTCCTTCTCCTTGGTCAGCTTGTCGACGCTGTCCACGGTGAAGAGGTTGTGCGCGGCGGCGTTGATGAGGTCGGGGTAGGCGCCGAAGAACTGCTTGTTCTCGTGCATGATCCCCGGCAGGTCCTTGTACTTCTTCAGGTCCTTCATGACGAAGGAGTCGTCCAGCGCCTTCTTGTAGGCGGCGAGGTTCGCCGCGGTGAACGGCTTGCCCGCCTTTTTCAGCGCGATGATCGTCTCCGCCGCCATGCGGCCCGAGGCCATGGCGAGGTTGGAGCCCTCGCGGTGCGCGGCGTTGTTGAAGTGCGCGGCGTCGCCCGCCACCACCCAGCCGTCGCCGTACAGCTCGGGCACCGCGTTGAAGCCGCCCTCGGGGATCATGTGCGCGGCGTACTCCTTCATCTCCGCACCCTCGATGAGGGGGGCGATGACGGGGTGGCGCTTGAGGTCCTCCAGCATCTTGTAGGGCGGGATGGACCCTTTCTTGAAGTCGGAGATCAGGCAGCCGATGCCGATCGTCAGCGACTCCTTGTTGGTGTAGAGGAAGGCGGTGCCGACCATCCCCTTGGTCACCTTGCCCATGATCTCGATGACCACGCCTTCCTCGTCCTTCAGGCCGAAGCGCTGCTGGATGAGTTCGGGGTCGATGAACAGGATCTCTTTCACCGCGAGCGCGACGTTCTGCGGCTCCAGCTCCTTCTGGAGGCCGGCGCGCTTGGCCAGCAGCGCGTTGACGCCGTCCGCCATCACCACCACGTCGGCGTGGATCTCGCCGCCGACGCGGTCGGTGCGCACGCCGTAGACCTTACCCGAGGAATCGCGCAGCAGCTCGGTCACCGTGGTCTCGCAGATCTGCAGCGCGCCGGCGCCGCGGATCTTCTCGGAGAACCACTTGTCGATGTTGGCGCGGATGATCGTGTAGCGGTTCGGCGTCTCGGTGTTGTAGCCGTCCGAGCGGTAGTTGGTGCCGATGTAGCTGTCGTCGCCCAGCAGCCAGATGCGCTGCTCGATGACGTGGCGTTCGGTCGGGCAGTCCTCGCGGAAGTCGGGGATGATCTTCTCCAGCTCCGCGGCGTACATGATGCCGCCCTGGACGTTCTTGGCGCCGGGGTACTCGCCGCGCTCGAGCTGGAGCACGTTCAGGCCGGCCTTGGCCAGCGTGTAGGCCGCCGCGTTGCCGGACGGGCCGGCGCCGACGACGATGGCATCGAACTTTTCCACCATGGTCCTGTCCCTCCTCAGCTCGCCAGCCGGTTGACTTGCAGGCGCTTGGCGAACGCTTCCGTGAGCGCCGGGAGCACCTGCAGGGCGTCGCCGACGATCGCGTGGTGCGCGAAGTCGAAGATCGGCGCGTTCGGATCGGTGTTGATCGCCAGGATCAGGTCGGCCTTCTCCATGCCCACCCGGTGCTGGATGGCGCCGCTGATCCCCGCCGCGATGTAGAGCTTCGGGCGCACCGTCTTGCCGGTCTGCCCGACCTGGCGGTCGAAGGTCGCCCAGCCCGCCTGCACCAGCGGCCGCGTCACGCCCACCTCGGCGCCCAGAACCTTGGCGAGGTCCCAGACCAGGCCGAGGTTCTCCGGCTTGCCCAGGCCCTTGCCGGCGGCGACGATGATGTCGGCGAAGGCCAGCTGCGCCTCGTTCTGCGCGCTGTCGGGGATGAAGCGCAGCACCTTGGTGACGACGTCCTCCTCCGCCAGGGCCGGCGTGATCTCGACGACGCGGCCGATGCGGGTCTCGTCGCGGTCGGGCATCGCCATGACGCGCGGGCGGACGGTTGCCATCTGCGGGCGGAAGGCCAGCGTCTGGATGGTGCACAGGAGCGTGCCGCCGAAGGTCGGCCGGGTGGCGGCGAGGCTGCGGTTCTCGGCGTAGATGTCCAGCTCGGTGCAGTCGGCGGTCAGGCCGGTCTGCAGCGTGGTGGCGATGGCGCCGGCGAGGTCGCGGCCCAGCGTGGTGGCGCCCAGCAGCACGATCTCCGGCTTGTGGGCGTTGACGACGTCGGTCATGACGCGGGCGTAGGGCTCGGTGCGGTAGTCGGCCAGCACCGGGTCGGTCACCTTGTAGACCACGTCGGCCCCGAACCCGAACGCCTCGCCGCAGATGCGGTTGAGGTCGGGGCTGTCGGCGCCCAGCACCACGGCGCCGACCTCGACGCCCAGCTTGTCGGCCAGCTTGCGGGCCTCGCCCACCAGCTCCCACGACACGGAGTGGGCTTGGCCGCGCTCCTGCTCGACGATGACCCAGACGCCCTGGTAGGCCTTGAGGTGCTCGGGCAGCTGGAAGCGGCGGCCCTGGGGCTTGTCGCTCATGTGCGGGTCTCCTTATCGGGCGAGCAGCTCGGAGGCGAGCTTGGGCTGGGCGGCGAAGATGGTGTCGATGGCGGCGGCCGCGAGGGCCGCGGGGCCGTCGCCCTCGACGACGTTGGCCTTCTGGGCGCGCGGCTTCGGCACGAAGACCTTGGAGACCACGGTGGGCGAACCCTTGAGGCCGACCTTGGTCTCGTCCTCGACGCAGTCGTCCTTGCCCCACTGGCGCAGCGGCGTGCGCGCGGCGCGGAACAGATCGTCCATGGTGCCGAAGCGCATGGTGTTGGTGCCCTCCAGCATGGTGATCATGCAGGGCAGCGCGGTCTTCAGCACCTGCACGCCGCCCTCGGAGCGGCGGTGCACGGTGATCTCGCGCTTTTCGGTGTCCACGCCCTCGATCTTCGAAATGTAGGTGAGCTGCTGCAGGCCGAGGCGCGTGGCGATGCCGGGGCCGACCTGGGCGGTGTCGCCGTCCACCGTCTGCTTGCCGCAGAAGACGAGGTCGACCGGGTCCTCCTCGTGCAGCTTCCTGATGGCGGAGGTCAGTGCGTAGGAGGTCGCCAGCGTGTCCGAGCCGGCGAACTTGCGGTCGGTCAGCAGCACCGCCGCGTCGGCGCCGAAGGACAGCGCCTTGCGCAGCGACGCCTCGGCCATCGGCGGGCCCATGGTCAGCACGGTGACCTTGGCGCCGGTGCGGTCCTTGATGCGCAGGGCCTCTTCCAGCGAGAAGAGGTCGAAGGGGTTGATGATCGCCGGCACACCCTGCCGCATGATGGTGTTGGTCACCGGATGGATGCGGATCTGCGCGCTGTCCGGGACCTGCTTGATACAGACGACGATGTGCATGCCGGTCTCCTGCTGCATCGCGGGAAATTGCTGGCTGTACGGATAATCGCATTATGGTACCAAATTGCTGTTATAGCAATGGTCCGCGATGCACCGCGAGGCTCGTGCGGCCGTTTCGGGCCGCGCACAGGATTGAGCAAGGAGCGTGCCAGCGTTTCGAGGAAGCCTGCAAAGCGCTGAAACGGCTTGGATTGTTTGGTTTTGGCCGGCGCCTGCCACTGTGTCGCGTTCATGACATGGCGGGCGCTTTGTCGGGTTCTAAACAGCGGTGGTGTGACCAATCAGAAAATGCTGATCTCCTTGAAGGGCGGTCGATGCGCGCATAAATTATGCGCAGAATTCAAGGGGGTGAGTGATGGCCCGACGCACTGCCCTTCGGAAACCGACCAACGTGTCGGCGCGCACCGACCTGGTGGCTGAAGCCAAGTCCCTGGGCATCAACCTGTCCGAGGTGTTTGAGACCGCGCTGGAAGCCTCGGTGCAGGAAGCCCGGCGGCAGCAGTGGGCGCAGGAGAACAGGGAGGCCTTCGCCGATTACGACCGCTTCGTCGAGGTGAACGGCGTCTTCAGCAAGGGCAAGAGGCTCTTCTGATGCGCTTTCTCGACGTCTGCCGGAACCCGGACGCCGAAGGCAGACCCGACCATCCCGTGCCGTTTCTGCTGATCGTCCAGGGCGACCATGTCGACGTGCGGAGTTCGCGGGTCGTCGTGCCGCTGGTGCGGGCGAGCGATGCGGGCAAACCGGTCAAGCGCCTGATGCCGGTGTTTGCCATCGGCGGGGAGCAGGTCGTCATGATGACGCCGCAGATCGCCGGCATCTCGACGGCCGAGATCGGGCCGGCCATCGCAAATCTGGCCGATCGCCGCCTTGAGGTCAGGACGGCGATCGACATCCTGACCGGCGATCTTTAACGCACCAGCGAATCCAGCGAGACGAACCGGTCGCTCATCCGCTCGGCCTGCTGCTGGTGGACCTTGAAGGTCTTCTCGGCGACGCCGGTGCTGACCACGAAGTCGTGGTAGGCGCGTTCCAGGTGGACGCGGTGGCGGGCGGCGAGGTCGGCGTCGTCGGTGATGCCCTCCAGGCCGGTGTCGGCAGCCAGGTAGGTGTGGAAGCGCTGCAGGATGTGCAGGCGGTTCACGTCCACCACGCGGCGCTCGTAGGTCACGCCCAGGAACATCAGGAAGTCCTCGGCGGTCTCCAGATCCTCGAAGTCGTCCTTGAAGCTCATATGTCCAGTCCTTTCACGAGGTCCGCGCCGCAGGCGCGCTGATCGCAGAGGTCGCCGCAGGACGCGCACACCACGCCGGCGGACGGGGTGCCGGCCGAGTCCAGCCGTGCCTCCAGGCGGTTGATGTGGTCGATCAGGCAGGCGATGGCCTTGCCGACCGGGTCGGGCATCAGGTGGTGGTCGAGGTCGATGCCGGCGTCGGTGAGGCGGCGCGCCGTGGCCGGGCGCACCACGCGGCCGGGGATGCCGACCACGGTCATGCCGTCCGGCACGTCCTTGGTGACCACCGAGTTGGCGCCGACCCGCGCCTTGCGGCCGACCGTGATGGGGCCGAGGATCTTGGCTCCGGCGCCGACCAGCACGCCGTCCTCCAGCGTCGGGTGGCGCTTGCCCCGGCTCCAGGTGGTGCCGCCCAGCGTGACACCGTGGTACAGCGTCACGTCGTCGCCGACCTCCGCCGTCTCGCCGATCACCACGCCGGCGCCGTGGTCAATGAAGAAGCGCCGGCCGATCCGCGCGCCCGGGTGGATGTCGATGGCCGTCACCGCCCGCGACAGGTAGGACAGGAAGCGCGCCGGCCAGCGCAGGCCGCGTCGCCACAGGGCGTGCGCCAGCCGGTGCGCCATCAGCGCGTGGACGCCAGGGTAGCAGGTCAGCACGTCCCAGCCGTTGCGCGCCGCCGGATCGCGGCCGAACACGCAGGTCACGTCCTCCTTCAGCAGCCGCAGCAGGCCGGGGGCGGGCAGGGGGGCGGTCTCCGCGATGGCGGTCATGCCGGCACGCCCTCGCGGAAGGCGCGCAGCTCGTCGGAGGTCGGCGCGCGCTTGGCGGTGGTGGCGAGGCTGCGCACCCGGGGCAGGATCGCCTGCGCCTCGGCGTCCTCCAGCGTGACGCCCATCTGCGCGTAGGCCAGCTTGACGGCGGCGGTGCCCGAATGCTTGCCGAGCACGATGCGGTGCTCGCGCCCGACCTCGGCCGGGTCGAAGTTCTGGTAGGTCTGGCGGTCGCGCAGCAGGCCGTCCACGTGGATGCCGGCCTCGTGGGTGAACACCGCCGAGCCGACGATCGACTTGTTGACCGCCACCGGCCGGTTCGACGCCGCCTCGACCAGCGCCGAGATCGCGCCGAAGGAGCGGGTGTCGACGCCCGTCTCGCGGTGGTGCAGCACCTTCAGCGCCATCACCACCTCCTCCAGCGGCGCGTTGCCGGCGCGCTCGCCCAGGCCGTTGACCGTGGTGTTGACGTGGGTGGCGCCGCCCTGCACCGCGGCCAGGGAGTTCGCCGTGGCGAGGCCGAGGTCGTCGTGGGAGTGGATCTCGATCTCCAGGTCGGTGGCGGCGCGGATGCGCGCGATGGCCGCATAGGTCTGGAACGGGTCGAGCACGCCCAGCGTGTCGGCGAAGCGGAAGCGCCGCGCGCCGGCGATCTGCGCGGTGATCGCCGCCTGGATCAGGAAGTCCATGTCGGCGCGCGAGGAGTCCTCGCCGCCCAGGCTGACGTCGACGCCGGCGTCGCGCGCCATGCGCACCATGCGGTCGATCTGCCCCAGCGCCCAGCTGCGCGAGCGGCGCAGCTTCTTGGTGATGTGGATGTCGGAGACCGGCATGGAGAGGTTGACGAAGTCCACGCCGCAGGTCAGCGCCGCCTCCAGGTCGGCGTCGGTCATCCGGCACCAGACCATCAGCCGCGCCTTGAGGCCGAGCGCGGCGACGGCGCGGATGCCCTCGCGCTCCTCCGCGCCCATGGCGGGGATGCCGATCTCCAGCTCCGGCACGCCGCTGTCATCCAGCGCGCGGGCGATGGCGATCTTCTCGGCGAGCGTGAAGGCGACGCCGGCCGTCTGCTCGCCGTCGCGCAGCGTCGTGTCGTTGATGGTGACGAAACCGGGCGTGTGCATCGGCAGAGTCCCCCAGAGTGGCCCCCTCTCCCCAATCCCTCTCCCGCAGGGGGAGAGGGGCTTTGCCGTGTGCCCCCCTCTCCCCTCGCGGGAGAGGGGCCGGGGGAGAGGGGGCGAACCGTTACGCGTAGGTCGGCGCGAAGGCCTTCGGCGCCGCGCCGGCCCCCGCCCAATAGGGCGACAGGCTGCGCAGCCGCTCGATGATGCCCGGCACCACGGCGATCACCCGGTCGATCTCGGCCTCCGTCGTCTCGCGCGACAGCGAGAAGCGGGTGGCGCCGTGCGCGGCCGTATACGGCACGCCCATCGCCCGCATGACGTGGCTGGGCTCCAGCGAGCCCGACGTGCAGGCCGAGCCGGAGGACGCGGCGATGCCGTGCTCGTTCAGCAGCAGCAGGATCGCCTCGCCCTCGATGTACTCGAAGGCGACGTTGGCGGTGTTGGGCAGGCGGTTGGCCGGGTTGCCGGTGACGAAGCAGTTCGGCACCGCCTCCAGGATCGCCGCCTCCAGCTTGTCGCGCAGCGCCTTCACGCGGGTGTTCTCGTCCTGCATGTGGACCAGCGCCAGCTGAGCCGCGGCACCCAGGCCGACGATGCCCGGCGCGTTCTCGGTGCCGGCGCGGCGCGAGCGCTCCTGGTGGCCGCCGCGCAGCATCGGGCGGAAGCGCAGGCCGCGCTTCACGTACAGCGCCCCGATGCCCTTCGGCGCGTGCAGCTTGTGGCCGGACAGCGACAGCATGTCGACCGCGCTGTCCGCCAGCTTCATCGGGATCTTGCCGACCGCCTGCACCGCGTCGGTGTGGAACACCGCGCCGACCGCCTTGGCCAGCACCGCCAGCTCCTCGATCGGGAAGATCGTCCCCGTCTCGTTGTTGGCCCACATGATGGAGACGATGGCGACGTCCTCCGACAGGGCCGCCTTGTAGGCGTCGATGTCCAGGTCGCCCTTGCCGTCCACGGCGATGCGGTGGACGGTGTAACCGCGCTTCTTCTCCAGGTAGTCGCACAGCGCCAGCACGGCGGGGTGCTCGACCACACTGGTGACGATGCTCTTCTTCTTCGGGTAGGCCTCCAGCGCCGAGAGGATGGCGGTGTTGTCGCTCTCCGTGCCGCCGGAGGTGAAGACGACCTCGCTGTCGTGCGCGGCGCCCAAGAGTGCCTGCACCTGCTTGCGCGCCCACTCGATCTTGCCGCCGACGGCGGCGCCAAAGCCGTGCATGGAGGAGGGGTTGCCGAAGTCCTGGGTGAACAGCGGCAGCATCTCCGCCAGCACCTCGGGATCGACGCGGGTGGTGGCGTTGTTGTCCAGGTAGATGCCCGTCATCGTCACGCCCCCGCCGGCATGAGGGAGGCCGGCTTGACGCGGATGAACTCGCCCAGCTTCTCGACCAGCTTCATCTGCACGCCCATCATGGTGCCGGCCGACTGCGAGCAGCCGGAGCAGGCGCCGGACAGCCGCACGTAGATGTCCTTGCCGTCGATATCGACCAGCTCGACGTCGCCGCCGTCCTTCTGGATCTGCGGGCGGATCTCCTCGATGGCCAGCATGATCGCCTGCATGCGCTGGACGTTGGTCAGCTTCGGCGCCGCGGCGGCCGGGGCCTCCTTCGGCTTCAGCGGCAGGATGGCGTCGAGGCCGACGGTGCCCGGCGCGTGTGCCTTGGCGGGCTTCAGCGCGCCGGTCTTGGCGAGCACCGCCTCCAGCACGTCCTCGATCTTCTCGTGGCAGGTCTGGCAGGAGCCGCCGGCCTTGGTGTAGTGGGTGACCTCCTCCAGCGTGGTCAGGCCGTTGACGGTGACGGCGCGCTCGATCATCGCGGCGTCGATGCCGAAGCACTTGCAGACCAGCTCGCCTTCCTCGTGGTCGTCGTCCCACTCCTCGCCCTTGTAGGCGGAGATCGCGGCGCGCAGCGCCTCGGCGCCCATGACGGAGCAGTGCATCTTCTCCGGCGGCAGGCCGCCCAGGTACTCGGCGATATCGCGGTTGGTGAGCAGGAGCGCCTCATCGACGGTCTTGCCGATGATCATCTCGGTCAGCGCCGAGGACGAGGCGATGGCCGAGCCGCAGCCGAAGGTCTGGAAGCGCGCGTCCTCGATCACGTTGGTGGCCGGGTTGACGTTCATCATCAGCTTCAGCGCGTCGCCGCAGGTGATGGAGCCGACCTCGCCGACCGCGTTGGCGCCGTCGAGCACGCCGGCGTTCTTCGGGTTGAAGAAGTGCTCCTTGACCTTGTCGGTGTAGTTCCACATGGGCGGGTGCCTTCTTCAGGGGGATCAGTGCGTGGAGGTGCCGCAGGACGACGCGCTCGCGGGCGAGCAGGAGCCGCCGACGGAGAAGGACTTGCCGCAGCCGCAGCTGGTCGCTTTTGGGTTGTCGAACTTGAAGCCGGCGCCTTCGATGCCTTCCACGAAGTCGACCACGACGCCGTCGAGCAGCGGGGCGCTGTCCGGATCGACGAAGACGCGCACGGCGCCGAACTCGATCACCTCGTCGGTCTCGGACGCCTCGGCCTCCAGGCCCATCTGGTACTTCAGCCCGGCGCAGCCGCCGTCGGTGACGGCGATGCGCAGCCCCTGCACCATCGGTCCGGACTTCGCCAGGACCGTCTCCAACGTGGCCACCGCCGTCTGCGTGAGGGTCACCATGTCTTCGTCTCCTTATCGGCTCGTGAGCCTGTCTGGGGAGATGAGAAGCATGCGGCGTGCCAAGTGATAAGGGGCTGATATGAAAGGATTGTCAGGTTTTCAGGGGTGGGGGATTCGCGACGATTGTCGGGTTTGCGACAGCGACAATGGGGGCAGGCAGCACTTGCCCCCACCCTAACCCTCCCCCGCTGGGCGGGGGAGGGAACTCCGCCCCGTTGCAGGGGAGCACAAGCAAAAGCACCCTCCCCCGCCCAGCGGGGGAGGGTCGGGGTGGGGGAATGGAGCGCGTCAGCGCGGCTGGGCCGTTGAGGCCCCGTGCGCACATGCGCACGTAAGGCAAGCGGCCGGATGGCCGCGCCCGCCGTCTGAGGGAAAATGGAAAGATGGACGCGGGTGGGGAAGCAGGGTTTCGGCCTGAATCATGCTTCCCCACCCCACCTCCGGGCCCCGGGAGAGACGGGTGGGGCCGGAACGGTTACGCCGCCAGCGGCAGGTTGGTGATGCAGCTCTTCGAACAGACCTTCGAGCAGCTCTCGCAGCCGACGCAGTTGCCGACGGTCTTGATGCTCATGACCTTCTTCTCGGCCTCGTCGTCGAAGGCGTCGACGATGTCGCCGTCCTCGGTGATGCCGATCAGCTCCAGCACGTCGCGGCCGCACACCTTGAAGCAGCGGCCGCAGCCGATGCACTGCTTCTGGTCGATGCTCTCGACGAACTTCGGCGTCCAGGCGGCCCCGCCGCGGGTCAGGCCGGTGACGAATGCGCTCATGGTCCTTAGGCTCCTTCTCAAGCGGTCTCGAGCGCCTTCAGCCGGGCGCGCTTCTCGGCCAGCAGCTTGAAGGCTTCATAGGTCTCCTGCGCCACCTCCGGGATGCGCTCCCAGCTCACCGGCAGCTCCTCGGAGAGGTCGTGCAGGTCCATCTTCTTCGCCGTGGCGCGGGCGTTCAGCTTCTTGATCTCGTCCTTGAGGGCGGCGGCATCGGTCATGCTGCGGCCCTCACAGCTGCGCCACGTCGGGGTGCTTTTCGATCAGGTCCACCGCCTCGCGGACCAGCTTGCCGCCGTCGGCGGTCAGCTTCTCCAGCGACGGGAAGCCGAAGCGGTGCACGTCGCGCAGGTGCTTCGACACCACCACAAGGCGTCCGGCGATCAGCACGATGCGGCCGAAGCCCTCGTGGCTCATCTTCATCATGGTCGACCCCATGACGCCGGTCAGCTTCTCCACGGTGATGCCGACGGCCTTGTAGAACAGCTCCAGCCGCCACAGCGTGTCCGGGTCGGGATCGCCGATGATCGGGATCGCCGCGCGGGCCTCCTTGTCGAGGATGAAGGGGGCAAGGATCTGCTCGTCGCTCTTGCCCTCCCAGGCGCCGTAGGTGTCCTCGGCGCGGAACAGCAGGACCAGCGTCTTCAGGAAGGCGCCATCGATGTCTTCGGCAACCGTCACGTCCGTCATGGGTCAATCCTCCTCGTCGTCGGCGAAGGCCAGTTCGGGAACCTCGCCCATCGCCTTGCGCAGCCAGGGCGGCGGGTTGCCATTGATGGTCTCGACCAGCCGGTCGAGCTGGCCGGTGATGGAGGCGGTGGCGTCGACCTTCACCGGGTGGATCTTCTTCGCCACGATGCGCGCCGCCGCCGAGGCGCCGATGGCCGAGAGGTAGACGATGGCGCAGTCGCCGATCGCCTCGATCTTCGGGACCAGCTTGTCCTCGTTGCCGTCCTCGAACATCGAGCCGCCGAACTGGCAGGTCTCCACCATGCGGTAGCCGTCCTTGGCCACCTCGTAGATCGCGATGTTCTTCGCCCAGCCGAAATGCGCATCCACGTGCTGCATGTCCTGGGTGCAGAACGCCACCTTCATGGAACCTCCTCTGGGGCCGGCGGCCCCGTTTTCCTCGATCAGCTTCAGCCGGCGCTGCATCCGCATCCGCCGCCTCCATGGCAATCGTGTCCGCCGCCGTCCGCGTCGTGGTCCGCGTGGTGTTCCGTCTCCTGCGCCAGGAAGCGGTTGGCGAGGGCGAAGAGCAGGTCGCGGGTGCCGCGGTAGCCGACGCTGACCGTCAACCCGGCGCCCAGCCGGTCGAACTGCGGCAGGCCCATGCGGAACAGCTCCACCCCGGCCCGCGCCGCGCCCTGGCGGCCGTGCGAGTTCGAGATGATGAGGTCGCAGCCGTCCGCCAACGCCTCGGCGTCCGTGTGGTCGCCGACCATGACGGTGCCGGCGCGCAGCTTCTCCAGCACCGGCGCCTGGGTCGGCGACACCGCGCCGACCACCTGCGCGCCAAGGTCGGCGAGGAAGCCGGTGACCGCGTGCAGCAGGTCGGGCTCCAGCGCCACCACCACGCGCTTGCGCGCCGTGTAGAAGTGCCCGTCGAGCATGGCGTCGACCAGGCTCTCGCGCTGGCGGCGCAGGCGGGCGGGGACCGGGCGGCCGGAGATCTCGGCCAGTGCCCGGATGAAGCGGTCGCTCACCTCCAGCCCGGTCAGCCGGTCGAAGAACAGCGAGCGCACGTCGGTCTTCAGCTCCAGCGCCGCAGCGGCGGTGCGCATCTGTTCGCCCAGCACCAGCGTCGCCTCCGACTGGCCCATGGCGCGGACCTGGTCGATGGTGGTGCCGCCCAGCGAGGTCGGGGTGAAGTCGTCGGGCTGGCGGCCGGACATGGACAGCGACAGGTCGGGCAGGATGATCGGCGTGAGGCCGAAGCTCTCGACGATGTCGCGGATCTCCTCGACGTCGCCCGGCGTCAGGTGGCAGCCGGCCAGGATGTTGACCTGACCCTTCACCGTGGAGCGCGAGGGCTCGGCGAACGCCTCGACGATGCCGGTGACTGCGGCGGCGAAGCCGTCCTCGAAGCCGCCGGCGAAGTCCGGCGTGTTGACGAACACCAGATTGAGGTGCGCGAGGGTCGGGTTGCGCTGGCGGAAGGTGGCGAGGTGGCCAGCCAAGTCCTCGCCCTTGGTCTCGGTGACGCCGGTGGTGGCGACGCCGATCAGGGCGGGCTTCATGCGCTCGTCGATGTTCTTGAGCGCCTCCTCCAGGTTCTCGTAGCCGCCGAGGATGGTCGAGACCTGATCCATGGCGGTGGTCTGCAGCGGGATCGCCTCGCGGAAGTGCCGCACCAGCAGCACGAGGCCGAAGGCGGTGCAGCCCTGGCTGCCGTGGAACAGCGGCAGCGAACGGTCCATGCCGAGGAAGGCGAGCGCGGCGCCGATCGGCTGGCTCATCTTCAGCGGGTTGGTGGCGACGGACTTGGTGGAGGTGGGGAAGCGCTGGATGTGGCCCATGTTACACCTCCCACGGGGCTGGCGTGCGAACCTGCCGCCAGATCGGGCTGGAGAGCGTCTTGTCGATCTCCTCGCATAGCGTGATGATGCCGTCGTAGCCGGCGTAGGGGTGGTGGCGCTCCTGGTTGATGTCGAGCCAGGGGACCTTCGCCTTCAGCGAGATGAACTGGCTGCGCCCGCCGGACAGCATGATGTCGGCTTCCGACTCGCGCAGCATGCGGTACATCTCGCGCGGCTTCAGGTCGTCCCACATGTGGAACTCCTGGCCCTTCTTCTTGCGGATGCGCTCCTTGTCCTCGGCGGTCGACTTCTTGGTCGAGGTGCCGACGATGGTGAGGCCGGCCTCCTCCAGCGCGGTGACCATCGACCAGCTCTTGACGCCGCCGGTGAACAGCAGCACCCGCTTGCCCTCGAAGCGCGGCCGGTAGGCCTGCAGGCGGCGCTGGGCGCGCGCCTCCTCGCGGGCGATGACGCCCTCGGCGCGGTCCATCAGGTCGGCGGCGGCGCCGCGCTCGACCAGCATGCGGGTCATGGTGCGCAGGGTGTCGCTCATGTCCGAGACGCCGTAGAAGGAGCCCTCGAAGTAGGGCATCCCCCAGCGCTCCTGCATCTTGCGGCCGACGTTCACCAGCGCCTGCGAGCACACCACCATGGTGACGCGGGCGCGATGCGCCCGGGCGACCTCGTGGTACTTGGCGTCGCCGGAGATGTTGGAGAGCAGCCGGATGCCGATCTCCTCCAGCAGCGGCTTCACCTGCCACAGTTCGCCGGCGAGGTTGTACTCGCCGATCACGCAGACGTCGGTGTCGGTGGTGAAGGCCGGCTCCTGCGTGCCGATGACGTGGTCGAGCAGCGTCTCGCCGGCCAGCTTGTTGCCGAGGTTCTTCGACCCGACGAAGCCCGGCACGTTCACCGGGATCACCGGCACGCCGAACTTCGCCGCGGCGTGCTTGCACACCGCCTCGATGTCGTCGCCGATCATGGCGGGGACGCAGGTCTGGTAGACGAAGACGGCCGGCGGCTTGTGCTGCTGCACGACCTCCTTGATCGCCTTGTAGAGCTTCTTCTCGCCGCCGTGGATGATGTCCAGCTCCGACAGGTCGGTGGTCAGGCCGGTGCGGTAGAGCTGCGAGTGCGAGGAGCGCGTGCCGCGGTTGTCCCACGAGTTGCCCAGGCAGGCGATCGGCCCGTGCACGAGGTGCGCGGCGTCGGCGATCGGCTGCAGCGCGATCATCGCGCCGTCATAGGCGCAGCCGCCGGCCGCGGCGCCGGGCTTCAGCGCCTTGGAGCAGCCCTTCTTGCGCTCCTTGTCGGTCTTCGCCTGGTTGGTCGTGCAACCGGGTTCATTGAAGACCTCCTGGACCTTGTCGGCAACGGACATGCAGGCCTCCTCGCTGCGGGCGAGGAGGGATTTGCACGGCCTGTGCCAGAGGCTAATCTATTGATTCTCTTGGAATCGAGTGCGCGTGGGCGATGTCCGGAAGCTGACAATCGCCGATCCTTGTCGGATGTCGCACACGGGGGCGGGCCTTGACGCCGGTCTTGACGAACATGGCGTGGGCCGGCAATGGGGATGCTCCTTTCGACTGCGCGCGGCGGAGAGCCCGGAAGCATGGATCTGTCGGCATCCCTGGATCAGGTGGTCTCCAGCCATTGGTTCATCACCATCGACCTGATCGGCACGGTTGCCTTCGCGCTGTCGGGGATCACCATCGCCCGGTCCGAGCGGTACTCGATGCTGGGCGCCTTCGTCCTGGCCTGGTTGCCGGCGCTGGGCGGCGGGCTGGTGATGGACCTGATCGCCGGGCGCGTGCCGCCGGGCATCATGGCGCAGCCCTCCTACATGTACGCGATCATCGCCACGGTGCTGGTGGCGCGCGGCGTCCTGTGGCTGATCGACCGGGCGCGCGGGCGCTGGCTGTTCTTCTTCGACGTCGTGCACTGGTACCTGATGGTGGCGCGCCGGGTGCCGCCGACCACTCTGCTGGTGGTGTTCGACGCGGTGGGGCTGGCCGGCTTCACGGTGACCGGTGTGTTCACCGCGGTGCAGTTCCACTGCCACCCGCTGGAGCTGTGGGGGCCGGCCTTCGCCATGATGAACGCCAGCCTCGGCGCCATCCTGCGCGACGTGGTGCGCGCCGACGCCCACAACCCCATCCTCAAGGGCTCCGTCTACGCCGAGATCGCCGTGGCCGGCGGGCTGGCCCTGTCGCTCTACGTGCAGGCGGCGCCGGTGTGGGCGCTGGGCTACGGGGTGGTGGCGACGCTGGTGGCGCTGCCGGTGGTGCGGGTGCTGCTGTACCGGCGCGAGGCGCGGGCGCCGATGTTCTGAGGACCGGCATCAAGGGGCGTCGGGCGGCATACGCCGTTTGTTTTCGTGCGCCGGACTGTTCGGGACGCGTTCCAGTCCACAGCTCAAGTGCGGACGGTCACTGGAGGCAGTCATGGCGACGTTCGGCAGCCGCTCGTCCGGAGCGGCGTCCTGGGACCATCGAAGCACCGCCGGCTGGCAGGACGCGACGCTGCTCGTCGCCCGCGTGATGCTCGGCGCGATCTTCGTTCAGAGCGGTTTCGGCAAGCTGACCAACCTCGCCGGATTCGCCGAAGGGCTGGAGAAGATGGGGGTGCCGGTGCCCTCCATGGCGGGGCTGGCCGGCGCCTGCGTCGAGTTCTTCGGCGGGCTGGCCATCGTGCTGGGCGCGTGGACGGGACTGGCGGCCATCCTGGTGGCCGGCTTCACGGTCGTTGCGACGCTCCTCGCTCACCGCTTCTGGGATGTGCCGCCCGAGCAGCGGATGATGCAGAACATCCAGTTCATGAAAAACGTGGCGATCGTCGGCGGCCTGCTGGCGCTGCTGGCCGCCGGAGCGGGGCGCTACAGCGTGGACGGCTTCCGGCGGCGGCGGGAGTGGTGAAGCATGCCTTCGCCGTCCTACTTCAGCTTGGTCGAAATCTTCCTCCCATCATAATGCGTCAGCGTCACGACCAGTGAACCGTCCTTGTTCAAGGTATAGGTATCCTTGAGGATCTCCGAGCAGCTTCGGATTTTGATCTCCTTCACCGCGAGCGTTTCCAAATGCAGCGCGTACCAGCCGCCGGCGTGGCAGGAGGTGCCTCGATTTTCCTGCAGGATGAGGAACTTGCCCTCCGACGCCACGGCTGACAAGCCGGGGCCCAGCGCCTTGGAAATCACGACCGGCGTGCCGGCTGGTACGCCGCGCCGGCAACCCGTGCAGGCGAGGTTCAGATTTTCATCGACGAAATACGCTTTGCCATCCTGCTCGTGCAGGAGTTTCCGCTCGGCCTGCTGAGCTTGTGCCGGTGCATGGTGCGCGAATGAAATGGCGAAAAGGGCGGCGCTGACAAGGCCAAGGGTCGTTAAGCGGTTGGGCTGCGCAAGCATGATGTTTCCTCTTTTTCTGAAGCCGGTTTGTGGGGATCAATTGCAATCCATTCCGCCATGGATGTTTGGCGTGCACACTTTTCCATTGCTGTAGGTCTGGCCGCCGAAAATGTTCTGTCGACTATAAACTCCGTTGTTATAATTGTGGCCGCCATGAATGTTGGATTGGCTTCTAAGGCCGTTGTTGCAGTCTTCTCCGCCAAGTATGTTCGGGTTGCAAACTAAGCCGTTGCTCCATTCCTGCCCGCCAAAAATATTCTTTCTCGAGTAAAGACCATTGTCGCAATTATACCCGCCATGAATGTTTGCCATGCAACGCTCCGCCGCCGCGGTATGGGCATAGAGAGCGATAACGGCGCACATGATCATCGGCAAGCGCATGGTCCCCTCCATAGGTTGGAACATGCAAGGATGAACGTCCTGTCGCCTTGAAATATTCCAGGCGATGGCTGTTGCGACAAGGGGGCGAGGTTTACCGTCGCCACACAACCGGAGCGCAACGCTCCGCCCTTTGGAGTCTCTGGCACGTCGGTGCATCCGACGGCTCAGGATGCGGTCTGCAGCATGGGGGCTTGGGCGTCGGGCAATGCACGCGCCAAAAAAACAACCGGCCCCCGTGGATGGACGGGGGCCGGCCGTTTTCGTCAGGATCCGCCGAGGGAGATCAGCGGACCAAGTCGAAGGAGATGTCCGTCACGCCGACGACGCTGGTGTTGGCGTCCATGTCCTCGAAGATGCGGTCGAGGATGCGGACCAGCACGTTCAGCGCACCCTGGTAGCCCCAGGACGGGTAACGGTGGTGGTGGTGCCGATCGAAGATCGGGTAGGTCAGGCGGATGAGCGGGATCTTGGTGTCGCGCTCCAGGTACTTGCCGTAGCTGTTGCCGATGATGTAGTCCACCGGCTCGTTGAACAGCAGCGAGCGCAGGTGCCAGAGGTCCTTGCCGCCGTAGGCCTTCGCCGCGGCGCCGAAGGGCGAGCCCTCGACCGCCTTGGCGACCTGCTTCTCCCACTTCTTCGAGCCGGAGGTGGACAGGATGTGCACCGGCTCCGCACCCAGCTCCAGCAGGAAGCGCGCCATGCCCAGGCAGAAGTCCGGGTCGCCGTAGATGGCGAAGCGCTTGCCGTGCAGGTGGGCGTGGCTGTCGGCGATGGCGTCCACCAGACGGCCGCGCTCCAGCTTCAGGCTGTCCGGGATCGCCTTGCCGCTCAGCTCGGCGAGCTTCAGCAGCAGGTCGTCGGTGGCCGTCACGCCCAGCGGGTAGTTGAACTTGGCGACCTCCTGGCCCTTCTCCTTCACGAACTGAAGGGTCTGGTTGGTGTTGTACTCCTGCATGGAGATGGTGGCCTTGGCGTGGAGGGCCTGCTTGGTGGCCTCCAGCGTCGTGCCGCCGTCGTACATGCGGTACTCGCCGTCACCCGGGGTGTCGAACACGTCCGAGACGTCCGAGAGAATCGTCACGTCGATGCCGAACTGGGCGGCAATGCGCTTCAGCTCGCGGTTGTTGCCGACCGCGTAGCCGTCGAAGCCCGGGATGATGTTGATCGCCTGGGTCTTCTCGACGCTGTAGTCCTCGGCCTTGTCCCAGAAGTAGGACAGGATGCCCTTCATCATGTTGTCGTAGCCGACGATGTGGCTGCCGACGAACGACGGGGTGTGGGCGTAGGGGACCGGGAACTCCTGCGGCACGCTCTCCTTGTTCTTGGCGTTGGTGATGAAACCGCCAAGATCGTCGCCGATGACTTCCGCCATGCAGGTGGTCATCACGGCGATCATCTTCGGCTTGTACAGCGCGTAGGCGTTGGCCAGGCCGTCGATCATGTTGTTGAGGCCGCCGAACACCGCCGCGTCTTCCGTCATCGACGAGGAGACCGCGTTGTTCGGCTCCTTGAAGTGGCGGGTGAGGTGCGTGCGGAAGTAGGCGACGCAGCCCTGCGAGCCGTGCACGAAGGGCAGCGTGCCCTCGAAGCCCTGCGCCGCGTACATCGCCCCGATCGGCTGGCAGGCCTTCGTCGGGTTGATGGTGATGGCTTCGCGGGCGAAGTTCTTCTCCAGGTACTCCTTGGACTTCGTCCACTCGGAGACTTCGGCGACCTTCTCGTCCGAGTGACCGAACTCGAAGTCCTTCTTCTTCCGCTCGAACAGCGCCCGGTACTCGGGCTGGTGGAACAGCGTGAAGTGGTCCAGGACCTTGTCAGCGCTCTGAGACATGTTCTTGTACTCCTGTGTCCGTGCCGCGGTTACCAGGGGGCCTTCTGGAGGCCCCAGACCGGGTTGCTGATCGCCATGTCCATGTCGCGCGCGAAGATCGCGAAACCGTCATAGCCATGGTACGGACCGGAGTAGTCCCAGCTGTGGAGCTGCCGGAACGGCAGGCCCATCTTCTGGAAGACGTACTTTTCCTTGATGCCCGAGCCGACGAGGTCGGGGCGGATCTCCTCGACGAACTTCTCCAGCTCGTAGGCCGTGACGTCGTCGTAGATCAGCGTGCCTTCCTTCACGTAGTGCGTCGTGCGCTGATAGTCGTCGTTGTGGGCGAACTCATAGCCCGTGCCGACGATCTCCATGCCGAGGTCGGTGTAGGCGTCGGCCACGTGGCGCGGGCGCAGACCGCCGACGTACAGCATGACCTTCTTGCCTTCCAGGCGCGGCTTGTACTTGGCGATCACCGCGTCGACCATCGGCTGGTACTTGGCGATGACGGCCTCGGCCTTCTCCTGGATCGTGTGATCGAAGAGTGCCGCGATCTTGCGCAGCGACGCGGCGATCTGCGACGGGCCGAAGAAATTGTACTCCATCCAGGGGATGTTGTACTTCTCTTCCATGTGGCGCGCGATGTAGTTCATCGAGCGGTAGCAGTGGATGAGGTTGACCTTGGCCTTCGGGGTGTTCTCCAGCTCGGCCAGCGTGCCGTCGCCCGACCACTGGGCGATCACGCGCAGGCCGATCTCCTCGAGCAGGATGCGCGACGCCCAGGCGTCGCCGCCGATGTTGTAGTCGCCGATCACGGTGACGTCGTACGGGGTCGAGACGAACTCGGCCTTCGGCTCCGACTTCTCGAACACCCAGTCGCGGATGACGTCGTTGGCGATGTGGTGACCCAGCGACTGGGACACGCCGCGGAAGCCCTCGCAGCGGGCCGGGATGACCGGCTTGCCGATTTCCGAGGCCTTGGCGCGGGAGACCGCCTCGATGTCGTCGCCGATCAGGCCGATCGGGCACTCGGACTGGACGGAGATGCCGTTGGCGAGCGGGAACAGCTCGTTGATCTCCTCGATCGCCTTGTGCAGCTTCTTGTCGCCGCCGAAGACGATGTCCTTCTCCTGGAAGTCGGTCGTGAAGTGCATGGTGCCGAAGGCATCCACGCCGGTGTCGCCGATGTAGTAGTTGCGGCGGCCCGACCAGGAGTAGTAGCCGCAGCCCACCGGGCCGTGCGAGATGTGGATCATGTCCTTGATCGGACCCCACACCACGCCCTTCGAACCGGCGTAGGCGCAGCCGCGGATGGTCATGACGCCCGGGATGGACTTGATGTTCGACTTGACGCCGCAGTCCTTGGCCTCGGCCTCCAGGACGTTGATGTGCTTCTGGCGGCGCTTGCGCGACTTCTCGGGGTAGGCTTCCAGAACCTTGTCGACGAGACCCTTGACGTCGATGTCCGTGTTCACTGCCAAGCTCATAGCCGGCCTCCTGCTCGTGTGCTTCATCGCGCCCTGCAGCGCGGGGACCGGCCCCCTCTCTCCCGCCGCCGCGTGAGCGGGGGCGGGCTGGGGAGGGGGCCAGTTAAGGATGCCGCGATCAGGCGCCGGCAGCGGCGGCCTTGGCGGCTTCCTTGGCTTCGAGCTCGGCGAGAGCCTGCTCGTCGGACTTCATGATGCCGAAGTCCATGAGCATCTCTTCCAGCTCTTCCATGCTGATCGGGGTCGGGATGACGCCCTGGCCCTTGTTGTTGTGGATCTTGTTGGCGAGCTGACGGTACTCGTCGGCCTGCTTGCTGTCCGGCGCGTACTCGATCACCGTCATGCGGCGCAGCTCGGCGTGCTGCACGATGTTGTCGCGCGGCACGAAGTGGATCAGCTTGGTGCCCAGGCGCTTGGCCAGGGCGTCGGCCAGATCGACCTCCTTGTCCGTCTGACGCTCGTTGCAGATCAGGCCGCCCAGGCGCACGCCGCCGGAGTTCGCGTACTTCAGAATGCCCTTGGAGATGTTGTTGGCGGCGTACAGCGCCATCATCTCGCCGGACATGACGATGTAGATCTCCTGGGCCTTGTTCTCGCGGATCGGCATGGCGAAGCCGCCGCACACCACGTCACCCAGCACGTCGTAGGACACGTAGTCCACGTCCTCGTAGGCGCCGTTCTCTTCCAGGAAGTTGATGGCGGTGATGACGCCGCGGCCGGCGCAGCCGACGCCCGGCTCCGGACCGCCGGACTCGACGCACTTGATGTCCTTGTAGCCGATCTTGACGACGTCCTCGAGCTCCAGGTCCTCGACCGAGCCGGCCTCGGCGGCGAGGTGCAGCACGGTGTCCTGCGCCTTGGCGTGCAGGATCAGGCGGGTCGAGTCGGCCTTCGGGTCGCAGCCGACGATCAGGATCTTCTGCTCCAGCTCGACGAGAGCGGCGAGCGTGTTCTGCGAGGTCGTGGACTTGCCGATGCCACCCTTGCCGTAGAAGGCGATCTGGCGCAGACCGGGCTTCGTCATGTTGGTCGCTCCTTTGCGTTGTTCCGTCGCGGCGCCTTTGCCGCTGCCGATCGGGTAATTGCAGGGAGCGTGCCAAGTGCTGCGATGCGACTTAAATATATGATTTATAAAAGATATTTCGGTTTGTTGGATTCGTGTCGGGGGCGTCGGCATCTGTGCGATACACGACAAACCCATATTTTTTGTCCGGTCAATGTCGCCTTAAAAACAGGACGGAAACGGTCCTGAAACGCGCTCATGCCCGGATACGCGAAGGGGAGCGCCCGGGAGCGCTCCCCATTGAACCGGCGCAGCGGCGCAAAGCCCTCCGTCGTCAGGCAGAGCGCACCCGGGCGATGAAGTTGGCGGTCTCGCGCTTCAGCATCTCGGACTGGCGCGACAGCTCCTGCGCCTCGCCCAGCACCTGGGACGCGGCCTGGCCGGCGTCCTGCGCGGCGTGGTTCACGCCGTCGATGTTGCGCGCCACCTCCTGGGTGCCCTGCGCCGCCTGTTCGACGTTGCGGGCGATCTCGCCGGTGGCGGCCTGCTGCTCCTCCACCGCCGAGGCGATGGCGGTGGCGGTCTGGCTGACCTCGGTGAGGGTATGGACGATGTCCTGGATCGCCTCCACCGCCTGCCCGGTGGCGCCCTGCACGGCGGTCACCTGGCGGGCGATGTCCTCGGTGGCGCTGGCCGTCTGGTTGGCGAGGTTCTTCACCTCGGAAGCGACGACGGCGAAGCCCTTGCCGGCGTCGCCGGCTCGCGCCGCCTCGATGGTGGCGTTGAGCGCCAGCAGGTTGGTCTGGCTGGCGATGGAGTTGATGAGGTTCACCACCTCGCCGATGGTCTGGGCGGCGGTGGCGAGGCTGCGGACGATCTCGTTGGTGCGCTCGGCCTTTTCGACGGCGTGCTGCGAGGTGCGGGTGGACTGCACGACCTGCGTGCTGATCTCGCCGATCGAGGCGGAGAGCTGCTCGGCCGCCGAGGCCACCGTCTGTACGTTGCTGGAGGCCTGCGCGGCGGCGCTGGCGGCGCTGCCCGCCTCGCGCATGGCGGTGTCGGCGATGGAGGTCATCGACTTCGCCGTGGCGCTCATCTCGGTGGAGGCGGAGGCGACGTGCTCGACCACCGACTCGATGTGGGCCTGGAACTCGTCGGCGAGGCGCAGCATGGCCTCGCGGCGCTGCTCGTCGGCGCGCGCCTTCAGCGCCTCCTGCTCGGCGGTCAGGCTGGCGACGCGCTGGCCGTTCTCCTTGAAGACCTGGACCGCCTTGGCCATGGCGCCGACCTCGTTGTCCAGGTCGGTGTGGGGCACCGCCACCGACAGGTCGCCGTCGGCCAGCCGCGCCATGCCGGCGCGCAGGCTGCCCAGCGGGCCGGTGATGCTGCGGGTGATCGCCAGCGCCACCAGCAGGCCCAGCACCACCAGCGCGCCCAGCGAGGCGTAGAGCCGGGTGACGGCGGTGTCGCGGTCGGCTGTGGCGTCCTTGTCGAACTGGGCGGCCTTGTTCAGCGAGAAGCTCACCAACTCGTCCATCTTGGCGGAGACCAGTTGCACCTGCTGCGCGCCTTTGCCGCGGGTGATGTTGGCGGCCTCGGCGCGCTTGCCCTCGCGCATGAAGGCGATGGCCTCGTCGCGGATCGGCTTCCAGGCGCGGAAGGCGGTCAGCAGGTCCTCGATCATGCGCTTGTCGCCGAGGAAGCGCTCCTGAACCACCTTCAGGCCTTCGTAAACCTCGGCCTCGTACTTATCGACGGCCTTGGTCGCGGCGTCGAGCTGGGCAGCGTCCTGCGACAGCGCCACATCCTTCATGCCGCGGTGCATGGCGATCAGGTCGGCCTTGGCCTCGAGCGCGCTGGTGCTGACGATGAAGGGGTGCTTGTACAGCTTGGCGGTGAGGTCGGACAGCGCCGTCATCTCGACGGCGGCGAACACGCCAAGCCCGATGGCGAGCACCAGCACGGCGCCGAATCCGGCGACCAAGCGGGTCAGAATGGACAAGCGGCCAATGAGCATGAGGATCTCCACGCGAAACGGGCGCCACGGCGCGTCCGGGATGAAGAATTATGCCTTAGCGGATATTACCAAAAAGTAATGATTATTAGCATTGTTCTATTTCTAACATAATAGATGGCGTGACCTCCGTGTGGTCGAGCCCACTCCGGCCCCGGAACCTCATCCCACCGCCAGCCGCATCGCGGCGACGCGCACTTCCAGCGCCTCTTGGACATGCCGGCGGTTCATCTCGGTCAGCAGGTCGGCGACCGCCTCGGCGCGCTCGATGCGGCGGCGGGTGGTCGCCGGGTCCAGCCCACTGCCCAGCGTGTCGGTCAGCCACTCGCCGGCACGGCGCGCCATCATGGCGCTTTGCAGGACGATGTAGTCGCCTAGTTCGTCCAGCGCCGCCGGGCGGCGGCTGTGGTCGGCGCCGAGGCGGACGCAGAAGCGGTGCAGCCATTTGATCTTGCGGACCATGGCGGCGAACAGCAGGCTGTCCAGCTCGTCGTTGGGCAGCGCCTTGCCGGCCAGCTCGACCAGAACCTGGGCCAACCGTGTCGCGGATTCGACATAGGTGTCGAGCGCCACCTCGTCGGCGACCTTGACGAAGGGGGTCTCCTCCTCCTCCTGGCCCTCCAGCGCGTCGAGGATGCGCAGCGCCACCACGATCAGGCTGTCCACCGCGCCGATCACCTGCAGGCTGCCGTGCAGCGCGATCAGGTCGTGGTTGCCGACATAGGCGTTCAGCGTGTTGGCGGCGTGGCGCAGCGCCAGGCGCGCCACCCGGCGCGACTGGTAGGCGACCTCGCCCAGCGCCGCGCCGCGGGCGCCCAGGGTCTCCAGCACCAGGCGCAGAGCCTCCAGCCGCAGCAGCGTGTGCGACAGCATGGTGACGCCCCGCGCGGTGCCGGCTGGCATCTCGGCGGAGGCCGCCTGCTGCACCATGGCGCGGCTCGCCTCCTCCACGGCGCCGACCACGGCGGTGGCGTGCTGGCGCCCGCCGCCCCGCAAGGTCGCGACGATGGTGCGCATCGCCGCCGCCACGTCGACGATGCTGGGCAATCCCTCGTCGTCTTCCGGCGCTTCGCCTTCGACGGGGGCGGGCGCGATCAGGCGGTCGATCAGGTGGTCGCGGCAGGCCGGCAGCAGCACGTCGAGCAGCATCGGCGCCGCCTGCCGCATCGCCAGCTCGTGCTGGCGCGCCGGCGGCAGCCCATCCAGCCCGGCCAGCGGGTTGCTGCCGTCGGCGTGGAACAGCCGGCGGCGGTACGGGGTCAGCAGGGTGAGCAGCACCGCCGCCCGCTCCGGCGTCTGCATCTCGGCCAGATGGTCGGCGACCTTGACGGCGTCCGTCGCCTCGCGCGTGCCGCGGATCCGGCGCGGCACCGCGCGGCGCGGCGCGCCGTCGGTGCGTTTGCCTTCCTCGCGCTGTCGTATGCCGTCCATCGTATTCCGGTCAAGTCCTTCCGCTGCGTTTTTCCAGGCGTGTTCTTGCGATGCCGCTGCGGGAATTATGGGGAGCCGGAGAGGGTGCGGCAAACGGAATCTGATTAACCTTTCGCTAATCTTTCTTCATCTTGGGAGAATACGGCGAAGACGTTTCCAAATTCGAAATGGCCCGCGGTTTGCACAATCTCCCGCCGGACGAGCAGTGGGGTGCGCGGGGCATGGCGGACGGCGTGGACGAGGCAACGGGAGCAGAAACCGGTACGCCGCTGGCGTTGCGCGGCCACCGCACCAACATGGTCGGCATCCCGGCGGACGTGATCGTCACCGCGGCCTTCAACGAGCAGCCGCGCGCCTTGCGCATCCACGGCACGCGCGGCATGCACGCGGCGCTGTTCGAGGCGCTGGACGAGGTTCTGACGGCGGAGGCGGCGGCCGAGGTGTTCCAACGCTACATGGCGCAGACCTTCGACCTGAACCCGGACTTCTCGGGGTCTGAGGGCGCGGACGGCAAGCGGCGCTACCGCGCCAGCTACCTGCGCCTGCTCAAGGGCTGGATGTTCGACAGCAACAACGCCGAGGGCGCGGTGCTCAAAGGCTGGGCAGAAAGCCGCTTCGGTTTGCTGCCCACCTACCACAAGGAGCCGATCAAGCGCTTCGCCTCGGAGGCGTGGAACCGCTATGGCGAAGAGAAATTCTCGACGCGCTTCCACAACAACAACATCAATCTGCAAATAGACCTGCTGTACGAATACTGCCAATGGTGGATCCGCCGCGGCTGGCCGGACTCGCCGATGCCGGCCTGGGCGCGTGCGGTGAAATTGTACCGCGGGGTCAACGACTTCGACGAGCATCACGTTGTCGGGCGGCCGGACAAGCGCACCGCGGTCCTGCGGCTGAACAACCTGTGCTCCTTTTCCGTCGACCGCGACATCGCCGGCCAGTTCGGCGACTACATTCTGGAGGCCTGGGTGCCCGTGGTGAAGATCGTGTTCTTCCGCGACATTCTGCCGCACTATCCCTTCAAGGGCGAGGGCGAGTACTTGGTGGTCGGCGGCGACTACCGGGTGGGAGTGTCGCTGTTATGACAATTGGCCCGACACTGCGCTCGCGTGCGCTGGGCGCCTATCTCGGCCTCGCCTGCGGCGACGCGCTGGGCGCCACCGTCGAGTTCCTGACAAAGTCGGAGATCGCCAGCCAGCACGGCGTGCACAAGCACATCAAGGGCGGCGGCTGGCTGAAGCTGAAGCCCGGCCAGGTCACCGACGACACGCAGATGAGCCTGCACCTCGGCCGCGCCATCCTGTCCGGCGCCACCTGGGACGCGCGCCGCGTCGCCGAGGAGTTCGCGACCTGGCTGAAGGGCAAGCCGATCGATGTCGGGGATACGACACGCCGCGGCATCCGCCGCTACATCATGCACGGCACGCTGAGCGAGCCGCCGGCCGAGTACCACGCCGGCAACGGTGCGGCCATGCGCAACCTGCCGGTGGTGCTGGCCACGCTGGGCGACGATGAGGCGTTCCGCACCTGGACGCTGGAGCAGGCGCACATCACCCACGCCAACCCGCTGGCCGACGCGGCGATCCTGTCGCTGGGCATGATGGTGCGCCGGCTGATCCTGGGCGGCGGGGTGAAGGACGTGCGCGACGAGGCGAACGCGCTGGTCGCCCAGCACAGGCAGTTCAAGTTCGTGCCGTACCGCGGGCTGTCGACGGCCTACATCGTCGATACCGTGCAGACCGTGCTGCACTACTACTTCCAGACCGACACCGTCGAATCCTGCATCGTCGAGACCGTCAACCAGGGCGGCGACGCCGACACCACCGGCGCCATCGCCGGCATGCTGGCCGGCGCCACCTACGGGGTCGAGCAGATCCCGTCGCGCTGGCTGAAGAAGCTCGACCTCGCGGTGCAGGAGGAGATCGCCCGCCAGACCGACGCGCTGCTGGCGCGCTCGCCACTCTACAAAAACCGGGGGAACGTCCATGGCTGAAGTCGTCTTCTACGAAAAGCCCGGCTGCGTCGGCAACGCGCGGCAGAAGAAGCTGCTGGAGGAGGCCGGGCACCGGCTGATCGTCCGCGACCTGCTCAGCACGGTGTGGACCGACCAGACGCTGCGCCCGTTCTTCGGCGAGCGGCCGGTGGCCGAGTGGTTCAACCGCTCCGCCCCGGCGGTGAAGTCGGGCGCGGTGAACCCCGACGCGCTGGGCGAGGACGAGGCGCTGGCCCTGCTGCTCGCCGACCCGCTGCTGATCCGCCGCCCGCTGATGCGGGTCGGCGACCGGCGGGCCTGCGGCTTCGACGCCGACGCGGTGGACGCGTGGATCGGCCTGGCGCGCAAGCCGGGCGGCAACATCGAGGGCTGTCCGAAAGCCGACATGAAGCCGTGTCCGGTTCCCGTCGGGGGGTGACGGAGCCCCAGGGTTCGTCGTACGTTGGGTTCGCGTCAACGACACGAACCCAACGGCAGGCGACACCATGTGCGAACTCCTGGGCATGAGCGCCAACGTGCCCACGGACATCTGCTTCAGCTTCACCGGGCTGATGAACCGCGGCGGCCGCACCGGGCCGCACCGCGACGGCTGGGGCATCGCCTTCTACGAGGGCAAGGGCTGCCGCACCTTCCACGACCCGGCGCCCAGCTGTGAGTCCGAGATCGCCCGGCTGCTGCGCGAGTACCCCATCAAGTCATGCGTGGTGATCTCGCACATCCGCCGCGCCAACCGCGGCCGGGTGGCGCTGGAGAACACCCACCCCTACACCCGCGAGCTGTGGGGCCGCGTCTGGACCTTCGCGCACAACGGCCAGCTCAAGGGCATCAAGAAGCTCCCGCTGTCCTTCTACCGGCCGGTCGGCACCACCGACAGCGAGCACGCCTTCTGCTGGCTGCTGGGCCGCATCCGCGAGGCGTTCCCGGAGCCGCCGAAGCGCGCGTCGGCGCTGTCGGCGCTGGTGCGCGAACTGGCGGGGGGGCTGAACGGGCTGGGCGTGTTCAACATGCTGCTGTCGGACGGCGGGCACCTGTGGTGCCACTGCTCGACCAACCTGGCGTGGCTGACCCGCAAGGCGCCGTTCGGCCCGGCGACCCTGCTGGACGAGGACATGACGGTGGACTTCGAGAAGGAGACGACGCCCAACGACGTCGTCACCGTGATCGCCACCCGGCCGCTGACGCGGGACGAGGCGTGGACGGTGATGCGGCCCGGGGAGATGGTGGTGTTCCGTGACGGGATGAGGGTTGGGTAGGGCATTGCCCCCACCCCATCCCTCCCCCGCTGGGCGGGGGGGGCAGAGCGGGGGAGGGTTAGGGTGGGGGTAAGGCTTACGCGATCGCCGCGCCCAGCCGCGCCACCGCCTCGTCCAGGGGCAGGTCGATGCGGGCGATGTTGTGCTGCTCCAGGAAGCGCGCCTCGTTCTTCGACAGCTCGCCCTCGATCACCGCCCAGTGCCGGTCGGAGGAGCGCTTGGCGATCTGCCGGGCAAAGGTGCGCTGGATCTCCGCGTCGAAGCGGCAGCCGAGGTACAGGAAATGCTTGCCAGCGCGGCGCTGCTGCACCACCGGCGGGATCGGCGACTGGATGTCGATCTCGGTCAGCACCTCGACGAAGTCGGAATCCGAGATCAGGTAGTTGCCGGCCGGCGACACGCTGCCCGACGGCTTGTAGAGGATGGTCTGCCAGCCGGCGGCGGCCTCCGCGTCCACCTCGCTGCCGTCCGGGGCGTAGTGTCTGACCCACTCCCCGGTCGACTGCGGGTGCGACAGGCCCTGGATCTGGCCCCAAGTGCGGTCGGCCTTGTCGGACAGCAGCGCCTCCAGAACGCCGTCGTACCAGACGTCGACGATCAGCTCCGGTGCCGGCAGCGTCGCCAGCCACGCGTGCACCGGGGTGGGGGCGACCTCGGCGCGGAATATCTCGGTGAGGATGGATTCCAGCGTCTTGCGGTGCCGCCGGCTCTCGATGTACTGCGCGACCGCCGTCAGGTTGGAGCGGATGCGGCCCGGCGCCGCCACCTTGGCGTTCAGGCGCTGCACAAGCTCCGCCGAGTTGCGCGGGATCGGGCACTCCGGCAGCAGCGCGAAGCAGCCCGGCCCGACGTAGGGGACGACCGTGCGCGCCCGGAGCGCGGCGGCGATGTCGGCGAGGGCGTCGGTGGTGGTCGTGGTCATGCGTGCTCGATCCTCTCGTTTTACCCTCTCCCGCCCCGGGAGAGGGAGGGGCCCGCTCGGAACGAGCGGGAGGGTGAGGGTGCGTACAAGGATCCTTGCCTTTACCCTCACCCGGCCGCTGCGCGGCCACCCTCTCCCGGGGCGGGAGAGGGAGTTAATAGATCGCCGCGCCCGCGCCGGTGTTGACGGTGGCATCCTTCAGCGTGTCGACCATGAAGGCGATCTGGTCGGCGGTGATGCTCCGGTGCAGCGGCAGCGCCAGCGCGCGGTCGGCGGTCTTCTGGCAGACCGGGCAGTCGGCCCGGCTATAGCCGCGCTCGGCATAGTGTTGCTGGCTGTACAGCGGCTGGCCGTAGTCGGACGCCTCGATGTCGTGCTGGTCGAGGTCCTCCAGGATTGCCTTGCGGCCGCTGGCGGTGAAGCGGGTGCCGAGGTGCACGGCGTACACCATGGGGTGCACCGTCTCCGCCCCCGGACCCTTGTAGGGCGGCTTGATGCCCTCGAACGAGGCCATGGCGGCCTCGTAGAGGGCGACCACCGCGGCGCGGCGCTCCAGGATCTCCGGCAGGCGCTCCAGCTGCACGAGGGCCAGCGCGGCGTTCAGGTTGCTCATCCCGGCCTGCCAGGGCAGGCGGCGGGTGATGCCGACGGTGTAGCGGTGCTCGGCCTCGCGGGTGCGCAGGTAGCGCAGCTCATGCGCCAGCGCGCCGTCGTCGGTTACCACCATGCCGCCACCGCCGGCCAGCAGCACGCCGGGCTCGGAGAAGTCGAAGATCGAGCAGGCGCCGAAGCTGCCCACCGGACGGCCCTTGTAGGTGGAGCCGATGGCCTCGCTGGAATCCTCGATGAGGATCAGGCCGTGTTTGGCGGCGAGCGCGGTCAACTCGTCCCAGTGCGCCGGGTGGCCGTTGACGTTGCCGGCGACGATGGCCTTGGTGGCGGGCGTGACCTTGGCCGCCGCCTTCTCCGGGTTCAGCGTGTGCTGCCAGTAGTCGATGTCGACGAACACCGGCGTCGCGCCCGACAGCGCCACCGCCTGCTGCACCTGGTGCCAGCCGTAGGGGGAGCACAGCACCTCGTCCCCCGGACCGATGCCCTGGGCGCGCAGCGCCAGCAGCAGCGCCAGCGTGCCGCTCGCCACCGCCACCGCGTGCGCGCGGCCGACATAACCGGCGAAGGCGCGCTCGAACGCCTCGGTCATGCGGCCGTCGTTCAGCGGGCCGGAGGTGAGCACCCGGCCGAGCACCGCCACCTCGGCGGCGGAGATGTCGGGATCGACGAGCGGGATGAAGCCGGTGTCGGCGGAACCGTCTGGCATGCGGCTACTCCTCGTCGTGCTCGGCGATGACGACGCCGGTGGCGCTCTCCGGCTTTTCCGTGATGGTCCAGCAGTGGCCGGAGCCGTCCACCAGGAAGAGGTCGAAGCGCGCCTCCTCGCGGTAGGGATCCTCGGCCATGATGGAGGCGAAGGTGCCGGTGACCGTCAGGCCGGGGCTGGCCTCCTTGACCGCCTGCACCACCGCCTTCACCGGTTGCCCCGCGGCGAAGCCGCGGCTGGCGATGGCGACGACTTCCTCGATGCGCTCCGACGACAGGGCCATGGCGTCACTCCGATCCCAGCTTCTTGGCTTCGACGGTGATGGGCAGGCGGGTGTCCGGCGGCAGGTCCGGCAGCTCCAGCGTCCAGCCGTTGGCGATCTTCGCCCAGCCGCCCCACAGGGTCGGCTTCTCCATGGCGACGATCGGCTCCTCCAAGTCCTTCTTGGCGACGTAGATCGTGTACTGCTCGCCGGACTTGCGGACCATCACCTTCATCAGACGCACTCCTGTTCGTGTTCGTTGTCGTTATGCGGCGGCGCGGGCGAGCAGCGGGGGCAGGGCGGACAGAACCGCCTCCACGTCCGCTTGCGTCGTGTCGCGGCCCAGGGAAAAACGCAGGGAAGCCGCCGCCTCCGCCGCCGACAGGCCCATGGCCGTCAGCACGTGGCTGGGCTTGGTGCCGCCCGCCGCGCAGGCGGCCCCCATGGAGACCTGGATTCCGGCGGCGTCCAGGCGCATCAGCAGCTCCTCGGCGTCCATCGGGCGCCCGTCCGGGCCGGCGAAGTGGATGTTGCTGGTGTTGGGCAGGCGCTCGGCGGCGGCGCCGTTGACGCGGCTGCCCGGCCAGTGCTCCAGGATGCCGCGCTCCAGCGCGTTGCGCAGCACCGCCAGGGAGGCCGGCGCGCAGGCGGCGATGGCCTGCTGCGCCAGCAGGGCGGCGACGCCGAAGCCGACGATGGCCGGCACGTTCTCGGTGCCGCCGCGCCGGCCGCGCTCCTGGCTGCCGTGCAGCAGCGGCGCCAGCGGCGTGCCCTTGCGGACGTAGAGCGCGCCGGCACCCTTCGGCCCGTGCAGCTTGTGCGCCGACAGTGTCAGCAAGTCGACACCGGCAGCGATCACGTCCACCGGCACCCGGCCGGCGGCCTGCACCGCGTCGGTGTGGAACAGGGCGCCGCGCGCCTGGGCGATGTCGGCGGCCGGGGCGACCGGCATCAGCACGCCGGTCTCGTTGTTCGCCCACATCATGGAGACCAGAGCGGTGGTGTCGTCCACCACTGCGCGCAGGTCATTGAGCGACACCCGCCCGGCGCCGTCCACCGGCAGCACGCTGACCCGCCAGCCCTGGCGCTCCAGATCGGCGAACAGCAGCAGGCTGGCCGGATGCTCGACCGCCGTGGTGACGACGTGGCGGCGCGCCGGGTCGCCCTCGGCGACGGCGCGCAGCGTGCCGAGGATCGCCAGATGGTTCGCCTCGGTGGCCGAGGCGGTGAAGACGATCTCCGCGGTCTTGGCCCCGACCAGCCCCGCCACCGCGCCGCGCGCCTCGCCGACCGCCTGCTTCGCCGCCATGCCGGCCGCATGCGGGCTGGACGGGTTGGCGAAGCGGGCGCCGAGGAAGGGCAGCATCGCCTCCAGCGCCTCGGGCGCCAGCGGCGTGGTGGCGTTGTGGTCGAGGTAGGCCATCAGCCCATCACCCCCGGTTTCGGCAGGCGCGTCGCGTGGGTGGCGGCCAGTTCCTCCTCCAGGCAGCCGATCAGCACGCCGCCGGGGAACTCGACGAGGTAGACCGGCACCGGCGGCTCGCCGGCGTGGCCGACGCGGACGACCTCGCCCGGCGTGCCCTTCGGGGCGAGCAGCGCGCCCTCCGCCGCGTGCGGGTGGCTGCCGTCGTTGTACAGGTCCTCGGCGGCGGTGATGCGCATGCCCCAGTCGAAGATCGGCTCGCGCGGCGGCAGGAAGGCGGGCTTGGCGGCGGCTTCGGTCATGGCGGGCTCTCCGTTCACTTCGGGGCGTTGAGGGAGCCATCGACGAGGTCGAGTTCCTTGGCGCGCATGCCGACGATCATGCGCCGCTCGTAGAAGTCGATCCCGTAGATGTAGTACATCTGAAGGTAGGTCCCGACCGACTGCACGTAGCCGACGTCGCCGGCGTGGATCAGCACCTCGCCGGCCGGGCGGCCGGGGTAGGTGCCGTCGTTGCGCACGTCGCGCAGCGCCACCACCTTGTCGCCCAGCTCGAACTCCGGGGGCTCGATCAGTTCGACCACGTCGTCGTGGCAGCGGCGGGAGGAGGCGCGCAGCGCGGTCATGGTCATGGCTCACCTGTCTCGGTGGGGATGGCGGGGGCCGCCTCGGCGGCAAGGCGTTCGAGGGCGACGCTGCGCACCTCGTCCACCGGGTCGTGGGTCAGCGGCTCCAGGTCGTCGGAGGCGATGCGGCTGGCGACGGCGTAGCGCACGCACCAGTCCGGGTCGCGCGCCAGGGCGGCCAGCTTCTCGGGGGGCAGGCGCTGGGCGACGGCGATGCGCACGCGGGCGCTGTCGTCCCAGGCCATGCTCATCAGCCACTCCAGGCCGACGCGGCGCGCCACCTCCAGCCGCACCTCGGAGTCCTCGTCGTGCATCATGGCGGGCAGCATGCCCTCCGGCACGCGGCGGGCGACCCGCAGGCGCACGCCGTAGTCGGGGTCGCGCATCATCGGGGCGAGGTCGGCCTCTTCCAGCCGCGAGGCGACGGCGATGCGCACCTCGCGGTCGGAGTCGCCGCGCATCCGCAGCAGCAGACGGCGCGGCAGGCGGCGGGCGACGCTGGTGCGCACCGTTTCGTCCGGGTCGTCCATCAGCCGGGTGATCAGGAAGATCGGTGCCACCCGGGCGGCGATGGCGCGCACCTCGAAGTAGGGGTGGTCGAGGAATTCCGCCGCGCGGTCCTGGTTCCACTCGAGGAAGCGCTGGATGCGCTTGGCGTAGCGGTCGTGGATGCAGGCGCGCAGCGGTTCGCAGCGGCCCTGGGCCAGCAACTCGGCGTGCGGGCAGGCGGCGCAGTCCACCGGGCGGCCGAGCCAGTCGAAGGCGGCGTCGATGTCGTCGCTCATTCCTCGTCCTCCTCCAGCCGGCCGATGCGGTCGACGAGGTCGAGCAGGCGGCCGGCGGCCATGCGGTCGGCGCTGTCCAGCGCGCGCACCTTGCCGAGGGACAGGCGCGCCTCCTCGAAACGGCGCAGGCGGAGTTGCAGGTAGCCGACGGCGGTCAGCGCGAAGAGGAAGAGGCGGGGCGGCGGCTCCAGCGAGCCGAAGTCGGCGTGCGCCGGCGTCACGTCGCGCCAGTCCGGCGTGTTCAGGCCGAGGCCGGCCAGCGCGTGGACGACCATGCGCTGGGCGTACTCCAGCGCCTCGACCAGATTGGCCTTGTAGAAATGGAACTTGTAGAAGCCGAGATCGACCAGGCGGTGGCCGGGGGCGACGAGCGCGGCGTGCGCGAGGAACCCCTCGGCCGTCGCGGTGTCGGCGAAGTGCGCGGCCGCCAAGTGCAGGCAGCGCTCCGCCTCCGCGGGCAGGTCGCCGCCGTAGTACCGGCGCGACAGCCAAGTGTCATCCAGCTCCGCCAGCATGGACGTCCCCGGGTCGGGGGTGGGTGGGGTCCTCCGGCCCTCCCGCGGGTGCGGGAGGGCGCGGGGGCAGGGGGGTCAGGCCGGGACGCAGCAGTCGGCCGGGCAGACCGAGGCGCACTGCGGGCTCGAGAACTGGCCGTTGCACTCGGTGCAGGTGGCCGGATCGATCACGTAGGTGCCCTTCTTGAAGCTGATGGCGTTGTTCGGGCACTCGGCCTCGCAGGCGCCGCAGGCGGTGCACTCGGCACCCTTGATCTTGTAGGCCATGGTCGGGGTCTCCTCTCGTGTGGTCGTGGTGCAGGTGAGGGTAATCAGGCCCGTCGGGCGACCGGCTCGGCCGGGCGGAGGACGGCGTCGCGGCCGGTACGGGATTGCACCGCACCTTGCGCCGCACGCTCGGCGTGCGCCTTGAAGTAGGTCAATGCCGACTCCTCGATGTAATCGAAGGCGAAGCCGTCCACCGGCTCGATGCCGGCCTTCGAGAGCTTCTCCTTCGGGCAGGCGCCGATCTTGGCGACGAACACCGCGGTGCAGTCGCCGATGGCGTTGAGGACCATCTCCAGCGCGTCCTCGTCGCCGGAGCCGCCCTCGCAGTAGGTGTCGACGCGGCGGTGGCCGACGAACTTGGCGCCCGACGTGCCGACCTCGTAGATCTGGAACTCGGTGGCGTGGCCGAAGTGCTCGTTGATGCGCTCGCCGCCCTTGGTGGCGACGGCGATCAGGATGGGGGCGACGTCGGCGGCGACGCTCTCCGCCACCTCCTCGCGGGCGGCGGCCTTGGAGGCGTGGCGCTCGGCGCGCTCGACCTCGACGTGCTCGCGGTACAGGCGGCGGGCCTCGTCGTCGGTGTTGACCGCGATGGCCTCGACCTTGTCGGCGGTGAACTCGCCGCCGCGGTCCTCGCCCAGCAGGCCGACGGCGTCGGCGCGGCACTGGCGGCAGTGGCGCATCAGCTTCAGGTCGCCCTCGCACTGGTCCTGCAGCGCCTTCAGTTCCTGCGCGGTGGGGCCGCGCTGGCCGGTCAGGCCGAAGTGGGTGCCGTGCGCCGGGTCGGAGATCAGCGGCATGATGTTGTGCAGGAAGGCGCCGCGCTCGCGCACCGCCTTGTTGACCTCGACGAGGTGCTGGTCGTTGACGCCGGGGATCATCACCGAGTTGACCTTCACCAGGATGCCGGCCGAGGTCAGCGCCTCCAGGCCCTCCATCTGGCGCTCGTGCAGGATCTGCGCGGCGTCGCGGCCGGTCCAGCGCTTGTGGTCGTAGAAGATCCAGGGGTAGATGCGCTCGCCGACCTCCGCATCGACCATGTTGATGGTGATCGTCACGTGGTCGATGTTCATGCCCTTGATGCGCTCGACGTGGTCGGGCAGCGCCAGGCCGTTGGTGGACAGGCAGAGCTTGATGTCCGGCGCCGACTTCGCAATGAGATCGAAGGTGCGGAAGGTGTTGTTGCCCTGAGCGGCCAGGCTGTCGCCCGGGCCGGCGATGCCGACGACGGAGAGCTGCGGCACCTCCTGCGCCACCGCCAGCACCTTTTTGGCGGCCTGTTCGGGGGTGAGCTTCTCCGACACCACGCCGGGGCGGCTCTCGTTCGAGCAGTCGTACTTGCGGTTGCAGTAGTTGCACTGGATGTTGCAGGCCGGCGCCACGGCGACGTGCATGCGGGCGAAGTAGTGGTGCGCCTCCTCGCTGTAGCAGGGATGGTTCTTCACCTTCTCCCAGACGTCGGCGGGCAGGTCGCTCGGCCCCGACGACGAGCCGCAGGACGACGACGCGCACCCGGATGCCCCCTTGGAGGTCAAGGCGGCGGACTTCAGCTCGCCCACGCCCAGGATGCCGTCCAGCGAAACCACGTTGCTCATGACCAGCTCCTTGTCGCCCGTGTTGGACGGCTGGAGAAAAGCAAGGAGCGGGCCAGAGTGGAATATTGTGTTATTTCAATTGGTTGCTTGATTTCGGCGCGTGTCGGCTATGCGACAAAGCGACGGTGATGTCAGGGATGCGACACGGGTGTCAGGCCGTCGCCAGCGTCCGCAGCGCCGCGCGCGCCAGATCCAGCACCGGGTCGTGCGGCTGGCCCTGGCGCTGGATGATGGCGAGGCGGATGACCAGGGGCGGGTCCAGCGGCCGGGTTTCCATGCGGCCGGCGGCATCCGCGACGATGTCCGGCATCATGATGGAGGCGCCCAGCCCGGCCTCCACCATGGAGCGGATGGCGGTGAAGCTGCCGAGTTCCATGATCGGCTTCGGCCGGACGCCGCCGGCCTCGAACCACGCCGTGGTGGACAGGGCCACCCGGCTGCGCCGTTCGTCGAGGATGAGCGGGAAGCGGGCGACGTCCTGCGGCGTGACCGCGTCGGGAAGCGGCGTGCCCGCCGGGAAGACGGCGAGGGCGGCGTCCTGGCGCAGCAGCTCGACGTCCAGCCCGCGGTCGTCCACCGGCAGGGTGACCACCGCCAGATCGAAGTCGTTGGCCAGCAGGCGGCGGGCGATGTCCTCCGCGGTGCCGACGGCGACGGTGACCTCCAGGTCCGGGCGGGTGGCGCGCAGGCGCTTGAGCACCACCGGCAGCAGGTAGGTGGCGAACGACAGGCCCGCCCCCAGCCGCACCCGGCCGAGCGCGCCCTCGCGGTGGCGGCGCATCGCCTCCAGCGCGGCGTCGATCTCCGCGGCGATGCGGCGGGCGTGCACCACCAGCGTCTCCCCGGCCGCGGTCGGCGCGGTGCGGCGGCCGAGGCGTTCCAGCAGCGGCACGCCGGTGCGTGCCTCCAGCTCGCGGATCTGCAGGCTGATCGCCGGCTGCGTCAGGTTGAGCCGCCGCGCCGCGGCCGACAGGCTGCCGGTCTCGACCACCGCCAGGAAGGTGCGGAGCTGGTCCGGATTGAGGCTGCGCATGGCGTGAACTTAAAGAATTTCTTTGAGAAGATACAAGAAGTCCAAATTTGCCTTATGGAATGCGGCTTGGCAAGCTTCCTCCCGGCAGACAGGAGGACGCCATGACCAGCACCCGTTTCCTTCCCAAGGCAAGCGCTCCGGCCACCCCGGCGTGGATCGCGGCGGCGGCGGCCACCCTGAAGGCCTGGGCCGGGCGTCGGCGGCAGCGCCGCGCCCTGGCGCTGCTCGACCAGCGGCTGCTCAAGGACGTCGGGCTGAGCGCCGAGGACGCGGCGGAGGAAAGCCGGAAGCCGTTCTGGCGCTGATCACGCCAGCTCGCAGCGGAACGCCGCGACGTGGTCCTGGCCGTCGTGCTCCGGCTCGGCGCCGAAGCCGATCAGGCCGGTGCCGACCAGCTTGGTGGAATCGCGCTTCAGCGCGACGGGCAGCGAATCGCCGCTGCGGACGAAGGTGCCGTTGGTCGAGTGGTCGGTGAGGATGAAGCTTTCGCGGCTGAAGTCGACCACCGCGTGCTGGCGCGAGGTACGGCGCGACAGGATGCGCAGCGCGCTGCTCTCCTCGCGGCCGACGCTCAGGCGGCGCTGCCCGGCGTCCACCGTGAAGACCGCGCCCCGGTAGGCGAGGTGCAGGGTCAGCCGGCTCTGCGCCGACAGCTCGGGGAGCGAGGACGCCGCCACCGTCAAGCTGTCGGTCGGCTCGTCCGCCACCTCGGCGAGGCAGAGCTGATGGATGCGCAGCGGCACCGTCTTGCCCTTGACCGAGATGTTGTTGAGCAGCTTGGTGCGCCGCTTCAGGCCTTCGGAGACCAGCAGCACGAAATCCTCGGTGGCGAGGATCTCGCTGGGCTTGGCCAGCGCCTCGACCCGGGCGCAGACGTTGCAGGCGTCGCCGTAGAGATCCTCGGTGCGCTGCACCACCGGGCCGAAGTGCAGGCCGACGCGCAGCTGCAGGCGGAAGGCCGCCTGACTCTCCACCATGGTGATGGCGGCCCAGCCGGCCTCCTCGGCGGTCGGGAAGGCGCCGAGCAGGCCGTCGCCGAGCATCTTGATGACCTGCCCGCGCTTGCCCTCGATCACCAGGCGCAGGTGGCGCAGCATCTTCTGCGTCAGCGCGGCGGCCTCGACGTTGCCCATTCGCTCGTAGAGCTGCGTGGAATCCGCGATGTCCACGAACAGGATGGCGAGGGGAGTTTCCATGCGGGGGCGCCGGTCGGCCTCGGGTGGGCATGCCTAGACGCTGAATAGCATGGAACGAGGCCGCCGGCCCAGGGGGAATGGCGGCGGTTACGCCGGTTGCCACGCCTTCAGCATGCCCTCCAGCTGTTCCTTCATGGCGAGCCGGCGGCGCTTCAGCGCCGCGAAGTGCTCGTCGGTGATCGGCAGGCCGTTCTCCTCGGCCGTCAGGATCTCCTTGTCGAGGGCGGCGTACTCGCCCTCCAGCGTGCGGAAGTTCTCGTTGGTGGCGCGGATCGACGCCAGCTTGCCGCGATATTCGGGGAATTCGCCTTCCAGGTCGTGACGTTGCAGCATGGCATGGTCTCCTTCGTTCGGACCTTGGATGGGTCGAGCGTAGGAGCCTCGCACAGCCGGATGCAACCGCACGGAGGTGGACATACGGTCGCAGGGCGGTGCTTAGAACCGCTTGATCTCGATGTCGTACTTGCGCAGGGCGTAGCTCACCTGACGGGTCGTCATGCCGAGCAGGCGGGCCGCCTTGGCCTGCACCCAGCCGGTGCGCTCCATCGCCCACAGCAGGCGGTCGCGCAGCGAGCCGGACTCCGGCTCCTCCGCCAGGGCCTCGGCGGCCTCGGCGGGGTCCGGCGCGGGGATGCTCGGCGGCGCGGCGTGTGCGGACGGGGCGCTGGGACAGGCGGCGCAGCCGGACGGCGCGGTGGAGGGCAGGATCGGCGGCAGCGCCGGGGCGGTCGCCGGCATCGCCTTCGCCGGGGGCGGGGCGGGGGACGGTGCGGCGGCGCTGTGCGCCGCGTGCACCGCGGTGGCCGGGGCGAGGCCGCCGACCGCCGAGCCCATGGTGCTGTACTGGAACAGGATCGACGAGTTGCACAGGTTCATGGCGCAGGACAGGTCGACGGCGCGGATGATGCCGTCGCGGCTCTGCGTCGCCGCGCGCTCGATGCAGTTCTCCAGTTCGCGCACGTTGCCGGGCCACGGGCAGCGGTTCAGCACGTCCTGCGCCTCGTTCGCCAGCGCCAGGGTCAGCCCGTTGTCCTTGTTGAACTTGGCGACGAAGTGCTTGGCCAGGGCGCCGATGTCGTCGCGCCGCTCGCGCAGCGGCGGCAGGAAGATGCTGACCACGTTGATGCGGAAGTAGAGGTCGGCGCGGAACTTGCCCTTGCCCACCGCCTCTTCCAGGTTGAGGTTGGTGGCGCAGATCAGGCGCACGTCGGTCTTGATAGTGCGCGAGCCGCCGACCCGCTCGAACTCCTGCTCCTGCAGCACGCGCAGCAGCTTTGCCTGGAAGTTGGGCGAGATGTCGCCGATCTCGTCGAGGAACAGCGTGCCGCCGGACGCCAGCTCGAAGCGGCCCTTGTGGTCCTTCTGGGCGCCGGTGAAGGCGCCCTTCTCGTGGCCGAACAGCTCGGATTCCAGCAGCGTCTCGGGCAGCGCCGCGCAGTTCACGCGGATGAACGGGTTGTCCTTGCGCGGGCTGAGGTTGTGGATGGCGCGGGCGATCAGCTCCTTGCCGGTGCCGCTCTCGCCGCGGATCAGCACGGTCGACTTGAACGGCGCCACGCGGTGCACCTGGGCCAGCACGTCGGTCATCGCCGGGCTGGTGCACACCACGTCGGCGATCGGGGGTGCGGCGCGCAGTTCCTTCTGCACGCGGAAGGTCTCGCGCATCATGAAGCGGCGCTCCTCGGCCACCGTGCGGTGCAGCCGCACCGTCTGGCCGATCAGGTTCGCCACCATGGTCAGGAAGCGCACGTCGGTGCCGAAATGCGTGGTCGGGCCGTCGTCGCTGATGCGGTCGATGGTCAGCACGCCGATGACGCTGCCGGCCGCCTTGATCGGCACGCCGACCAGGGAGGCCACCTGCTCCTCCAGGTCGTCGCGGCCGCCGGTGCGGTTGAGGAACAGCGGCTCGTCGGCCAGGTTCGGCACCACCGCGGGCATGGCGGTCTTGAGGATGCGGCCGATGATGCCCTCGCCCTCGCGGAACTCGACCTGGCCGGCCTGCTCGTTCGACAGGCCGTTGGCGGCGACCAGCCGCATGACGGCGTCCTCGCCCAGCAGGTAGATCCGGCCGCGGTGCATCTGGAGCTGGTAGGAGAGCAGCCGCAGCACCTCCCGCAGGGTCTGCTGCAGGTCCAGGGACGAGCCCAGGATCTTGCTCACCTCGTAGATCGCCAGCAGTTCCAGGTTCGACGCGGCGTGCCGTGCGGACATGGGCGGCATCCTTTCACTACCCGCTACCCGGTTCCGCATATGCAATCACGGTGCCGCCGGCGAAACCCGTGCGTTTTCTGGGACCTTCGCCGCTCCTCCATGCGGGTACGGCATGGCACTGCCCGCCCGCGCGCCGTTCTGCCGCCTTCGTGTGCACTGCTCGGAGGGACTGGCGCGTCGGCGTGCACTGTGATAAATAACTGACTGGTCAGTTATCAAATGAGGCCGCCATGGCCGACGATCCGCTTCCCGAATCCGGGACTCCGCCGCGCTGGCGCCGCCGCAAGGAGGCGCGCCCGCAGGAGATCGTCGCCGCCGCGCTGGACGTCTTCACCGAACGCGGCTTCGCGGCGACGCGGCTGGAGGAGATCGCGGCGCGCGCCGGGATCAGCAAGGGCACGCTGTACCTGTACTTTCCGAACAAGGAGGAGCTGTTCAAGGCGGTGGTCCGCTCGGCCATCGTGCCGAACCTGGAGATGGCGGAGCATCTGCTGCACGACTTCCCCGGCCCCTCCATGGAGATCCTGGCGCAGTTGCTGGAGGGCATAGGCGGGCGGATCATGGCCACGAAGGTCGGCGGCATCCCCAAGCTGATGATCGCCGAGGCCGGCAACTTTCCCGACCTCGCCCGCTTCTACCTGGACGAGGTGATCAACCGCGGCTTCCGCGTCATCGGCGCGGTGATCGAGCGCGGCGTCGCCCGCGGCGAGTTCCGCCCGGTGAACGTCGCCCACACGGTGCGGCTGGTGATCGCGCCGGTGCTGATGATCGCCGTCTGGCGCTCCTCCTTCGAGCCGGTGGAGGGCAAGCCGCTCGACGTCCGCGGCCTGCTCGCCGAGCACCTCGACCATCTGCGCCGGGCCTTGCAGCCGGAGGGCCCCGGGGGAGACGAAGCATGAGCTGGATCAGCGAGACGCTGGCGGCACTGGCCGTAACCTTGGGCCTGACGTCGGCGCCGGCCGGGCACCGGATCCAGGGCTACGTGGAGGGCGAGTACCTCCGCGTCGCCGGCCCCGTCGCCGCGACACTGGAGACGCTGGCCGTGGCGCGGGGGCAGACGGTGACGGCCGGCGCGCCGCTGTTTGCGCTCGACCGCACGGCGGCGCTGGCCGAGCGGGCCCGGCTGGCCGCGGCGGTGGCGCAGGCGCGCTCGCAGCTGGCCGACCTGCTGCTCGGCCGGCGGCCGGAGGAGCTGGCGGTGATCGAGGCGCAGAAGAATCAGGCCGAGGCCAGCCTGCGCTACACCGAATCCGAGCTGAAGCGGCAGGAGGAACTGGTGCGCGCCCGCGTCAGTTCGCCGGAGAAGCTGGAATCGGCGCGCAGCGCCTTCGAGCGCGACCGCGCCCGGTTGGCCGAGCTGACCGCGCAGCTCGCCGTCAGCCGTCTGCCGGCGCGGCCCGACCAGATCCAGGCGGCGCAGGGCGCCGTCGCCATGGCCGAGGCGGCGCTGGCGCAGCAGGAGCGGCGGCTGTCGGAGATGGCGCCCGCGGCGCCGGCCGACGCGTTGGTGGACGACACGCTGTACAACCCGGGGGAGTGGGTGCCGGCCGGCTCGCCGGTGGTGTCGCTGCTGCCGCCGGGGCGGGTGAAGGTGATCGCCTTCGTGCCGGAGCCGCTGATGGCGCGGGTGAAGCCCGGCGACCCCGTGGCGCTGCGTTGCGACGGCTGCCCGGCCGGGCTGGCGGCGCGGGTGACCTTCGTGGCGTCGCGGGCCGAGTACACGCCTCCGGTGATCTACAGCGTCGGCAGCCGCGAGAAGCTGGTCTTCCGCATCGAGGCGAAGCCGGAGGACGGGGTGGGGCTCAATCCGGGGCTGCCGGTGGACGTGGACCTGCCATGAACGCCGACCTCGCCATCGACGTCCGCGGCCTTGTCAAGCGTTTCGGCGCCAAGACGGTGGTGGACGACTTTTCGATCCAGGTGGCGCGCGGCGAGATCTACGGCTTCCTCGGCCCCAACGGCTCGGGTAAGACGACGACCATCCGCATGCTGTGCGGCCTGCTCACCCCCGACGCCGGGGAGGGCACCTGCCTCGGCCTCGACATCCGCACGCAGAGCGCCGCCATCAAGCGGCAGGTCGGCTACATGACCCAGAAGTTCAGCTTCTGGGAGGACCTCAGCATCGCCGAGAACCTCGACTTCGTCGCCCGCATGTACGGCATGCCGGACCGCAGGCGCCGCGTCGCCGAGGCGCTCGACCGGCTCGGCCTGACCAACCGGCGGAGCCAGCTGGCCGGTGATCTGTCGGGCGGCTGGAAGCAGCGGGTGGCGCTGGCCGCCTGCATCCTGCACGACCCCAAGCTGCTGCTGCTCGACGAGCCCACCGCCGGCGTCGATCCCAAGGCGCGCCGCGAGTTCTGGGACGAGATCCACGATCTGGCGCACGCCGGCCTGACCGTGCTGGTCAGCACCCACTACATGGACGAGGCCGAGCGCTGCCACCGCATCGCCTACATCGCCTACGGCAAGCTGATGACCCGCGGCACGGTGGAGGAGGTGATCGCCGGCTCGCGCCTGCGCACCTGGGCAATCTCCGGCCCGGACGTCGGCCGCGTGGCGGACGACCTGGAGGGCAAGCCCGGCGTGGAGATGGTGGCGGTCTTCGGTGCCCGCCTGCACGTCAGCGGTACCGACGAGGCCGCGGTGCGGGCGGCGCTGGAGCCTTGGACGCGGACGCCGGGCGTCCAGGTGAGCGTGGTGGAGCCGACGCTGGAGGACGTCTTCATCCACCTGATGAACCAGAGCACGGACAACTTCCGATGACGCGCGCACTTGCCCCCACCCCCGACCCCTCCCCCGCTTCGCAGGGGAGGGGAGCACGCGGCGGAGTTCCCTCCCCTGCGCAGCGGGGGAGGGCTAGGGTGGGGGCAAGCGAGGGCGGAGGCGTTCCATGCTGACCGGCACCCGCTTCTCCCCCCGCCGCTTCGTCGCGGTGATGGTGAAGGAGTTCATCCAGATGCGGCGGGACCGGCTGACCTTCGCCATGATGGTCGCCATCCCGATCATGCAGCTGATCCTGTTCGGCTTCGCCATCAACTCCGACCCCAAGCGCCTGCCGGCCGCCGTGCTGGCCGCCGACGAGGGGCCGTTCGCCCGCACGCTGGTCGCCGCCATGGCCAACTCCGGCTATTTCGCCATGACCCGCGCCGTCCGCTCCGAGGCCGAGCTGGACGAGCTGCTGTCCGAGGGCCGCGTGCAGTTCGCCGTCACCATCCCCGCCGGCTTCGGCCGCGACCTGCAGCGCGGCACCCGCCCGGTGCTGCTGGTGGAGGCCGACGCCACCGACCCGGCCGCCACCTCCAACGCGCTGGGCGCCCTCAACCAGATCGCCCGCAACGCGCTCGACCGCGACCTCAGCGGGCCGCTGGCGACTCTGCGCGCCACCCCCGACCCCGTCGAGCTGCGTGTCCACCGCCGCTACAACCCGGAGGGCATCACCCAGTACAACGTGGTGCCGGGGCTGATGGGGACGATCCTCACCATGACCATGGTGATGATGACGTCCCTGGCCGTCACCCGGGAACGCGAGCGCGGCACCATGGAGAACCTGCTGGCCATGCCGGTCCGCCCGTTCGAGGTGATGCTGGGCAAGATCCTGCCCTACATCGGCGTCGGCTACGTGCAGGTGGTGATCATCGTGGCGGCGGCGCGGCTGCTGTTCGGTGTGCCCGTCGTCGGCAGCCTGACGCTGCTGTCGGTGGTGATGATCCTGTTCATCGCCGCCAACCTGGCGGTCGGCTTCACCTTCTCGACGGTGGCGAAGAACCAGCTGCAGGCGATGCAGATGTCGTTCTTCTTCTTCCTGCCGTCGATGCTGCTGTCCGGCTTCATGTTCCCGTTCCGTGGCATGCCGGAGTGGGCGCAGGCGATCGGCGAGGTGCTGCCGCTGACGCACTTCCTGCGCATCGTCCGCGGCATCCTGCTGAAGGGCAACGGCCTGTCCGACATCCTGGGCGAGCTGGGGCCGCTGACCGCCTTTCTGGTGGTGGTCACGGTGATCGCGTTGAAGCGCTACCGCCAAACGCTGGACTGAGCGGGAATATTATGTCGGTGATAACGCCCTGCGGGCGGGCGAATGCCATGATATGTCTTGAATAAGCTATATTTTTCGGGATAGTTTACAACTCCAAATTATCATTTCATCCTCGATTTTCAAGATGCGGCGTGACTGCACCGGAGCGATCTTCGCGTTCCGGGCGAGGGTCTTCTTTTGGCTTTCGCAGCGGATCTCTTGGGGGCGCCGACGGCAAGGGGAGGGTGGCATGGCGAACGCGGCACGGCCTGGTCCTTCACGCCTGCGGGACGCGGTCGGCAAGAGCATCGATGGGACCAACAAGCTTCTGCTCAGGCCGGCGGCCGGACAGACCCCGCCTGAGAGCACGCCCATGGCGGAATACAAGGCGCTGTTCGACGAATACCGGGAGATCTGGGGACGGTCGGCCGCGCTTGACGCCGCCGAGGAGCGCGTGAAGGCGCAGGCCGCCACGATGGACCCGACCGAGCGCAGCCGGTGCGAGCACGACGCGGTGGATCATTACCGTGCCGCGGTCGCCGAACGTGCCAAGGTGGGGACGCCGCAGGCCGCGCTGTGCCTGTCCGGCGGCGGCATCCGCAGCGCGGCCTTCGCGCTCGGCGTCATCCAGGGGCTGGCGCGCGAGGGGCTGCTGACGCAGTTCCATTACCTGTCGACGGTGTCCGGCGGCGGGTACATCGGCGGCTGGCTGTCCCGCTGGATCCGGGACGAGATGCTCGGGGGGAGGACGCCCCGCGAAGCCGTGCGCCAGGTCGAGGCCGAGCTGTCCACCAGCGGGGCGGTGGAACCGCCGGCGCTGAAGCGCCTGCGGGAGCTGACCAACTTCCTGACGCCGGAGGTCGGCGCCGCGTCGGTGGACACCTGGACCGGCGTGGTGCTGTACATCCGCAACGTGCTGCTGAACTGGGGGGTGTTCCTGCCGGCGCTGATGTGCGCCGCCCTCCTGCCGAACCTGGTCGCCCGCGGCATGGACGGGCTGGAGGGAGCGCGCGGCGGGGCGCCGCTCGCCCTCTCGGTCCTGCTCCTGCTTGTCGGGCTCGCGGCCTATGCCGCCGGCCTGTACCGGGCGTGCCGGTACCTGCCGAGCCATCGGATCGGCGGGCCGCCGTTGCAGCCGCCGCGCGGCACCGCGCTCGAACCGAAGGGCAGGGCGCACGTCGTCATCATCTCCTGCGCCATGGTCTGGGCGTTCGCCTGCGCGCTGTTCCTGGGATCGGTGTCCGGCACCAACTGGTTTGGGGCGGCCGTCGTCGATCTGCCGTCGGTCCTTCCCGGCGCGTCGTGGGTGGCGGACCGGTGCGCGTCCTTCAAGTGCCTGACGATGCCGTCGAAGGACGCCATTGCGGCGGCGGGGGTGACCCTGCCGCCTTTGCTGACGCCGGACGGCCCCGACCCGCGCGGTCCGTTGGCGGTGTGGCTGGGCGTGCTGACCTGGTGCGCGTCGATGGCCGCCTATCTGGCGGCGTGGTGGCGTGCGCGCGGCGAGGACCCGGGGGCGTTCCGCTCCTGGAACCTGCTGTCCTGGACGCTGTCGTCGGTGTTCGGTGCGCTCCTGCTGACCGGCGGGTGCCTGGTCCTGTGGCGGGTCGGCCCGGTGTGGCAGTTCGACGCGCTGGCGGCCCTGGGGCCGGTGTGGGTGGCCGTCGCCTGCCTGGCGCAGGCGTCGCTGCACAGCGGGATCCGCCGGCAGCGGCCGGACGGCGACGATGACCGGGAATGGATCGCGCGGGTCAGCGCGGTGTGCCTGCAACTGACCGCCGCGTGGGGGCTGCTCGCGGCGGCGTGCCTGCTGCTGCCCCGCTTCCTGTGGGACGGGCAGACCACGCTGGCGTGGAGCAGCAGCGCCGTGGCCGCCGCGTCCACGCTGTTCTCCGCGTTCGGCGGCAGCAGCGCCTGGTCGAAAGCCGGCAAGGTGATGACGCTGTGCGGTGCGTCGCTCAAGATCGCGCTGTCGGTGGCGGCGGCCGTGGGCATCGCCGGGCTGCTGGCGCTGTTCAGCCGGCTGCAGGTCAATGTCCTGATCGGCTGGCTGGGCGATGCCGACGCGCAGGCGCTGTGGCAGGACAAGCTGTTCGGTTCCCTGGTGCTCCTCGCCGCCTTCATGGCGGGGCTGGCCGCCCTCATGTCCTACCGGGTGGGCGTCAACCGCTTCTCCATGCACGGCTTCTACCGCAACCGTCTGGCGCGCGCCTTCCTGGGCTCGGCGCACGAGGGGCGCGAGCCGCATCCGTTCACCGGCTTCGACAGCGGCGACAACCCGCGCATGTGGGAACTGGCGACCGAGGCGAACACGCCGCCCCGGGATGACGACCATCCGCGGCGGGTCCTCTTCCCCGTGGTCAACGTCGCGCTGAACCTGACCAAGAGCACCCGGCTCGCCTGGCAGGAGCGCAAGGCGATGTCGTTCACCATCACCCCGCTGGCCTGCGGCAGCGCCGACCTGCAGCCCCGCACGCCGGAGCACGGGCTGAGCCTGAAGGAACTGCGGGATCCCATGGCCTGCCGCAGCGGCGCCTATGTCTCGTCGAAGGTCTACGGCGGGCCGGAGATTCCCGACGATTCCTGGCAGTACGCCACGCCGCCCGGCAACGGCGCGCCCGGGAATTCGTTCACCGCGTCGCCGCCGGGCATCAGTCTGGCGACGGCCATGACGCTCTCCGGCGCCGCGGCCAGCCCGAACATGGGCTACCACTCGACCAAGGCGACGGCGTTCCTGATGACGCTGTTCAACGTGCGCCTCGGCGCCTGGCTGCCCAACCCGGCCTATGCGGTCCGCGAGTTGTGGACGAAGCCCGAGCCGCGCTTCGGGCTGGTGCCCATGCTCGACGAACTGGCCGGCCAGGCGGACGAGCGCGGGCCGTACGTCTACCTCTCCGACGGCGGGCACTTCGACAACCTGGGCATCTACGAGATGGTGCGGCGGCGCTGCCGGCTGATCCTGGTCAGCGACGCCGGCTGCGACCCGGCCTGCGGGTTCGAGGATCTCGGCAACGCCGTCCGCAAATGCATGATCGACCAGAACGTCGGCATCGAGTTCCAGCCGGTGCGCATCGCCGCGCGCGGCAAGGACGACAAGGCCGACAAGGACGCCGTCGCCTTCGCCGTCGGCACCATCCGCTACCCCGAGGGTGGCAAGGGCATGATCCTCTACATCAAGCCGACCTACCTGCCGGACCTGCCGCTCGACGTGCAGGCCTATGCCCTGGCCAACAAGGATTTCCCGCACCAGAGCACCGGCGACCAGTGGTTCAGCGAGTCGCAGTTCGAAAGCTACCGCGGGCTGGGCCTGGAGACCATGAAACAGCTGTTCAAGGGCAAGCCGACCGGCACGCTGGACCAGTTCTTCGGCGCGTTCGCCGCGCCGTCGTCCGCCCCGCCGCCGCCGAACGGAGGCCTCGCGGCCAAGCTGAAGATCGTCGATGTCGCCGGTCCGTGAAACAAGGGCCCAAGACAAGCACCCGTGACAAATGCGCCCGTCTCCCGCGAACGCTACGTTTCGTTAAGAACCATTAAGTTTAAATCCGCCTATCGCGTTCGGCGGGGGATAGGCGATGCGGCGGATGCTCGGCGGGTTGCTGGTGGTGGTGTGCGCGCTGGCCCTCACCGCGGGAGACGCCGACGCGAAGCCGCGCAAGCACCGTCATGGAAAGAAGGCGGTCGCCTCGCGGGTGATCGCCAACAAGGGCTACAACCCGATCGCCTGGAGCCGCACCGACGGTCCGGCGCAGGGAGCGGCGCAGGCCATCGGCGGCTACGCGGCGGGATGCCTGTCGGGTGGCATGGCGCTGCCGGGCGAGGGCACTGGATACCAGGTGATCCGCCTGTCGCGGCAGCGCAACTACGGCCACCCGGCGCTGGTGGAGTTCCTCAGGGGCTTCGGCCAGAAGGTGGCGACGGCCGGGCTGGGAACCGCGCTGATCGGCGACATGTCGCAGGCGCGCGGCGGGCCGATGAGCTTCGGCCACGCCAGCCACCAGATCGGCCTGGACGCCGACGTCTGGCTGCGCCTCGACCTGCCGCCCATGGGCCGCGCCGCGCGCGAGCACCTGGAGGAGATCAAGTACGTCGATTACGACGACCGCCGCGTCACCGGGGACTGGTCGGCGAAGCAGGCGGAGATGATCCGCATCGCCGCCAGCGACCCGCGCGTGTCGCGCATCTTCGTCAGCCCGGCCATCAAGCGGGAGTTGTGCGTCAGGGAGTGGAAGAGCCGCGACTGGCTGGGCAAGCTGCGCCCCTGGCACGGCCACGACGGCCACATGCATGTCCGCCTGAGCTGCCCGCCGGGCAGCCCGCAGTGCGAGGAGCAGCGCGAGCGGCCGGACGGCGACGGCTGCGACGACGACCTGCAGGGCTGGCTGCGCCGCGCGGTGCCGGTGACCGAGACCCCGCCCGAGCGGGCGCGCCCGCGCAACCCGCACCTGCCGTCCGCCTGTCAGGCGGTGCTGCGCTCGGGCGGAACCCGCATCGCCGCCGCCCCGGCAACGAAGGTCGGTGCGACAACTATTGATTAGCCTTGGGCGGGGGCGTTACGATAACGTCAGCATCGTATCGTACTCACCCCTGGATCAAGCGCGCCGGAGCGCGCCGTGCGATGACCGACAAGACCGAGCCTGGTGACGCTCCGCACCTCAAGCTGAAGACCCGCCTGCACGCGTGGTGGGAGGGCTATGACCTTGCCGGGCTGAAGCGGCGCAAGGGCGAGGACCCGGCCGAGTCCGCTCCCGCTGCGACGGCCAAGCCGGCCGGCAAGCCGCCGGAGGCCGGGCAGAACCGCTGGGGCAAGCCGCTGTGGAACGCCACCCGAATCGAGGTGGCGGAGCGGCTGTGGGGCAAGGGTTTCAGCACGCCGGGCGGAACCGAGCACATCTCCTATCTGGTCAAGCCGATGGGCCTCAACCCGGCGATGAGCGCGCTCGACCTCTCGGCCGGCCTGGGCGGCGCCAGCCGCACCATGGCGCAGCAGTTCGGCTGCTGGGTGACCGGGCTGGAGGCCTCGCCGCTGCTCGCCAAGGCGGGGATGGAGCGCTCGCACATGGCCGGGCTCGACAAGCGCGCGCCCATCGAGGGCTACGACCCCGAGCGCTTCAGCTTCCCCAAGCGGGTCGACGGCATCGTCTACAAGGAGGGCCTGTTCACCGTCCGCGACAAGGACCAGATGTTCGACGGCATCGAGGCGTCCCTGAAGCCGCGCGGCCACCTGCTGATCACCGACTACATCCTCGGCCCCAAGCCGAATCGCGGGTTGGTCGCCGCCTGGGCCGAGCACGAGCCGCTGGAACCCAACCTGTGGTCGCTGGAGCAGATGCAGAACGCCTTCGCCCAGCGCAACCTCGACCTGCGCATCGCCGAGGACATCACCGACACCCACCGCCACCTGATCCTCACCGCGCTGCAGGGCTTCACCCAGGTGCTGGAGCAGTACTCCCTGGCGCACGACACCAAGGTGGCGGTGATGGACGAGATCGAACTGTGGGCGCGGCGCGTGTCGGCGCTCGACAACGGGCTGCGCTGCTACCGGTTCTACGCGCTGAAGCCGGCCGAGTAGGGGAGTCGCCGGCGGGTGCCATCGGGCGTTGACACGCCCGATCCACCGCACTATGTTCCGCGCCCTACGAACACGCCGCTGATCTCAAGCACCAGGAATTCGTATCATGAAGATCGTGAACTCGCTCAAGTCGATGAAGACGCGCCACAAGGCTTGCCGCGTGATTCGCCGCAAGGGCCGCGTCTATGTCATCAACAAGCAGAACCCGCGCTTCAAGGCCCGCCAGGGCTGATACCGCCGGCCGGTCCGCCCGGCCGCGCCGCAGTTGAGCGTGTTCAGGCCGCGCCGGTGTTCCCGGCGCGGCTTTGCTTTTGCCTGAATCCTTTCCTTGCCCGGCCGCTTTTGCCGGTGCTACCACTTGACGAAACAAGTGGGAGGAGAGGGCCGGCATGAAGATGCCCACCCCGGACGCGGGAATCATCTCCCGCCGCCGCGAGATCGTCGAGCGCCTGCGCGCCATCGTGCCCGGCGAAGGCGTCATCGTCGACGAGGACGAGCTGCGCGCCTACGAGTGCGACGGCCTCACCGCCTACCGCCAGCCGCCGCTCGTCGTCGTTCTGCCCAGCAACACCCAACAGGTCTCGCAGGTGCTCAAGGCCTGCAAGGAGATGGGCGTCAAGGTCGTGCCGCGCGGGGCGGGGACCTCGCTGTCGGGCGGGGCGCTGCCGCTGGCCGACGGCATCCTGCTCGGCCTGGGCAAGTTCAACCGGATCCTTGAGGTCGACTACGACAACCGCTGCGTCGTGGCGCAGCCGGGGGTGACCAACCTCGGCATCTCCAACGCGGTGGCGCACAAGGGCTTCTATTACGCGCCCGATCCCTCCAGCCAGATCGCCTGCACCATCGGCGGCAACATCGCCGAGAATTCCGGCGGCGTGCACTGCCTGAAGTACGGGCTGACCACCAACAACGTGCTGGGCGTCGAGATGGTGCTGATGGACGGCACCGTCCTGCGCCTGGGCGGCAAGCATCTTGAGGCCGGCGGCTACGACCTCATGGGGATCGTCACCGGCTCGGAGGGGCTGCTGGGCGTCGTCACCGAGGTGACGGTGCGCATCCTGAAGAAGCCGGCCACGGCGCGCGCCGTGCTGCTGGGCTTCCCGACCAACGAGCAGGCCGGCGACTGCGTCGCCGCCATCATCGCCGCCGGCATCATCCCCGGCGGCATGGAGATGATGGACAAGCCCGCCATCCACGCCGCCGAGGACTTCGTCCACGCCAACTATCCCCTCGACGTGGAAGCGCTGCTGATCGTCGAACTGGACGGCCCGCCGGCCGAGGTGGACTACCTGATCGGCACGGTCGAGGCGATCGCCAGGGACAAGGGCGCCGTCTACGCCCGCGTCTCCAACAGCGAGGAGGAGCGGCTGGTGTTCTGGGCCGGCCGCAAGGCGGCCTTCCCGGCGGTCGGCCGCATCAGCCCCGACTACTACTGCATGGACGGCACGATCCCGCGCAAGAAGCTGCCGCTGGTGTTGCAGCGCATGCGCGAGCTGTCGGAGAAGCACGGGCTGCGAGTCGCCAACGTCTTCCACGCCGGCGACGGCAACCTGCACCCGCTGATCCTCTACGACGCCAACAACCCCGGCGAACTGGAGCGCGCGGAGGAGTTCGGCAACGACATCCTGCGCCTGTGCGTCGACGTCGGCGGCGTGCTGACCGGCGAGCACGGGGTGGGCGTCGAGAAGCGCGACCTGATGACCCACCAGTTCGCCGAAGCCGACCTGAAGCAGCAGCAGCGCCTGAAATGCGCCTTCGACCCGGACGGCCTGCTGAATCCCGGCAAGGTCTTCCCCGAGCTGCACCGCTGCGCCGAGCTTGGCCGCCTGCACATCTCCGGCGGCAAGCTGCCGTTCCCCGACATTCCGAGGTTCTGAGGCCGTATGACGATCACGACCTTCAAGCCCGACACCGCCGCCCAGCTCGCCGACTCGATGCAGTGGGCCCTCAGCCACGGCGAGCCGCTGGAGGTGCTGGGCACCGGAACCAAGCGCCGCCTGGGCCGCCCGGTGCAGGCCGCCTATGCGCTCGACCTCTCCGCGCTGTCCGGCGTGGTGGCCTACGAGCCGGAGGAACTGGTGCTGACCGTCAGGACCGGCACGCCGCTCGCCGAGGTGCTGCCGATGCTGGCCGCGCGGCGCCAGCACTTCGCCTTCGAGCCGCAGGACCTCGGGCCGCTGTACGGCCTGCCTGCGGGTGGCGGCACGGTGGGCGGCATGCTGGCCGCCGGGCTGACCGGGCCGCGGCGCATCCAGGCCGGTTCGGCGCGCGACCACTTCCTCGGCGTCGAGGGCGTGTCGGGACGCGGCGAGGTCTATAAGGGCGGCGGCAAGGTGGTGAAGAACGTCACCGGCTACGACATGCCCAAGCTGATGGCCGGCTCCATGGGCACGCTGACCGCGATGACCGAGGTGACGCTGAAGGTGCTCCCGGCGCCGGAGGACGTGCGGACGCTGGTGCTGCTCGGCAAGGGCGACGCCGAAGCGGTGCGGGCGCTGACCTCCGCCTTGCAGAGCCCGCACGAGGTGTCGGGTGCCGCGCACCTGCCGGCCGCCGTGGCGGCGCGCTCGGGCGTGGTGGCGCGGCTTGGCGGTGCTGCGACCTGCATCCGCTTGGAGGGCTTCGGGCCGTCGGTCGCCGCCCGCGTCGCGGCGCTGAAGGACGAGCTGGGCGCCGACGCGGTGCTGGAGCGGGACGACTCGCTGGCGCTGTGGCGGGAGATCCGGGACGTGGCCTACTTCGTCCAACCGGCCGAGCGGCTGGTGTGGAAACTCTCCGTCCCCCCCAGCGAAGGCGCCCGCGTCGCCGCGGCCATCCGCGAGATCACGGAAGCGGACGTGTACTTCGACTGGGGCGGCGGCCTGCTGTGGGTCGCGGCGGAGCCCGGCGATGCCGACATTCGCGAATGCCTGGACGGCACCGGCGGTCATGCCACGCTGATCCGGGCGCCGGACGACGTGCGCGCCTCCGTGCCCGTCTACCACCCGCAGCCGGAGCCCCTGGCCGCGCTGGCCGCGCGCGTCAAGGAGAGCTTCGATCCCAAACGCCTGTTGAATCCCGGCCGCCTTTACGCGGGGGTGTGAGGCCCATGCAGACCAACTTCACCCTCGCCCAGCTCGCCAAGCCCGAAGTCCAGGAGGCCGAGCGCATCCTGCGCAAGTGCGTGCACTGCGGCTTCTGCACGGCGACGTGCCCGACCTACATCACGCTGGGCGACGAGCTGGACAGCCCGCGCGGCCGCATCTACCAGATCAAGGACATGTTCGAGAAGGGCGGGCCGCCCTCGCCCAAGGTGGTCAAGCACATCGACCGCTGCCTCTCGTGCCTGTCCTGCATGACCACCTGCCCGTCGGGCGTGGACTACATGCACCTGATCGACCGCGGGCGCGAGCACATCGAGAAGACCCACACCCGCTCCCCCGTCGACCGGCACTTGCGCGACCTGCTGGCCAGGGTGCTGCCGAACCCGCGCCTGTTCCGGCTGGCGCTGCTCGGCGCCTGGGTGGCGCGGCCGTTCCGCAACCTGATACCCGGCCGCATCGGCGCCATGCTGCATCTGGCGCCCAAGTCGGTGCCGGGGCCGAGTCCCTTCGACCGTCCCGGCGTCTACCCGGCCGAGGGCGTGCGGAAGAAGCGCGTCGCGCTGCTGATCGGCTGCGCCCAGCAGGTGCTGGCGCCGCAGATCAACGAGGCGACCATCCGCCTGCTGAACCGCCACGGCGTCGAGGTGGTGGTGTCGAAGGGCGCCGACTGCTGTGGCGCGCTCACCCACCACATGGGCAAGACCGACCTGTCGCACGGCTCCGCCGCCAGCACCATCGCCGCCTGGGTGCGTGAGATCGACGGGAACGGGCTGGACGCCGTCATCATCAACGCGTCCGGCTGCGGCACTACGGTGAAGGACTACGGCCACATGTTCGCCGGCGACGCGCTGGAGGCCGACGCCAAGCGCGTGGCGGCCCTCGCCCGCGACGTCACCGAGTTCCTGGCGGAGATCGGCCTGACCGAGCCGACGCGCCGCACCGGGCAGGTCATCGCCTACCATTCCGCCTGCTCCATGCAGCACGGCCAGCGCATCAAGGACCCGCCGCGCGCCCTGCTGCGCACCGCCGGCTTCGAGGTGCGCGAGATCCCCGAAGGGCACATCTGCTGCGGCTCCGCCGGCACCTACAACATGCTGCAGCCCGAGCTGTCGGAGGCGCTGCGCGACCGCAAGGTGCGCAACATCGAGAGCACCGAGCCCGACGCGGTGGCCGCCGGCAACCTCGGCTGCATCACCCAGATCGCCACCGGTACCGGCATCCCCATCGTGCACACGGTGGAGCTGCTGGACTGGGCGACCGGCGGCCCGCTGCCGGGCGGGCTGGAGGAGAGCGAGGCCTTCGCCGGCTGGCCGCCGGCGGCGCACACCCGCGCGGCGGAGTAGGGCGGTGCCAAGCAGAGCGGTTCCGGCCGGCCGGCGGCTCGCCGCCTGGGCGGTGCACGGGTTTACCGCGTTCGGTGCCGTGCTGGGCTTCGCAGCGCTGATGGCGGCGGGGCAGGGGGAGGCGGCGGCGTGCTTCGCCTTCCTCGGGCTGGCGCTGGTGGTGGACGGCGTCGACGGCACCTTCGCCCGCTCGCTGCGGGTGAAGGAGGCGCTGCCGGGCATCGACGGCGCGGTGCTCGATCTGGTGATCGACTATCTGACCTACGTGCTGGTGCCGGCGGTGTTCGTCGTGTGGTTCGACCTGCTGCCGCGCGGCCTCGCCATGCCGGCGGCGGCGTGGATGCTGGTGACGTCGCTGTACTGCTTCGCCAACACCGGGATGAAGAGCGCCGACCATTACTTCGTCGGCTTCCCGGCGATCTGGAACGTGGTGGTGCTGTGCCTGTGGCTGCTGCGCCTGGGGCCGACGGTCAACGCTGCGGTGATCGCCGCGCTGGGCGTGCTGACCTTCATCCCGGTAAAGTTCCTGCACCCGCTGCGGGTGCGCGCGCTGCTGCCGCTGAACGCGCTGGCCACCGCGGCGTGGCTGGTATCGGCGGCGTGGCTGGTCGCCATCCACCCGGAACGCCCGGTGCTGCCCTTCGTGGTGTGGCTGGCGGCGGGCGCGTACTACGTCGGCGTCAGCGCGTGGCGGACGGTGCGCGGCGCGGCCTGAGATCAGGCGCCTTGGCGCAGGATCTCGGTGGCCAGCGTCTGCATCTCCGCTGCTGCCTGGGTGCGCTTGGCGGCCTCGGTGACCGACAGGCCGGTCAGCAGCGTGCCGGCGTAGGCCGTGCGGTTGCCGATCTGCGCCTCGGCCAGTTCGATGTCGGGCGGGTTCACCAGCTCGCGTACCTTCCCGATCAGCTCGTCGGCCAGCTTGGCGCGCGGCGGTACGCGGTTGAGCACCAGGAACAGGCGGCGCTTCTCCTGCTTGGCCAGGTCGAGGGTGGGCTGCACCGCCCACAGGTCCATCGGGCTGGGCTGCACCGGGGCGACGACGAGGCTGGCGGCGCGTACGGCGATGCGGGCCTCGGTCTGGGCGTGCGGCGGGCTGTCGATGACCACCACGTCGTGGTCGCGGGCCAGCTTCTCCACCTCCGCCTGGGTGCGCCAGCCGGTGATCTGCACGTGGGTGAAGCCGGGCTGGCCGTCGGTGGCCTCGCTGCGCACCTCGAACCAGCGGGTCAGGCTGCCCTGCGGGTCGATGTCCACCGTGGCGACCTTGTAGCCGAGCTGCATCCAGGCGATGGCCAGATGCGCGACCAGCGTGGTCTTGCCGGCTCCGCCCTTCTGCTGCGCCACGGTGAAGACCTTGCCCGCCATGCCCGCACCCATCATTTTGTTCTGTATTGCGCGCATCCCTCATAGCCGTTGAGGCGAGTCCGCGCAACCGGACGCTTTGACTTCCCGCCCCGATCCGCCTAAAAGCCGCACCGTGAGCACGCAACGCCCCGAAATCCTGCATCCGAACGCCGCCGCCCTCCAAAAGGCGGGCACGCTGCTGCGCGCCGGCGAGCTGGTGGCCTTCCCGACCGAGACGGTGTACGGCCTGGGCGGCGACGCGACCAGCGAGGCCGCCGTCGCGGCGATCTTCGCCGCCAAGGGCCGGCCGCAGTTCAACCCGCTGATCGTGCACGTGCCGGACGCGGCGTCGGCCGAGCGGATCGCCGTCTTCGACGAGCGCGCCGAGGCGGTGGCCGAGCAGTTCTGGCCCGGCCCGCTGACGCTGGTGCTGCGGCGGCGGGACGAGGCCGGGCTGTCGCTGCTGGTCTCGGCCGGGCTCGACACCGTGGCGGTGCGCGTCCCCAACCACCCCATCGGCCAAGCGCTGCTGAAGGCCGCCGGCCGGCCCGTCGCCGCGCCGAGCGCCAACCGCTCCGGCGCGGTCAGCCCGACCACGCCGATGCACGTGGTGGAGAGCCTGGGCGAGAGGGTTGCCGCCGTGCTGGCCGGCGGGCGCTGCCCGGTCGGATTGGAGTCGACGGTGCTCGACCTGTCCGGCGAGACGCCGGTGCTGCTGCGCCCCGGCGCCGTGCTGCGCGAGGAGATCGAGCGGTTGATCGGCCCGATCCTGGTGTCGTCCGGCGACCCGGACGCGCCGAAGTCGCCGGGGCAGCTCGCCAGCCACTACGCGCCGCGGGCGTCGGTGCGCCTGAACGCGCACGGCGCCGAAGACGACGAGGCGCTGCTGAGCTTCGGCCCTGACCGCTTCGTGCGCGGTGGCCGGGAGAAGCTGAACCTGTCGCTGGAGGGCGACCTCAACGAGGCGGCGGCCAACCTGTTCCACCACCTGCGGGCGCTGGACAAGCCGGGTGTGCGGGCCATCGCCGTGATGCCGATCCCGGAGGAGGGATTGGGAGTCGCGATCAACGACCGGCTGCGCCGGGCGGCGGCGCCGCGGGGCTGACCGCCGCGGGGATCGCGTGGGCCGGGAAGCGGCCCGATGGTGTCAGGATTTTCCGTCACGGCTGAACGAACGGGCGGGGCCGGCCTGCCGCCGGCCCCGTTCCAGTCCGATGCCGTCAGTGGACGGAGTTGTTGAAGTCCTTGGCGGAGAACTGCGAGGGCATCGCGGTCACCTCGCTCGCGCGCGGGCTGACGGACAGGCCCAGTTCCCCGCGGGCGAAGTTCAGGTACGACTGCGCCGCGTCGGTCCGGCCCTGACGGGACAGGTCGCGGGCGATCTGCAGGTGGCGCTCGACCGTCAGGCGCTCCTCCTGGCCGATCCCGCCGGGGATGTGATTGCGCACGGCGTCGGCGGCCTCGCTCAACTGGCTCTCGAAGGACTGGTCGGTGCCGGCCGTCTGCGCGGCGGCGAAGCCGGTCCCCGAGGCGAGAAGCAGCGTCGAGAACAGAAGGGTGGCCGTCGTGTTGCGAATGCTCATGGCTTGTTTCCTTGATCGAGTTGGGGCGTGCACCGTCGGGTGCAGGGCCTTCATGAGGCTGGCCGCTTCGTCCCTCATGGCGGGGTCGGCGGGAGCCCTTGGGTCTAAAAATTGAACTGAACCGTTCAGTTCATGTGAGGAACATGCTCTCGACCCATCGCCTCGTCAAGACTAAACTGAACCGTTCAGTGTGATTTTTCCGTGGTAGCCCGGATGGGTGCGGCCGGCGCGCGGCGGTCTCCGGCTCTGCAAGGCTGGGTTGGGCCGCGCTGCGCTTGGCCCGACCTGCGAACTCCGCTAGTTTGCGCGTCCGCACTGTCTCAGCCCGGATCCGACGCCCATGACCGCCCTTCTCGACCGCATCCGTTCCATCGTGGGTCCCAACGGCCTGCTCACCGATCCGGCGGACATGGCGCCGTACCTTGCCGAGTGGCGCGGGCGCTTCAAGGGCAACAGCCCGGCGGTGGTGCGCCCGGCCTCGACCGAGGAGGTGGCCGCGGTGGTCAAGGCGTGCGCCGAGGCGGGGCAGCCCATCGTGCCGCAGGGCGGCAACACCTCGCTGGTCGGCGGCTCCATCCCCTACGAGGCGGGGACGGAGATCGTGCTGAGCCTGTCGCGCATGAACCGCATCCGCGACCTCGACCCGTTGAACTACACCATGACCGCCGAGGCCGGCGTCGTGCTGAAGACCGCGCAGGAGGCCGCCAAGGACCAGGACCGCCTGCTGCCCATGAGCCTGGGTGCGGAGGGCACCTGCCAGGTCGGCGGCCTGATCTCCACCAACGCCGGCGGCATCAACGTGCTGCGCTACGGCAACATGCGCGACCTCGTGCTGGGGCTGGAGGTGGTGCTGCCGGACGGGCGGGTGTGGAACGGCCTGCGCCGGCTGCGCAAGAACAACACCGGCTACGACCTCAAGCACCTGTTCATCGGCGGCGAGGGCACGCTGGGCATCATCACCGCCGCGGTGCTGAAGCTCTACCCGCGGCCGCGGCAGGTGGAGACGGCGTTCGTCGCCGTGCCGGACCCGGAGTCCGCCATCGCGCTGCTGGCGCGGCTGCGCGCGGCGTCGGGCGACGCCGTGGCGGCGTACGAGCTGATGTCGCGCCGTTGCCTGGAGTTCGCGCTGAAGCACGTCGCCGGCACGGTGGACCCGCTGTCCGAGCCGTCGCCGTGGTACGTGCTGACCGAGCTGACCGCCGGCACGCAGTCCGACGCCTTCCGCGAGAACTTCGAGGCGGCGCTGGGCGAGGCGTTCGAGGCCGGGCTGGCCACCGACGCGACGCTGGCGGCGAGCGAGAGTCAGGCCAACCAGCTGTGGTTCATCCGCGAGGCCATCGTCGAGGCGCAGAAGTTCGAGGGCGGCTCGATCAAGAACGACGTGTCGATCCCGGTGAGCCGCGTCGCCGAGTTCCTTGGGAAGGCGACGGCGGCGGTCGAGGCGGCGTGCCAGGGCATCCGCGCCACGCCCTTCGGTCACGTCGGCGACGGCAACATCCACTTCAACCTCAGCCAGCCCGAAGGCGCCGACACGGCGTCCTACATGGAGCGCTGGGAGGAGATCACCCACCTCGTCAACGGGATCGTGCTGGAGCTGGACGGTTCCATCTCGGCCGAGCACGGGGTGGGGCGGTTCAAGAAGGACGACATGCCGCACATCAAGAGCCCGGTGGAACTGGACCTGATGCGCGCGGTGAAGGCGGCGGTGGATCCCAAGGGGATCATGAATCCAGGGAAACTGCTGCCGTAGGGAAGATATTGCCCCCACCCCTTACCCCTCCCCCGCTTCGCAGGGGAGGGGTAAGGGGTGGGGGCAAGTGTTTGCGCCGCCTACGCCGCCTGCCCGAACGGCGTCCGCCCCAGCCCCAGCCCCAGGCCCGTCTCCGCCGTCTGGTCGCCGCGCACCGGCTCGTCGCGCATGCGGTGGCGCTCCGGCTGGGAAACGGACTTGCGGTTGCCGGGGCGCATGGTGTTGGTCTCCGCCTCGTCCGGCGTCTCCAGCGCGTTCAGCGCCAGGATCTGGTACATCGACAGCGGCGTGCCGCCGATGGTATGGGCGGAGACGCTCGGCATCTGCGTGGTGAAGCCGTCCGGCATGTCCTGGCGACGCACCCGCTCGGTCGCCGCCGCGGCCGGCGCACCGCCGATCTCGTCGAAGCGCTTGGCGAAGCGGTCGTAGATCTCCTTCAGCGTCTTGCCGCGGCCGGTCTCCTTGTCGATGAACACCGCCTTGTTGGCCGCCGCCGCCTCGGGGAACAGGTCCTGCGCCTGCCGGTTCGGGCTGTCGTGCATGGCGTTGAGGAACTTTGCCGCCCCCGCCGCGCCCAGGAAGTGCGCCATGTACAGCTCGGTCGAGCCGATCTGCCCCTTGTCGACGTTCTCCTTCAGGTAGTCCTGGTTGTCCTTGGTGAACTCGGCGGCCATGAGGGCGGAGACGTTGGGGTCCTTGCGCAGCTCGAGGATCTTGTTGCGCATCTCCGGGTCGGACACGTAGGGCCGGCCGTCGGAGCGGGTCTGGATGGCGTTGGCGTACTGGCCCAGGCCGTGGTCGCCGCCGTGCTCCTTCAGCGTGGTCAGCCACGTCGAGTCGATGAACTGGTAGAGGCCGGTGGCGCTGGACGAGGACGACTTCACGTCGGTGCGGAACCCGCTCTCGGTGGCAGCTTTTTCCATGAGGTAGGCAAAATTGACCCCGGTCTTGGCGCTGGCGTTGCGCACCGCGGCTTCCACTTCGGCAGGGCCGCGCGGCGTCTTCTGGGCCTGGACGGCCGACTGGGCGGACTGGGCGATGGCGGCGGCGAAGGTCATGGCGGCAATCCCTGCTGGGGTTCGCCCCTAGCACTGCAATGGGTGTGCCAGCGCCGTGGTGAAGGGAATGCCGAGCGGGGCGAGCAGCGCACGGGCCGGTTCGGCGTGGCTGGCCGGGGCGAGGTGCTCGACCAGCGCGGCGGCGGTCACCTCCGCCAGCGCGCGCCCGGCCAGCACCAGCAGCGCCACGGCGCACTGCAGCGGCGGCAGGCCGGGGTTGAAGGCAGCGTTCTCGGCGTACCGCCCGGGGAACACTGCGCCGTCCACGGTGCGCAGCGCCACGCCGGCGTACGCGCGGGTGTAAGGGGCGTGGCTGGCGTTCGCGGCGTCCAGCGCCGCGCGCAGCAGCGGGTCGTCGGAGTCGATGGTCAGGCCGTGGTCGGCCGGGTCCATCAGCCCGCCGGCGATGCCGAGGTCGCGCGGGCCGAAGGCGTCCGGCAGGAGCGCCGACAGCGGTACCGGCTCGCGGCCGGGCAGCAGCAGGGTGGGCGGGTGCGCCAGCTCGTGCAGGAACTGCCGGCAGTGGCCGCACGGCGCGGCGGTGACGGCCAGGGACAAGAGCCCACGCTCCCCGTACATCCAGGCGTTGGCGACGGCGCTCTGCTCGGCGTGCACCGAGGCGTTGAGCGGCTGGCCGGGGAACTCGATGTTGGCGCCGAGGTAGACCGCGCCCGACAGTCCCTGCGCGACCGCGCCGACCGCGAAGCCCGACACCGGCGGGCGGGCGTAGAGCGCCGCCAGCGGCAGCAGGTCCGGCAGCGTTAGGCCCAGGCGCTGCGTCTCGTCCGCCGCGATCACCCCGCGGAAGCCGTCGCGTTCGGCGATGCCCTCCAGAGCCGGGTCCATCCTTTGCCTCTTGCGCACTTTATGACGTTTACGTAAAGGTAATACGCTCGGCTGGCGGCCCTGCGCCAACGGCGTATCGCCAATCACCATACGGCGCGGTATCCTGCCGGGCCACAAGAACAACACCTGCACGGTCTCGGGAGGGCCACGCGTTCCATGATCCCCTACACCGCCCCTGTCGCCGACTTCCGTTTCCTGCTGAACGAGGTGGTCGGCTTCGACCGCGTGGCCGGGCTGCCCGCCTTCGAGTCCGCCACCCCCGACCTGGTGGACGCCATCCTGGAGGAGGGTGGCAAGTTCGCCTCCGGCGTGCTCGCCCCGCTCAACACGGTGGGCGACAAGGAGGGCTCGGTGCTGGAGAACGGCGTGGTGCGCACGCCGACGGGGTGGCAGGAGGCTTACGCCCAGTTCGTCGAGGCCGGCTGGGGCAGCCTGCCGTTCGAGCCGGACTACGGCGGCCAGGGCCTGCCGTGGACCGTGCAGTTCGCCGCGCAGGAGATGTGGCAGGCCGCCAACCTGTCCTTCGGCCTGTGCCCGCTGCTGACCCAGGGGGCGGTTGATCTGCTGACCGAGCACGGCAGTGCCGAGCAGAAGGCGACCTACCTGCCCAAGCTGATCGCCGGCACCTGGACCGGCACCATGAACCTGACCGAGCCGCAGGCCGGCTCCGACCTCGCCGCGGTGCGCACGCGCGCGGTGCGGGCGGAGGACGGCACCTACCGCATCAGCGGCCAGAAGATCTTCATCACCTACGGTGAGCACGACATGGCCGAGAACATCGTCCATCTCGTGCTGGCCCGTCTGCCGGACGCGCCGGCCGGGGTGAAGGGCATCTCGCTGTTCATCGTGCCGAAGTTCCTGGTCAAGGAGGACGGCAGCCTGGGCGACCGCAACGACGCCCGCGCCGCCAGCCTGGAGCACAAGCTGGGCATCAAGGCCAGCCCGACCTGCGTCATGGCCTTCGGTGACCACGAGGGCGCTGTCGGCTACGTGGTCGGCGAGGAGAACCGCGGCCTGGAGTACATGTTCACCATGATGAACAACGCCCGCCTGGGCGTCGGCATCCAGGGCATCGCGCTGGCCGAGCGCGCCTACCAGCAGGCGCGCGACTACGCCCGCACCCGCGTGCAGAGCAAGGACGTCGCCGATTCCCGAGGGCCGGCGGTGTCGATCATCCGCCACCCGGACGTCCGCCGCATGCTGCTGGAAATGCGCGCCAAGACCGAGGCGGCGCGCGCCCTGGCGCTCTACGCCGGCACGCAGCTCGACCTCGCGCGCAGCCACGAGGACGCCGAGGTGCGGGCGGCCGCGCAGGCGCGCATCGATCTGGTGACGCCGGTCGTCAAGGCATGGTCCACCGACATCGGCTGCGAGGTCACCTCGCTGGGCGTGCAGGTGCACGGGGGCATGGGCTTCATCGAGGAGACCGGGGCGGCGCAGCACTACCGCGACGCCCGCATCACGCCGATCTACGAGGGCACCAACGGCATCCAGGCCAACGACCTCGTCTTCCGCAAGGTCGGGCGCGACGGCGGCGCGGCGGCGAACGCCTTCATCGCCGAGATCCGCGCCACGCTGGCCGAACTGGACAGCGTGCCCGGCGACGACATGCAGGCGATCCTCACCAACCTGTCGACCGCTCTGGCGACGCTGGATCAGGCGACGGAGTGGGTGGTGCGCGTCCAGCAGGAGGGCAACGCCCGCGCCGCCGCGGCCGGTGCGGTGAACTACCTGCGCCTGTGGGGCACGGTGGCCGGCGGCTGGATGATGGCGAAGGCGGCGGCCAAGGCGCTGGACGGGTTGCGCCAGCCGGGGGCGAACGCGCCCTTCCTAGAGGCCAAGCTGGTCACCGCCCGCTTCTACGCCGAGCAGATCCTGCCGAGCACCCAGGGCCTGCTGGTGCCGATCCTCAGCGCCCAGCGCACGGTGATGGCGCTGAGCGAGGAGCAGTTCTGACTCCCCTGGAGTCCCTCCCCCTCGCGGGGGAGGGGCTTTGTGCGTGGCTCAACTGAACCAGATCTGCATCATCAAGCGCTCGCCTTCCAGCGGTGGCATGGCGCGGTGGAAGCAGGAGGTGTCCTCGAGGAAACCGGTGCCGGCCGGGCCCTCGATGATCATCGCGCGGTCGGCGCCGAACTGGGCGAAGACCTCGTCCTGCGGTACGTTGGCGGACCCCACCAGGAAGCGCAGCGGCTTGTCGCGGTGCGAGCCGCACACCAGCGCGTGCGCCCCGGTCCGCTCCGTCACGTCGCTGAGGTAGAAGCAGGCCGAGCAGAAGTTGAAATCGTGCACGTCGAAGTGCCAGTCGATGGTCTGGCCGCGGCGCCGCCGCTCGTCCTCGTCCATCCTGGTGGCGAAGCTCCAGAACAGGCGCGGGACCAGCTTCGTCGGCCGGTAGCCGAGGTGCCGTGTCACCGCGTCCAGCAGCATGTGGTCGTTGCAGATGCGGCGCACCGCGGCGTTCTGGATCGGCTCGGGGATCAGGCCGAGGACGGCGGGGGTGCCGTCGGCGAGGCGCCCGTCGGTCACGTCGTCATGATGAAAGGGATGCGGCACGCCGCGGTCGTACAGCGCGGCGGTGCGGGCGAAGGCCTGCAATTCGGCCACCACCTCGACCGGCAGGTCGAAGCCGAAGGCCACCGACTCCCGCCGGACCGCCTCCGCCGCCGCCGCCACGTCCACCCGTGGGAACAGCGTCGGCACCAGCGCCGGCCCGCCGCGGGGGCGGCGCCCGAAGCCGCGCACGAGGCTGTAGCCGCGGCGCACGGTCTCGAAGCGGCCAAGCGCATAGTGAAGCTCACCGGCAGCCAGACGCCGGGCGATGTTGGCGACGTTCATGGGGGTATTTCCTTGCCGGGACGCTGGAGCGAACCAACGTTTCGTTGCAGGCGGACTTTATAGAGATTCTAAGTTATTTGCTAAGCAAGCGATGGGTTTAGTCCGACCGATCCCGGGAATACCCCGCCTCGCCGAGGTCCAGCGTCCGTTGGTGAGGGGCTTACAGCCCCTTCACCGCCTCCAGCACCTCCTTGACGTGGCCGGGCACCTTGACCTTGCGCCAGACCTTGCGCACCACGCCGTCCTTGTCGATCAGGACGGTGGCGCGCTCCATGCCCATGTACTTGCGGCCGTACATGCTCTTCTCGACCCAGACGCCGTAGGTCTCGGCGACGCCGGCCTCCTTGTCGGAGGCGAGCGTGAAGGGCAGGCTGTACTTCGCCTTGAACTTGTCGTGGCTGGCGACCGAGTCCTTGGACACGCCGATCACCGTGGCGTCCACCCCCTGGAAATCGGGCAGCTGGTCGCGGAAGCCGCAGGCCTGCGCGGTGCAGCCGGACGTGTCGTCCTTCGGGTAGAAGTACAGCACCACCGGCTTGCCGCGCAGGGCGGACAGCGTGACGCTGCCGCCGCCGTCGGTCGGCATGGTGAAGTCGGGGGCGGGGGTTCCGGCCTCTACGCTCATGGTATGTTCGGTTCCTCGGTTTGGGCGGGTGGGATGAGCCTGGCCGCCGGTTCCTCCACCAGGGTGCGGAAGTGGGCGTGGGCCCGCGCGGCGACCGCACGGATTCTGGCGTCGAGTTCCGCGAAGTCAACCGGCGCCGCCTCTCCGGGGAACGCGGTTCGCGCCAGACCGGCGAACAGCGTCTCCGACACCTGCTGCGGATCGAGCACGCCGTCGGTCGTCAACCGCAGGAAGCCCTGCACCCGTCGCCACAGGCGCAGCGCCGCTTCCAGGTCCCCCGCCACCGCCGCGTCCAGCAGGCCGTTCGCCGCCGCGGCCTTCAGCGCGTTGGCGGTGCCGATGCTGAGCACGGCCGGGTGCTCCGCAGCGTGGCGGAGCTGGAGGTACTGGGCGATGAACTCGATGTCGATCAGGCCGCCGCGGTGGTACTTGACGTTCCACGGATTGTCGGTGCCGAACTCCTTGTCGATCCGCCGGCGCATGTCGGCGACGTCCCACAGCAGCTTGTCCGGGTCGCGCGGCCGCACCAGCGCGTCGCGGATCGCCGCCTCCACCTTTTCCGCAAAGGGCGTGCGGACGCCGAGCACGCGGGCGCGGGTCAGCGCCATGTGCTCCCAGGTCCAGGCGTCCTGCTGCTGGTACTTGACGAAGGATTCCAGCGAGGTCGCCAGCGGCCCGGCGTTGCCGCTGGGGCGCAGGCGCATGTCCACCTCGTACAGCCGGCCGTCGCCCATCGGCGCGGTGATGGCGTTGGTCAGGCGCTGCGTCAGCTTGATGTAATATTCGCCGGCCGACAGCGGCTTGGCCCCGTCCGACATCGTCGCGGCGGGCGCGGACTCGTACACGACGATCAGGTCGATGTCGGAGGTCAGCGTCAGCTGCCGGCTGCCCAGCTTGCCCATGGCGACGATCACCCAGGCGGAGCCGGGGACGGTGCCGTGCCGCCGCGCGAACTCCTCCTGCACGCGGGCGGCGATGTCGGGCACCACCACGTCGGCGAGGTCGGCGAGGAACGGCCCGCAGCGGTCGCCGTCGGTGATGTTGCGCAGCATGTGGATGCCGGCGCGGAAGCGCTGGTCGTTGGTCCAGCGCCGCGCCAGGGCCAGCGAATCCTCGAAGTCGCGGGCGGCGGACACCACCCGCGCCCACTCCGGCGTCAGCACGTCCTGGCCGGGCAGGGCGTCGAAGAAGTCGGGCGTCAGCACGGCGTCGAGCAGCGAGGGGTTGCGCGACAGCACCTCGGCCATGCGCGGCGCGTTGCCCATGATCTCGGCCACCAGCTCCAGCAGCGCCGGGTTGGCGTAGAACAGCGAGAACAGCCCGACGCCGGCCGGCAGCTTCTCCAGGAAGCCGTCGAAGTTCATCAGCGCGGTGTCCGGCACCGGCGTCCTGGCGAAGGCCTGCAGCAGGCCGGGCACCAGCTCGGTCAGCAGCTCGCGGGCGCGGGCGGAGCGGGTGGCGCGGTAGCGGCCGCGGTGCCACGCCGCCACCACGCTGATGACCCGGCTGGGGTCCTGGTAGCCCATCTCGGACAGCGTCCTGACCGTGCCGGGGTCGTCGTCGGTGCCGGTGAAGACGAGGTTGCCGGTGTTGGAGGACAGCGACGGCGCCTCCTCGAACAGCTCGGCGTAGCGGTCCTCGACGAGGCCGAGGGTGGCCAGCAGGTCGGCGCGGAAGGCGTCGGACTCGTCGTAGCCGAGGAAGCGGGCGAGGTGTTCGACTCCGCGGTCGTCGGCCGGCACCTGATGGGTCTGCCGGTCCTCGGTCATCTGGATGCGGTGCTCGACCCGGCGCAGGTAATTGTAGGCGCGGGTCAGTTCCTCCACCGCCGCCGGCTCGACGCGGCCGACCTCGCACAGCGCCTCGATGGCCTTGAGGGTGGGGGAGGGGCGCACGCGGATGTCGCGGCCACCGTAGATCAGCTGCTGGGTCTGGGCGAAGAACTCGATCTCGCGGATGCCGCCGCGGCCGACCTTGATGTCGTGGCCGTTGACGGTGACCTCGCGGTGGCCCTTGTGCGCGTTGATCTGCCGCTTGATCGAGTGGATGTCCTGGATCGCCGCGAAGTCCAGGTGACGGCGCCAGACGAACGGCTCCAGGAAGCGCATGAAGGCCCTGCCCGCCTCCAGGTCGCCGGCGACCGGACGGGCCTTGATCATGGCCGCACGTTCCCAGTTCTGGCCGACCGAGCCGTAGTAAATTTCGGCCGCGGTGACGGAAACCGCCAGCGGCGTGGCGCCGGGGTCGGGGCGAAGGCGCAGGTCGGTGCGGAAGACGTAGCCGTCCCGGGTCCGTTCATCCATAATGCGCACCAGATCGCGCGCCAGCCGGATGAAGGTCCGGGCGAGGTTGTCCGGCTGGGCCGTCTTCACGACGGCGTCGTCGTACAGCACGATCAGGTCGATATCGCTGGAATAGTTGAGTTCGCGCGCGCCCAGTTTCCCCATGCCGAGAACGATCAGGCCAGACCCCTCCCACGGACGCTCCGGATTCGGCAGCGTCAGCGTGCCGGCCTCCGCCGCCCTGCGCAGCAGGTGGCTGGAGGCGAGGCGGAGCCCTGTCTCGGCGGTGTCGCTCAGCGCGCCGGTGACCTGCTCCAGGGTCCAGGAGCCGGTGATGTCGGCCAGCCCGATCAGCAGCGCGGCGCGCCGCTTGGCGATGCGCAGCCCGGTCATCAGCCGGTCCATGTCGCGCTCCTGCGCAAAGTCGCGTTCCAGCTCCGCCATCAACGCCGGGAAGACGGCGTCGAAGCCGTCCTCCAGCGTGCGGCGGACGAAGGGCAGCTCGCGCGTCAGCGACTGGCCAAGATACGGGCTGTTGCCGCACACCGCATCGATCAGCGACGCACCGGTCGAGCCGGCGGCGAACGCCTCGGCCCAGGCCGCCAGCTCCGGTTCGCCCTTGGCCGCCTCTTCGCGCCAGCGCTCGCGGCCAAGCTGGGCCTGCGCGGGGTCGAAGGGCTTCGGCAATGGGGCGGGGAACGCGATGGGCATGGCGTGCTCACTGTTTGTGCAGACGGGCAGACTGCGCATCCCGTGCTCTGTGGTCAACGCTGATTGTCCCTCTCCCGCCTCGGGAGAGGGAGGGGCCCGCGCAGAGCGCGGGAGGGTGAGGGTGCCTGCAAGGATTCTCGCGATGACCCTCACCCGGCCGCTGCGCGGCCACCCTCTCCCGTCCCGGGAGAGGGAGATATGACCGACGCCAACCACACCGTGGCCCCTCCTCACCCCAGCCCTCTCCCCAGGGGGGAGAGGGGAAAGACGATTCGCCGCACCGCCAAGATCCTCGGCTGGCTGGCGACCCTGCTGCTGGCGGCGGTGCTGGCCGGTGCCGGGGCGCTGGTGTGGCGGCTGGCGCAGGGGCCGGTCGCGGTGGACGCGCTGGCGCCCTACATCGAACGCGCGCTGGAGGACGAGGACGCCCGCGTCGATGTCACCATCGGCTCGCTGGTGCTGAGCTGGGCCGGCGAGGCGGAGACCGGCGCCTCCATCCTCGACCTGCGCGCCCGGCAGGTCCGCGTCGCCGGCGAGGGGGGCACGCCGATCGCCGCGGTGCCGGAGATGGGCATCGGCCTGTCGCTGCGCGAGCTGCTGCTCGGCCGGCTGGCGCCGACGCGGCTCGACCTGATCGGGCCGCAGCTCACCGTCATCCGCCACGAGGACGGCCGCTATGGCTTCGACGTGCGCGACGCCGGGCCGGAAGGCACCGCCGCCGCCGCTGCCGAACCGGAAGCCGGCACCGAGGTGACCGCCGACCTGCTCGACACGCTGCGCCGCCCGCCGTCGCGGGGGCGCCCGCTGGGCCTGCTGCGCCGGCTGACCGTGGTCGGCGCCGACCTGCGGGTGGAGAACCGGCAGCTCGGCCTGTCCTGGCACGCCTCGCGCGCCGACATCGCGCTGCGCCGGGGCGACGACGGCATCGACGGCCGCGCCCAGCTGACGCTGGATCTCGGCGGCCGGCCGACGACGGCGGAGGCCACCGGCGCTTACCGCGCGGCGGCCGGCACCACCACCGCCTCGCTTCGGGTGGACGACCTCGACCTTTCGACGCTGGCGCAGGTGGCGCCGACGCTGGAACCGCTGCGCGCCGCCGCGGTGCCGGTCAGCGGCACGCTGGCGGCGGTGCTCGATCCCGATTTCCGCCCGACGCGCGTGCGCTTCGACCTCGCCGCCGGGGCCGGCAGTCTCGGCCTGCCGGTGCGGCCGGAGCCCTACGCCGTGCGCTCCGCCCGCGCCCGCGGCGAGCTGGACCTGACCACGAGGAAGCTGACCGTCGAGGACATGGCGCTGGCGCTGGCCGAGGCGCAGCTGGGCGGCAGCGGCACGCTGATGGACGAGCCGGACGGGCCGATCGGCACCGCGCTGCTGACTCTGGCGGCCGGCGGGCACACCGCCGAGCTGCGCGCCACCGCCACCCCCGGCAACGGCGGGCCGCGCGTGGTGGCGGAACTGCGTGACCTCGTGCCGGCGGCGCTGGCCGGGCTGGCGCCGGATTTGGCGCCGCTGGCGAAGGCGTCGCTGCCGATTTCCGGCACCGCCGACCTCGACCTGGACCGGACGTTCGTGCCGAGCCGCGGCCGCGTCGACCTCGCCGCCGGGGCCGGACGCCTCGATCTGCCGGGCGTGTTCGAGGCGCCGCTGGACATCGCGTCGCTGACCTTGCGCGCCTCGGGCGACCGGGCGGCCGACCGGCTGTCGCTGGAGGCGCTGACCCTCGACCTCGGCGGGCCGACCATCGAGGCCAGCGCGCAGGTCGGCGTGTCGGGTTCCGACTTGACGGTGGCGGCGGAGGCGACGGCGCGCGGCGTGCCGCTCGACGACCTGCACCGCTGGTGGCCGCTCCCGGCGTCGCCGAACGCCCGCAAGTGGGTGGTGAGCAACCTGTCCAAGGGCGTGGTGCACGAGGCGAAGGCGCGCTTCGCCGGGGCGGCGCCGCGCGACGACCTTGCGGCGTTCAGGCCCACCCTGGTGGACGTGGCGATGGAGGGCGAGGGAATCGACGTCGAGTATTTCCGGCCGCTGCCGCCGGTGCTCGGCGTCGCCAGGATGCGCGCGACGACGGACGGCAAGACCTTCTCCGTCCACACCCAGGGCGGCCGCATCGACGACGTGAAGCTGGGCGACGGCGCCATCGTCATCCACGACCTCGGTGGCAAGGAGCACATCGTCATCGACGTGCCGATGCAGGGGCCGCTGCGCACCATCCTGACGGTGCTGAACAACCCGCCGCTGGAGTACCCCAAGCGCCTGGACATGGACCCGCGCCGCACCGCCGGCATGGTGGACGCCAAGCTGCACCTGCAATTCCCGCTGCTGAGCGACCTCAAGGTCGAGCAGGTGGAGGTCGGCGTCGCCGGCAAGGCGACCGGCGTCGGCATCGAGAAGGTGGCGGCCGGGCTGGACGCCACCGACGGCGCGGTGGAGGTGAACCTCACCACCAAGGGCATGACGGTGAAGGGCACCGCCAAGCTGGACGGCGTGCCGGCCAACGTGGAGTGGCGCGAGTCCTTCGACGCCGCCGCGCGCGGGCCGCGCACCCGCGTGGCCGTCAAGGCGACGCCGAGCGCGGCCGACTTCACCCGCTTCGTTCCCGACCCCGCCGGCTACGCCGAGGGGCCGGTGGGCACCGACATCGTGTTCACCGTGGACCGCTCCAAGCGCCTCGCGCTGACCGGCGCGCTGGACCTCGGCAAGACGACGCTGAGCATCCCCGAACTGGGCTGGACCAAGCCGCCGGGCACCGCCGCCACCGGCCGCTTCGCGCTGGAGTTCCAGAAGGACAAGGTCTCCAAGGTCAGCGGCATCACGGTCGAGGGCGGCGGGCTGAAGGCCGGCGTCGTGGTCGAGCTGGCTCCCGGCGGCACCACGCTGTCGCGCATCCTGGTGAACGAGCTGGCGCTCGGCCGCACCCGCGCGCGCGGCGAGCTGGTGCCGCGCGACGGCGGCTACGGGGTGACGGTAACCGGCGACAGCCTGGACCTGGAAGCCTTCCTCAAGCACAACCGCACCAGATCCAGCGCCGACGAGCCGAAGCGCCGGCCGCTGGCGATCAACGCGAAGCTCGGCCGTGTGGTGTTCGGAGAGGGGCGGCAGCTCACCCAAGTGACCGCCGACCTGCGCAACGACGGGATGGCGTGGAACCGGCTCGACGCGCAGGCGAAGGCGGGGGACAAGGGCTCGCTGACGGTGCATTACGGGCCGCCGGGTGGCGGGCCGGGGGCCGGGCGGCGGCACGAGGTGTCGATCGTCGGTCAGGATGCCGGGACGGTGCTGCGCATGCTCGACGTCACCGACCGCATCCAGGGCGGCACCCTGAAGATCACCGGCACCACGGTGGAGCCGCGCGCCGACGCGGTGATCGAGGGGCAGGTCGAGCTGACCGACTACACGGCGGTCGACGTGCCGACGCTGGCGCGCATCCTCAACACCCTCTCGCCGAGCGGCTTCGCCGAGCTTCTCGGTGGCGGCAAGGGCATCCATTTCGGCCGGCTGACCGGCAACTTCCGCAAGGAGGGGCGGCTGCTGACGCTGAAGGAGCTGCGCACCTCCGGCAGCGCGCTGGGGCTGACCGCGGAGGGCGACATCGACCTCGGCACCGACGTGGCCAACCTGCGCGGCACCATCGTGCCGGTCTACGGCATCAACCGCATCATCGGGCAGATCCCGCTGCTGGGCGACGCGCTGAGCGGCGGCGCGGGCCAAGGCATCTTCGCCGCGACGTGGCACGTGGAAGGGCCGATGGCCGACCCCAACGTGTCGGTCAACCCGCTGGCCGTGCTGGCGCCGGGCTTTCTGCGCAATCTGTTCTTCCTGGGGCGGGGCAAGAGCGACAGCTCACCCGCGCCGACGACGCCGGGGCTGGACGAGCACCGGAACTGAGGGGGGCTTTCAGTCCCTCCCCCGCCTCCGGCGGGGGAGGTTAGGAGGGGGCCAGTTGTTCTTCGGGTGAGCCGTAGCCCCCACCCACCCGCTTTGCGGGTCCCTCCCTCCCCCGCCGGAGGCGGGGGAGGGCTTCAGGGCGTCACACCGCCTTGACCAGCGCGTGCTTCTTCTTGCCGAACGACAGCTTGATCGCCCCGTCGGCGTTCAGATCCGAGACCGTCGCCTTCGCCGCCTCGTCGGTCACCGTGGCGTCGTTCAGCTTCAGCGCCGCTTCCTTGATCTTGCGCTTCGTCTCGCCCTTCGACGCGGTCAGGCCGGCGGTGACGAACAGGTCGACCAGGGCCAAGCCGGCCTCCAGCTCGGCCCGCGGCACCTCGACGGTCGGCAGGCCTTCGGCCGCGGCGCCCTGCTCGAAGGTGCGGCGCGCGGTCTCGGCGGCCTCCCCGGCGGCGGCGCGGCCGTGGGCGAGCGCGGTCACCTCGGTGGCCAACACCTTCTTCGCCTCGTTGATGCCGGCACCCTCCAGCGCCTCCAGGCGCGCCACCTCGTCCAGCGGCAGCTCGGTGAACAGCCGCAGGAAGCGGCCGACGTCGGCGTCCTCGGTGTTGCGCCAGTACTGCCAGAACTCGTAGGGGCTGAACTTGTCGGCATTGAGCCACACCGCGCCCGCCGCGGTCTTGCCCATCTTGGCGCCCGACGCGGTGGTCAGCAGCGGCGAGGTCAGGCCGAACACCTCCTTGCCGTCGACGCGCCGGGTCAGCTCGACGCCGTTGACGATGTTGCCCCACTGGTCGGAGCCGCCCATCTGCAGCGCGCAGCCGATGCGCCGCGACAGCTCCATGAAGTCGTAGGCCTGGAGGATCATGTAGTTGAATTCCAGGAACGTCAGCGGCTGCTCGCGGTCGAGGCGGATCTTCACCGACTCGAAGCTCATCATCCGGTTGATGGTGAAGTGCCGGCCGATGTCGCGCAGGAACGGGATGTAGTGCAGCGCGTCCAGCCAGTCGGCGTTGTTGACCATCACCGCATCCGTGGGGCCGTCGCCGAAGATCAGGTACTTGGCGAAGACCGTCTTGATGCCGTCCATGTTGCGCTGGATGGCCGCGTCGTCCAATAGCGGACGGCTCTCGTCGCGGAAGCTCGGGTCGCCGATCTTGGTGGTGCCGCCGCCCATCAGCACGACCGGCTTGTGGCCGGTCTTCTGCAGCCAGCGCAGGATCATGATCTGCATCAGGCTGCCGACGTGCAGGCTGTCGGCCGTGCAGTCGAACCCGATATAGGCGACGATCGGCCCGCCGAGAGCCTTGGCGTCCAGGCCCTCCATGTCGGTGCACTGGTGGATGTAGCCGCGCTCCTGCAAGGTGCGCAGGAAATCCGATTTCAGCGTGGTCATGGCCGATCTTCGTCTGTCTGGTGCGTATAGGGCTGCGTCTGATAGCACGGGCCGTGTGGGCCGACAATTATCGACAGTGCCCGACTTAGATCGACACGCATTCGGCATTGCCCGACATATTTGTCGGGCTGGCACGAAATTGACGCTATAGATGCAGGATCCGTTGTGGTCGGAAGGATCGAGATATGCAGACCGTCGTCGGCCTGATGAGCGGCACGTCCATGGACGGCATCGACGCGGCGCTGGTGCGCACCGACGGCGTCGACCGGGTCGAGCCGCTGGCCTTCCGCTTCACATCCTACGACGACGGCTTCCGCGCCCGGCTGCGCGCCTGCCTGGGCGGCAAGGGCGACGTCGCCGACGTCGAGCACAATCTCACCGAGGCGCACGCCGCGGCGGTGAAGGGCCTGCTGGCGCAGGCCGGGGTGAGCGCGACCGACGTCGACCTCATCGGTTTCCACGGCCACACCATCCTGCACGCGCCGCACGAGCGCCGCACCTGGCAGATCGGCAACGGCGCCCTGCTGGCGCAGCGCACCGGCATCGCCGTGGTGCACGATTTCCGCACCGCCGACGTGGCGGCGGGCGGGCAGGGCGCGCCGCTGGCGCCGCTGTTCCATCGCGCTCTCGCCTCTGGCCTGCCGCGGCCGCTGGCGGTGCTGAACCTGGGCGGGGTCGGCAACGTCACCTGGATTGGAGACGGCGAGGACGATGTGATCGCCTGCGACACCGGCCCGGCCAACGCGCTGGTGGACGACTGGGTGCTGGCGAAGACCGGCCGGCGCTACGACGAGGGCGGGCAACTGGCGCGCAGCGGCGCCGTGCACGCGCTGGCGCTGACCGAACTGCTCGACAACCCCTACTTCGACCGGCCGGCACCGAAGTCGCTGGACCGCGACGCCTTCGACCCGGCGCCGGTGCGCGGCCTGTCGCCGGAGGACGGGGCGGCGACGCTGACCGCCTTCACCGCCTTCGCGGTGGAGCGCGTGCTGCCGCACCTGCCGGCGCCGCCGGTGCGCTGGCTGGTGACCGGCGGCGGGCGGCACAACGCGACGCTGATGGAGATGCTGCGCGACCGCCTGCGTGCGCCCGTCGATCCGGTGGAGAGCGTGGGCTGGGACGGGGATGCGCTGGAGGCGCAGGCCTTCGCCTATCTGGCGGTGCGCTCGCGCCTCGGCCTGCCGCTCAGCCTGCCGAGCACCACCGGGGTGCCGGTGCCGGTGACCGGCGGGCGGTACCACGGCCCGTGACACAAAAGAGTTAATGCATGGGTGGATTGCTCGGGTATCGTTCGTGGTGCCGATTGCTCATCAGGGGAGACGCCCATGCACCGCCACGACCACGACTGCACCTGCCACCGCCCGGCCACCGGTGACCGCCGCACCTTCCTGAAGCTCGCCGCCCTGGGCGGCGGCGCCATGCTGCTGAGCGCCACGCCCATCCGCCACGCCGCTGCGGCGGGCGACGTCGAGGCGCTGCTGCTGTCCTGCATGGACTACCGGCTGGTCGACGACATCGTGCGCTATATGGACGGCCGCGGCCTGACCAACAACTACGACCACGTCATCCTGGCCGGCGCCAGCCTGGGTGCGCTGACGGACAAGGAGCCCGCCTGGGGCCAGACCTTCTGGAAGCACGTGGAGGTCGCCAAGGCCCTGCACCACATCAAGAAGGTGATCGTCCTGGATCACCGCGACTGCGGCGCTTACAAGGTCTTCCTCGGCCAGGATCTGAAGGACGACCGCGCCAAGGAGACGGCGGTGCACGGCGAGGTGCTGGCCAAGCTCGGCGGGATGATTCGCGAGAAGCACCCGGACCTGGGCGTCGAGCTGCTGATCATGGGGCTCGACGGCACGGTCGAGAAGGTCGGGTAAGGACCCGCGGGCGGACCTCCGGGTCCGCCCTTACCCCTCCACCACCGCCAGCGGGTTGCCGAGCGCGCGGTCGAGGTAGTCGTCCACCTGCACGGCCAGGTCGTCCGTGCGGTTCACGAAGAAGTGATTGGCGCCGGGCACCACGCGGTGGTCGATGCGGATGTCCTTCTGGTGCGACAGCTTGGTCACCAGCTTGGTCACCGCCGCCTGCGGCACGTGCTCGTCCTTCTCGCCGTTGATGATCAGTCCGGACGACGGGCAGGGTGCCAGGAACGAGAAGTCGAACAGGTTGGCCGGCGGCGACACGCTGACGAAGCCGTCGATCTCCGGCCGGCGCATCAGCAGCTGCATGCCGATCCACGCGCCGAACGAGACGCCCGCGATCCAGCACAGCGACGCGTTGGGGTTGTAGGTCTGCAGCCAGTCGAGCGCGGCGGCGGCGTCCGCCAGTTCCCCCTCGCCCTTGTCGTAGCTGCCCTGGCTGCGGCCGACGCCGCGGAAGTTGAAGCGCAGGGCCGAATAGCCGCGCTTGGTGAACGCCTGGAAGAGGGTGAACACCACCTTGTTGTTCATCGTCCCGCCGTGTTGCGGGTGCGGATGGAGCAGCAGGGCGACCGGCGCGTTCTGCGCCTTGCCATGGGTGTAGCGACCTTCCAGTCGACCGGCCGGACCGTTGATGATCACTTCAGGCATTGGGGCGACGATCCTGGCGCGAACTCGAATGACGTGGACGACTGCCAGGACGGGACCTGCCAGCGCGGGACAAGCTAATGTGGACTCGCACGGGGCGCCACGTTTTTCGCCAACACAATTCTTGACCGTTTTGCTTGGTCATCATATATGCGTCGATGGTACGTTCGGGGCAACCCACGCGATCGGCCCCGCACGAACACAGCTCGGACCGAAGTGGAGAGGTAAGAGCGCGGACTATACCACGGCGGGTGATACGGTGTTCAAGCATCTTCGCGAAGAGATCGACGGGATCATCGCACGCGATCCGGCTGCGCGCTCGCGGCTGGAGGTCGTGCTGTGCTATCCCGGTCTCCACGCGCTGCTGATGCACCGGATCGCCCATTACTGCTGGGACCGCGAGTGGAAGCTGCTGGCGCGCTTCCTGTCGCAGGCGGCGCGCTTCCTGACCGGCATCGAGATCCACCCCGGCGCGACCATCGGCCGCCGCTTCTTCATCGACCACGGCATGGGCGTGGTGATCGGCGAGACGGCGGAGATCGGCGACGACGTGGTGCTCTACCACGGCGTCACCCTGGGCGGCACCGCGCTGCACCACGGCAAGCGCCACCCGACGCTGGAGAACGGCGTCGTCGTCGGCGCCGGCGCCAAGGTGCTGGGCGCCGTCACGGTGGGGCAGGGGGCGCGCATCGGCTCCAACGCCGTGGTGGTGAAGGACGTGCCGGCGGGCGCCAGCATGGTCGGCGTTGCCGCCCGCGTGGTGGTGCCGCGCGACAAGGCCGAGGCCAACACGTTCCTGCCGTACGGCACGCCGTGCGGCGACATCCCCGACCCGGTGGCGCGCGCGCTGTCCGGCCTGCTCGATCAGGTCGCCACGCTGCGCCGGCGGGTCGAGGAGCTGGAGCAGGAACGCTCCGGCGCGATCCTGGCGGAGGACCCCAACCCGGCGCGCGAGCGCGCCACCGCGGACGCCGGTCCGCTGGGGCCCTGTTGAGAACCGGCCGGCCGCTGCGGGCGGCGGGCCGGAACAAGAAAAAGGAGAGGTGGTGAGATGAGACTGAGCACGAAGGGGCGCTACGCCGTGATGGCAATGGTCGACCTCGCGGCCAACAGCAACGGCAGCCCCGTCGCCCTGGCCGACATCGCAGAACGGCAGGAGATCTCGCTCTCCTACCTCGAGCAGTTGTTCGCCAAGCTCCGCAAGGGCGGCTTGGTGAAGAGCGTGCGCGGCCCCGGCGGCGGCTACCTGCTGGCCTACACGGCCGACAACACCCGGGTGTCCGACATCATCCTGGCGGTGGACGAGCCGATCCGCACCACGCGCTGCGCCAACATCACGCCGCAGGGCTGCCGCACCAACCGCTCGCGCTGCCTGACGCACGACCTGTGGGAGGAACTGGGCAACCAGATCCACATGTACCTCAGCTCGGTCACCATCGCCGACGTGGTGGAGAAGCGCGTCATCGGCACCAGCATCATGGCCCGCGCCGAACGCGTCGACCCGGCCGTCGCGGCGGAGTGATCCCCAGGCTCGCACGTTTTGAGGCCGTCATCCCCGCGAAGGCGGGGATCCAGGCTTCGCGCGTCGTGCATTTTCCGGACAACGCTGGATCCCCGCTTTCGCGGGGATGACGATGATTTGAAGCGATGGGTTCCGACGGCCGCGTCTACCTCGACTACAATGCATCCGCGCCGCTGAAGCCGGGGGTGAAGGCGGCCGTGGTGGCGGCGCTCGACCTCGTCGGCAATCCGTCCTCGGTGCATGGGCATGGCCGCGCGGTGCGGCGCGCCGTCGAGGACGCCCGGGCCAAGGTCGCCGCGCTGGCTGGCGCCGCGCCGACCCGCGCCGTATTCACCGCTGGCGGCACCGAGGCGAACAACCTGGCGCTGCGCGGCTTTCCCGGCCGTCGGCCGATCGTTTCCGCCGTCGAGCACGATTCGGTGCTCGCCGCCGTGCCGGACGCCCCCCGCATTCCCGTCGATTCGCAGGGGCGCGCCGATCTCGACGCTCTGGAACGGTTGTTGGCGGGCGGCGGCCCGGCGCTGGTGTCGCTGATGCTGGTCAACAACGAGACCGGCGTCATCCAGCCGGTCGCCGAGGCGGCGCGCATCGCCCACGCGCATGGCGCGCTGCTCCATTGCGACGCCGTGCAGGCGGCCGGGCGGCTGCCGCTGGCGCTGGCGGATCTCGGCGCCGACCTGCTGACGCTGTCGGCGCACAAGATCGGCGGGCCGGCTGGAGTCGGCGCGCTGCTGCTGGGCGAGGGCGTCGAGCCGGAGCCGCTGCTGCGCGGTGGCGGGCAGGAGCGGCGGCGCCGTGCCGGCACCGAGAACCTGCTGGGAATCGTCGGCTTCGGCGCCGCCGCGGCGCTGGCGGCAGAGGACGTGGCGGCGGCGCCGGACCGCGCCGCGTTGCGCGATTCCCTGGAGATGCGCGCGCTGGACGCGGTGCCGGTGGCCCGCGTCATGGGGGCGGGGGCGGCGCGTGTCGGCACCGTTTCCTGCCTGGCGCTGCCCGGCGCGAGCGGCGAGACGCAGGTGATGGCGCTCGACCTCGCGGGGATCGCGGTCAGCGCCGGCTCGGCCTGTTCCAGCGGCAAGGTCAAGGCGTCGCACGTTCTGCGCGCCATGGGGGCGGACGATTCGCTGGCCGGTTCGGCGCTGCGCATCAGCCTCGGCTGGGGCAGCACGGCGGAGGACGTCGGGCGCTTCCTCGCCGCCTGGATCGCCATGGCGCGCCGTCTTGGGCTTGCGCAATAATGGCTTCGTGGCGCGTCAGGCGCATCCCGGTGTTGCGTCGCGCCGCCGATGCCGGTATGACGCGCCGGAAACGGGCGTCCGCCCGTGCACGTGCGTCCAACGGAAAGCCCGCATGAGCCAGTCGGACAACGGCAACGGTCCTCGCATCGCCGGCACCATCGCCGGCGACATGCAGCCGTGCTGGCTGTGCGGCCGCTCGGTGTCGGCGCGCGCGCTGTTCTGCCACGGCTGCGGCGCCGTTCTGCCGCCGCGCGAGCTGGACCACTTCGCGCGGCTCAACCTGGAATGCCGCTTCGACATCGACCTGGAGCAGCTGGGCCGCCAGCACACCGGCCTGACCAAGGCGCTGGACCCCGAGCGCTTCGTCGCCCGCGGCGCCCGCCAGCAGGCGCACGCGCGCGCCCAGGCCGAGGCGATGACCGCCGCCTACGAGGTGCTGCGCGACCCCGTCCGGCGCGCCCGCTACCTGCTGGAGATGCTGGGCATCGAGCGCGTGGCGGCGTCGCCCGCCGACGACCCCGACGCCATGGACCTGCGCGGCGACCTCGCCGCCGCTCCGGACGCTGCGGCGGTGGACCGGGTGGCGCTGGACGTGGTCCACCGCATCGAGGCCTGCATCCGCGACCTCTCCATCGCCTTCCGCACCGGGCTGACCGGCAACGCCGCGCGCGTGCTGGCCCGGCTGGAGGACCTGGACGCCATCGCCGAGGCCGCGCGCGAGCGCCGCGCCGCCTTCACCGACAAGACCCCGTAAGAGACGAACGCCCGAGGAGTCCCCGTTCCATGCCGAAGATGACCTTCATCGAGCCCGATGGCACCCGCAAGGAGGTGGACGCGCCGCTCGGCCTGTCCGTGCTGGAGGTCGCGCACAAGCACGGCCTGGACCTGGAGGGCGCGTGCGAGGGTTCCTTGGCCTGCTCGACCTGCCACGTCGTCGTCGAGCCAGAGTGGTTCGACGTGCTGAACGAGGCGAGCGAGGACGAGGAGGACATGCTGGACCTCGCCTTCGGCCTGACCAAGACCTCGCGCCTGGGTTGCCAGATCATCATCACCGAGGAGCTGGACGGCTTGGCCGTGCGCCTGCCGGGCGGCACGCGCAACGCGATGAAGGCCTGACGGCCGACACCGGCGGCGCGGTTGTCTGAAGGCGCCGCCGGCCCATATAGGGCGCCATGAATTCTCCTCTGAACTCGCTTGGTTTCTCCAAGCCCGCCAAGGACACCCGCGTCGTCGTCGCGATGTCCGGCGGGGTCGATTCGTCGGTGACCGCCGCGCTGCTGCGCGAGGAAGGCTACGACGTGGTCGGCGTCACGCTGCAGCTCTACGACCACGGCCTGGCGGTGCAGAAGCCGGGTGCCTGCTGCGCCGGGCAGGACATCTACGACGCCCGCCAGGTCGCCGACCGCATCGGCATCCCGCACTACGTGCTCGACTACGAGAGCCGGTTCGGCCAGGACGTGATCGATGACTTCGCCGACACCTACCTGCGCGGCGAGACGCCGATTCCCTGCGTGCGCTGCAACCAGCGCGTCAAGTTTCGCGACCTGCTGAACACCGCCCGCGACCTCGGCGCCGAGGCGCTGGCGACCGGCCACTACGTGCGCCGCCTGGGTGGAGAGCGGGGGGCGGAACTGCACCGTGCCGTCGATCCGGCGCGCGACCAGAGCTATTTCCTGTTCGCCACCACACAGGAGCAGCTGGACTTCCTGCGCTTCCCGCTGGGCGGCCTGACCAAGCCGGAGACCCGCGCGTTGGCGGAGCGCTATGGCCTGGAGGTGGCGGCCAAGCCGGACAGCCAGGACATCTGTTTCGTCCCCGACGGCTCCTACGCCGACGTGGTGGCGAAGCTGCGCCCCGGCGCCATCGAGCCGGGGGAGATCGTGCACGTCGATGGCCGCGTGCTCGGCCGGCACGAGGGCATCGTCCACTATACGGTCGGTCAGCGTAAGGGCCTGGGAATCGGCGGCATCAAGGGCGAGGGCGAGCCGCTGTTCGTCATCGGCCTCGACGCGCCGGCCCGCCGCGTCGTGGTCGGCCCGCGCCGCCAGTTGGCGCGCGCGCGGGTGCTGGTGCGCGAGGTGAACTGGCTCGGCCCTGCTTTGGACGCTGGCGAGGAACTGGCGGTGGAGGTCAAGCTGCGTTCCGCCCAGCCGCCGGCCGCGGCGACGCTGCGGCTGACCGATGGCGACGGTGCGGTGGTGACGCTGGCCGAGCCGCAGTACGGCGTGGCGCCGGGGCAGGCTTGCGTGGTCTACCGAGGTGACCGAGTGCTCGGCGGCGGTTGGATCGCGGGTGCCGAAGCCTGACGCAACAGGGTGTTGACACCTCTGATCCGATCGCCTATGTAAGCGGCCCCGGCCGGAAACGACCGGGTCCGACGGCAGCGTAGCTCAGTGGTAGAGCAGGGGAATCATAATCCCTTGGTCGGGGGTTCAAATCCCTCCGCTGCTACCAATCGGAAACCCCGCTAGGTCAATGGCTTGGCGGGGTTTTTCTTTGGTCTCGCTCCGTTCTCGGTGGCGCCGTTAGACATCGAGTTAGACACCGCCTGTTCCGAACCTGTTCCATCGCCGCGCCTATTGCGTGCATCCTCCAGCTTCGTGATGGCGGCTGTAGCCCGGCGGCGGCGGTCGGCGTCCTTGGCGTAGTGCTCCGACATGGCGGCCGTCCTGTGCCCAAGGACAGCCTGGATGTCGCGGGTGTCGCACCCCGCGTCGGCCAGCATGGTCGCGGCGGTGTGGCGCAGCCCGTGGAAGGTCAGGCCCGGCCGCACCCACTCCTTCTTCTCCAACTCACGGACCAGCTTGAAGAACCGGGCGCGGAAGCCGTCCTCTGTGAACGACGCGCCGCGCTCCCCGACGACGATGGTCATTGGCACCGGGCGGCCCTTCTGCGCCAGCTTCTCCGCCATGTCGGGCAGGCGCGCCCGCGCTTCGTCCAGTATGGTCCGCAGCTCAGAGTGCGCCGGCACCCAGATCGGGTCCCCCGTCTTCGCCTGCCGCGACTCGATGATCCCCCCCCTTGTAGGCCGACCATGGAAGCTGGATCACATCGCCCTGGCGCAGGCCGGCGAACGCGGCGATGGCGATGGCGACGCGCAACTCGTCCGGCGCGGCCAGCATGACAACCTCCAGCTCGATGGCCTTCCACGCCCGGTTGGCCTCCGCCATCTTCCGTGGGCGCTCGATCTTTGGGACCTTCTCCGCCGGGTTCGTGGTGGTGATCCCCCGAGGCATGCCCCAGTTGAACAGGATCGACAGGACGGCGAGCACGTAGTTGGTGAATCGGCGCTTGTGCTTCTTGAACGCCAAGTCCCTCACCTTCAGGACGAAGGGAGGCGTGAACTCAGCAATTGGCCGCCCGGCCATCGGCTGGAGATAGTCGAGCACGCCCAGATAGTCGGCCTTGGTGGCGTCCGATAGCTTGCCGAACTCAGGGCTTCCACGGTAATCACCGATCAGGCTGCCAAGGGTTCCCGGCCGCTCGGCTTGCTGAGCCGCCTTCTCTTCGAGCCGTCGCACCTCATCAACGAATGCCGCTGTCCCCGGCTCCGACATGATGCGGGTCTTCGTCGGGCGGTGGTAGTAGTAGGTGCGCCCCTTGGACACGTAGCTCTTGACGTTCTTCAACCGAACCAGCATGCGTCACCCAAGCTTCGCCAGCCAATATTCGTCCGAATCGTTCGCGGGCGCGCCGACCTTCGCCAGCCCATCGGCCCAGCGGTCCAGGTCATTGCGATCGTAAAGCACGCGCGCTCCGACGCGCCGCACGACGATCGGCAGGTTCCCCAGCGTGCCGACCGACAGGCTGATGTAGGCGGCGGCCATGTCCTTCGACATCAGACGGGGCCAGTCGGGCAGGTCTGCAGGCTTCGGTCGTGCCATCGCTACACCCCCGCTCCCGTTGTTCCTGTGGGATAAGTGGTCATGCGGCCTCCGTGGCTTGCCAGTTCGAACAGCGGCAGTTCGACGGGCGTCGTCTTCTGCTGCCGGGCTGCTGGACCAGCGGTGCGCGCCATGGCCAGCAGCACGTCGCGGAACGCGGCCGGCGTGGCGTTGCGGATCCTGGTCTTGTCCTTCCCGCCGACCATCGCCACCATGCCGATCCGACGAGCCTTGGCGTAGCCGTGCAACTCGACGGCGCGGGGGTGCAGGCGCTGTTCGCCGCGGGTCCAGTCCAGGTCTGGCAGATCGACGCCGCAGGCGTAGAGCCACGTCGGCTTGCGGGCGATGTGCCCGTAGTGCCCTTGCTCCACATAGCAGGTCCAGCCGCCGAAGGCATCCGCCGGCACCCATCCCGCGCCAATGGCCGGCTCGCGCAGACCGAAGTACGACCAGGCGCGCGACTGCGCCGGATGCTCCAGAACGCCCCCCCAATTTCGGACGGCGGTCAGGGCCGCGGCGAAGCATCCACCATCAGCGCCAAGCCGGAACTGGTGAGGCTTGCGCGTGGAACCATGCCAGAACCGGCCCCACCGCTGGCAGGGCGGATGCGCCACCACCGGGTGCGGGCCGTCATACAGGCGCGCGTCGCGGGCCTCGTCCCACGGATCGACACCGGGCAGGCCGTAATAGGCGCCATTGGTCTCGACGAAGAGGGCTGAAACCAGCTGCATCACCGCTCCCCCGAGTGGGCCGAGAGCATGGCGCGGTAGATGTCGGACGGCTGGGCGAGCGGTTGCCGCTTCATGGCCGCGCCGGCTTCGATCATCTCGTCCGACGGGAAGGCCGGCACCACCATCCCGGCATCTGCCAGGGCGGCGAGGTGCGCGGTGATGGCGCGTTCGGCTGCGGCATAGTCCCTGTCGTAATCGGCCTTGTACAGGTTGAGGCGGGGCAGCAGGAACGTCTCGGGCTCCAGCGCCCTCGCCACGGCCTCCACGGCGGGGGAGGGGGCACGCTGCGGCATGGGTCTCCGGTGTCGGAAGAGGGGGTGGGGGGCATCGTCAATCGCTCGGTTGGTGGCTGGCGGAGCGCGGCGCTACTGCGCCGCTTCCGTCCGAACCTCGTCCTGTTGGGGCTGAAAGGCTTCCTGCTGCGGCGCAGCGGGCATCGGCTGCCAAGCGAAGGGCGGGCCGTCATTACCGTCTTCGATGCACGAGGCTCCCCAATCCTTTTCGGAAGTCGTGCCCCACCACCACGTGCCGCCGTAGGCGTCCGGGTCGTAGTACGCCTCGCCGACGATGGGCGCGCCGCGCGTCTTGCTCGGCACGGCGACGATGACTGGGGTGTCCTTCCTCGCCACCTCCCTCCCCGCGTCCATGTCGTAATTCCGGGCATCCCCGCGGCGGGTGAATAGCGCTTCGTTGACGGCGCGCGTCACCGCCGCGTGGGGGATTGCGCCCAGGGCCACGTCGGCGCGATCCCGGTATCGCTCGCGCACGTCAGGCGGCGTGATGCGCACATAGCCGCCGTTGCCGTGGCAGCCATCGTCATCCTCGTGCGTCGGCCACGTCCAGTCTTCGCCTTCGTGGTCGTGAAGGGCCTTGGCGACGGCTTCACGGAGATCGAGCGCCTCTGTGGAAGCGCGGCGCGGCCTATCTGGAGGAGCCGGACGGCGGCGACGGCGTCGTGCCGCACGCGCACCTGCTGCGCCTGGGCATTCCCACGGCGATCGCCACCGACAACATCCCCTACGATCCCTTCTTCACGCGTGGACCACCTGCGTCCGGCAGGAGCGGGCCTCCGGCCGGGTCATCGGCCCGGACCAGCGGCTGGACGACTACGAGGTGCGCAGTTGGCGTGGTTGGTACCGGTACGTCACGCTGTCCATGCTGGCGCTGGCCTTCCTGGCGGCCATGCGCCTGCGGCTCAACGCGGCAAGGGGGCGCCAGCCGCAGGCCATTCGAACCGATTGCCTGCAGCATGCCGGAGATCCGCCACCTCATCAGCGCGCTTCAGCGGCAGAGCCCACCCGGCATCGCCATGATCCTCGGTTGGTCCGTATGGCGGCGAACACACCACGCTGTCGCCCGCGCGTACCACTGGGGCCGGCAGCTCATGACCGACCAACCTCAACTGTAGGATCAGGCTCTGTCCGGCGAGCGGGTTTCCACTGGCGGAGTGTTTCACGCCGGGGCGGCTCATGCGCTGGTGGCGAGGGCCGCGGCGTCGGTCAGCGCGTCGTCCTCGATCTCAATGCCGAGCGATTCGTTGAAGCGGTTGAAGAAGGCGCACAGGGCCGCGCGCAGCGTCAATTCGACCACCTGCTCCTCGGTAAAGTGCTCGCGCAGGCGGGCGAACAGCGCGTCCGTTACCCGCGCCGGGTCGCGCGTGACCTGCAGCGCGTAGTCGCGCACCAGCCGGTCCACGGGGCTGAGGCCGGGCACGTCGGGCTCCAGGATGCGTTCCACCGTCTCCGGCGGCAGCCCCTGTTCCGCCAGCCGCGGCGCGTGGTGGGCGACGCAGTAGGCGCACGCCGCCGCCTTGGAGGCGGTCAGCAGCACGATCTCCAGGTGGCGCTTGGAGATCACCGCGTCGGCGGCGGAGTCCAGCAGCAGGCCGAAGATGTGCCGCAGCGCCGGCGGGCGGTGGGCGAACACCCGCAGCATATTGCCGAACGGGCCGTACTCGCGCTGGATGCGCTCGTAGACGGCGCGGGTCTCGCCGGCGACGTCGTCAATCTCGATGTTTCGCACGCGGGCCATGGGACGGTTCCTCGTCTAGGGTGCGCCGCCGGGGGCGAGGTGGCAGGCGACGTGGTGGTCGGGATCGCCGGCCGGCCGCAGGGCGGGGGCGTCCCGGCGGCAGCGGTCGACGGCGAGCGGGCAGCGGGTGTGGAAGCGGCAGCCGGACGGCGGCGCGTAGGCGCTCGGCACGTCGCCGGACAGCGGCGCCCGCGCCCGGCCGGGGCGCTCGATGTCGGGCACCGCGTCGAACAGCGCCCGGGTGTAGGGGTGCAGCGGGGCGCGCCACAGCGCCTCGCGCGGGGCGGTCTCGACGATGCGGCCGAGGTACATGACGCCGACGCGGTCGGCGATGTACTCGACCACCGACAGGTCGTGGCTGATGAACAGGAAGGCGACGCCGAGGTCGCGCTGCAGGTCGACCAGCAGGTTGAGGATCTGCGCCTGCACCGAGACGTCGAGCGCCGACACCGGCTCGTCGCACACCACCAGCTTGGGCTCCAGCGCCAGCGCGCGGGCGATGCCGATGCGCTGGCGTTGGCCGCCGGAGAACTCGTGTGGATGGCGCTGCGCCGCGTCGGCCGGCAGCCCGACCCGCTCCAGCAAGCCGAGCACGCGGTCGCGCCGCTCGGCGCGGGGGCCGATGCCGTGGACGTGCAGCGGCTCGGCCAGCAGCTGCCCGACGGTCCAGCGCGGGTCGAGCGAGCCGAACGGGTCCTGGAACACCATCTGCACCGCGCGCCGCTTCGGGCACAGGGCGCGGCGGCTCAGGCCGGTCAACTCCTCGCCCTCCAGCCGGATGCGGCCGCCGGCCGGCTCGATCAGGCGCAGGATGGCACGGCCGAGCGTGGACTTGCCGCAGCCGGACTCGCCGACGAGGCTGAGCGTCTCGCCGCGCCGGACGGTCAGCGACACGCCGTCCACCGCGTGCACGACGCCGTGCGGCGTGTCGTAGCGCACGACGAGATCCTCGATCGCGAGCAGCGGCGCGTCAGGCGTGGCGGGCATGGGGAACGGCAGGGGCGGCATCGGACTCTCCGGCACGGATGCAGGCGACGGCGCCGCCGTCGAGCAGGGCGAGGGGCGGTTCGGCGGCGGTGCAGGCGGCGGTGGCCAGGGCACAGCGTGGGGCGAAGGCGCAGCCGGCGGGCATGCCGGCGAGCGACGGCACGCTGCCGGGGATCTCGGCAAGGCGCTGGCGCCCGCCGCCAGGGCGCAGGCGCGGGCGGGCGGCGATCAGGCCGCGCGTGTAGGGGTGCAGCGGCGCGGCAAACAGCGACGCGGCGGCTTGCTCCTCCACCTTGCGGCCGGCGTACATCACCAGCACGCGGTCGGCGTGGCCGGCGACGACACCAAGATCATGGGTGATCAGCACCACCGCCATGCCGGCCTGCTTCAATTCGTCGATCAGGTCGAGGATCTGCGCCTGGATCGTCACGTCGAGCGCGGTGGTCGGCTCGTCGGCGACCAGCACGGCGGGCGAACAGGCGAGCGCCATGGCGATCATCACCCGCTGCCGCATGCCGCCGGACAGGCGGTGCGGGTGCTCGCCGAAGCGGCGCACCGGGTCGGGGATGTGCACCCGCTCCAAGAGCGCCAGCGCGCGGTCGCGCGCCGCGGCGCGGCGCACCGGCTCGTGGTCGAGGATGGTCTCGACGATCTGCTCGCCCACCGTCAGGACGGGATTGAGCGCGGTCATCGGCTCTTGGAAGATCATGGAGATCCGGCCGCCGCGCAGGCGGCGCAGCTCCTCGGCGGGGAGCCCCAGCAGGTTGCGGCCCTCCAGGCGGATGCCGCGCCCTTCGGCGCGGCCTGGCCGCGGCACGAGGCCGAGCAGCGACAGCGCGGTCAGCGACTTGCCGCAGCCGGACTCGCCGACGATGGCCAGCGTCTCGCCGCGGCCGACCTGGAAGGACAGGTTGCGCACCGCCGGAAGCGCGCGGGCACCCTGGCGGAAGACGATGGACAGGTCGTCCACCGCGAGGACGGAATCACGATGGGTCATCGCCGGTTCTGCCTCGGGTCGAGTGCGTCGTTCAGCCCGTCGCCGAGCAGGTTGAGCGCCAGCACGGCGGCGACGATGGCGAGGCCGGGCACGGTGGCGACGTACCAGTCGGTGCGCAGCACCTCGCGCCCGGAGCCCACCATGCTGCCCCAGCTGACGATGTTGGGATCGCCGAGGCCGAGGAAGGCGAGGCTGGATTCGGTCAGGATCGCCGAGGCCACCATGATCGACGCCGACACCACGATGGGCGCCAGCACGTTGGGCAGCACGTGGGCGAGGATGATCCGCGCGTCCGACAGGCCGATGGCGATGCTGGCCTGCACCATCTCGCCGTCGCGCAGCCTCAGCACCTCGGCGCGCACCAGTCGCGCCAGGCTGGGCCAGGAGGTCAGGCCGATGGCCAGCACCACGGTGACGACGTTCGGCTGCAGCACCGCGACGATGACGATGGCGAACAGGAAGGGCGGGATGGTCTGGAACAGCTCGGTCACGTGCATCAGCGCGTGGTCGGTGCGCCCGCCGAAGAAGCCGGCAACCGCGCCGACGCCCACGCCGATCAGCAGCGACACCAGCGTCGCCACCGCGCCGATCAGCAGCGACATCCGTGCGCCGTGGAAGATGCCGGCGGCGATGTCGCGCCCCAGCATGTCGGTGCCCAGCGGGAAGTCGGGATCGGCGCCCGGCCACAGGAAGGGGGTGCCCACCATGTCCAGCGGGTCGGCGGGGTAGAGGACGTCGGCCCCCGCCGCCATGCCGACGATGGCGCCCAGCAGCGCCAGCCCGGCGACCGCCGAGGGCCGGCGCAGCAGGCGTCCGGCGAGGCCGCTGCGGCCGGGCAGGGATACCACGCGTATCGGTTCAACAAGGCTCATCGGGCCAGCTCGATGCGCGGGTCGAGCACCGTGTAAAGGAGATCGACCGCAAGGTTGACGACCACGACCACCGCCGAGCTGCACAGCAGGATGCCGAGCAGCAGATTGAGGTCGCGCTGGAACAGCGCCTCGAAGGCGAGGCGGCCGAGGCCGGGCCAGGCGAAGATGGTCTCGACCAGCACGGCGCCGCCGAGGATCGAGCCGACCTGCACGCCCAGCATGGTGACCACCGGCAGCAGCGCGTTGCGCAGCACGTGGCGGACGGCGATGCGGCGCGCCGTCAGGCCCTTGGCGACGGCGGTGCGGACGAAGTCCTGCGTCGTTACCTCCAGCGTCGCCGCGCGCATCAGCCGCGTGTAGATGGCGAGGTAGAAGAGGCCGAGCGTCGCCGCCGGCAGCACGAGGTGGCGCGCCACGTCCCGGACATGGTCCCAGCCGGCGTAGCCGGCCTCCACGCTGGTCATGCCGCCGACCGGCAGCCAGTCCAGCCCGACCGAGAAGATCACCACCAGCACCAGCCCGATCCAGAACACCGGCGTGGCGTAGAACAGCAGCGCCAGCGTCGAGATCAGGGTGTCGGCCAGCCGCCCGGCGTGGCGCGCGGCGACCGCGCCCAGCGCCGAGCCCGCCACGACGGCGAAGCCGATGCTCGCCGCCATCAGCAGCAGCGTCGCCGGCAGCCGCTGCGCGATGAGGTCGGACACGGGCAGGCCGTGCCGGAAGGAGAAGCCGAGGTCGAGCGTCAGCAGGTGCCCGACGTAGCGGACGAACTGCACCGGCAGCGGCTGGTCCAGGCCGAACTGGCGGCGCAGCGCCGCCAGGTATTCCGGCGTCGCCGAACCGGCTTCCCCCGCCAGCACCTGGGCCGCGTCGCCGGGCGCCAGGTGCAGCAGGAAGAAGTTGACCACCGCGATGCCGAACACGACCAGCGCCATGTGGACGATCCGCCCGGTCCAGAACCGCAGCCGCCGCCCGGTTTTTCCCCGCGTCGTCATCAGTTGGTCGGGGCCTTGTCGAACCACGCGTCCTTCAGCGAGCCGTAGATCTGGTCGCCGCGCGTCACCACGTCCTTCAGGCTGGCGGCGTGCACGGTGAAGAACTTCAGCTCGACCAGCGGGATCGACGGCAGGTCGCTCTGCACGGTCTGCTGGAGCTGCTTGAAGGTGGCGATGCGGTCCTCCTGCCTCGCCAGGCCCTGCGCCTTGGCGATCAGCGCGTCCACCTCCGCGCTGCGGTAGCCGGAGCCGTTGGTCCACGGCGTGTTCTTGCCGATCCAGCCCGACCAGTAGGCGCGGGTGACGCCCACCTGCGGGTCGGAGAAGGCGGCGAACCACGCGCTGGAGATGTCGAAGTCGCGGTCGCCGTAGACGCGCTTGGTGAAGGCGGCGGTGTCCTGGCTGCGGATGGTCACCTCGATGCCGACCTTCTTCAGCGCCTGCTTCAGGTACTCGCCGGTGCGCTTGTAGTCGTCGCCGTAGGGGATGAAGTCGTGGGTGAGGGTGAAGCGCACGCCGTCCGCCCCGCGCTTGAACCCGGCCTCGTCGAGCAGCGCCTCCGCCTTCTTCGGGTCGAACTCGTACTGCGGCACGGTGGCGTCGTGGAAGGCGCCGAGCGTCGAGGGCACCGGGCTGATCGCCGGCTTGGCGAAGCCGTACCAGACGACGTTGGCGATCGCCTTGCGGTCCAGCGCGTGCGCGATGGCGTGGCGCACCCGCACGTCCTTGAGGTACGGGGTGTCGACGTTGAGGTCGAAGAACAGCCAGGGCGAGATCCACTCGTAGCCGCGGGTCTCGATCTTCAGGTTCGGCAGCTTGCCCAGCCGCTCGGCGTCCTTCAGCGGCACCGGGCTGAACACGGCGTACTGCACGTCGCCCTTCTCCAGCGCGGCGGCGCGGGCGGCGGCGTCGGGGATCACCTTGAAGACGATGCGGTCGATGTGCGGCTTGCCCTTGTCCCAGTAGTTCGGATTGCGCTCCAGGATGACGTGGTTGCCCTTGCTCCATTCCTTGAAGACGTAGGCGCCGGTGCCCACGGGCTTCAGGTTGTGCGGGTTGTTGAGGATGTCCGTGCCCTCGTACAGGTGCTTGGGCAGGATCTGCGCGCCGTTCGAGTTGACCGAGCTAAGGATGGCCAGCGACGGCTCGCTGAGGCGCAGGATGACGGTGTGGTCGTCCGGCGTCTCCACCCGGGTGACGCGGCCGAAGGTCGCCTGGTTGCGCGGGTGGATGGTCTTCCAGACGTTCTCCAGCGTCCACTTCACGTCGGCGGCGGTGAACGGGTGGCCGTCGTGCCAGGTGACGCCCTTGCGCAGGTGGAAGGTGATCGACAGGCCGTCGGGCGCCACCTCCCACCGCTCGGCCAGCGCCGGGCGCGGCGTCAGGTCGGTGCCGTAGTCGACCAGACCGTCGAAGACGTTGCCGCTGATGAAGCCGGTCGGGGCGGCGGTGTTGATGGCGGAGGTCAGGGTCACCGGCTCCGGCTGCACGATGGCGGTGAGCGTGCCGCCGTTCTGCGGCGTTTGCGCCAGCGCGCCGCCGGTCAGCAGGGTGGCGGCCACGGCCGCGGCGGACGCGGCGCGCAGGAGGAGCGGGCTGGAGGCGTGGGCTGTCATGGGGGATCCTTGCGGTTCGGCGGAGGGGGACCGGCGGATGGCGCCGGCCGCCGATAAAAACACTAAATTCGCTGTTCAAAGCAAATTTTAATCCTATTATCAAAATAGGATAATTCAGCTGTCAAGCGCTCTATCATCGTATGCGGGGGTGCCGGGCAGCCCTGTTATCAGCAAAAATATTTTGTGTTATTTATGTAAACAATCCACATTGACAGTAGAGAATATGCCCCTGTACCGTTCCGGGCATTCGAACGGTCCGGCGCGCGCCGGGCCCAGGGGATGCCAGGAGACACCAATGCCGTTCAGGCCGTTGCATGACCGCGTCGTCGTCCGCCGCCTCGCCCAGGAGGAGAAGTCCAAGGGCGGCATCATCATTCCCGACACCGCCAAGGAGAAGCCGCAGGAAGGCGAGGTGATCGCCGTCGGCCCCGGCGTGCGCGACGAGCAGGGCCGCGTCCACCCGCTGGACGTCAAGCCCGGCGACCGCATCGTTTTCGGCAAGTGGTCGGGCAGCGAGATCAAGCTGGACGGCGACGACCTGCTGGTCCTCAAGGAATCCGACATCATCGGCGTCTACGAGGGCTGAGCGCCGCCCGCCGAATTCATTGATCCCATTCATATTTCGACAGGAACCGGAATCATGGCTGCCAAGGACGTCAAGTTCTCGACCGACGCCCGCGAGCGCATTCTGCGCGGCGTCGACATCCTCGCCAACGCCGTCAAGGTGACGCTGGGCCCGAAGGGCCGCAACGTCGTCATCGAGAAGTCGTTCGGCGCTCCGCGCATCACCAAGGACGGCGTCACCGTCGCCAAGGAGATCGAGCTGGCCGACAAGTTCGAGAACCTCGGCGCCCAGCTGGTGCGCGAGGTCGCCTCGAAGACCAACGACCTCGCCGGCGACGGCACCACCACCGCCACCGTGCTGGCCCAGGCCATCGTGCGCGAGGGCGCCAAGGCGGTGGCCGCCGGCCTCAACCCGCTGGACCTCAAGCGCGGCATCGACCGCGCGGTGGGCGCGGTGATCGCCGACGTGAAGGTGCGCTCCAAGGCGATCTCCACCAACGACGAGGTGGCGCAGATCGGCACCATCTCCGCCAACGGCGAGACCGAGATCGGCCAGATCATCGCCCGCGCCGTCGGCAAGGTCGGCAACGACGGCGTCATCACGGTGGAGGAGGCCAAAAGCCTGGAGACCGAGCTGGACGTGGTCGAGGGCCTGCAGTTCGACCGCGGCTACCTGTCGCCCTACTTCGTCACCAACGCCGAGAAGCTGGTGACCGAGTTCGAGAACCCCTACATCCTGATTCACGACAAGAAGCTGTCGGGCCTGCAGGCGCTGCTGCCGGTGCTGGAGGCCGTGGTGCAGTCGTCGCGCCCGCTGCTGATCGTCGCCGAGGACGTCGAGGGCGAGGCGCTGGCCACCCTGGTGGTCAACCGCCTGCGCGGCGGGCTGAAGGTGGCGGCGGTGAAGGCGCCGGGCTTCGGCGATCGCCGCAAGGCCATCCTCGAGGACATCGCCATCCTCACCGACGGCCAGCTGATCAGCGAGGACATCGGCATCAAGCTGGAGAACGTCACGCTCGCCCAGCTCGGCACCGCCAAGCGCGTGGTGATCAGCAAGGAGAACACCACGATCATCGACGGCGCCGGCGGTTCGGAGGCGGTCGACGCCCGCATCGCCCAGATCCGCGCCCAGGTCGAGGAGACGACGTCCGACTACGACCGCGAGAAGCTGCAGGAGCGCCTCGCCAAGCTGTCGGGCGGCGTCGCGGTGATCCGCGTCGGCGGCGCCACCGAGGTCGAGGTGAAGGAGCGCAAGGACCGCGTGGACGACGCCGTGCACGCCACCCGCGCCGCCATCGAGGAGGGCATCGTGCCGGGCGGCGGCGTCACGCTGCTGTACGCCACCCGCGCCATCGACTCCCTGACCCCGGGCAACAACGACGAGCGGGTGGGCATCGACATCGTCCGCCGCGCGCTGCAGGCGCCGGTCCGGCAGATCGCCGAGAACGCCGGGGCGGACGGCTCGGTGATCGTCGGCAAGCTGCTCGGCGCCGCGGATGACGCGCTGGGCTACGACGCGCAGAAGGGCGAGTTCTCCGACCTGCTGAAGGCCGGCATCATCGACCCGGCCAAGGTGGTGCGCATCGCGCTGCAGGACGCCGCCTCGGTCGCCGGCCTGCTGATCACCACCGAGGCGCTGGTGGTCGAGAAGGCCGAGAAGAAGGCGCCGGCCCTGCCGCCGGGTGGCGGCGACTACGACTTCTGACGCTGGCAGCGACGCACCGGGAGACGCCGCGGGCAGCGATGTCCGCGGCGTTTCACCATCCCCTATCGGAGCTTTCCGGACCATGCCCATCCAACCGTCCGAGACCACCCCGCCGCCCGCCGATGCCGATTCCGTCCTGCTGCGCCGGGACGAGGAGGGCGTGACCACGTTGACCCTCAACCGCCCGCAGGCCGGCAACGCGCTGTCGCACGCGCTGGTCGATGCGCTGAAGCGGGAGCTGGACGCCATCGCCGCCGACCGCTCGGTCAAGGTGGTGGTGCTGACCGGCGTCGGCGAGCGCGTGTTCTGCGCCGGCCACGACCTGCGCGAGTTTCTCGCCGAATCCGACGCGCAGGCGCTGCGCGCCTCCGCCGACGCCGCCTCGGCGGTGGTGGAGGCCATCGTCCGGCTGCCGCAGCCGGTGATTGCCAAGGTGCGCGGCGTCGCCACCGCCGCCGGGCTGGAGCTGGTCGCCGCCGCCGACCTCGCCGTCGCCGAGAGCGGCGCCCGCTTCGCCACGCCGGGCGTCAACATCGGCCTGTGGTGCCTGACGCCGCAGGTGCCGCTCAGCCGCGCCGTGCACCCGAAACACGCCTTCGAGCTGCTGGCCACCGGCACGCTGTTCGACGCCGAGCACGCCTTCCGCATCGGTCTGCTCAACCGCGTGGTGCCGGCCGACGAGCTGGACGCCGCGGTGGACGAGCTGGCGCGCACCATCGCGTCGAAGTCGTCCTACGCCGTGGCGCTCGGCAAGGAGTCCTTCTACCGCCAGCGCGGGCTGACGCTGGGCGACGCCCTCGCCTACACGGGCACGCTGATCCCGGTCAACCTGCAGCACGCCGACGCGCAGGAGGGCATCGCCGCCTTCCTGGAGAAGCGCCCCGCGGTCTGGCGCGGCCGGTGAGCGGAGGACGCCCGCCATGTCGCTGACCGCGCTGCTCGACAACGCCTTCAGCCGCTACGCCGGCCGCATCGCCCTCGACGACGGCCGGCGGCGCTTCACCTACCGGGAGCTGGACCGCCGCACCCGCCGCCTGGGCCACGCGCTGCTCGCCCTCGGCCTGCGGCCCGGTGACACCATCGCCACCGTGCAGCACAACTCCGTCGAGATGGTGGAGTTCGACCTCGCCGCCGCCCGCTTCGGGCTGGTGCGCACCCTGCTGAACGTCCGCGCACCCGCCGCCGACCACACCTATTGCCTGGAGTTCGGCCGCGTCAAAGCCCTGGTCTTCGAGGCGGCGCTGGCCCCGCACATCGACGCGCTGCGCCCGCAGCTGCCGGGCGTCGAGCACTGGATCGCCGTCGGCGGCCCGGCGCCGGGCTGGGCGCACGCCTACGACGACCTGCTGGCCCGCGCCTCGGAGGCGCCGCCGCCGGCGCCGCCGGGGCTGGACGATGCGCACAGCCTGTACTTCACCTCGGGCACCACCGGCCGGCCGAAGGGGGTGGTGCTGGCGCACCGCAACTGGGTGAGCATCACCACGGCGCACCTGCTCGACGCCTTCCCGACCGCCTCGCACGAGGACACCGCGCTGCTCGCCGCACCGCTGAGCCACGCCACCGGCTCGCTGGTGCTGCCGCATCTGGCGCGGGGCGCCCGGCTCTACGTGATCGACCACTTCGACACCGAGCGCATCCTGACGCTGTTCGCCACCGAGGGAATCACCGCCAGCTTCATGGCGCCGACCATGATCATGCTGCTGATGCAGCACGCGCAGCGCCTCGACCGCGCGGCGCTGCGGCTGAAGGGCCTGTTCTACGGTGGCGCCCCCTTCCCGGCGGAACGGCTGGCCGAGGCGCTGGAGCTGTTCGGCCCCTGCTTCGTCCAGGGCTACGGCCAGTGGGAGGCACCGGTCGCCTTCATCCACCTTAAACCATGGGAGCATGTGGAGGCGCTGCGCCACGCGCCGCACCGGCTGCAGTCGGCCGGCAAGCCCGGCACCTTCGCCCGCGTCGCCGTGCTGGACGACGACGGCAACGAACTGCCGCCCGGAAGCACCGGCGAGATCGCCACGGCGGGCGAGCACCTGATGGTCGGCTACCTCGACAACCCGGAGGCGACGGCGGAGCTGCGCGTCGGCCCCTGGCAGCGCACCGGCGACGTCGGTCACATCGACGGGGACGGCTTCGTCTACATCACCGACCGCAAGAAGGACATGATCATCACCGGCGGCAACAACGTCTACCCGCGCCAAGTGGAGGAGGTGCTGTACGAGCACCCGGACGTCCGCGAGCTGGCGGTGATCGGCCTGCCCGATCCGCTGTGGGGCGAGACGGTGCACGTCGTGGTGTCCGCCAGGGAGGGCCGCACGTTCGACCCGGCCGCCTTCCTGGCCTGGGCGCGCGACCGGCTGCCGACCGACCGCCGCCCGCGCTCGGTGGACGTGGTGGAGGAGCTGCCGAAGAGCCATTACGGCAAGATCCTGCGCCGCGAGCTGCGCGACCACTACCGCCGGCGCCGGCTGGAACCGGTGTGAGGAACGGGTGCGCGGCGGACGCCCGGGGCGTCCGCCGCGCACCCGCTCAGGCCAGTACGTCGGCGTAGATCTTGTCGGCGAACTTGGCGGTGTCGGTCGTCGGCTTGAAGATCTGCATCAGCTTCAGCTCGTCGGTGTAGAGCGCCAGCTCCTTCTTCAGGTCGCCGCCGACCGGGTGGTGGTTGTGCGTCTCGCTCTTCAGCATGGCCGTGAGGTCGGCGAGGTTGCTCTTGGGCGAATACTGCTGGTACACGGCCGCGGCCTCCTCGGGGTGGGCGGCGGTGTAGTCGTGCGCCTCGATCAGTGCGCGGGTGAGCGCGGCGGCGGTGGGCTTGTCCTCGCGCAGCAGGCTGCCGCGCACACCGACGATGCAGCACACCCGGTTGCTGAACTCGCCGTCCAGGTTGGTGGCGATCTCGACGAGGTTGCCCGATTTCAGGAAGTTGAAGGTGACCGGGTCCCAGTGGGCGACGGCGTGCGCCTCGCCCCGCTCCACCGCGGCGCCCAGCAGGTCGCCGGGGAACACCTTCCACTCCACCTCCTTGTTGCCGTCGATGCCCAGCTTGGCCAGCACGATGGAGAAGAAGTGCTTGGCCGGGCTGGAGAGGTCGGAGATGGCGACCGCCTTGCCGCGCAGGCCCTTGATGTCCGCAATGCCCGCCGTCTTGGCAGCGAGCAGGCGCATGCAGCCGCCGTGCGTGCCGGCGGTGATCTTGACGTCGAAGCCCTGCTCCAGCGGCTTCAGCCAGCGCAGCGCCATGCCGATGCCGGCGTCCGCCTTGCCGGTGGCCAGCGATTCCAGCAGCTGCTCGGTCGAGCCGGCGAAGTTGATGAACTCCACGTCCAGGCCGTGCTTGGCGTAGATGCCCTTGTGCAGCGCCACCGCCACCGGCGCGCCGCAGACGCCCCCGGTGTTCCAGGCGAACTTGAGCGGCTTGAGCCCCGCCGCCGGCGCCGCCGAGAGGGCGCGCGCGCCCACCGCGCCGAGCGGCAGCGCCAACCCCGCCGCCGCACCCAGCTTGAGCAGGCCGCGCCGCGACACTGCGGACTCACCCCCGAACCGAACCGTCATGACCGAATTCCCCTCGTGTTGTGAACGTTGAAACCACGCCCGCTCCCGGCCGCCGTCAGGGCGGGGCCCCGGCCGGCTCGATCCACAGGCGCGCGCGGACCTGCCCGAAGCCGCCCACGGCGGGGCCGGGATCGGTGCAGTGGGCGCCGGTCAGGGCCGGCGACGGCGCCTCGTCCCGGCCGAAGCGGTCGAAGGCGACGCCGACGCGCTGCACCAGCATGGCGATCAGGAAGGCGCACAGCGGTCCGGTGGTCCGGCCGGGATCCAGCGCGGCGCCCTGGAACACGTAGCGGTCGCCGACCTTGACGCCGGCCATGCAGCGCTGCGCCTCGACCACCTCGGCGACCACCCGGTAGCGCGCGCAGTTGCGCAGGAACGTGGCCGAGGACTCCAGCATGGCCGTCACCTGCGGCCGCTCGGCCTCGGGCGTGTCCTCCAGGAAGCGCCGGGGCACCTCCGTCCCGAACCAGTGCTCTGCCCAATTTTCGGGGGCGGCGCGGTTCATCGGCGGCCTCCGTCGCGCCACACCGCGCCGAACAGGCGCAGCCAGTTGCCGCCCAGCAGCTTAATGATGCGCGCCTCGGGCCAGCGGCGCCGCTCCATGGCGGCGGTCAGGTTGGGGAAGCCGTCGATCCGCTCGAACCCCGGCGGGTTGCGCACCTCGCCGACGTCGAGCAGCTTGCGCCCGTACCCCTTGTCCAGCGTGAAGGTGCGGATGCCGTCGGCATCGACGTCCTGGGTGAAGTCGGTGCCGATGGCGGTGTGGTCCTCGCCGCACAGATTCACGACGTGGTCGATGGCGTCGAGGTAGTCGTCGATGGTCGAGTCGTTGCCGCGCGGCATGAAGGGCGGGAACATGGTGACGCCGACCACCCCGCCGCGCTCGGCCAGGAAGCGCAGCTCCTCGTCCGTGCGGTTGCGCGGGTGGTCCTTCAGCGCCTTCGGCGCGCAGTGGGTGAACGCCACCGGCTGCGCCGACGCCTCGATGGTCTCGCGCGCGGTGCGCGGGCCGACGTGGCTGAGGTCGATCAGGATGCCGACGCGGTTCAACTCCGCCACCAGGTCGCGCCCGAAGTCGGTCAGGCCGCCGTCGCGGCTCTCCAGGCAGCCGGATCCGGCGGAATTGGCGGTGTGGTAGGTGACCTGCACGACGCGCAGGCCCAGCTCGTGGAACAGCGCGACGTTCGGCAGGTGGTCGCCGAAGCCGGTGGAGTTCTGCCAGCCGAGGACGATCCCGACCTTTCCCGCCGCCTTCGCCCGCGCGATGTCCCCGACGCGGTAGACCTGGAGCAGCAGGTCGTCGTTCTCGCGCAGCCAGACCTTCCATTGCGCCAGGTTGCGCAGCGAGCCGTCCAGCCCCTCCCACACCGAGCAGGTGCAGTTGGCCGCGGCCAGCCCGCCGCGCCGCATGCTCTCGAACACCGATCGGCTCCACTTGGAGACGATCAGGCCGTCGATGACGGTGAGGGTGTCGTGCAGGGGCATGGCTCGGTCCCAAATATCTCTATTGATTCAGTATACATTTGATGCAACGTTCGCAATAGGTTTGTGTATTAACCGAAGGAATCACAGCGGGTGACCGACTTGACCGCTCCGACGACCGCCCCCGGCCGGGACCGCCGCCTCGGGCGCCGCGAGGGGGATGGCTTCACGTTCCTCTTCGACGGCGCGGAGATCGCCGCGTGGCCCGGCGAGACGGTGGCCGCCGCCCTGCTGGCGGCCGGGCACCGGACGTGGCGGCGGGCCGAGGACGGCACGCCGCGCGGGCTGTTCTGCGGCATCGGCGTGTGCTGGGAATGCCGCTGTGTCGTCGACGGGCAGCCGAACACCCGGGCCTGCCAGACGCTGGTGCGGCCGGGCATGGTGGTGCGCCGCCAGGAGGGGCTGTCGTGAGTCGCCCCCGCATCCTTGTGGTCGGCGCCGGCCCGGCTGGACTGATGGCGGCGGCGGAGGCCGCGGACCTCGGCTGCGCCGTCACGCTGGTGGACGAGGGCGAGCGGCCGGGCGGCCAGATCCACCGGCAGCCGCCGGAGCCGCTGCCGTCGGCCGCGCCGGAGCTTCCCTCGGAAAAGGCCCGCAAGGCGCGCGTGCTGGCGCGCTTCGCCGCCGTCGCCGACGCCATCGACTACCGGCCGCGCACCATCGTGACGGCGTTCTACGGCCTCGACCAGATCCTGCTCGCCGACCCGTCGGCCAGCGAGTTGGCGGCGGCCGACGCCGTGGTGCTCGCCACCGGGGTGCACGAGTTCGTGGTGCCGTTCGACGGCTGGACCCTGCCGGGCGTCGTCACCGCGGGCGCCGTGCAGGCGCAGCTCAAGGGTGGCGCGGTGCGCGTCGGCGACCGCATCGCCTTCGTCGGCACTGGGCCGCTGCCGCTGGTCGCCGCCTCCCAGGCGCTGGCCGCCGGCGCCGCGGTGCCCGCCGTCGTCCTCCTCAAGCCCTGGTGGCGCCTCGCCGCCGGCCCGCGCACGCTGTGGACCGGGCGCACCGCGCTGGGGGAGGGGCTGCGCCATCTGGCGCGCTTGCACCGCGCCGGCGTCCGGATCTACGGCGGGCATGTGCCCGTGCGGGCGGTCGGCGCGGCCGGAGTCGAACGGCTGGTGATCGCCCGCCACGGCGGCGACGGGCGGCCCCTGTCCGGCACAGAGATCCGTATCGATGTGGACACGGTGGCGGCCAGCTTCGGCTTCACCGCCAACAGCGATCTGGCGCGCATGGCCGGGGCGGAGACGCGCTTCGACGCCCGCCGCGGCGGCTGGCTGCCGGTGCGCGACGCGTGGGGCGCCACCTCCGTCCCCGGCCTGTTCGTCGCCGGTGACGGCAGCGGCGTGGCCGGCGCCCTGGCGGCGGCGGCGGACGGCGTGGTGGCCGGAGCCGCCGCGGCGGGCTGGGCGCTGCACCGCGACGCCCGCCGTTTTGCCGGGCGCACCACGGCCGCGGTGGCGGCGCGCGCCGGCCACTGGCGGGTTCCGGGA
>NZ_LGQZ01000014.1 GCF_003116015.1 Azospirillum sp. TSO22-1
CAGCGTCACGTCGACCTCGACGGTCGGGTTGCCGCGGCTGTCCAGGATCTCGCGGGCGGTGATGTCGGTGATGGCGCTCATGTTGGCTGGTCCTCCGCTTCTTCGTCGCGTCGTTCGGGGCGTCGTACAGGCGCGCGGGCTTGATAGCTCCTGGAACCGGGGCTGGCAAGGCCGAGGTGCTGGGTTTTCCGGATGGGTCAGTCCTGCTTCGCCAGCCGGTCGAAGGCTTGGAGGCGCGCCAGCAGGGCCGGCATATCCTTCAGCGGAACCATGTTCGGGCCGTCGGAGGGGGCGCAGTCGGGGGTCTCGTGTGTCTCCATGAACACCGCGGCGACGCCCACGGCGATGGCGGCGCGTGCCAGCACCGGTACGAACTCGCGCTGGCCGCCGGACGTGGTGCCCTGACCGCCGGGCTGCTGGACCGAGTGGGTGGCGTCGAACACCACCGGGAAGCCGGTCTCCGCCATGATCGGCAGGGAGCGCATATCGCTGACCAGCGTGTTGTAGCCGAAGCTGGCGCCACGCTCGCACAGCAGGACGCGGTCATTACCGGACTCGATCAGCTTGGCGGCGACGTTCTTCATGTCCCATGGGGCAAGGAACTGGCCCTTCTTGACGTTCACCGCACGGCCGGTCTGCGCCGCGGCGATCAGCAGATCGGTCTGCCGGCACAGGAAGGCGGGGATCTGGAGGACGTCCACCGCCTCGGCCACCGGGGCGCACTGGTTCGCTTCGTGCACGTCGGTGATGACCGGGCAGCCGAAGCGTTCGCGCACCTCGGCGAAGATCGGCAGCGCCTTGTCCATGCCGAGACCGCGGGCGGTCTTGATCGAGGTGCGGTTGGCCTTGTCGAAGGACGACTTGTAGATCAGCCCGAGGCCGAGGGTGCCGCACATCTCGGCCAGCGCCGCCGCGGTTTCCAGCGCGTGGTCGCGGCTTTCCATCTGGCAGGGGCCGGCGATCAGCACGAAGGGCCGGTCATTGGCGATCGAAAGGGGGCCGATCTGGACGGTGCGCGGCGTGGTCATGGAACGGACTCCGGAAACGGGTGCTGGGCGGATGGGGGCGAACGCGCTAGCTATGAGCGATGCGGAGCAACGCGGATATCGTCGCCTTTATCGAAGGCCGCCCATTCATGATGGAGGCGTTGCGCGCTGTCGAGTCTCTTGGCCTGCCGGACGCTTGGATCGGCGCCGGCTTCATGCGCAACGCCATTTGGCGATATCTCCACGGGCAGGTTGTGGAGCCCGGTTCCGAGGATGTCGACGTGGTCTACTTCGATCCTGCGGACGCCCGTGTGGAGCGGGACCTCGGGTTAGAAATGGTGCTCGGCCGCGCTCTCCCCATGAACTGGTCGGTATGCAATCAAGCCCGCATGCACGGCCGCAACGGCGATGCTCCCTACCGTGACACGGCGGATGCTCTTCGCCACTGGCCGGAAACGGCAACGGCCGTCGCTGTGCGCTGGAGTGGCGGTCGAGTGGAGCTCTTGGCGCCATTCGGCCTGGAGGATCTTTTGGCGTTGAGGATCAGGCCGACGCCCGCGTTCCAACATAAGGTCGCGGTTTATCGCGCGCGCATCATTGAAAAGCGCTGGCGCGAGCGGTGGCCGCAGGCGGAGATCATCGAACCGGCCAGCGGTTGATCGGCGTTCTTGTCAGCCGCGCGCCCGCAAGCGGCGGCCGGCGAGGTCGAGGGCGGTCTTCAGCTGGGCCAGCGAGAACGGCTTGTGCACCACGCCCAGCGGGTAGGTTTCGGTGAGGCGGCGCATGGTGGCATGGTCGGCGTAGCCGGACAAAAAGACCGACCGGATGCCGAAACCCGCCGCCAGCCGGCGCGCTGCGACGATGCCGTCGCCGCCACCGGCGAGGCGCACGTCCATCAGCGCCAGTTCCGGCCGTTCGCGGTCGGCGAGGTCCACCGCCTCCTGCTCGGTGCGGGCTATGCCGCAGACGGTGTGGCCGAGGTCCTCCACCGCGTCCTTGATGATCTGCGCGATGGCCGGCTCGTCCTCGACGACGATCAGACGCAAGGTCCGGGCGGCGGCGACCGGCGGGGACGCGGCTGGGGCGGTGACGGGTGCGGCATCGGGCCCGCAGCGCGGCGGGGCAGGAACGAGAACCGTGTCGGGATCGTCCACTCGCACGATGCGCCTCCCCCTTTCTTTCGGGGCAAGGTTAAATTTTCTTTACCAATATAAAGTGGTATACGGGCAACTCGGGAAGATCAAGCGATAACTGCGCGGCATAGCCCGTTGCACCGGCGCGTATGGGCAAGGCGCGTTGATCGAAAGGGGTAGACGGAGGGGGTCAGCGCCGCGGCGGCCCAAGCCAGTCCACGGAACTGCCCGAGGAGGCTGCACGGGTTGGCCGCGGCGCGGCGGACCGCGGTGGCGGGGCGCCGGCCGATGTCATCCACGACATCGGGCCGATGCTGGCGACGACCGGAGCGAGCGGCGGAGGCGGGGGCGGGGCGACCGCCTGCATCGGTGGCGGCGAGGGCGGCGGCGAGGGCGCGGGCGCCACGTTCGCAGCGGGTGGTGGCTCGGGTAGCGGGGCCGGGGCGGCGTGCAGCAGGGAGGGTGGCGGCGGGTCGGGGCGGTCGGCATCGGCGACCGGGCCGGCGTTCACTTCGATGCGGCGGGCGGCGTCGCGGATGCTCAGCAACGTCTTGACGGCGGATTGCAGCAGCGGCGCCATGCGGGCGGCGTCGGCCAGTTCGGTCGGCGACAGCGCGGCGAACTGGGCGCGCACCTGCTCCACCGCGTCCTCGATGTGGGCGCGCAGATCGTCGGTGTCGCGCGCGACGCGCTCAAGGTCCTGCTTGAGCGACGAGATCTCGAGCGCCTGCCGCAGTTCGTGGAAGCCGATGGATTGCGCCGTGGCGCGCAGCGACCGGAATTCCTGGGCCATCCCCGATCAATCCTCGAAGCCCAAATGCCCGACGTTCTTCAGCCCCGGGCGCACCGTGTCACACGTTTAACCCCGTTGCGGAGTGCTGGAAACCGTTTGCGCCCTGCGGTTGCTTGTACTATTTTTCGCCGGCCGAAGGGAAGGGTTCCTTCGGTCGCGGTCCCGCCCCCGATTTGCCTCCCCCAAACCTCGTCAGGTCCGGATAGCCACGGTGTCGATCGATCGCACGGAACTCGAGCGGCTCCTTGCCGATCGCCCGCAGGGCAACCGCAGCGCCATGCAGGCGGTGCGCGACAGCTACGGCGACATCAGCCTGATGCGCGAACGCGGGCTGTCGTGGGCGCAGATCTCCGACGTGCTGGCCAAGCTCGGCATCAGCGCCCGCGGCGATCAGCCGATTTCCCCCGTCACCCTGCGCTCCGCCTTCTTCCTGGTCGGCGTCGAGATGCGCAACGGCGACGCCCCGGCCGAAGAGGGTGAGCCAGCCTCGCCGGAAACCCTGGAAGCCATCCATCGTGCCGCCATGGCCTCCGGCCGCCCCGGCGCCCCGGTGCCGGACATCTCCCTGGCGGTCGCCGATGTCGCCGAGTCCGGGCCGGAATCCGACCTGGAACCGGTCCTCGCCGCTCCGGCTGACGAACCGTCCCCCGAACCGCTCCTCCAGCCGGAGGAGCCGCGCACCGAGGACGCGGTCCTGGCGCCGCCACCGCTTCCTCCGCCCGCGCGCCCGCTTCCTCCCGTCCGCCCGCTGGAACAGCCGGGCTTCATCGATACGACGACCAGACATTCGAAAGGCGATCCCATGCTGGGTACGATCTTCGTCCTCAACGACCGCGGCGGCGTCGGCAAGACGCTGCTGTCCCATCACCTGATGGCGACGGCCATGCTGGAAGGCCTTCAGCTCAAGGTCGTGGAGTACGAGGTCAACGAGCGCCTCGCCCGCCTGTTCGGGCCGGAGGTGGTCGAGCACCGCCGCATCACCCAGGACTTCATGAACATGATGGGTTCGGGTGACGGATTCTACGAGTTCTGGGACCAGATCGGTCCCGAGCTGCAGCGCGGCGGCCGCCTCTATGACTTCGGCGGCAACATCAGCCAGTGGTTCTTCAACTGGGCCGAGGTGTCGGGCTTCGACTACTACGTCGGCGACGGCGAACGGCTGACCTTCATGGTGCCGGTCACCGTGGACCTCGCCTCGCTGTCCACCGGCATGGCGACGCTGGAGCGCATCGCCACCATCGCGCCCAAGGCCAGGCGCGTGCTGGTCGAGAACGGCACGTCGGGTCCGTTCAGCCAGCTCGAGGACAGCAACTACGCCCGCCGCAAGGCCGAGATGGTGGAGCGCGAGGGCGTCCAGGTCATCTCCATGGCGCCGTGCACCGCGCCGGCCTGGGCCCGCCTGACCGGCCACCGCCTGGATCAGGTGGCGCAGATGACCCGCGAGGACCTGGTGAAGCTGGGCATGACGCCGCCGGTGGCGTCGCGCTCGCTGATCATCATCCACGAGTGGCTGCGCAACATGCGCCAGGCGCTCGCCCCGTACATCGTGGACGCCTTCCGCCAGACGCCGGGCGTCGGCGGCAAGGGTGCCAAGCAGGGCGCGCTCTGAGCGACCGATCCGGTTTTCGGATGAGCACGGGGGCCGAGAGGCCCCCGTTTGCGTTCTGCGGTCAGATGAAGCCTTCGACCAACTCCGCGAACTCCTCAGGCCGTTCGGCGTGGATCCAGTGGCCGCCGGGAATCATCGCGATGCGGGCGTTCGGGAAGTGGCGGCGGATCTCCGGCTCGTACTCCGGCGTGATGTAGTCGGACCGGCTGCCGCCGATGAACAGCGTCGGCCCCTCGTAGCGGGCGTCGCCGAGGTCCGGGAAGCCGATCAGCGAGTCCATCTCCGCGCCGGCCGCGTCCAGGTTGATGCGCCAGCGGAACGCGCCGTTCTCCAGCACGAGGTTCTGCAGCAGGAAGGAACGCAGCGGCGCCTCCGGCACCGCGTCGACCAGCTGCGAGTCCACTTCGGACCGGCGGGTGCGGCCCTCCAGGTCGGCGCGCTTCATGGCGGCGATGAAGGGGGCGTGCGTGTGGGTGTAGCGCACCGGCGCGATGTCGGCGACCACCAGCCGCTCCACCCGGTCCGGGTGGCGGAGCGCGAGCGTCATCGCCGTCTTGCCGCCCATGGAGTGCCCGACCACCGCGGCGCGCGCGTAGCCGCGGTCGTCGAGGAAGCGCAGCACGTCCTCCGCCATCTCAGGATAGCTCATGGTCGGCGCCCACGGCGCGCCGCCGTGGTTGCGCAGATCGAGCGCGTAGACGTGCCGACGCTCGCCGAAGCGCTTGGCCAGCGTCTGCCAGTTGCGCGCCGAGCCGAACAGCCCGTGCAGCACCAGAAGCGGCGTGCCGCCGACGGTCTCGCCGGCTTCGAGGTAGGAGAGCGGAAGGCCCTGCGGCATGGTCGGTCCATCGTTTTGTCGAGACGCGCGATCCTAAACGCGCTTCGTTGATGACGAAACAGCCGGAATCGGTAGGATGCGCCGCGCCGGGCGCATGCCGGCACAGTCCTTGGGGTTTTTTCCGCGTGCTTCGCAACATCCTCTCCGTCGGCGGGCTGACGCTGGTCAGCCGCGTGCTGGGCTTCCTGCGTGACATCCTCACCGCCGCCCTGCTGGGCGCCGGGCCGGTGGCCGACGCCTTCTTCGTGGCGCTGCGGCTGCCCAACCACTTCCGTGCCCTGTTCGCAGAGGGCGCGTTCAGCGCGGCGTTCGTGCCGCTGTTCTCGGCCGCGCTGGTGCAGGACGGCAGGGAGGGGGCGAAGCGCTTCGCCGAGGAGGTGCAGGCGGTCCTGCTGCTCGTGCTGGGCGTGCTGAGCATCGCGCTGATCGTCGTCATGCCGCAGTTCATGCTGGTGTTCGCGCCGGGCTTCGCCGATGAGCCGGAGAAGTTCGACCTCGCGGTGCTGTTCACCCGCATCACCTTTCCGTACCTGCTGTTCATGTCGCTGGAATCGCTGCTGGCCGGCGTGCTGAACAGCGTCGGGCGCTTCGCGGCGGCGGCGGCGGCGCCGATCCTGCTGAATGTCTGCCTGATCGTCGCCATGGTCGCCGCGGCCCCCTTCATGCCCACCGTCGGCCACGCGCTGTCCATCGGCGTCTTCGTCGCCGGGCTGGCGCAGTACCTCTACCTCGTGTGGGACGCGCGCAAGGCGGGCATGGTGTTGCGCCTCGTTTGGCCGCGTTTGACGGCGGGGGTGAAGCGGTTCCTGACGGTGCTCGGGCCGGCGGCGCTGGGATCCGGGCTCACCCAGATCAACCTGTTCGTCGACACGCTGATCGCATCGCTGCTGCCGACCGGCGCGGTGTCGTATCTGTACTACGCGGACCGCCTGAACCAGCTGCCGCTGGGGGTCATCGGCATCGCCATCGGCACCGTGCTGCTGCCGGAGATGGCGCGTCGCATCAAGTCCGGCGACGAGGCCGGTGCCGTCGAGAGCCAGAACCGCGCGGTGGAGTTCACGCTGCTGCTGACGCTGCCCTGCGCGGCGGCGTTCCTGGTGTCGGCGCTGCCGATCCTGTCGGTGCTGTTCCAGCACGGTCGCTTCGGGCACACCGACGCCGTGCAGTCGGCGCTGACGCTCCAGGCCTACGCGTTGGGGCTGCCGGCCTTCGTGGTGATCCGCTCGTTGGTGTCCGGCTTCTACGCCCGGCACGACACGGCGACGCCGGTCCGGGTGGCGGTGGTGGCCATGCTGGCCAACGTCGCGCTGAAGGTGGTGCTGATGGGGCCGCTGGCCCAGGTCGGGCTGGCCGTGGCGACGTCGGTGGCGGCGTGGATCAACGCCGGGCTGCTGGCGTGGCTGCTGCACCGGCGGGGCCTGTTCTGCGCCGACGCCCGGCTGGCCCGCGCGCTGCCGCGCATGGCGGTGGCGACGGCCGCGCTGGGGCTGGCGCTGTGGATCGGGCAGGAGCGGCTGGCGCCCTGGCTGGGGGCGGTGGACCTGCCTCTCCGGGTGGCCGGGCTGGCGCTGCTGGTCGGGCTGGGGGGTGTGGTGTACGGCGTGGCCGTCGTGGTGCTGGGGCTGCTGCGGCGGTCCGATCTCGGGCTCTTCCGGCGGCGGCGCAAGGCCTGACGCCCCTTCGTTGTCGCAGCGCCGCCGGCCTGTTTTCGTTGCCCGGGTGGCCCGTTAGGGTTAAACCTTGATCGACACGGCCAAATCCTTCGGCGAGCCATGACGGACATCGACGACCTGCTGGGCTCCGGTTCCTCCGGCGGGGAAGACGCGGGCAATTTCGCCATCGGCGACGCGCCGGTGGAGATCAAGGTGGTGATCGGCACCGCCATGCTGCGTGTGCGCGACCTGCTGAAGCTCGGCCGCGGCGCCGTGGTCGAACTCGACCGCCACCTCAAGGACCCGACCGACGTCTACGTCGAGGGCGTGCTGGTCGCCCGTGGCGAGGTGGTCATCGTCGACGACAAGATCGGCGTCACCCTGACCGACTTCATCAAGTCCAGCCGCGAGTGGAAGCGCTGAGCGTCAACGCTCGTCGGGACGCTCCGCCACCTCGACCTCCTTGCCGCGCTTCATCGCGACCTCGGCGGGCCGCTCGCCGTCCAGCGTCTCGATCCGCACCGGGGCGAGGCCGGCCTCCTCCATGCCCAGTTCCGCCGCGGCGCGGCGCGACAGGTCGATGATCCGGCCGTCGATGTAGGGGCCGCGGTCGTTGATCGTCACCTGGATCGTCCGCCCGGTGTCGAGGTTCGTTACCTTTACCGCGGTGCCAAGCGGCAGCGTGCGGTGCGCTGCCGTCAGGGCGTGCTGGTTGAAGCGCACGCCGCTGGCCGTTTTGCGGCCGTGGAAGCCCGGCCCATACCACGATGCCTTGCCGGTCTGCTCGAACGCCGATGGCGGGGGCGTCTCCAGCAGGGCCATCCGAACCAATTGGTCGAGTTCCTCCACCAGTGACCCCTCGGGCACGGGCACGAGCGCCTCCTCCTCGCAGTCGGTGAACGGGGCGTTCGGGCAGAGGGGAAACGGCATGCCGCGGCCGGTGACGGAGGGGGAGAGGAGCGTCAGCGCCAAGGCCAGACCAGTGGCCGTTGCGAGGCGGAGTCCCTTTGGATCCCTCGTCATGTCCCACTGCATGGTCCCCCTCCCGTGCTTGCCAAAGCAGACCGTCTGCGCGATCCGAGGGGCGGAACATGTCGAATACGGGAAGGTTCCAGTCTTCTGTACTCCTGGATGAAGCGCAGATGAGAGTTATTCATCTTATGGGCAGGTTCACATCGGGGAGTTACGGTTTCAGATCTATGTATGCGTTCTCATTGTGTGTTCTAATTTCTAATTGGGAGAAAAGTGTTGGTGGTTGGGTGGTGGCAATGCTGTGAACGTATTGCTGTGTCTTGATCTCGACGGGCTATTACCAACGACAGGGCGGAGCAGCGTCGTTTCCGCCCTTCGGACTGCTTCCGTTTCGGGGTAATCCTTTGGGGACGCGCTTGGCGCATCCGCGGCTGGCGTCAGCGGGTGGGGCGCTGTGGCACCCTGCCGGGTGTTCCCGTGTTGGTTTGGGCGGCAGGGAATGCCAGGAGGGAGCGATGACCGCCGAGAGCACCGCGAAAAAGCTCGACACCGCCCAGGCGCCCTCCGGCGCGCCGGGGCGGAAACACCTCGCGTCCGGCAAGCACGTGGCGATGCGCCTATGGGACGTGGCGCCGGGCGGCGAGGCGCCGGCCGCGCGGCGCGACTACGAGACGGTCGGCTTCGTCATCGGCGGCCGGGCCGAACTGCACATCGAGGGGCAGGTGATTCAGTTGCGCCCCGGCGATTCCTGGGTCGTGCCGAAGGGGGCGGAGCACGCCTACCGCATCCTGGAGCGATTCCAGGCGGTCGAGGCGACGGCGCCGCCGGCCCCTTCGGTGCCCCGCGACGAGTTGTCCGCCGCGTCAGGCTAGGCGTCGCTTGACGGCAGTGTCCCGGCTCTGGTTTCGTGCGGCAAAGTCCAGGAGGAGCCGCCGATGCCGGACCTGTTGCCGCCCTGCTCGCCCCGCGTCTTTCACAACCCGCGGGCCGACCAGGACCGGGCCTATGGTCCGTCCGAACGCGCCATCCTCAGCCGCGCCGCCTTCGAGGAGGCGCGCAAGGAGATATCCGCGTGGCCGGGCTACGCGCCGACGCCGCTGCGCTCACTGAAGGGGCTGGCCCGCGCGGCTGGGATCGACCGGCTCTGGTACAAGGACGAGAGCGCGCGCTTCGCGCTCGGCAGCTTCAAGGCGCTGGGCGGGGCCTACGCGGTGCTGCGCCTGCTGGCGCGCGAGGTGTCGGCGCGGGCGCCTGGCGTGCCGGTGACGGCGCTGGACCTCGTGGTCGGCCGCTACGGCACCATCACCCGCACCCTCACCGTCACCACCGCAACCGATGGCAACCATGGGCGCTCGGTCGCCTGGGGCGCGCAGGTGTTTGGCTGCGGCTGCGTCATCTACGTGCCGGCCAAATGCTCGGAAGGCCGTCGGCGCGCCATCGCGGAGTACGGCGCCCGTGTCGTGCGGGTGGACGGCACTTACGACGACGCGGTGCGGCGGGCGGCGGCGGATGCGGCGGCGAACGGGTGGTTTGTCGTCTCCGACACGTCCTACACCGGCTACATGGACGTGCCGCGCGACGTGATGCAGGGCTACGCCGTGATGGTGGAGGAGGCGGTCTCGCAGCTTCCCGCCAGCGAGCGACCGACGCACGTCTTCGTGCAGGGCGGCGTCGGTGCGCTACCGGCCGCGGTGTGCGGCCATCTGTGGGAGACCTGGGGGCGGCAGCGCCCACGCTTCGTCTCGGTCGAGCCGCACGGCGCCGACTGCCTGTACCGCAGCGCCGTCGCCGGCCGGCCCTCGGCCGCCGAGGGGAGTCTGGAGACGGTGATGGCCGGGCTGGCCTGCGGCGAGCCCTCGCTGCTTGCCTGGGCGATCCTGGAGCGCGGCGCCGACGATTTCATGACCATCGACGATTCCGCCGCGATCGCCACCATGCGCCTGCTGGCCGAGGGCACGGCCGGTGACCGTCCGCTGGTGGCCGGCGAGTCCGGCGTGGCCGGGCTGGCGGCGCTGCTGTGCTCGGCCGCCGACCCGGAGGCGCGCGCCGCGCTTGGGTTGGCGCCGGACGCCCGCGTGCTGGTGTTCGGCACCGAGGGGGCGACCGACCCGGCGGTTTACGAGGATCTCGTCGGCCGCAGGCCGGAGGCGGTCAGCGGCGCGTGATCGCGCTGGCGCCGGGCCAGGGCCTGGAGGTCGCCGGCGATCAGGTAATTCGCCAGTTCCACCACGCCGTCGCCGGCACCGCCCTGTGTTACCAGGTCGGCGTCCTCGCGTACCGAGGAGATGGCGTTGGCCACCGCCACGCTGGCGCCGCACAGCGCCAGGAACGAGTGGTCGTTCTCCGCGTCGCCGATGCCGATCACCTTGGACGCCTCCAGCTGCAGTTCATCCAAGGCGAGTTGCAGGCCCGTCGCCTTGGTCAGCTCGGCCGGCAGGACCATCACCGCGCCCTTGTTGAACTCGACGGCGTTGTCGAGCGCCAGTTCGCGGAACGTATCGATCATCGTCTTCTCGTGCGGTATGCGGCTGGCGACGATGACCTGCCCGACCTCCAGTGGGATGCCCTTGCGGCGCAGCGCCTCGATGGCCTCGACGGGCGGCGGGGGACCGAGCAGGGTGCTGTCGCCGGTGTCGGGGCGGTGCACCACCGCGCCGTTCTCGGCGACGACGCGGTCGAACAGCGCCATCTCCGGGAAGGCAGCGCGCAGGCTCTCCAGCGTGCGGCCGGTGACCAGGACCAGCGTGAACCCCGCCCCCTTCAGCCGGTTCAGTGCGTCGAGCGCGGCGGGGGAGACGCAGCCCGCGTCGGCCAGCGTGCCGTCGTAGTCAATGGCCAGGGCCGTGTAGAGCATGACGTCCTCCGCGCGCAGCGATCCGTCACCGGGTAAGACAGCCGGGGTGGGGCTTTGGTTGCCGCTCTCTTGCGGGGGGACGATGAACCGGTCACCATGGCTGGTAAGACCGGACAACGGGATGACGAGGGATGGACCAGGGACAGGGCTTTTTCGAACCGCTCGATGTGGCGGTGTACCCGCGCTTCAGCGGGCTGCCGACCTTCATGCGCCTGCCGTACGTGGCTGATCCGGCGAAGGTTGACATCGCGCTGATCGGCGTGCCGTGGGACGCCGGCGTCACCAATCGCCCCGGCGCCCGGCACGGCCCGCGCGAGATCCGCAACCAGTCCAGCCTGATGCGCCGCGTCAACCACCAGACGCGGGTCTGCCCGTACGAACTGGCGCGCATCGCCGACCTCGGCGACGTCAGCGTCAACCCCTGCGACATGGACGAGACCATGGACCGGGTGGTGGACTTCTACAGCACGGTGCGCAAGGCCGGTGCGTTGCCGCTGTCGGCCGGCGGCGACCACATGGTGACGCTACCGATCCTGCGCGGCCTGTTCGATGGCACGCCGCTCGGGCTTGTGCACTTCGACGCGCACTCCGACACGACTGACAGCTATTTCGGCGGCACCAAGCTGACGCACGGCACGCCCTTCCGCCGCGCCATCGAGGAGGGGCTGCTCGACCCGAAGCGGATGATCCAGGTGGGCATCCGCGGCTCGATGTTCGATCTGCACGACCTCGACTTCGCGCGTGACGCCGGCGTGCGGATCCTGTTCATCGAGGAGGCGTTCGAACTGGGCACGGCCGGCGTGGTCGCCGAGATCCGCAAGGTGGTTGGCGAGGCGCCGTGCTATCTCACGTTCGACATCGACTGCCTGGACCCGGCCTTCGCGCCCGGCACCGGCACGCCGGAGATCGGCGGCTTCACCACCGCCCAGGCGCAGCAGATGCTGCGCGGCTTGCGCGGGGTGAACCTGACGGGCGGCGACGTGGTCGAGGTGGCACCGCCCTTCGACCCGAGCGGCGTCACCGCGCTGGTCGGCGCCACCATGATGTTCGAGATCCTGTGCCTGATGGCCGAGGCCGTGGGCGCGCGGAAGGGGAGAGTGTAAGTGAATCCGTTCGTTTCCGCGGTCGAAGCGCCGCCCATCGCCGAGGCGTGGAGCTGGGTCCAAGGCCGCGTGTTCCCGGCCGACAAGCCGCTGATCGACCTCTGCCAAGCGGTGCCCGGCTACGCTCCCGCGGAAGAGCTGCGCGCGCACCTAGCGCAGCAGGTCGACGCCTACGACACCGCCCGCTACACGGGAATCGCCGGCATCCCGCCGCTGCTCTCGGCGCTGGCCGTCCGTACGAGCCAGCTGTACGGCGGGCCGGTGAGGCCGGAGGAGGTGATGATCACCGCCGGCTGCAACCAGGCCTTCGTCGTCGCGGTGATGACGCTGGCCAAGCCTGGCGACAACGTTCTCCTGCCGGCACCCTGGTACTTCAATCACAAGATGACGCTGGACATGCTGGGTATCGAGGTCCGGCCGTTGCCCTGCCGTCCGGAGAACGGTCTCGTCCCCGACCCGGCCGACGCCGAGCGGCTGATTGACGCGCGCACCAAGGCCGTGGTCCTCATCACGCCGAACAACCCGACCGGCGCCATCGCTCCGCCCCAGACCATCGCGGCCTTCCACGACCTGTGCGCCGCTTGGGGAATCCATCTTCTGCTGGACGAGACCTACCGCGACTTCCCGATCCGCGAGGACGCGCCGCACGGCCTGTTCCGTCGGCCGGACTGGGGGAAGACGCTGGTGCACCTCTACAGCTTCTCCAAGGTGTACAGCCTCGCCGGCTACCGGGTGGGGGCGATCGTCGCGGCGCCGGAGTTGCTGGAGCAGGCGATGAAGGTGCTGGACTGCCTCGCCATCTGCGCACCGCACATCGGGCAGAAGGCGGCGCTCTACGGGCTGGACCACTTGTCCGGCTGGGTGGCCGAGCGGCGCGCCGACATCGCCGCGCGGATCACCGCCTTCCAGGAGGCCATGGGGGATGGCCGCACCGGCTACCAGATTGTCAGCATCGGCGCCTACTTCGCCTTCGTCCGCCATCCGTTCCCGGGGCGGCCGGCGACGGAGGTGGCGCGGGAAATGGCCGACCGCCACAACATCCTCTGCCTGCCAGGGCCGATGTTCGGGCCGGGGCAGGAGGCCTACCTGCGTTTCGCCTTCGCCAACGTGGATGCGGCGATGATGCCGGAGATCGCGCGGCGTCTGACCGAAAGCGTGTAAGGTTTGCCGAAACAATCAAAAGATGTAGCATAGTGTTTTTGATAAGCATCAAGAGCACTATGCGTCGAGAATATGGCAGGTATTACAGATTCTTCTCCGTGTTTGGATGGGCTTAGAGTGATTTTGCTAAGTCCATATTCAAATAATGGAGATAGATTGTGACCGACCAAGTCATCGGCGTGTACCAAGCAACGGTTGTGGAGGAGCAGGGTAACGTCGAGGGAACCGTGGGGCGCCGCCGGGAGTCGTACCTGACCTTCCTTGGTCTCGCGTTCCTGCTGATCATGCCGCTGGGGATCGTGTTCCATCCCGAGTGGCTGGCGACCGTGGCCGAGATCGGCACCCTGGTGGCGGCGGTCAGTATTCTGAGGCTGACCCTCGTGCCGAAGCAGTGACGGAAAAAGGCCCGCCACGAAGCGGGCCTTTCCATTCGGGCTCGATGCCGGCCCGGGCCGACGCCTACGACCCTGGTTCCTCGGAGACCGTGAGGCTGTTGTACATCAGCGTGCCGAACGGCGTCATGACCTGCCCGACGTAGCAGGCGCTGGACAGGAGGAAGGCGGTGGCGGCGCCGATTTCCAGCACATGGATGGGCAGGATGCGGCCGGCCGCGCCGCCCGCCAGCGCTGCGCCGCCCATGAAGTAAGCGGTCGCCGCGCCCGCCACGGCCATGCCGATGCCGCAGCCCACGCCCGCGGCCTCGGAATCCGTCAGCAGCGGTATGGTGCGATAGGTCGGCACCGCCTGGGCGTTGACCGCCTGCGCGGCAGCCACGACGGGGTTGGCAGCCGCGAGAGCGACCGCCAGAAGCCCGGCACACACTTTGACCGATCGCATGCGGGGCCGTTATGGAGCAGCCGGCGGCCGCGGGCGCATTATCTTGCCCGGACCATTCTCGGTCCGCGGTGCCATTTCGGAGCGCCCGGCGCCGGCTTCCGCCGCCATCTCGCCATTGCCGTTGCGCATCCGCTGGCCGCCGTTCTCGGTCATCACGGCGCCGTTCTCGGCGGCGCGCTGGCGCATCTTGCCCATGGTCTCCGTCATGATGGTCTCGCGCTCCTGCGGGGTCTGCGCGTTGCGCATCCGCTCGCGCACGGCGGCGCGCTCCTGCAGGGTCATCATCCGCTCGGGCGCCACTTCACGCGCCGGAGACGCCGCCTCCTGGGCGAGCGCCTGTCCCACCGACCCGACGGAAAGCCCGCCAACCATCGCACCCAGAACGAGACACCGGCTGAACCAGCACGTCATGGCACCCTCCTGCTGCGTGTCGCTCCCGAACGGCGCGCAGCCGTTCGAGGCATTTTAAACGCTACGGAATTGCCACGATGATAGATTGTATGCTGTGCAAAGTCATTGCGAAAGCGCAAGCGGTGCTGCGGTACTTTCGCGTTGGACGCAGGCTCAGTGGATCAGGTGCGTGACCACGTTGGCGCCAGCGGCGGACAGCGCGCCGGCCGTCTCGCGGTAGTCCACGGTGCCGGAGAAGCCACCGGCGGCGCGGACCTGCTCGATCCAACCCTGCGAGGCGCCCAGCGACACCAAGCGACTGACCATGGTGGTGGTGGTGCGCAGCGTCATGCGGCCGTCCTCGGCCATGCGCGGCGCGTGCACCATGAACTCGGCGTTCGGGGCGGCGTAGCGCGGGTAGCCGGCCAGGAAGACGCCGACGCACATGCTCTCGCACGCTTCGCCGCCGCGCACGCGGGTGGCGATGGGGCGGCCCTTCTCGCGCTCGGCGAGGATCAGGTCGATCATGCGGTAGCCGGCTGAGGTGAAGCCGCCGGGGCTGGCCAACTCGATCACCAGCGGCAGCGCGCGGGGCAGGGCCTGCACGGCGTCGGTCAGGCGCTGTTCGACACCCTTGGTGATGATGCCGTCAATGCGCAGCACGGCGGTACCGTCGGCGACGGTCTGGATCACGATGGCGTCGGGGAGGGCAGGAGCGCCGCCGGTGCGGGCGATCGCGCCGGCGTCGGCGTCGGAGCCGCTCCCAGAACCGGCCATCGTGGCATCGCTCAGGCACACGGTCAGCAGCGCGGTCAGGGCGATCATGCGGGTGAAAGCGCGAACCAACATCCAGTCCTCCTTGCGACGGACGGACATTGGCGGGGAAAGCTTAACGGAATGGTTAACGCGACCCGTGCCCGAAAGAGGTAGGTGGCGGCGACCAAGAGTTTTCCGAAACAATGCGCTAAAGAAGTCCACCGGAACGATAGGATTTTGATGGGATAAAGAAACCATGGACATGGTGTTTCACCGCCGCGTTTTGCGCTGCGCAACGGCTTATTGACACACTAGGCGACAGCGGCCGTTGACTTCAAGCGCTGCATTTCCGCATTGCAGCGGAAGCGTACGGGGGTGCCGGGGCTTGCGGGGCCGGCCTCGCTCGGTCATCATCGCCGCAAAAGAGTTCCGAACAGGGAAGAGACGCCGCCCGATGTCCGTTGCCAGAGCAGCCCCGCCCGCGCCCCATCCGGCGCTGGCGATCGAGGGCGTGACGTGTTCGTTCGCCTCCGCGCACGAGAAGGGCGCGGTCTACACCGCGGTCCGGGACGTGCATTTCACGGTGGGCACCGGGGAGTTCGTCTCCATCGTCGGGCCGACCGGCAGCGGCAAGTCCACCATCCTCAACGTCATCGCGGGCCTGCTGGCCCCCAGCGCCGGGCGCGCCGTGGTGTTCGGCGAGGACCTGCACGGCATCAATCCGCACGCCGGCTACATGTTCCAGGCCGACGCGCTGATGCCGTGGAAGTCGGCGCTCGACAACGTGGCGGCCGGGCTGGAGTTCCGCGGCGTGCCGCGAGCCGAGGCGCGGGAACGGGCGCGGCCGTGGCTGGCCCGCGTCGGGCTGGACCGCTTCGGCGAGCGCTTCCCGCACCAGCTCTCCGGCGGCATGCGCAAGCGCGTGGCGCTGGCGCAGACGCTGATCGTCGATCCCAAGATCATCCTGATGGACGAGCCGTTCTCCGCGCTCGACGTGCAGACGCGGCAGCTGATGGAGAACGAGCTGCTCGACCTGTGGTCGGCCGACCGCAAGTCGGTGGTCTTCATCACCCACGACCTGGAGGAGGCGATCGCGCTGTCCGACCGCGTGCTGGTGCTGTCGGCCGGGCCGGGCGCGCGCCTGATCGGCGAGTACCGCATCGACATCGACCGGCCGCGCGACGTGGCCGACATCCGCATGACCCCGCGTTTCCTCGACCTCCACCGCGAGATCTGGTCCCAGCTCCGCGACGAGGTGCTGAAGGGCTACGCGCAGACCAAGCTGCAGTGAGGGCAGGGACATCATGGCCGCCACCCCCCGACCCAAGCGCCTGCCCGGCCGCCCGGTGATCCTGCTGCTGCAGTCCTTCGTGCTGGTGGGATTCTTCCTGCTCTGGCACGTGCTGACCGCCACCAACATCATGAGCCCGTTCTTCTTCGGCACGCCGCTGGCGGTGCTGGAGCGGACGTGGAAGGACTTCGCCTCCGGGGTGATCTGGTACCACCTCTACATCACGCTGCTGGAGACGCTGCTGGCCTTCGCCATCGGCACGGTGGCGGGGATCGTCTTCGGCTTCTGGTTCGCCCGGGCGCCGCTGGTGTCGGCGGTGTTCGATCCGTACATCAAGGCGGTCAATGCGCTGCCCCGCGTGGTGCTGGCGCCGATCTTCATGCTGTGGCTGGGGCTGGGCATCTGGTCGAAGGTGGCGCTGGGCGTCACGCTGGTGTTCTTCATCGTCTTCTTCAACGTCTACCAGGGCGTCAAGGAGGTGAGCCCGGTGGTGCTCGCCAACGCCCGCATGCTGGGCGCCAGCTCACGCGACCTGCTGCGCCACGTCTATCTGCCGTCGGCGCTGGCCTGGGTGTTCTCGTCGCTGCACACGGCGGTGGGTTTCGCCATGGTCGGAGCGGTGGTGGGCGAGTACCTGGGCTCGGCCGCCGGCCTCGGCTACCGCATCCATCAGGCGGAGGGCGTGTTCGACACGGTCGGCGTGTTCTCCGGCATGCTGGTGTTGACCATCTTCGTGATCGTCATCGACGCCGTCGTCACCGTCATCGAGAAGCGCCTGCTGCACTGGCGCCCGCAGGAGGCGCACACCACCGGCGCGCAGGGGTAAGGTTCAAGGAAAGGGAGGGACAGGAATGCGTTTCGCCACGATGATCGCCGCCGCGGCGGTGGGGCTGCTCCTGGGAGCCGGCTCTGCCGGCGCCCAGCAGATCGAGAAGAAGGACCTCAAGCTGGCGGTGGGCGGCAAGCCGCTGCTCTACTATCTGCCGCTGACGCTGGCGGAGCGGCTCGGCTACTTCAAGGAAGCCGGGCTGAACGTCGAGATCAGCGACTTCGGCGGCGGCGCCAAGAGCCTGCAGGCGCTGGTCGGCGGTTCGGCCGACGTGGTGACCGGCGCCTTCGACCACACCATCCAGATGCAGGCGAAGAACCAGCCCATCGTCGCGGTGGTCGAGCTTGGCCGCTTCCCCGGCATTGTACTCGCCTCGGTCAAGAAGGCCGGCACCATCAAGGACGTGAAGGACCTGAAGGGCAAGAAGATCGGCGTCACGGCGCCGGGCTCCTCCACCAACTTCATGGTCAACTACCTGCTGACGCAGAACGGCCTGACGCCGAACGATGTGGCGTTCATCGGCGTCGGCGGCGGCCCGAGCGCGGTGGCGGCGGTCAAGCGCGGCGAGATCGACGCCATCTCCAACCTCGACCCGGTCATGAGCCAGTTGGAGAACGATGGCGACATCAGCATCATGGCCGACACCCGCACGCTGGAGGGCACGAAGACCGTCTACGGCGGCCAGTACCCGGCCGCGGTGCTGTACCTGAAGCCGGACTTCATCCAGCAGAACCCGAACACCACCCAGGCGCTGGTCAACGTCTTCGTCAGGACGCTGAAGTGGCTGGACAAGGCGAGCGCCGACGACGTGGTGAAGGTGCTGCCGGAGGAGTATTTCCTCGGCAACAAGGACCTGTACAAGTCGGCTTTCCTGCACTCGAAGCCAACCTACTCGCCCGACGGCCGCTTTACCCGCGAGGGGGCCGAGGTCGCCTACAAGGTGCTGAAGGCCTTCGACCCGGCGGTCGCCGGCGCGCCGATCGACGTCAGCAAGGCCTACACCGACACCTTCGTCGAGAAGGCGCAGACGCTGGTGAAGTGATTGCATAGAGCGGAAACCCGGCACGTCATTCCTTTCTTCATCGTCATGGCCGGGCTTGACCCGGCCATCCACGACCACGGCTCTTGCAAAGGTCCAGGTGCGTGGATGCCCGGGACAAGCCCGGGCATGACGGTGTTGGGATATGTCTGTCCTTCCGCTCGATAGCGGTCCTTGCGGAAGCCGTGCTGCACAGAAAATAGCCATTCATGAAATGTGGTTATTTCTCTTGCGATGCGGCATCCCGTCGCGGCATGCTCCCTGGAACGATTCCAATTCCAACGGAGTGCGAGCCATGGCCGAGGTGATCTTCTACGGGTTGGCGGACTGTCCGGCGAACGTCCGGCAGAAGCAGCAGCTGGTGGCGGCCGGCCACCGGATCGACGCGCGCGATCTGGCCGCGCAGGGCTGGACGCGCGCGACGCTGCGGCCGTTCTTCGGCGACCGCCCGGTGGACGAGTGGTTCAACCGCCGCGCCCCGGCGGTCAAGAGCGGCGCGGTCGATCCCGACGCTTTGGGCGAGGAGGCGGCGCTCGACGCCATGATCGCCGACGCGACGCTGATCCGTCGCCCGCTGCTGGAGGCCGAGGGCCGACGCGAGGCCGGCTTCGACCCGAACCTTCTCAACGCCTGGATCGGGCTGGTCCCCGGCGAGAGCTGCGATTCCAAGCACGCCCGCGGCCAGTGCGACCACGGGCACCACCATTTCCCGGCGCGCGCCGGATAAGCTTCGCAGCATAAACCTCTGGCGGTCGGCGCGGCCCGATGGTTGGATAGGGCCATGCAGCGGCCCGACCTCGACATCGCCTGGTTGCGCGGGTTCCTCGCGGTGGTGGACCGTGGGTCCATCGCTGCGGCGGCCACCGACCTCTCCCTCGCCGAAGACGCCCTGACCGACCGGCTGCGCCGGTTGGAGGAGAGCCTCGGCAAGCCGCTGTTCCTCTACGGCACCGCCGGGTTGCGGCTGACCGCGGAAGGCGGGCGGCTGCTCGACAACGCGCGCCGGCTGGTGCTGCTGCACGACGACGCGGTGGCGTGCCTCGACGACGAGGCGGCCTCCTGCCCGGCGCCCCCGGCGGGGTCGTGCGAGGCGGTGCGCATGCGCGAGTTGCTGGCCGACGCCATCGGCTGCGTCAGCGAAGGCTTCGTGCTGTTCGACGAACACGGCCGGTTGGTGGTGTGCAACGAGCGCTACCGCGACGCCTACCCGCTGCTGGCCGACCTGCTGCGTCCGGGCGTTCGCTTTGCCGAACTGCTGCACAAGGCGGTCGAGCGCGGCGCCGCCGGGCGGGACGTCACCGACCCCTCGGGCTGGATCGCCGAGCGCCTGTGGCGCCACACCCGCGCCGGCCCACCGTCCGACCACCAATTGGCCGATGGGCGCTGGTACCGGATCTCCGAGCACGCCACCCGCTCCGGCGGCATCGTCAAGATCCTCACTGACATCACCGAGCTGAAACGGCACGAGCAGGCCCTGGCCGACAGCGAGGAGCGTTACCGCCGGCTGGTCGAGATGGCGCCCTACGGCATCGTGGTGTGGGACGGAGGGCGCGTGCGCTTCGCCAACCGCGCCGCCGCCCGCATCCTCGGCACCGCCGACGCGGCGACGATGGCCGGGATGCCGCTGCTGGACGGTGGTGAGCGGCTGTTCGCCGTCCTGCCGCCGCCGGGCGCCGACGCGGTACCTGAAGGGCCGGTGGAGGCGCATGTTGCCGTGCCCGACGGCACCCATCGCGACGTCGAGGTCGGCGTGCACGCCTTCGCGGTGGACGGGGCCCCGGCGTGGCTCCTGGTGCTCAACGACGTCACCCGGCGCAAACAGGCGGAGCGCGCGCTGCATCAGGCGCAGAAGATGCAGGCGATCGGCCAGCTCGCCGGCGGCATTGCGCATGAGTTCAACAACATGCTGACGGCCATCGGTGGTTTCGCGCATATGGCGCGGCGCGCTCCCAACGACCGGGCACGCGTGGCGCAGTGCCTGACCGAGATCGTCAAGGCCACCGAGCGCGCCGCCGGGCTGACCAGCCAGTTGCTCAGCTTCGGCCGCGCCGGCCGGCCGGAGGCGGCGAAGCCGGTGCGCGTGGCCGCCCAACTCGACGACCTGCGCCGCTTCCTGCGCCCGATCCTCGGCGAGCGCTATTCCGTGGACGTCACGGTGCGCGACCCCGACGCGGTGGTGCTGATCGAGCCGGCGCTGCTGCACCAGACGCTGGTGAACCTGGCCATCAACGGCCGCGACGCCATGCCGGACGGCGGGCGCATCGCGGTGACAGTGGACCGGATGGCGGCTGGCGCCGCCGTGCTGGCCCGCCACGCCGACCTCCGGTCCGGCCTGTACGTGACCATCACCGTGCGCGACTCCGGAACCGGCATCGCGCCCGAGGTGCAGGACCGCATCTTCGAGCCGTTCTTCACCACCAAGGAGCTGGGCGAGGGCACCGGCCTCGGCCTGTCGCTGGTCTACTCCACGGTGACGCGGGCTGGCGGGGCGGTGGAGGTGGAGTCCGAACCGGGGCAGGGCACCTCCTTCACCCTGTGGCTGCCGGCGCACGGCGGCGCATCGCCCGCCGCCGACCTTTTCGACCTCGATGCCGGGGAGGCGGACGACGGCCTGTCCATGGCCGCCTCCGTCCTGCTGGTCGAGGACGAGGAGCAGGTGCGCGACTTCATCCGTCTGACGCTTGAGGACATGGGCATGCGCGTCTTCTGCGCCGGTGACGGCGCCGAGGCACTGGAGGCGTTCCAGGCGCACGCCGGGGCGTTCGATCTGCTGGTGACCGATCTGGTGATGCCGCGCATGGGCGGGGCGGAGACAGCGCGGGCGCTGCGCCGCGAGAACCCGGACCTGCCCATCGTGCTGATCTCCGGCTACCCGCCCGAGAAGGAGAACCTCGACGACCTGTTGGCGGACGTCCGGCGCGTGGTCTTCCTGCACAAGCCGATCAATCCGGACGAGCTGGCCGACAAGGTGCACGCGCTGGTGGTCTGATGGCTCCCCTCGAACGCCCCGCCTCGCTGCCCGATATGGTCGACAGCTACGACGTCGACGCGCTGCTGGTTGAACTCGGCGCCGAGCCGAAGGGCGACGAGGCGGCGCTGAACGTCTGCCTGACCCTGGAGGAGCTGTACGCCCCGCGCAGCCGCTTCCAGATGGCGGAGGAGTTGGGTGAGTTCCTCGACGCGCGGCGGATCACCCCCACCGAGCTGCTGCACACTGTCGAGCCGCAGCGCGCGTTCCGCGAGTGGCGCCGCCACGACCTCGTGCTGGAGCGCGTGACCCACGCCCAGGTGCTGCCCGGCCGCCGCACCGCCGCGCAGCGGCGCGAGGAGCTGGCGGCGCTGGAGGGCGAGGTGCTGGCCGTTACCGCGCAGCGCGCCCACCGCGGTGACGCGCCGGCCTTCGACGCGCGGACCTTTGCCAGCGCCGTCTCCAAGATCGCCCAGGCCACCAGGGGCTTCGCCGCCCGCTACGCGGTGGACGCGCTGGTGGCAAGCTGGCTCGCCGGATGCACCGGCTGGGAGATGAAGCTCGATCGCCTGCTCTCCCTGGTCAGCGACGCGCTGCCGCCGCTGGGCGAGGAGGTGCTCGACCAGATCGTCGGCGAGATCCTGGCCAGCGACGCCGGCGCGGGTGAACTGTTCGGCTGGGTGGAGGGGCTGCGCGCCTCGCTGGAGGTGCTGGCGCAACTGTGGCGGGGCGACACGGTGACCCACCCGCGCGCCCCGGCGGCGATCCGCCGCCTCAACGCCTACATCGCGTCGCACGAGGCGCGCGGGGCGCGGCGCGGGCTGGAGATCACACTGCACCGTGCGCTGGCGGGGGACGAGCGGCTGTGCCCGCTTACCGGCGGCGACCCGCGCGCCACCTCGATCATCGTGGACGAACTGGTGGCGACCGCGGCGCTGGCGGTGAAGCTGCGTGGGCGCGGCACCATCATGGGCGGCGAGCGGACCATGCGCCTGCTCGACCGCCGGGCGGCGAAGAACCTGACCGGCGACCGGCTGGAGATGTCGCTGCGCGGCAAGAGCCACTACGCCCGCGTTCTCGACCTGCTGACCTACGAGGGCGCGGCGTTCGGCGACCTGTGCCGGACGATGGTGACGGCGGCGCTGCGCACCCACCTCGACCACCGCGACTTCACCCAGCGCCTGTTCGAGAGCGCCCGCACCCCGCGCGCGCGCATCAAGGCGCTGTCCGACGTGCAGGCGCGCCTGCTGCGCTCCGGCCTGCCGGATGCGCTGAAGGACACCTACGCGCGCATGCTGGACGAGATCCAGTCCACCTACCTGCGCACCAACCGCATCCTCGTCCGCGTCGCCAAGGACCGCAGTCCGACGGTGGACGAGGTGATGGAGTACGCCACCCTGCTGGCCGAGAGCGCCTTCACCGAGGGCAAGTGCGCCGCCGCGGCGCGGGAGCTGGTCGGCTTCCATGTACGCACCACCGCCTTCCTGCGCGCCTTCCTGCAGCGCCGCAAGGACGAGACCGAACGCCGCGCCGAGCGCTTCGCCGCGTTCTTCGGCACGCTGCAGGCGGCGGGCATCCCGATGCGCGACATGGCGACGCTGCGCGTCCTGCTGGCCGACGACGAGCCGCAGGCGCGCTCCTACGTCGAGATGATCCTGCGCGACCTCGGCATCGCCGACATCGTCCTCGCCGAGGACGGCCGCGAGGCGCTGGAGGCGTTCGACGGGCAGGAGACGCTGTACGACCTCGTCATCTGCGACTGGAAGATGCCGCGGGTGACCGGGCTGGAGTTCCTCAAGCAGGTGCGCAGCGTACGGCCGGAGATGCCGTTCCTGATGGTGACCGCGCTGGCCACCATGATCGCGGTGGAGGAGGCGCTGGCGCACGACGTCACCGCCTACATCGCCAAGCCCTTCTCTCCCGAGCATCTGGAGGAGAAGATCCTGGTGCTGGTGAACCGCTGAATCCTTCGTTCCAGAAGGAAGTGTGCCCGCCCGAAACCCGATCTTAACCGCTGCCGGCCTATCACAGGCGTCCTGTCCCCCTGCCTCCGGATTCGCCCCGTGGACGCCACCAGTTCGCATCCTCCGCACGGCCGCGGCATCGCGTTGCCGGAAGTGCTGCTCGTCGTGCTCGGCCTGTCGGCGGTGGGCGGGCTGCTGGCACTGGCCGGCGGGCGGCCGGACGGGGCGGTCTTCGCGCCGGTGGCGGCGGCGCTGGGCACGGTGGTGATCGCGGTGGCCGGGCTGGCGTTCCTCGCCGTGCGCCGCGCCGTCCGCACCGCCGAGGCCATCGACCGTGGTGCGCGCGCGCTGGAGAACGCCAACCGCGAGCTGGCGGCCAGCCAGCAGCGCTTCCGCGATTTCGCCGAGGCCGCCTCCGACTGGTTCTGGGAGAGCGGGGCGGACCACCGCTACACCTACGTGTCGGAGCGTCTGGCCGGTATCGTCGGCTGCGACCCGCGCGCCCTGCTCGGCGAGTCCCTGCTCGACCTCGCCACCTTGTGCGAGGACGCGGATACCTGGGCCGAGTACCGCGCCGACATTGAGGCCGGCCGGCCGTTCCGCGACCTGGAGATCTCCCACCAGGACGAGGAGACCGGCAAGGTCTTCATCTTCCGCGTCAGCGGCCAGCCGGTGACCGACGACACCGGCGCCTTCGCCGGCTACCGCGGCAGCGGGCTCGACGTCACGGTCGAGACCATGGCGCTGATGGACGCGCGCTTCATGCAGGTGGTGGTGCACGACGCGCTGGACAGCATCTCGGAAGGCTTCGTGCTGTTCAACGCCGACGGCCGGCTGCTGTTCTGCAACGAGCGCTACCGGCAGGCCTATCCGAACATTGCCGACATCCTGGAGCCGGGTGTCACCTTCGAGGAGATCCTGCGCGTCGCGGCGGAGCGCGGCGGCTACGACTCCGGCGGCGACCTCAGCGCCTGGGTTCGCGACCGCCTGAACCGGCACCTCCAGCACGACGCGCCGGTCGACCGCCGCCTGTCCGACGGCTGCTGGTACCGCATCAGCGAGCACGCCACCGGGGCCGGCGGCGTGGTGAAGATCCTGATGGACATCACCGAGCTGAAGCTGCGCGAGAACGAGCTGGCCGGTCAGACCGAACGGCTGGAGGCCACCGTCGCCGCTCTCCAGGAAAGCGAGAACCGTTACCGTCAGCTGATCGAGCTGGCGCCCTACGGCGTCGCCATCTGGGATGGCGCGGCGATCCGCTTCGCCAACGCCTCGGCCGCAGCGGTCCTCGGCTGCGCCTCCTTCGGCGGGCTGGAGGGGGCGGAGCTGAAGCGCTTCTTCCAGGACGGGCCGGAACTGGAGGCCCACCTCATCATGGCCGCCGACGGCGAGCCCCAGCGCGTTGACTGCGAGGCGCAGCGCCCGACCGGCGAGCGCCGCCACCTGGAACTGGGCGCCTATCCCGTGGTCTACCAGGGCGGCACCGCCGTGCTGCTGGTGATGAACGACGTCACCGAACGCCGCCGCGCGGAGGAGGAACTGCAGCGCTCCCAGAAGATGGAGGCGGTCGGCCGCATGGCCGGCGGCGTCGCGCACGAGTTCAACAACATGCTGACCGCCATCGGCGGCTTCGCCCGGCTGGCGGAGCGGTCGCCGGGCGACGAGGCGCGTGTGCTGACCTGCGTGCGGGAGATCGCCAAGGCCTCCGACCGCGCCGCGGCGCTCACCGCCCAGTTGCTCGACTTTAGCCGCCGCAAGGCGAGCGAGGAAATGGAGGTGGTGCCGCTGGCCGACCTCGTGCGCGACCTGCGCGTCTTCCTCAAGCCGCTGATGAGCGCCGGCATCGCCATCGACCTGGACATTCAGGCGCCCGACGCGCACGCCGTCGCCAACCCGGTGACGCTCAACCAGGCGATCCTGAACCTCGCCCTCAACGCCCGCGACGCCATGCCCAAGGGGGGCACCCTGCACGTGACGCTGGACGTGGTCGAGCCCGACCGAGGCTTCTTCGAGCGGCACGAGTCCCTGCGGCCCGGCCGCTACGCGGTGATCCGCGTCGCCGACAGCGGCTGTGGCGTGCCCGAGGCGATCCGCGACCGCATCTGGGAGCCGTTCTTCACCACCAAGGAGCCCGGCAAGGGCACCGGCCTCGGCCTGTGGATGGTTTATGGCACCGCGCAGCAGGCCGGCGGCGTGGTCGAGATGGAATCCGAGCCGGGCAAGGGCGCCACCTTCACGTTCTACCTGCCCGCCGCCGAACCGCCGGCCGCCGGGGAGGCCGGCATCGAAGCGGTGCGCCTGCCCGAGGGCGAGGAGGCCACCGTGTTGCTGGTGGACGACGAGGAGTCGGTGCGCTCCTACCTGCGCCTCGCGCTGGAGGAGGCGGGCTGCAAGGTGGTCGAGGCGGCGGACGGCGTCGAGGCGCTGGCCCGCTGGGACGAGCACGGCGGGCTGTTCGACCTGCTGGTGACCGACGTTTCCATGCCGAACATGACCGGCCCTGAGCTGGCCTGCGCGCTGGACGAGCGTAATCCGGCCCTGCGCATGCTGTTCCTCACCGGCTACGCATCGCGGGACCAGGCGGAGGGGCTGACCGCGCGCCCGGGCGCCCAACTGCTGATGAAGCCGGTCGGCCCGGAGAAGCTGGTCCAAACCGTGCGCGAGTTGCTGTCGGAGTAACGCCGTGACCCTCACCACCGATACGGCCCCCGACGAGGCGCACGGCGGCATCCCCGATCCGGAGGCGGCCGGCGAGGCGCTGGTCTGCCAGTCCGCCGACGAGTTCTACCTGCCGCCGGGGCGCGAGGCGATTGGCCGCGTCTGCGAGCGTTTCCTCAACGAGAACGCGCTGACGCCCGGCGAACTGCTGCATTCCGCCCGGCACCAGACGGCGCTGTCGAACCATCCGCTGTTCGTCAGCATGATCCAGCAGGCCGAGCGCGCGCAGGGCCGCAAGCTCGGCACGCTGAACGCGCTGGTCAACGAGATCGCCCGGCAGACCCGCGACCGCACGCGCGACTGGCCGATCCCGGAGGTCACGCCAGAAACCTATGGATCGGTGATCGCCGAGGTGCTGTCGCGCGATGCCGCGTTCACCGGGCGCTTCCTGGTCGCTGCGGCGCTGGTGCTGCACCTGCAGCCGGCGCGGACCTTCGCCGAGAAGGCGGAGATGCTGCTGGACCTCGCCTCCACCACCGAGGACCCGGATGCGCTGGCTCCTGTCGACCAGTTCCTGGCTGAGATCCTGCGCGCCGAATCCGGCATGGCCTCGCTGGCCGGGGAGACGCCGTTCGTGCCGCTGGTCGAGGCCATCGTCGCGCTGGCCGCCGGCGACGCCGAACTGCCGGGCACCCTGCCGCTGCCGTTGCGCCAGCTAGAGACGCTGGTCCGCCGCGCGCCGATGCCACAGATTGCCGACGCGCTGATGGTCGCCTTCCGGCGTGAGCTGGCCAAGCCCGACCGCTTCGCCACCAACGGCGGCGACCTGTTCGGCATCGAGACGGTGCAACGCGAGCTGACCACGCTGGCCGCCATGGCGCAGCGGCTGCGCTCCGGCGACGGCTACCTGGGCGGCCCGAAGACTGAGGCGGCGTTCCAACGGCGCATGTCGCTGCTGGTCAGCGAGGATACGCTGCCCGAGATGGTCAAGGGCCGCAGCTTCATCCAGAAGCTGCGCACCCTGTTCGCCATGCAGGCGATGCCGCTGGCCCCCAACTCCAAGAAGGCGGTCGACGGCTACCTCAAGAGCTATCTGGACAGCCGCGAGTTCACCAGCCGCGTGCTGGACTGCTGGAAGGAGCGCACCGACAAGCTGAAGGGGTTGGCCGAGGTGCAGAAGATGGTCCTGGACTCCTCGTTCGCGCCAGAGGATCGCGAGTATCTGGCCGGGCTGGTGGATGAGACGCAAAACGCTTTCATCCGCACGCACCGGCTGCTGGCGGCGTTGACCTCCAAGGTCGATCCGTCGCCGGACACCGTGCTGGACATGGTCAAGCTGGCGGCCGACGGCGCCTTCTGCGTCGGCAAGAGCCGGACGGCGGTGGCCCGCGCGCTGTACCGGCAGGTGCACCGGCCGCGCTTCATCCGCACCTTCCTGCTCAGCGCACCGACCGGCAAGGAGCGCGGTGCCCGCGCCTCGTGGCTGAAGGCGTCGCTGTCGATGATCGGCGTGCCGTTCATCGACATGGGCGCGCTCCGCGTGTTGGTGGTGGACGACGAAGAGGGGCCGCGGATATACGTGGAATCGGTGCTGCGCGACCTCGGCGTCGGCACTGTGCACCTCGCCTGCGACGGCCAGGAGGCGCTGGAACGCTTCGAGGGCGATGACCAGCGCTATCACCTGATCATCTGCGACTGGATGATGCCCAGGGTGAGCGGGCTGGAGGTGCTGAAGTCGATCCGCGCGGCGCGGCCGGAGTTGCCCTTCCTGATGGTCACCGCCTTGGCCACCCTGCAGGCGGTCGAGCGCGCCATCGCCGCGCAGGTCACCGCCTACATTGCCAAGCCCTTCACGCCGGACCAGTTGGAGGACAAGGTCTTGCTGGTGCTGACGCAGAAGGCCAGCCTATAGGCGCTCCTCCAGCCACGTCGCGATCCGTTCCGCCACCTGCTCCCAGCCGGGCTCCAGCATCATGGTGTGGCCCATCTCCGGCACGATGACCGCCTCGGTGCCCAGGGCCCGCGCCGTGGCGTGCACCTGGCCGGTGGGGACCAGCAGATCCTCGCCGGCGCCCAGCACCAGGATCGGGATGTCGCGGTCCGGCACCGGCGGGAACGGGTGCCAGCCGTACATGTCCAGCAGGACGGCCTGCGACTCCTCCTGCAGGCAGGGCTCGTACAGCCGGGCCTCGGCGCGCGGCATGCGGTCGGAGAACATGGCCCGGCGGATGCCCTCGGGGTCCACCGCCTGCTCGCCGAAGGCGGTGAGCAGCGCCATCTGCTGGAAGACGTACGGGTCGCGGAAGGCCAGCGACAGGCTGCTCTCCCACAGCCCGTGCGGCGGGGCAGACGCCATCAGCACGCCGGCCGGCGCGCGGCGCTTGCGCAGAGCGCGCTGCACCGCCATGCCGCCCATGGAATGGCCGATCAGCACCGGCGGCGAGTCGAAGCCGTCGAACGCCTCCAGCACGTCGTCCACATAATCCGCCATCGTGTGGAATCGGATGCGGTCGCGTCCGGCGCTGCCGCCGTGGCCGCGCAAGCTGACGGCGTGCGCCGCCCAGCCGCGCTCCGCGAACCAGCCCAGCATCTTGGCGCCCCAGATCCAGGCGCCGCAATAGGCGCCGTGCACGAACAGCAACGGAGTCGGCTTGGCGCGGCCGGCGGGGCGGCGCGTCAGGATTTCCAGTCTCGGCATCGGTTCCCGGAGGTTACGGCGTCAGGTGGGTGTCGAACCAGGCGGCGGCGGACTCGGCGACCGCGTCCAGCGCGCCCGGCTCCCCGAACAGGTGACCGGCGCCGGGCACGATGTCCAGAGCCTTGATGCCGTGCAGCACGTTCAGCGCCTGCCGGTTCACCTCCAGCACCGTGTGGTCCTCGCCGCCGACGATCAGCAGCGTCGGCGCCGCGACGCCGTCCAGCCACACCTCGGCGACGTCGGGGCGCCCGCCACGCGACACCACGGCGCGCACATGGTGATGCTCCGCCGCCCGCGCCGCCGCGATCAATGCCGCCGCCGCGCCGGTCGCGGCGCCGAAATAGCCGATGGGCCGACCGCCCACCGCCGGATGGTCGCAGAGGAACTGGGTGGCCAACAGCATCCGCTCGGCCAGCAGGTGCGCGTCGACCGCGTTGGTGCGGTCCTGCGCCTCCTCGGGCGTCAGCATGTCGAACAGCAGCGTGCCGAACCCGGCCGCGCGCAACGCCGCGGCGACGTGGCGGTTGCGCGGGCTGTCGCGTCCGCTGCGGTTGCCGTGCGCGAACAGGACGACGGCGCGGAAACCCGGCGGCAAGGTCAGGGTTCCCGCCAGTCCGAGAGAGGCGATGCGGACGTCCTGCTCCATCGTGTTCCCCGGTTCGATGTGACGCGCCGCCGTTGGGCGATGAACGCCTCAACAGCTGTCGCCCGGCGCCGTCCCGACAGCCTAGCTTTCGCCGAACCTGCCGCGCAACCCACGGAGGCATTTGACGGGCGGCATCGCACAGGGCACATTGCGCGGACACTAAACAAACAGCAGGGGATGGATCATGCCCACCGATGCCGCCGCGACGGCGGGGCCGCACGCCCTGGACGCCACCACGCTGGAGGGGAACCGCGGGGCCACCGGCTATCCGGCGCCGTACCGGGCGCGCGTGGCCGGACGGGCCAAGGTGAAGCTGGGCGATCCGTTCGGTCTGAAGAATTTCGGCGTCAATCTGACGCGGCTGGAGCCGGGCGCCGAGTCGGCCCTTCGGCACTGGCACACCCTGCAGGACGAGTTCATCTACGTGCTGGAAGGCACCCTGGTGCTTGTCACCGATGCGGGCGAGCGCGAGTTGCGGCCGGGCATGTGTGCCGGCTTCCCCGCCGGCAGGGCGGACGGCCACCATCTGGTCAATCGCGGCACGGCCGCGGCCGTCTATCTGGAGGTCGGCGACCGCACGCCCGGCGATGAGGCGCACTATCCCGACGAAGACCTCCAGCATCGTGACGGCCGCTTCTTCCATCGTGACGGCACCCCCTGGTGAGCTTTGCTCCGCGGTGGTGCGCAGCGCGTTGCGGCTGACCGGGCTGGGCCTCAACATCGTCCGCAACTTGTGGTGCGTCAGAAGCTTGACGGCAGCATCGAGGTGGCGGGCGCGCCCGGTGAGGACACCAGCTTTACGATCCGCTTCCCGTGACGGATGTGAGGGTGGTACGCATCCCCGGTCGCTGGTGAAGGGGATGCAATGGCTGCCGACGTGACGCTGGTGCTGGGCGGCGCCCGCTCGGGCAAGAGCCGCTATGCCGAGGGGCTGGTGACGGCATGCCCCGGACCCTGGACCTATCTCGCCACCGCCGAGGCCTGGGACGACGAGATGCGCACCCGCATCGGCCGCCATCGCGAGGACCGCGGGCCGGACTGGATCACCGTGGAGGAGCCGCTCGACCTGCCCGGCGCGCTGCGCCGGCACGCGTTGCCAGGAGCGGCGGTGCTGGTGGATTGCCTGACGCTGTGGCTGTCCAACCTGTTGGGCGCCGAACGCGACGTGGACGCCGCGACGGCGGATCTGCTGGCGGCGCTCGACGCGGCGGAGGGGAGGGTGGTGCTGGTCTCCAACGAGGTCGGCCTGGGCATCGTGCCGAACAACGCGCTGGCCCGCGCCTTCCGTGACCACGCCGGGCGCCTGCACCAGCGCGTCGCGGCGCGGGCTGAGCGGGTGCGCTTCGTGATCGCCGGCCTGCCGATGAACGTCAAGGGGTGAGGGCGATGGCGCGCGCGCTGATGCTGCAGGGTACCGGGTCGGACGTCGGTAAGTCGCTGCTGGTGGCGGGGCTGTGCCGGGCGCTGGTGCGGCGCGGCCTGACGGTGCGGCCCTTCAAGCCGCAGAACATGTCGAACAACGCGGCGGTGACGGCGGACGGCGGCGAGATCGGCCGCGCCCAGGCGCTGCAGGCGCGGGCTTGCGGCGTGGCGTCGAGCGTCCACATGAACCCGGTTCTGCTGAAGCCGCAGACCGACGTCGGCGCCCAGGTGGTGGTGCAGGGCCGCGTGGTCGGTTCGGCGCGGGCGTCCGAGTATCTGGCGCGCAAGCGCGAGCTGCTGGGCGCCGTGCTGGACAGTTTCGCGCGGATGCGCGCGGAGGCCGACATCGTCATCGTCGAGGGCGCCGGCAGCCCGGCGGAGGTCAACCTGCGCGCCGGCGACATCGCCAACATGGGTTTCGCCTGCGCGGCCGACGTTCCGGTGGTGCTGGTCGGCGACATCGACCGTGGCGGCGTGATCGCCAGCCTGGTCGGCACGCACGCCCTGCTGGAGGCGGACGAGCGGGCGCGGGTGAAGGGATTCCTGATCAACAAGTTCCGCGGCGACGTGCGGCTGTTCGACGGCGGCCTGCGGATCATCGCGGAGCGCACCGGCTGGCCGGGCTTCGGTGTCGTGCCCTGGCTGCACGAGGCGCGCCGCCTGCCGGCCGAGGACGTGGTGGCGCTGGACACCGCCGGCACCCGGGGCGGCGGGCCGCTGCGCGTCGCCGTGCCGGTGCTGGCGCGCATCTCCAACTTCGATGACTTCGACCCGCTGGCGCTGGAGCCGGAGGTCTCGCTGACCATGGTGCGCGCCGGCCAACCGCTGCCCGGCGACGCCGACGTGGTGATCCTGCCGGGCAGCAAGGCGACCATCGCCGACCTCGCCTTCCTGCGCGCGCAGGGGTGGGACATCGACCTCGCCGCGCACCGCCGCCGCGGCGGGCGGGTGCTGGGGATCTGTGGCGGCTACCAGATGCTCGGCCGCCGGGTCGCCGATCCGCAGGGGATCGAGGGGCCGCCGGGGGAGGCGCCGGGCCTCGGCCTGCTGGACGTCGAGACGGTGCTGAGTGGCCCCAAGGTGCTGACCGAGGCTACCGGTGTCGAGACGGCGACCGGCGCGCCGGTGACCGGCTATGAGATGCACATGGGGCGCACCGATGGCCCGGACTGCGCCCGCCCCATGCTGCGCCTGGACGATGGCGCCGCGGATGGGGCGGTGTCCGAGGACGGGCGGGTGGCGGGGGGCTACCTGCACGGCTTGTTCGGATCCGACGCCTTTCGGAGCGCGTTCCTCAAGGGCCTGGGCGGACGGGGCGGGGGGCTCGCTTACGAGGCAACGGTGGAGCACGCATTGGACGCGGTCGCCGAGCGGCTGGAGGCGTGCGTGGACGTGGACGGCCTGCTGCGCGTGGCGGAGGGGGGCTGAACGTCGTTGGGCTAACCGCGCGCCACCAGCGCCAGCACCACCGCCGCTCCAGCCAGGACCAGGCAAGCGTTCCGGTAGAGCGTCAGCGCGCGGTCAATGTCGCGGTCGGTCGCCGCGGTCCGTCCCGCGCCCAACCACGCGTCCATGATCCGCGTGCCGCCGTAGGTGCGCGGGCCGCCGAGGCGGAGGTCGAGCGCGCCGGCCATCGCCGCCTCCGGCCAGCCGGCGTTGGGCGAGCGGTGGCGGCCGGCGTCGGCACGCACCGAGGCCCAGGCCTGCTGTGGCGAAGTATCGTCGGTGACGAACGCGGCGGCGGCGAGCAGCAGCGCCGCCAGCCGCGAGCCGGGCAGGTTCACCAGATCGTCGAAGCGCGCCGCCGCCCAGCCGAACGCCTCGTGCCGCGGCGTGCGGTGGCCGATCATGCTGTCGGCCGTGTTTGCCGCCTTGTACAGCGCGATGCCCGGCAACCCGCCGACCAGCAGCCAGAAGGCCGGCGCCACCACGCCGTCGGAAAAGTTCTCGGCCAGGCTCTCGATGGCGGCGCGGGCGACGGCCGGCTCGTCCAGCGTTGCCGGGTTGCGCCCGACGATGCGCCCGACCGCCTCGCGCCCCGCCGCCAGTCCGCCGGTGCGCAGTGCCTTGGCCACCACCGCCACATGGTCGTACAGGCTGCGCTGCGCCAGCAGCGTCGAGGCCAGCGCTGCCTCCCACAGCCAGCCGAGCGGCAGCAGATGGCAGAGCCCCGCCACCAGCGACGCCACGGCACCGACGATGGTCAGCAACACGCCCAGCGCAAGCACCCCGGCGAGCTTGCGCTGCCATCCCGGCGCGTCGTCGTGGTTGAGCATCCGGTCCAGGCGGTCTATGAGGGCGCCGATCCACACCACCGGGTGGCGGACGGCGGCGAAGACGGCGTCCGGGTATCCGGCCATGGCCTCAATCACGAGGGCGGCGGCGAGCACGGTCGGGTGTAGGTCCACGGGCGGCAGGTTCCAAGGGCGGGAAGAGGCGCGATCATGGCGGAAACAGCGGGCGGCACCAAGGACCAAGTCCTCCACGGCGGCGACCTGGACGCCGCGCGCGCGGCGTTCTCCGGGGCGCCGGAGCCGTGGATCGACCTGTCCACCGGCATCAACCCGTGGCCCTACCCTCTGCCCGCCATTCCGGACACCGCCTGGACCCGTCTGCCGGGCCGTGGCGACGAGGATGCATTGCGCACCGCCGCCGCGGCGTACTACGGCGCCCCCTCCGCCGCGCACACCGCTGCAGCGCCGGGCTCGCAGGCTTTGATCCAGATGCTGCCACGGCTGCGCCCTCCGGGCCGCGTCAGCGTGCTCGGGCCCACCTACGCCGAGCACGCCCGCGCCTGGGCCGCCGCCGGGCATGCGGTGCGGACGGTCGGGCGTGCCGAGGACCTTGACGGTGAGGTCGCGGTGATCGTCAACCCGAACAACCCGGATGGCCGCGCCGTCGGCCGGGCCGACCTGTTCGCCCTGGCCGGGCGCTTCGCCGCGCGCGGTGGCTGGCTGGTGGTGGACGAGGCCTTCGCCGACGTGGCGCCCGAACTCAGCGTCGCCGACGCCGTGGAGTGGCCGGGGCTGGTCGTCCTGCGCTCCTTCGGGAAGTTCTTCGGGCTGGCCGGCGTGCGGCTGGGCGTGGCGCTGGCGGCGGAACCGTTGGCCGCGGTGATCCGCGACGCCTTCGGCCCGTGGGCGGTGCCGGGACCCACCCTGGCGATCGCCACCCAGGCCTTCCGGGACGAGGCGTGGATCGCCGCCACGCGTCGCCGGCTGTCGGCGGAGGCCGCCGGGCTGGACCGCGCGCTGGCCGGGCTGGGCTTCACGGTGATCAGCGGCACGCCGCTCTATCGGCTTGCCAGTCACACATTTGCCACGCCAATCGTTAACGCGCTCGGCCGGGCTGGGGTGCTGGTACGCCGCTTCGAGGACCACCCGGAGTGGCTGCGCTTCGGTCTGCCGCCTGACGAGGCCGCGCAACGGCGCTTCGTCTCTGCCGTTCAGGATGTGGTTGATAAATAAAATTCGCATTACGTTTTAGATGGTTTATTGTCGTTGCGCGACACAATGGCGCACCCGAAGGGCTCACGCGCATCGGGTAGCCTCTATGCCGACAGTACCATTGCGGCTCAACGGAACGGTATGACACCCTCACCGCCATGTTCGACGCGGATGCTTCCCCGGCGACTGCGATGACCGGAGCCGGTGCCGAGCGGCCCCGGTCCTGGCGCATGTTCGACGCCTTGCCCACCGGCGTGTGCATTGCCACGCCCGCGGGCAGGATCGTCTACGCCAACCGGCATCTGCACGAATTGCTCGGCTACCCCTACGGCGAACTGGAGGGCGAGGATATCGGGCTGCTGCGCGGCGGCGACGGCGTGCTGCCGGTGCCGGGCCTGCCGCTGGAAGGCCGCGGTGGGCGTGAGCGCCGCTACCGCTGCCGCGACGGCGAGTTCGTCTGGGTGGTGGAGGCGTTGACTGACTTCCAGGGCGACGGCGGCGAAGCGTACGAGCTGCGCACCGTCACTGACGTGTCGCACCACCGCCGGGCCGAGGCGGCGTTGCGCGACCAACTGATGATGAAGGACGTGCTGTTCGAAACGCTGCCGGTCCCGGTCTTCGTGAAGGATCCGGACGGGCGCTTCGCCGACTGCAACGACGCGTTCGAGCGCTACACCGGCCTGCCGCGTCGCGCCGTCATCGAGAAGACCTCCTTCGACGTGCTCGCCCCGCCGCTGGCGAACGCGCACGCCGCCATGGACCGCGACCTGCTGGTCAACTGGGGCCAGCGCAGCTATGAGGAGTCGGTGCCGCACGCCGACGGCATGCCGCGTCGGGCACGGGTGTCGAAGGCGGTCTACCGCGACAACGTGGGCGAGGTGGCGGGCATCGTCGGCGTCATCCACGACCTCTCCGTCGAGGACCAGCCCAACGAGGCGCGGTTGCAGACCATCCTGGAGCAGAGCCCGATCGGCGTCTCCGTGTCGCGGCGCGAGGATGGGGTGGTCATCTTCGCCAACACCCGCTTCGCCGAGCTGACCGGCTTTCCGAGGGAGCGGGTGATCGGCTCGCTGGCGCGCGACTACTACGTGGACGACAACCAGCGCGAACGGGTGATCGAGCGGCTGCGCACCTCCGGGTCCGTGGTCAACATGGAGGTGCAGTTCCGTCGCGCCGACAGTTCGTCCTTCTGGACGCTGTTCACGGTGAACCAGGCGGTGATCCAGGGCGTCGAGGTCAACCTCGCCTGGATCTACGACTACACCGAGCGGCGCAACATGGAGGAGGCCTTGCGCGACATGGCCTCCAAGGACCCGCTGACCGGCATTTACAACCGCCGCTCCTTCATGGAACTGGGGCGCCAGCAGCTCGCCCGCTCGCAGCGCTTCCGCGAGCCGATGTCGGTGGTGGTGCTGGACGTCGACCACTTCAAGAAGATCAACGACAGCTACGGCCACGCCACCGGCGACGACGCGCTGCGCATGGTGGCGGGGGCCTGCTCGTCCATCCTGCGCGAGTACGACATCCTCGGCCGCCTGGGCGGCGAGGAGTTCGTGGTGGTGCTGCCCGGCACCACGCCGGACGAATCGCGCGTGGTGGCGGAGCGCCTGCGCCGCCACATCGCCCGCATGCCGGTACCCGGGCCGGAGGGGCGCTTCCACATGACCGCCAGCATGGGCATCGCCGGCGTGGAGTCGGCCGGCGACACGCTGGAGAAGGCCATCCACCGCGCCGATCTCGCCCTGTACCGGGCCAAGCGCGAGGGGCGCAACCGCGTCGTCGTCTTCGAATCGGGTATGTGACCTCCGGCCGATTCCCAAGGAATTATGGCGAAATCGCGTTCCGGCGCGGCGCGCGGATGGATTAGACTGCGCCGCGCTTTCGATCCAGAGGAGGAACCGTGGTCGCCCGTTTCGAGACCCAGCGCCTTCTGGCCGCCCGTGCCCGCCCCGACGATCTCGACGACCTCGCGCGCATGCACACCGATCCCGCGGTGATGGCGACGCTCGGCGGCCGGGTGTGGACCCGCGAGGAGACGAAGGCCTTCCTGGAGCGCGTGCTGGACCATTGGGACCGGCACGGCTACGGCGTATGGACGCTGCGCGCCAGGGAGAGCGGTGCCTTCGTCGGCCGCGCGGGCCTGCGCCGCAAGCTGATCGACGGCTACGAGGAGACCGAACTGCTGTACGCCTGCATGCCCGAACACTGGCGCCATGGCCTGACCACCGAAGCGGCGGAGGGCATCGTCGCCATCGCCTTCGAGCGACTGATGATGCCGAGCCTCGTCGCATTCACGCTGCCGGCCAACGCCGCGTCGCGGCGCGTCATGGAGAAGGCCGGCTTCGGCTACGAGCGCGACTTCATCCATGCTGGCGAGTTGCACGTGCTCTACCGTCGGCGCCAACGCCAGGACGCTGCGGCATGAGCATGGTGTCGAGCCGGCAGGAGCGCCGTCGGCAGGACCGCGAGGACGACAAGCTGCTGCGCCACGGCATCCCGCCAGGCGATGATGCCGGGCCACTGCTCGCCCAGACGCGCCGCTTGCTGCGGATGCTGCGCGCCGGCAGCGCGGCCGACGCGGCGGCGGAGATCCATGGCGGTTTCGATACGGCCCTGCGCCGCGCGCCGCGCGAGCCGGTGGCGTGCCGCAAGGGCTGCTCGCACTGCTGCATCAGTTACGTCGCCGCCACGGCGCCGGAGCTGTTCCTGATCGCCCGCAGCCTGAAGGGGCCGCGCCGGGCGGCTGCCGCCGCGCGCGTCGCCGATGCCGAGGCCGCCACACACGGCCTCGGCATCGGCGAGCGCTTCGCCGAACCGCGGCTCTGCCCGCTGCTGGAGAATGGCGCGTGCGGGATGTATCCGGTGCGCCCGAGCGCCTGCCGCAGTCTGGCGTCCTTCGACGCGGAACTCTGCGGGCGCAGCTTCGGAGCGAACAGCGGGGAGGGGCTGCCGGCCCCGGCCGCGCCCATGCACCTGCGCAGCGCCTATCAGGCGAGCCTGCGCGCGGCACTGACGCTGGCCGGCCTGCCGGCGGTGGCGTACGAGCTGAACGCCGGGCTCAACCGCGTGTTGAGCACGCCGGACGCCGAGGCACGATGGCTGAGGGGCGAGGACGTCTTCGAGGGCATCGCACCGGAGGCGGTGCCGAAGCCGCGCTTCGACGAGACGGTGCGGATCCTGGTGAACGAATTGCGCGCAGAAGGGCCGTAGCCCTGCCCCTTCCCCTTCCCCTTCCCGTGGGTCTGGGGAAGGGCTTGAAAGGCCTACAACGCCCCTACCTTGACCGACTCGGCCTGCACTTCGTCCACGTACGTTTCCAGTTTCACCGCCAGACGCACACCAGTGTGGTTGGCCAGCACGAGGTGGCGGGCGGCGCGACCGATGGCGCGGGTGGCCGTGAGGGCGCCACGGGGTTGCCGCCGTGCCGGCTCGGCCAGCAGGCGGCCCAGGGTTGGAAGGGCGGATCATCGTTACGCGTTTGAAATTTACGTTAAAATTGATCCAAATCAATCGCGGTTGGTATTACCATGCGACAAGCTCCGTACAACCAAAGAAGGGTACGAGGCAGGCATGGCGCGGCCAGACGTTCACCTCACGGGGCGAGAGCGCACCTTCCAGCCCGACGAGATCATCGTCTCTAAGACGGATCTCAAGGGGATCATCACCTACGCCAACGACGTCTTCATCCGCGTCAGCGGCTACGGCGAGGAAGAGTTGCTGGGCAGGCCGCACAACCTGATCCGCCATCCCGACATGCCGCGCTGCGTCTTCAAGCTGCTGTGGGACACGCTGGGGACGGGGCAGGAGATCTTCGCCTACGTCGTGAACCTCGCCCGCAACGGCGACCATTACTGGGTTCTGGCGCACGTCACGCCGGTGCACGACCGGAACGGGCGCATCATCGGTTACCACTCCAGCCGCCGCGTGCCGACGCGGCCGGCGGTGGAGAAGGCGGCCGGGCTCTATAAAGCGTTGCGGGCCGAAGAGGCCAGGCACCCCAGCCCCAAGGACGGCATCGCCGCCGCCGGGGCGATGTTGACCGCCATCCTGCGGGATAAGGGAGTGAGCTATGACGAATTTGTCTTCTCTCTCTAAGGGCCTGTGGGCGGTCGGCGGCACGGCGGCGGTGGTCGCGGTGCAGGGCGTGCTCGGCGCCGTGTCCGGCGAGTGGGTGCAGGCGGCGCTGGGCGTGGGCGGTCTGACGGCGTGCGGTCTGGCAGCGTGCTGGATCGCCGACGCGCGCGCCAAGATCTACCGGGCGGGCGCGGTGATGGAGGCGGCGGAGAAGGGCGACCTGCAGCCGCGCGTCCTGCACGTGCCGGGCGACGATGCGCTGGCGGTGATGCTGCGCAACACCAACCGCCTGCTCGACCGCGTCGAGGCGTTCGGCAAGGAGGCCAACGCCGCCATGCAGTACGCGGCGCAGGGCCGCTACTTCCGCCGCATCGTGATGACCGGCATGGTGGGCGACTTCGCCGTTTACGCCGGGCACGTCAACCAGGGCCTCGCCGCCATGGAGCGCCGCAGTGCCGAGTTCGTGGACAGCGCCACCAACATCGGCTCCAGCATCCGCGAGGTGGCGCAGATGCTCTCGGCCAGCGCGTCGGAGTTGGAGGCGGCGTCCGGCAGCATGAGCCACGTCGCATCCGAGACGTATGAGCAGTCCTCCGGCGCGGCGAGCGCGGCCGAGACCGTCTCGGGCAGCGTCGAGGGCGTGGCCGCGGCGACCTCGCAGGTGTCCGGTGCCATCGCCGAGGTGGCGCGCGGAGTCGCCCGCACGGCGGAACTGGCCAAGGATTCCGTGGGCAAGGTCGTGGAGGCGGACGGCACCATCCGCTCGCTGCTGGCGGCGTCGGAGGAGATCGGCGCGGTGGTCAGCCTGATCAACTCAATCGCCAGCCAGACCAACCTGCTGGCCTTGAACGCGACCATCGAGGCGGCGCGGGCCGGCGAGGCGGGCAAGGGATTCGCCGTCGTGGCCACCGAGGTGAAGAACCTCGCCAACCAGACCGCCGGCGCCACCGAGGAGATCACCAAGCAGATCGCCGCGGTGCAGGCGGTGACCAAGGCGACGGCCGAGGCCATCGGGCTGGTCGGCCGGATGATCCACGACATCGACGAGATCGCCGTCGGCATCGCCGGCGCCGCCGAGCAGCAGAGCGCCGCCATCGGCGAGATCAGCCGCTCGATCCGCGAGGCGTCGGAGGGTGTGCGCACCGTGGCCGGCGCCGTCACCCAGGTTGCCGCCGGCACGCAGGAGGCGAGCGCCGCAGCCGGGCAGGTGCTCAGCTCCGCCGGCGATCTGGCCAAGAGGGCATCCGATCTGAACCGGGACATCGACGATTTCGTCAACCGGGTGGTCGCGCAGCGGTAGGGAAGGGCGGACCGTCTGGATTTGGACCGTCTGGATTTGTCGGGGGAGGCGGACTATAACCGGCCTCCCACCTTCAATCGACGAAACCTCCCGCCATGCACGACCTCCGCGCCATCCGCGACAATCCCGAAGCCTTCGACCGCGGGCTCGCCCGCCGCGGGCTGGAGCCCATGTCCGGCACGGTGCTCGACCTGGATTCGCGCCGCCGCGCCGCGCAGACCCGCATGCAGGAGATGCAGGCCCGTCGCAACGAGGCGGCCAAGGAGATCGGGCTGGCCAAGAAGGAAGGCCGCGACGCCCAACCGATCCTCGACGAGATGGCGCAACTCAAGGAGCGGCTGCCGCAGGCCGAGGAGGAGGAGCGCCGCATCGGCGCCGAACTGGACGACCTGCTCGCCCGCCTGCCCAACCTGCCGGCCGACGACGTGCCCGACGGCCCGGACGAGACCGCCAACGTCGAGGTGCGCCGCTGGGGCGAGCCCAAGCCGATCGCCAGCGCCAAGCAGCATTTCGAGCTGGGCGAGGCGCTGAAGCTGATGGACTTCGACGCCGCCGCCCGCATGTCCGGCGCGCGCTTCACGGTGCTGAAGGGCGGTTTGGCGCGGCTGGAGCGGGCGCTGGCGCAGTTCATGCTCGATCTGCACACCACCGAGCACGGCTACACCGAGGTGGCGCCGCCGCTGATGGTGCGCGACACCGCGCTGTTCGGCACCGGCCAGCTGCCGAAGTTCGAGGAGGATCTGTTCCGCACCAACACGGACCATTTCCTGATCCCGACCTCGGAAGTGCCGCTGACCAACCTGGCCTCCGACCAGATCATCGAGCAGGAGAGCCTGCCGCACCGCTACACCGCGCTCACCCCCTGCTTCCGCGCCGAGGCCGGGTCGGCGGGCAAGGACACCCGCGGCATGATCCGCCAGCACCAGTTCTGGAAGGTGGAGATGGTCTCCGTCACCGCCCCCGAGCAGTCGGAGGCGGAGCACCAGCGCATGACCCGCTGCGCCGAGACGGTGCTGGAGAAGCTAGGCCTGCCCTACCGCACCATCGTGCTGTGCACCGGCGACATGGGCTTCTCTGCCCGCAAGACCTACGACGTCGAGGTCTGGCTGCCGGGGCAGGGCATGTACCGCGAGATCTCCAGCTGCTCCAACTGCGGCGACTTCCAGGCGCGGCGCATGAAGGCGCGCTGCCGCCCGAAGGGCGAGAAACAGACCCAGTCCGTGCACACGCTGAACGGCTCGGGCGTGGCGGTGGGGCGCTGCCTCATTGCGGTGATCGAGAACTACCAGCAGCCGGATGGGTCCATCCTGGTTCCCGACGCGCTCCGGCCCTACATGGGCGGGCTGGAGAGGATCGCGGCATGATGTTCGAGCTTCCCATGGACCTGTCCAAGGCGCGGATCCTCATCAGCAACGACGACGGCATCCACGCCCAGGGCATCCGCGTGCTGGAGACGATCGCCCGCACGTTGTCCGACGACGTCTGGGTGGTGGCGCCGGAGGCCGAGCAGTCGGCCGCCAGCCACTCACTGACCATCCACCGGCCGCTGCGCCTGAAGAAGGTGGGCGAGAAGCGCTACACGGTGGACGGCACGCCGACCGACTGCGTGCTGCTGGCGATCAACCACGTCTTCAAGGACGACCAGAAGCCGACGCTGGTGCTCTCCGGCATCAACCAGGGCTCCAACATCGGCGAGGACGTCACCTACTCCGGCACCATCGCCGCGGCGATGGAGGCGACGCTGCTCGGCGTCCCCGCGATCGCGCTGTCGGCGCATTTCGAGCGCCGCGACGCCATCCCCTGGGAGACGGCGGAGCGCTGGGGCGCGGAGGTGATCCGCAAGGCGGTGACCGTGCGCTGGCCGAAGAACGTGCTGCTGAACGTGAACTTCCCGGCGGTCGGGCCGGACGCGGTGACCGGCATCCACGTGGTGCGGCACGGCAAGCGCAAGATCGGCGACGAGCTGATGGAGCGCGTCGACCCGCGCGGCCGGCCCTACATCTGGATCGGCGCGCTGCGCGGCGAGTCCGAGGTGGCGCCGGACACGGACATCCACACCGTGTTCAACGGCGGCATCTCGATCACGCCGCTGTTCCTCGACCTGACCCACAACCCGACGCTGCAGACGCTGAAGCAGGCTTTTGCGTGAACGAGTCGATACCCCCCTCCCGGCCTCCCCCCGCTGGGCGGGGGGAGGAGAGAAAGCCCTCCCCCGCCCAGCGGGGGGAGGCCGGGAGGGGGTATCCGGCGGAGACCTTCCCATGACCATCGACGCGCGGAAGATCCGCCTGATCATGGCGTTGCGTCGGTCGGGAGTGACCGACACGAAGGTGCTCGCCGCGATCGAGCGGATCCCGCGCGAGATGTTCGTCCCCGCCTCGTTCCTCGACCAGGCATGGGAGGACACGGCGCTGCCCATCGACCTTGGGCAGACCATCAGCCAGCCGCTGGTGGTGGCGCTGATGACCCAGGCGCTGGAGGTCACCGACCGCCACCGCGTGCTGGAGGTCGGCACCGGCTCGGGCTATCAGGCGGCGGTGCTGTCGCGGCTGTGCCGGCGACTCTATTCCATCGAGCGGCTGCGGCCGCTGCTGAGCGAGGCGGAGAAGCGCTTCCACGCGCTGCGCCTGCACAACATCACCACCCGCCACGGCGACGGCACACGCGGCTGGCCGGAGGCGGCGCCCTTCCACCGCATCATGGTCACAGCCGCCGGCGGGCTGGAACCGCCAAAAGACTTGACGGAACAGCTCGCGGTTGGTGGTGTCATGGTGATTCCGCTCGCGGCGGGCAACTACGGCGACCAGCGCGTGGTCCGCATCCGCCGCACTGACCATGGTTTCGATCGGGAGGATCTGTGGCCCGTCCGCTTCGTGCCCCTGCTGTCCGACACGCCGCCGGACGATGCCCCGCGGGCCGACCCGGCATGAGCATGCGCGCTTTGGCGGTGTTCGCCGTCGTGCTGCCGCTGGCCGCCGCGTGCGAGCGCACCGCACCGCCGCCGCCGGTCACCACCGTCGGCAACGCGCCGGATTCGGCCGGCGGTGCCATCATCGTCGGGCGCGGCGACAGCCTGTACACGCTGTCGCGCCGCTACAACGTGCCGCTGCGCGACCTGATCGACGCCAACCGGCTGACCCCGCCCTACACGCTGGAACCGGGCCAGCGCCTCGTGCTGCCGACCTCGCGCCAGTACATCGTGCAGAAGGGCGACACGCTGACCAGCATCTCGCGCATGTTCAACGTCGAGATGACCGAGCTGTCGCGCCTCAACGGCCTCGCTGCGCCCTACGCCGTCCACACCGGCCAGCCGCTGCGCCTGCCGGCCGGCGGCAGCCGCATCACGGAGACCGCCGACGGCGCCGCCGCGCCTGCCGTGGCCGCCGCTCCCACCGCCAAGGTGAGCCGCGGCGGCGTGCAGGTGTCCGACCTGCCGCCGCCCGGCGGTGCTTCGGCCCCTCCGCCGGCCCCGGTCCCGTCTGGCAAGCCGGTGGGCACGCCGCTGGCCGCCCCGGGCACGTCGTCGGTCACCGCGCCGGCCGCTACCGCCGCAGGGGCCGCGGTCTCCGCCGCTCCGCTGCCCTCAGCCGTCAGCGATTACCAGCCCGGCCAAGCCCCCAAAACGCTGCGCCCGCCTGGATCCAAGCCGTCGCCGGCCGAGACCGCCGCTGCTCCGCCCCCTCCGCCGGCCGTCACTCCGGCCCCGGCGCCCGCCCCGCAGGAGGTCGCGGTCGCCGCACCGGCGAAGCCTGAGGTCGGCGCGCCGCCGCCGCGCGGCTCCGGCCGTTTCCTATGGCCGGTGAAGGGCAAGCTGTTGTCCGGCTTCGGGCCGAAGCCGGACGGGCTGAACAACGACGGCATCAACATTGGCGCGGCGAAGGGCACGGCGGTGGTGGCCGCCGACAACGGCGTCGTCGCCTACGCCGGCAACGAGCTGCGCGGCTTCGGCAACCTGCTGCTGGTCAAGCACGATGGCGGCTGGATCACCGCCTACGCCCACCTCGACAGCATGCTGGTGGAGCGTGGCGCCAAGGTGAAGCGCGGCGAGAAGATCGGCACGGTCGGCCAGAGCGGCTCGGTCAACACGCCGCAGCTGCATTTCGAGCTGCGCAAGGGGTCGCACGTGGTCGACCCCCGCGATCAGATGGACGGCAACCCGCAGCTCAGCGAAGGGGCTTCCCCAGCCGGCCGGCAAGGTCCTGGATGAATTGCCACGCGACGCGGCCCGAGCGGCTGCCGCGCGTGACCGACCATTCCACCGCCTCGGCGTGCAGCCGCTCGGCCGGCACGTCAAGGCCAAAGCGCTCGGCGTAGCCCTCGACCATGGCGAAGAAGGTCGGCTGGTCGCAGTTGTGGAAGCCCAGCCAGAGACCGAAGCGGTCGGACAGCGACACCTTCTCCTCGACCGCCTCCGCCGGGTTGATGGCGGTGGAGCGCTCGTTCTCGATCATGTCGCGCGGCATCAGGTGGCGGCGGTTGGAGGTGGCGTAGAACACCACGTTGTCCGGCCGCCCCTCGACTCCGCCCTCCAGCACCGCCTTCAGCGACTTGTAGTGGCTGTCGTCGTGGTCGAAGGACAGATCGTCGCAGAACAGGATGAAGCGCCGCTCCTGGCCCTTCAGCAGGTGCAGCAGGCGGGGCAGGGTGGGGATGTCCTCGCGGTGGATCTCCACCAGCGCCAGGGTGTCGGGTTTCTCCACCGTCACCTGAGCGTGCACCGCCTTGACCAGCGAGCTTTTGCCCATGCCGCGCGAGCCCCAGAGCAGCGCGTTGTTGGCCGGCAGGCCGGCGGCGAACTGCCGGGTGTTGTCCAGCAGGATGTCGCGTGCCCGCTCGATGCCCTGCAGCAGGCTGATCTCCACCCGGTTCACCACCGGGACCGGATCCAGGCGGTCGGGGTCGGCGTGCCAGACGAAGGCGTCGGCGGCCGCCACGTCCACCGGGCGGGCCGGCGGCGGGGCGAGGCGGTCGAGCGCGTCGGCGATGCGGGTCAGCAGCGGCAGGATCTGGGAGTCGGACGTTGGCACGGCGAAAACCATTCGATGGGTGGTGGAAAGCCGCCCCGACGTGTCCATCTATGGGCGGCGAGCCACCGTACCGGCCGGGGGCGCGGCGGACAAGCGGTAGGGCCATCGAACAGCATTGCCCAATCCCGTTGCATCGCGCCCCGGGCCGGCTATAGTCGCGCCCGTATCATGCCGCGCGCCAACGATTCATTAGATTAAGGAGCCACCAGGATGTTCGTATCGACGGCCTACGCCCAGACCGCCGGGGGCGCCGGGGGCGGCGACATGCTCGTTCAGTTCGCGCCGCTGATCCTGATCTTCGTCGTCTTCTACTTCCTGCTGATCCGTCCGCAGCAGAAGAAGCAGAAGGAGCACAAGGCGATGCTCGACTCCATCCGCCGCGGCGACCGCGTCGTGACCGGCGGCGGCATCATCGGCACCGTCAGCAAGGTGGACAACGACGAGCTGCAGGTCGAGATCGCCGAGGGCGTCAAGGTCCGCTGCATGCGCGGCACCATCAATCTGGTGCTCGCCCGCACCGAGCCGGCCAAGGGCGCTTCCGCCCCCGCCGCCGCGGGCGACACGGCCGCCGCCCCCGCCGAGAAGGCGGACGAGGGCAAGGGCGGCCTCGGCAAGCTGTTTGGCCGCAAGTAAGCCGCGGTCTGTGCTTTAGAGGGTTCGGCAGAGCATGCTCTACTTCTCGCGTTGGAAGATCTACACGATCCTGGCGGTCTGCCTGCTGGGCATCGTCCTTGCGTTGCCGAACGTCCTCGGCCGGGACACGCTGGCCGCCCTGCCGCACTGGTACGGGCAGAACCGCGTGCACCTCGGCCTCGACCTGCGCGGCGGCTCGCACCTGCTGCTCGAGGTCGATATGGGCGCGGTCGTCCGCGAGCGCCTGGAAGGCCTCGTGGACGGTGCCCGCACCCAGCTGCGCACCGCCAACATCGGCTACACCGGCCTGTCGGCCGGCGACCGGCAGGTGACCATCCAGCTGCGCGACCCGGCGCAGGCGGAGGAGGCGGTGCGACAGCTCAAGCAGCTCGCCATCAACGTTGGCGGCGGGCCGCTGGGCGGCGGCCTGCCGGACATCACCACGTCGGTCAATGGCAACACCGTCACGCTGGCGCTCAGCGACGAGGCGGTGCGCCAGCGCGCCCAGCAGGCGGTCGAGCAGTCCATCGAGATCGTCCGCCGCCGCATCGACGAGACCGGCGTCAGCGAGCCGACCATCGCCCGCCAGGGACTGGACCGCATCCTGGTCCAGCTGCCCGGCGTGGACGACCCGGACCGCGTGAAGCGGCTGCTCGGCACCACAGCGAAGATGACCTTCCGTCTGGTCGATCCGAACGCCGATCCGTCCACCGGCCGCGCCCCGCCGGGCTCGGAGATCCTGCCGAGCGCAGAGGGTGGCCGTGGCCAGGGCAGCTATGTCATCCGCCGCAAGATCGAGGTGGACGGCGCCAACCTGACCAACGCCACCGCCGGCACCAACAACCAGAACGGCGAGTGGGTGGTGAACTTCGAGTTCGACTCCCAGGGTGCCCGCCGCTTTGCCGAGGTGACCAAGCAGAACGTTGGCCGGCCCTTCGCCATCGTGCTCGACAACAAGGTGATCTCGGCTCCGGTCATCCGTGAACCGATCACCGGCGGCCGCGGCCAGATCAGCGGCAGCTTCAACGCCCAGTCGGCCAACGACCTCGCCGTGCTGCTGCGCGCCGGCGCGCTGCCGGCGCCGCTGAAGGTGATCGAGGAGCGCACGGTCGGCCCCGATCTCGGCGCCGATTCGATCCGTGCCGGCCTGATCTCGGTGATCGTCGGCTTTGGCATGGTGTGCGTCTACATGCTCGCCGCCTACGGGCTGTTCGGCGCCATGGCGTGCTTCGGCCTGCTGGTCAACCTGGTGCTGACCATCGCCGCGCTGTCGATCATGCAGGCCACGCTGACGCTGCCGGGCATCGCCGGCATCCTGCTGATGCTGGGCCTCGCGGTCGACGCCAACATCCTGATCAACGAGCGCATCCGCGAGGAGGCCAAGAAGGGCCGCACGCCGTTCGCGGCGATGGAGGCCGGCTTCTCGCGCGCCTACGCCACGATCATCGACGCCAACCTGACCACCGCCATCAAGATGGCGCTGCTGTTCATCTTCGGCGTCGGCACGGTGAAGGGCTTCGCGGTCACCATCACCTTCGGCATCCTGATTTCCATGTTCACCGCCACCGTGCTGGTCCGCCTGCTGATGGTGAGCTGGCTGCGCCGGGCCAAGCCCGCCGCGCTGCCGGTGTAAGGGGGAAGATCCCATGTTCCATCTCCGCCTCGTCCCGGACAACACGCGCATCCCGTTCATGCGCGGCCGTTACGCCGGCATCATCACCTCCATCGTGCTCTCGGTGCTGTCGGTGGGGCTCTACTTCTATCCGGGGCTGAACTACGGCATCGACTTCGCCGGCGGCATCGTCATCGAGGCGCGCACGCCGGAGGCCACTGACTTCGGCAAGGTGCGCCACGTCCTGCACGGCCTCAACATGGGCACGGCGGCGTTGCAGGAGTTCGGCTCGGCCAACGACGTGCTGATCCGGCTGGAGCGCCAGCCGGGCGACGACGCCGCGCAGCAGCGCGCCGCCGACCAGGTTCGCGCCACGCTGGCCAAGGAGTTCCCGGGCACCCAGGTGCGCCGCGTCGAGGCGGTGGGCGCCTCGGTGTCGGGCGAGCTGTTCCGCAACGGCATGTTGGCGCTCGGCCTCGCCATGGGCGCGATGCTGATCTACATCTGGTTCCGCTTCGAATGGCAGTTCGGCGCCGGCGCGGTGGTCACGCTGTTGCTGGACGTGACCAAGACCATCGGCTTCTACGTGCTGTTCGACCTGCAGTTCAACCTGACGGCGATCGCCGCGATCCTCACGATCATGGGCTACTCCATCAACGACAAGGTGGTGGTGTACGACCGCATGCGCGAGAATCTGCGCATCTACAAGAAGATGCCGCTGCGCGAGCTGATCGATCTGTCGATCAACGAGACTTTGAACCGCACGCTGGGCACCTCGCTGGCGACGCTGCTGTCGATCATCCCGCTGGCGGTCTTCGGCGGCGAGGCGTTGCAGGAGTTCGGCATCGTGCTGATCTTCGGCATTTTCCTGGCGACATCCTCGTCGATCTTCATCGCCGCGCCCATCTTGCTGTTCCTGGGCGAGAACCGCCTGCGCCGCGGCGCTCCCGAGGCCACCGCTCCCGGCGGTCAGCCGCAGCAGGTCCCGTAGACAGCAAGGTATTCCGGCATGGATGTCACGCCGCTCATCCCGGCGGATCGGCAGGTCATCGACGGCTACGGCGACGGGCAGTTCTGCGTGCGCGGCACGTGGCTGCCCGGCCCGCTGATCGTGTTCCCCGACCGCACCCTGACCTGGGAGGTTACCGGATTCGCCGCCCTGACGGTGGAGAGCTTTGCCCCGATCACCGAGGCCGACCCACCGGTGGAGATCCTGCTGCTTGGCGCCGGGCCGCGCAACCAACTGGTGCCGCGGGCGCTCCGCGAGAGCCTGCGGGCGCGCGGCGTCGTTGTGGACGGCATGGACACCGGCGCCGCCTGCCGGACGTACAACGTGCTTCTGGCGGAAGGGCGACGGGTGGCGGCGGCACTGCTTCCCGCCTAGGGAAACGAGAAAGGGCCCCCTGCCGGGGGCCCTCTTTGTATCCGTACGTCTGTACGTGTACGTCTCAGGCCGGGGCCTTCGAGAGGCGCTCGGCGACGAACTCCCAGTTCACCAGGCTTTCCAGGAACGCCTTCACGAAGTCGGCGCGGCGGTTTTGGTAATCGACGTAGTAGGCGTGCTCCCACACGTCGACGGTCAGCAGCGGGAACAGGCCCTTGGCGACCGGGGTGTCGGCGTTGCCGGTCTTGGAGACCTTCAGCTTGCCGCCTTCGATGTAGAGCCACGCCCAGCCCGAGCCGAACTGCGTGATGGCGGCCTGCGAGAACTCCTCCTTGAACTTGTCGACCGAGCCGAAGTCGGAAACGATGCGCTTCTCCAGCTCGGACGGGATGGCGCCGCCGCCGTTCTTCTTCATGCTCTGCCAGTAGAAGGTGTGGTTCCACACTTGGCCGGCGTTGTTGAAGATGCCGACCTTGCCGGCGTCGCCGGCGGACTGCTGGATCAGCTCTTCCAGGCTGGCGTTGGCGAGGGGCGAATCCTTCGTCAGGTTGTTCAGGTTGGTGACGTAGGTCTGGTGGTGCTTGTCATGGTGCAGATGCAGGGTCTGCGACGACATGAACGGCTCCAGGGCGTCATACGCGTACGGGAGCGGCGGCAGTTCGAACGCCATAGGATCGATACCCTCTCTTCTTGATTGCGTGCGGTGCCTTGCTCGGCACTTCGCCTCCAGGGCTCAAATATGTCCGCTGCGCCGCAAAGTGAAGGCCGGAAATCGGCCGAGGCGCGCAAAAGGGGTAATCCGAGCGCGCAGGACCGCCTCCGCCGCCCGCTCGCCGGAGCGCACAGCGCCCTCCAGCGTAGCCGGCAGGCCGGTGTCGGTCCAGTCGCCGGCCAGGAACAGCGTGGGATGTGCGGTGCGCGCCGGGGGGCGGGAGGCGGCGTGCGTCGGGCTTTGATCGGTGGTGGCGCGCCGTTCCTTGACGACTCGGTACGGGGGCAGGGGGGCGGCGGTGCCCAGCGCCCCCGCCGCATCGGCCCACAGCTGCGCGGCGATCTCCTCCGCCGGCAACGCGGCCAGCGCATCGGCGGCGCTGACCGTCACCGACAACACGTCGCCACGGGCGAACAGCCACTCGGCCGTACCGCCGACCAGCGCCAGGAAGGGCAGGCCTCCGGGCAGGGGGGCGGGACGGTCCAGCCGGAAATGCGCGTTGACGATGGCCGGGCCGGGCGGCGGCGCCGTCACCTCCGGCAGCAGCTTTTCCACGCCCCAGGCCGGCAGGGCAAGGACCAGCGACCCGTCGGCTCCGAGGTCCACACGCACGCCGGCGGCACGGAAGCCGGTGGGGTCCACCGCCTCGACCCGGACGTTAAGGTGCACGGTGGCGCCGAGGGCCTTCAGGCGCCCTAGGATCGGTTCGATGAAGGCGTGCGACAGCCCCTTCGTCGCGATCTGCGGGCGGCAGGCCGCCTCGCCGCGCAGCAGCGTCTCGCGCAGGATCGCGGCGAAGAGGCGGGCCGAGGCCTTCTCGTAGGGCATGTTGATGCCGGAGACCACCAACGGCGCCCACAGCCGTTCGTACAACGCCCCTCCGGGTGGCAGCGCGTCGGCGACCGTGGCCGTCCTGCCCGCGGTCAGCAGCGTCAACGCCGCGAGGTAGTCGCGCACCCGGCTGCCCGGCACGCGGCGCGCCTCGTCGAACAACCACAGGCCGCCGGGACACAGGGTCCAGTGCTGGCCGGTGCGGAGGTCGTGGAAGGGAAAGGCGGCAGGGTGGACCTCGGCCAGCCGGTCGCGCGCGCCGACACGCTCCAGCAGACCGAGCAGCGCCCGGTTGCCGCTCAGCACGAGGTGGCTGCCATTGTCGATCACGCGGTCGAGCGTGGCGTCGTGGAAGGAGCGGCAGCGGCCACCGGCCTGCGGGGCGGCTTCGTAGACGACGACGCGGTGGCCGGCCTCGGCGAGGCGCAGCGCGCAGGCAAGCCCGGCAAGGCCGGCGCCGGCGATGTGGGTGGTGGTCACGCTGACGGCGGCCGGCCAAGTGCGCAGCGCAGGGTCACCCAGGCGCACTCGCGCTTCTTGATGCGCACGCCGCGCGACAGGTCGTGCCAGCCCCGGGCTGTCAGGCGGGCGAGCAGGCGACGGTACAGCAGCATCATGGCCTCGGCCGCCCATAGCCGGCGGCGGTTGCAGCGGGCCAGAGCCAGCCTCGCCTCGGCGAAGCGCGTCTCGGCGCGCAGTGCCAACGCCTCGCAGGCCTGCGGCAGGTTGGGGTTGGCGAGCACTTCCGCGGGATCGACGGAGAAGATGCCGGCGCCCATCAGCACCTCGCGCGGCAGGTAGAGCCGGCCGAGCGGCGCGTCCTCGGCGAGATCCCGCAGGATGTTGGTCAGCTGCAACGCCTCGCCCAGCGCAATGGCGAAGGCCTCGGTGGAGACATCGGCGCGGTCGAAGACGCGGATCGCCAGCAGCCCCACCGCTCCGGCCACCCGGCGGCAGTAGACGCCCAGCGTGTGCAGGTCGGGTGCCCGCATGGCGCCGGAGAGGTCCATGGCCATGCCGTCGATCACCGCCTCCAGCTCGGCGCGCGGCAGGCCGTAGCGCTCGATGGCGCCCTTCAGCGCGGCGGCCATCGGGCTGGACGGGGCGCCGCCGGCGTAGAGGTTGCGGATCTCTTGGCGCCACGCGTGCAGGGCCTGATGCTTGGCCTTGGGGTCGCCCGGCTCATCGACGATGTCGTCGATGTGGCGGCAGTAGGCGTAGATGGCGAACATCGCCGCGCGCTTGGATCGCGGCAACAGCAGCATCGGCCAGTAGAAGGTGCTGCCCGAGCGCCCCGCCACCGCCGCCGGTGTGTCGCCGGAGGAGTCCGGCGCGATGTCCGACAGCGGTGCGGTCATTCCCTCATCCTGCTACTGCGTGATTCCTCGCGCGATGCCGCGGGCCAGGGCAAACACCTTCTGGTGCGCCGCCAGCTCGACGCGCGTCTTCATGGGATCGCGCACCCGGAGCCGATACGCAAGCGATTCCGCAACGCTGAGGATCACGGCGGCCTCCATGCGCAGGCCGCGGTGCTTGATCATGCCGGGCAGGGCCGAGGCGCGCTCGATCAGACGGTCGGTGTGGTCGAGCAGGCGGTCGAAGATGGCCCGCAGCTTGGGGTCGGATTCGGATTCCACCAGACGCTCGACGCTGACGCCGGCCTCGTCGAACCACGCCAGCGGTACGTAGCAGCGGCCGAGCGCCGCCCAGTCGTCCCGCACGTCCTGCAGGTGGTTGAGCACCTGCAGCGCCGAGCACAGCGCGTCCGCCGCCGGCCCGGCCTCCGGCCCCTCGCCGTGCAACTCCAGCAGGTAGCGGCCAACCGGGTTCGCCGAGAATCGGCAGTACAGCAGCAGGTCGCTCCAAGTGTGGCAGCGAGCCCCCACGGAGTCGCGGCGGAAGGCGCGCAGCGCCTGGCGTGCGTGGCGGTCGGACACACCGGTCGCCTGCAGGCTGGCGCGCAGGTCGAGCGCCGGCTTCAGGTAGGCGTGCTTGGCCTGACCGGAGGTCAGGGCGCGCTCCAGCGCGTCGAGGTAGGCGAGCTTGCTCTCCGCCTCAAGGTCGGGGTCGTCGGCGATATCGTCGGCCAGCCGCACGAACTTGTAGAACGCCATCACGTGCGGGCGCAGGTGGCGCGGGATCAGCCGCGAGGCCACCGGAAAATTCTCGCTGCGCGCGTCCTTGCGCGCGAAGGGACCAGGCTTGGGGGTGGTGGTCGGGACGACGTTGAAATCGGCCATCGCTCGCCTGCTCCTGCTGCCAATCGGGGCTGGCGCGCCGCCCCTTGTACCCTAATATAATCGCCGCCCGGGCCTTGACCCGTCCCAACGATGCCTCCACCCCTATTTTTCCGGACCGGCCCCCGATGGCGAATGAAGCAGCCGACCTGTCTTATTGCGGACAGGAGGTTCGGCGATACGACAACGACCGTTTTCTGACCTGCCTATTCGCTCCGGCGGAGCGGCGCGAGACGCTGTTCGCCCTGTGCGCCTTCAACATCGAGATCGCCAAGACCCGCGAGGTCGTCAGCGAGCCGATGCTCGGCCAGATGCGCCTGCAATGGTGGCGCGACGCGGTCGAGGCCGCCTACGAGGGCGGCGCGGCGCCGGTGCACGCGGTGACGCAACCGCTGGCGGAGGCCATCCGGGGGCACGGGCTGACCCGCGGCCACTTCGACCGCCTGATCGACGCCCGCGAGGCCGACCTGGACGACGAGCCGCCGGCCAGCCTGGACTGTCTGGTCAACTACGCCGACGCGACGGCGGCACCGCTGGTGCTGCTGGCGCTGGAGACGCTTGGCATGCGCGACGCCGCGGCGGCCGAGGCGGGGCAGCACGCGGCTGTCGCCTATGCCTTGGCGGGGCTGCTGCGCGCGGTGCCGCACCTCGCCCGGCAGAACCGTGTGCTGCTGCCGGCGGACCGGCTCGCCGCGCACGGCGTGCGGGTGCGCGACGTGATCGAGGGTAAGGCCGGGGACAAGCTGCGGCCGGTGGTGCGCGAGGTGGCGGAGCGGGCGCGCGAGCATCTGGCCAAGGCGCGGGCGGTGCGGCGGGAGGTGCCGCGTGCGGCGGTGCCGGCGCTGCTGGGGGCAACGCTGGCCGACATCTACCTGGGCGTGCTGGCGCGCGAGGACCATGAGGTCCTAGCGGCCCGTGTGCAGATGCCGCACCCGATGCGCCAGCTCAAGCTGGCCTGGGCGGCGGTGCGGGGGCGGTACTAGCACCTATACCCCGCGCACCTGCCGGATGAACCGCTCCACCTCGCCGGACAGCCGCACCGACTGTTCCGACAGGGCACGGGCGGCGTGCAGGACCTCGCCGGCGGCGGAGCCGGTGCCGTCGGCGGCCTGCTGGACCTGCCCGATGGTGGACGAGATGTCCTGCGTGCCGACCGCCGCCTGTTGGACGTTGCGGGCGATTTCGCGGGTCGCGGCGTCCTGCTGCTCGACCGCGGCGGCGATGGTGGTGGCGATCTGGTTGATCTCGGCGATGGTCTGGACGATGTCGACGATGGCTTCCACCGCGCTGCCGGTCGCTCCCTGCATGGCGGTGATTTGCTGGCCGATGTCCTCCGTCGCCCGGGCGGTCTGGGTCGCGAGATTCTTCACCTCGCTGGCTACCACCGCGAACCCCTTGCCGGCTTCACCGGCCCGCGCCGCCTCGATCGTCGCGTTGAGGGCGAGGAGGTTGGTCTGGCTGGCGATGTCGTTGATCAGGTTCACCACCTCGCCGATGGTGCGGGCCTGATCGGCGAGCGCGCGGACGGTGGTGCTGGTGGCCTGGGCGCGGTCCTGGGCGCGCTGCGCGATGGCGGCGGACTGGCCGACCTGCCGAGTGATCTCGCCGATGGAGCTGGTCATCTCCTCGGCGGATGCGGCCACGGTCTGGACGTTGGCTGCGGTCTGCTGTGCCGAGCTGGCAACCACGGCGGCCTGCCCGCGGCTTTGTTCGGCGGTGGCCGACAGGCGTTGCGCGTTGGATTCGAGCTGCGTGGCCGAGGTGGAGACCCCCTCCACCACCGTGCGCACGCTGGCCTCGAAGCTGTCGGCGAGTTGCGCCATGGCGCGGCGCTTCTCCGCCTCGGCGCGGTGCTCCTGCTGCACCTGCTCCTCGCGCATGCGCTCCATGGCCTGGGCATTGTCCTTGAACACTTGAACCGCCTGCGCCATCTCGCCGATCTCGTCATGGCGGCCGCGGTGCGGCACCTCGGTGCCCAACTCGCCCTTGGCAAGCCGGTCCATGGCGGCGGTCATGGCGTGGATCGGCTTGGTGATGCCACGGCCGATCCACCACGCGGCGAGCATGCCGAGCGCCACCGCCAGCACGGTGAGGACGATGGAGCGTTGCTCGGTCGCCTGCGCGGCGCCGGTGGCCTCGCGCTCGATCACGCCCTGGTCGGCCTTGACCGAGGTGCGGATGGCGCCGGCCTTCTCGGCGATCTGGGCACCGATGCGGTCGAGGGTCTCGGTGCGCAGGCGCTCGCTCTCGCCGACGACGGCGACCAGTGTCTCGATGGAGGACTCGAAGCGCGGGATGCTGGCGAGCGCTCCGGCCAGCAGCTCGCTATGGTGAACCTCCTTGACCTGCTTGTCCAGCTCGGCGATGGCCGCGGCGAGTTCCTTCAGCTTGGACAGCGCGTAGACCGACTCCGTCTGGGCGTGGGTGTCCAGGTACTTCATGGCGTGAGCCTGCGCCGTCAGCAGCTTCTCCTGCGCCGCGGCGGCGAGGTAGGCGATGCGATGCTCGCCGTCGGTCGCGGCGGATTCCGCCAATTCGCCGAGCTTGGTGCGCATGTTGTTGGTGCTGCGGGCGAGCGGGCCGTCCACCACCTCGTTGCGCTTGGTGGTCAACTCGCCAAGGCGGGCGAGTGCGGCGCGGTAGGCGTCGGTCTGACCGGCGATGCCCTGTATGAGCGGCGAGCGGGTGGGGTGGCTGACCTCCCGCTGGGCCTCGGCGACGGCGCGGGCGAACGCCTCGAAGGCGCGTTCGGCCTGCTGGAACGCCTCCGGCGCGCGCGACGCCAGGAAGGCGTTGGTGTGGCGCTGCAGGGTGGCGGCGCCCAGCTCAAGCTCGTCCACCGCGGTGGCGTCGTGCGCCATGTCGGCGAAGGCATCGAACTTGCCGCGCACCACATCCAGCCCGAGCACCGCAATGACGTTCAGCGCGATCACCAGCGCCTGCACGATGGCGAATCCGGCGAAGATCCGGCCGCCGATCCGGAGTTTGCCCACACTCATCAGCTCAGTCCTTTTCCGCGCCGGTCTGCGCCGGTTGGTATGACCATAGCGTCAGCGTGCCGATAAAGGAAAGATGGTTTACGTTTGGGTCAATTATTGAGCAGATGCCGATTCGGTGTTCAACCAGCCGGCCAGATCCTCCAATGCGCGCTGCGTGTAGGCGCGCTTGCGCTCGCGACCGCGGATGCGGTCATCGACCGGCGGGAACAGGCCGAAGTTGACGTTCATCGGTTGGAAGGTTTCCGCTTCGGCCCCGCCAGTGATGTGGCCGAGCAGCGCGCCGAGCGCCGTGGTGACGGGCGGCGGCGGCTGTTGGCGTCCCAGGCGTTCGGCCGCCGTGAACAGGCCGGACAGCAGGCCGACGGCCGCGCTCTCCACATAGCCCTCGCAACCGGTGACCTGCCCGGCGAAGCGCAGGCGCGGCTGTGCCTTCAGGCGCAGCGTCCTGTCCAGCAGGCGCGGGCTGTTCAGGAAGGTGTTGCGGTGCATGCCGCCGAGGCGGGCGAACTCCGCCTTTCCCAGGCCGGGGATCATGCGGAAGATGCGGACCTGCTCGGCGTGCTTCAGCTTGGTCTGGAAGCCGACGAGGTTGTAGAGCGTGCCCAGCGCGTTGTCCTGGCGCAACTGCACCACGGCGTAGGGGCGGCGCTCCGGCTTGTGCGGGTTGGTCAGGCCGACCGGCTTCATCGGGCCGTAGCGCAGGGTGTCGACGCCGCGCTCCGCCATCACCTCGATGGGCAGGCAGCCCTCGAAGTAGGGCGTGGTCTTCTCCCAGTCCTTGAAGTCGGCCTTCTCGCCGGTCACCAGCGCGTCGATGAAGGCGCGGTACTCGTCCTTCTCGAAGGCGCAGTTGATGTAGTCCTTGCCGGTGCCGCCGGGGCCGGGCTTGTCGTAGCGCGACTGGAACCACGCCTTGGAGAGGTCGATGCTCTCCAGGTAGACGATGGGGGCGATGGCGTCGAAGAAGGCCAGCGACTCCTCGCCGGTGAAGGCGCGCACCGCCTCGGCCAGGGCGGGGGAGGTGAGGGGGCCGGTGGCGACGATCACGCTGTCCCAATCCTCCGGCGGCAGGCCGGCGACCTCCTCGCGCACGATGGTGATGAGGGGGTGGGTAGAGAGCGCCTCGGTCACTGCGCCGGCGAAGCCGTCGCGGTCCATGGCCAGCGCACCGCCGGCCGGCACTTTGTGCGCGTCGGCGCAACGCAGGATCAGCGAGTTGCAGCGCCGCATCTCCTCGTGCAGCAGGCCGACCGCGTTGTACTCCGCGTCGTCCGAGCGAAAGGAGTTGGAACACACCAGTTCGGCGAACCTGTCGGTGTGGTGCGCCTCGGTGGCGCGGACCGGGCGCATCTCGTGCAGGACGACGGGAACGCCGGCCGAGGCGAGCTGCCACGCGGCTTCCGAACCGGCGAGGCCGCCGCCGATGACGTGGACGGGACGGGGAGTGGTCATGGGACTGGGCTCGACTGCGATGGAGCCCTGTCAGTTAGCCTCTTCGCGCCCGGACGACAAGCGTTTGGGGCTCCCGAAACGAAGGCGGCCCCTCCCGCTGGGGAGGGGCCGGCGTCGTGGATCGGTGCCGGGCCGATCAGTATGTCTTGGTCGTCGTGTTGCGCTCGATCGTCGTGCTCGGGGCCGGGGTGACCACGGTGGACGAGCCGGCGCTCGGCGCCGTCGTGGTGGTCGTGGTGGTGGTCGAGCGGGTCGTCTCGTCCGAACCGCAGGCGGCGACGAGCAGGGTGGCGCCAAGCGCCAGAGCGATGCCGGTCAGGGTGCGCTTCATCGTAGCTCCTCCTCACAAACGGAAACAACGGCTGCTCAACAGTGTGAGCAGGGGTTCGTTGCCTTTCGGGGGTGTGCGTCCGGTCAGTAGGTGCGGGTGGTCGTCGTGCTGCGCTCGATGACCGCGCCCGGAGCCGGCGTCACCGTGGTGGTGGAGGAGCCGGCGAGCGGCGCCGTGGTCGTGGTGGTGGTCTGGCTGGTGGCCGGGGCGGGCACGGCCACGGTGGTCGGTTCGCGCTCAACATAGGTGCAGGCGGAGGCGAGCAGGGCGATGCCGGCGGCAAGCGCCAGGGACACGGTCTTCATGGGGTATACCCTCGTTCCGTTGCAGACACTACGAGAACGCGGGATAGCGCCTGTTTGTTTCCTTACGCCCTCTTTCGGGTCTTCGCCCGCTGCTTGAGGTATGGCGCGAGATATTGGCCGGTGTAGCTGCGCTCGACCTGCGCCACCTCCTCCGGCGTACCGGCCGCGACGATCTCGCCGCCGCCAGTGCCGCCCTCGGGGCCGAGGTCGATGATCCAGTCGGCGGTCTTGATGACTTCCAGGTTGTGCTCGATCACCAGCACGGTGTTGCCCTGGTCGACCAGCGCATGCAGCACCTCCAGCAGCTTCTCGACGTCGGCGAAGTGCAGGCCGGTCGTCGGCTCGTCGAGGATGTAGAGGGTGCGGCCGGTGGCGCGGCGGCTCAGCTCCTTCGACAGTTTGACGCGCTGCGCCTCGCCGCCGGACAGCGTCGTCGCCGGCTGGCCGATGTGGATGTAGCCCAAGCCGACGCGCTGCAGCGTGTCCATCTTGTCGCGGATCGACGGCACCGCCTTGAAGAACTCCGCGCCCTCCTCGACCGTCATGTCCAGCACGTCGGCGATGGACTTGTCGCGGTACAGGACCTCCAGCGTTTCGCGGTTGTAGCGCTTGCCGTGGCAGACGTCGCAGGTGACGTAGACGTCCGGCAGGAAGTGCATCTCGATCTTGATGACGCCATCGCCCTGGCAGGCCTCGCAGCGCCCGCCCTTGACGTTGAACGAGAAGCGGCCGGGGCCGTAGCCGCGCGCCTTGGCCTCCGGCAGCCCGGCGAACCAGTCGCGGATCGGCGTGAAGGCGCCGGTGTAGGTGGCGGGGTTGGAGCGCGGCGTGCGGCCGATGGGCGACTGGTCGATGTCGATGACCTTGTCCAGATGCTCCAGTCCGCGCACGTCGTCGTGCTCGGCCGGGTGCTCGCGCGCACCCATCAGACGGCGGGCGACGGCCTTGTACAGCGTCTCGATGACCAGGGTGGACTTGCCGCCGCCGGACACCCCGGTGACGCAGGTGAAGGTGCCCAGCGGGACCTTCGCCGAGACGTCCTGCAGGTTGTTGGCGCGGGCGCCGATCACCTCCAGGAACTGGCCCTTGTGGCCGGGCCGGCGGCGGTCCGGCACGGGGATGGCGCGGGTGCCGTTGAGGTAGGCGGCGGTGATGCTCTCCGGGTTCTTCTGCACTTCGGCCGGCGTGCCGTGGGCGATCACCTGGCCGCCGTGCGAGCCGGCGCCCGGGCCCATGTCCACCAGGTAGTCGGCGGTGCGGATGGCGTCCTCGTCGTGCTCGACGACGATCACCGTGTTGCCGATGTCTCGCAGGCGCTTGAGCGTCCCCAGCAGCCGGTCGTTGTCGCGCTGGTGCAGGCCGATGGAGGGCTCGTCCAGCACGTACAGCACGCCGGTCAGGCCCGAGCCGATCTGCGAGGCGAGGCGGATGCGCTGGCTCTCGCCGCCGGACAGCGAGCCGGAACCGCGGCTCAGGGTCAGGTACTCCAGGCCCACCGCGTTGAGGAAGCCCAGGCGCTCGTTGATCTCCTTGAGGATGCGGACGGCGATCTCGCGGTCCTTGGGGCGCAGGTGCTCGTTCAGGCCGGCGAACCAGCGGCCGGCGTCGGCGATGGACAGCTCGGCGGCCTCGGAGACGTGCTTGCCGGCGACCTTCACCGCCAGCGCCTCGGGCTTCAGGCGGGCTCCCTTGCAGGTGTCGCAGGGCTGGGCGCTCTGGTACTTCGACAGCTCCTCGCGCATCCAGGCGCTGTCGGTCTCCTTGTAGCGGCGCTCCAGGTTGTTGACAATGCCCTCGAACGCCTTGTGCGTCTGGTAGCTGCGCAGGCCGTCGTCGTAGGTCATGGTGATGGCCTGCCCCTTGGAGCCGAACAGGATCAGGTCGCGGACCGTCTCCGGCAGGTCGGACCAGGGCGTCGTCATGCTGACGCCGAAATGCTGGCAGATGCTGAGCAGCGTCTGGTCGTAGTACTTCGACGACGAGCCGGCCCACGGCGCGATGGCGCCCTTGCCCAGGCTGAGGCGCTCGTCCGGCACCACCAGCATCGGGTCGAAGTAGATCTTGGAGCCCAGGCCGTCGCACGCCGGGCAGGCGCCGAACGGGTTGTTGAAGGAGAACAGCCGCGGCTCGATCTCCGGGATGGTGAAGCCGGAGACCGGGCAGGCGAACTTCTGCGAGAACACCGTCTGCTCGTGGGTGTCGGCGTTCTCCACGAACACGATGCCATCGGCGAGGTTCAGCGCCGTCTCCAGCGAATCGGCCAGCCGGCTGCCGAGCCCCTCGCGCACGACGATGCGGTCGACCACCACCTCGATGTCGTGCTTCAGCTTCTTGTTGAGTGCCGGGACCGAGTCGATCTCGTGCATCTCGCCATCGACGCGCACGCGCTGGAAGCCGCGCTTGCGGAGGTCCTGGATCTCCTTCTTGTACTCGCCCTTACGGCCGCGCACGAAGGGGGCAAGCAGCAGCAGGCGGGTGCCTTCCGGCATCTCCAGAATGCGGTCGACCATCTGGCTGACCGTCTGGCTCTCGATGGGCAGGCCGGTGGCGGGCGAGTAGGGGATGCCGACGCGCGCCCACAGCAGGCGCATGTAGTCGTAGATCTCCGTCACCGTGCCGACGGTGGAGCGCGGGTTCTTCGAGGTGGTCTTCTGCTCGATGGAGATGGCCGGCGACAGCCCCTCGATGGACTCGACGTCGGGCTTCTGCATCAACTCCAGAAACTGGCGCGCGTAGGCGGACAGGCTCTCGACGTAGCGGCGCTGGCCCTCGGCGTAGATGGTGTCGAACGCCAGCGACGACTTGCCCGAGCCGGACAGGCCGGTGATCACGACCAGTTGATCGCGCGGCAGATCCACGTCGATGTTCTTCAGGTTGTGCTCGCGGGCGCCGCGGACGCTGATGTATTTGTTCATGGAGTGTTCTTAGCCGAAAGCCGTAGGGAATGCCACCCCGAATGGAGCCGCACAGATATGTGCGGGGGAGGGTGAGATTACCACCCGGAGCGCGGCCGTCGAGTCGGCGCAAGAAGCCATTTCCAAACCCGACCCGCTCTGCTATATTTGTTCCCTGAACGTTCTCTCCGGCAGCGCGGGTGCGTGGCGCGGCCGGGTGGGTGGGGACGAGCCAAGGCGGTGATTGACCGCATGGCTCCGCTCGTGCTTGGTTGGCGCGACGCGGGGCGTGCGGACACACAACATATCCGGCCCTGCGAACAGGAACCCTCGACATCTGGACGCCCCGCCGCCGGGCGGCCGATCGGGCCGGAAGGTGTCGAGCATGCGCGTCGGAGGATCTGGCAATGAATGTGTGGACGTTTACGGGGCGGCTCGGTGCGGATGCGGAACTGCGCACCACGCAGAGCGGCGAGAAGGTGCTGGGCTTCCGCGTCGCCAACGACGTGGGCTTCGGCGAGCGCAAGACGACGCAGTGGGTGGACTGCTCGATCTGGGGCCGCCGCGCGGAGTCGCTGGCCCCGCACCTGACCAAGGGCAAGGGCGTGGTGGTCTCCGGCGAGGTGACCCTGCGCGAGTACGAGAAGCGCGACGGCACCCGCGGCGCGCAGATGTCGGTGCGCGTCGCCGAGATCGACTTCATGGGCGGCGACCGCGGCGCTGAAGGCGGCGGTGGCGGCTACGGCGGCGGTGGCGGCGGGTACGAGTCGCGCGGCGGCAGCGGTGGTGGAGGCGGCTACGGCGGGGGTGGTGGCGGTGGCCGCGGTCCCGGCGGTGGCAGTGGCGGTGGCGCTCCGCCCCGGCACGACGACCTGGACGACGAGATCCCGTTCTAAGGAACGGTGGTTCGTACGGAATGCGGGGCCTCGCGGCCCCGCATTTTTTATGGCCGCCTCACGGTGAGGGGCACTGTCAGCTTGGTGCAGGCATAGCCCAGCAGCAGGCCGGCGACTCCGTCGGACGCCCAATGCCGGTTCACCGCGACGCGGCTCGCGGCGGTGAGCACGGCCAGCAGCATGCCCGTCGCCAGCACCACGTCGCTGTCCGTCGCGGCGGCGAGCGCGGTGGCCGCCGCCGCGACGTTGGCGGTGTGGCCGGACGGCATGGAGCGGTTGTTGGGAGGCCGGCCGGAACGCGGCGGGCGTCGTCGGCGGGCGATCATCTTGACGGCCGTGGTGGCGACCGCCTCGGCCGCCAGGGCCGCCACCACGGCCCGTCCCGCGACGGCCACGTGATGGCGGCCGGACGCATGGCCCAACTGCCACGCGGCGAGCGCCGCCGGCGCCAGCGCATAGCGCGACGTCAGGACGGCAAGCACTCGCGCCGCGGCAACGGTGCCCGGTCCGCAGGCCAGCAGAAGTCGGTCGCGCAGAGCTTCGTCGAACGCGACGATCGCTCTGATTGCGGGAAGTTCGGTTGCCTCCACGGGCTGTTTACGCGGTGAACGGCCGCGGGGTGCCCGGCATCGGATCGCCCTCGGGCGGCGTGATCTCCGGCGGGATTTCCGGATTCGGCGGCACTCGCGGCTCGGGCGACGGCGCGGGGCGGTCGGGTGTCGGCGGGGTTGGGCCACCCGGTGGCGGCACCTCGGGAGTCTGCGGAGTCGGATCGGCCATGGTGGGGCTCCGTCACTCGGCGGCGCGTTCGACGGCGCGGCCGCCGGCTTGCACATCCTGACCCAGCCCTGCGGCGGTGTTGCAGCCGCTGAGCAGCGCGGCCGACGACAGAAGGATGCCCAGCAGGAGGATCTGCGTGAACGGAAGGTGGATGCTGCGCGACATGGTCCCTCACTCTTCCAGGGAAAAGACGGTCCCTGGAGAACGGGCCGGTGGCGCGCTTGGTTCCGCGTTCCGCGCAAGGGTGCCCTGTGCGGCGGCGGTGGCGCTTGACCGGGCTTTCCGCAGCCACAAGATGTGTCCGCCCAACAAATGTGCAGCCATGACCGCCGACGCCATCGAGAGACCCGCCACCCTGACCGGACGCCTGCGCGGCCACACCGCGGAGCTGCTGCGCCTTGCCGGGCCGGTGATCGTCTCGCGCGCCGGGCTGATGGTGATGATGGCCGTGGACACCGCCATCGTCGGCCGCTTCAGCGCCGAGCAGCTGGCGTTCTTCGGGCTCGCCCACCTGCCCAGCAACATGATGATCGGCGTCGGCGTCGGCCTGCTGATGGGCACCGTGGCGATGGTGGCGCACGCGCTCGGCGCCGACCGGCAGGAGGAGTGCGGGCTGGTCTGGCGCCGCTCGGTGCCGTACGCGCTGCTGATGGGCGGGTTGATGGCGCTGGCGGCGGCGCTGCTCGGCGGGCCGCTGTTCCGCATGACCGGGCAGGAGCCGCACGTCGCCGAGGGCGGCGCCCGGGTGCTGGCCGTGCTCGGCCTCGGCATGCCGGGGATGATGCTCTACACCACGACCGGCTTCTTCCTGGAGGGACTGAAGCGGCCGGTGCCGGTGATGCTCGCCATGGTGGCCGGCAACCTGGTGAACCTCGGGCTGGCCTACGGGCTGGTGTGGGGGGCCTGGGGGCTGCCGTCGCTGGGGGCGCTCGGCTCGGCGTGGGCGACGACGCTGATCCGCTGGGCCATGGGCCTGGGGCTGGTCGCCTATGTCTGGTGGATGCGCGACCACGCCCGCTGGGGCGTGCGCGGCGGCTGGGCCGGCTGGTGGAGCGGCGCGGTCAGGCAGCGCGCCCTGGGCTACGCCGCCGGCCTGAGCATCGGCGTGGAGAGCGCGTCCTTCGCCGCGCTCGGGCTGCTGGCCGGACTGATCTCGCCGCTGGCGCTCGGCGCCTACACGGTGGCGCTGAACCTGATCGCGCTGCCCTTCATGGCGGCGGTCGGGCTGGCTTCGGCCACAGCGGTGCGCGTCGCCGTGGCGCTCGGGCGCGGCGACCGGCTGGACATGGCGCTGGCCGGCTGGAGCGGGTTGGCCGTCACCTCGGTGTTCCTGACGCTGGTCGGTGTGGTGTACGCGGTGATCCCGGGGCCGGTGGCGGGCATCTACAGCAACGACCCGGCCCTGCTGGAGCGCGTCGTGCCGCTGATCGCCTTCAGCGCCTGGATCCTGGTGGCGGATGGCGGGCAGGTGGTGATGGCCAACGCGCTGCGCGGCAGGCACGACGCGTGGGTGCCCACCATGCTGCACTTCGTGTCCTATGCCGTGGTGATGCTGCCGGCCGCCGCGCTGTCGGCGTTCGCGCTGGGACGGGAGGAACAGGGGCTGTTCGACGGCATCCTGATCGCCAGCGTGGTGTCGGTGTCGATCCTGTCCTTGCGCTTCGCGAATCTCAGCCGCCGCTGACCCGTTTTCGGGTGGGGTACGGTTGTGTGCACGTGCGAAACCTGCTAGGAAATACCATATATATGGTCCGGTCCGCCGGGCGTTTTGCCTAGGCCGTCCGGCGCGTGTTATGCACGCGTTTCCCAGACCCCGAGTCATGAGTTCCGCTTGAGCACGACCCCGCTTCCCCCCGCCTCCGACATCGCGCCGATCAATCTCGAAGACGAGATGCGCCGCTCGTACCTCGATTACGCGATGAGCGTGATCGTGAGCCGCGCGCTGCCCGACGTGCGCGACGGGCTGAAGCCCGTGCACCGCCGCATCCTCTACGCGATGAAGGAAGGCGGCTACGATTCGAGCAAGCCCTACAAGAAGTCGGCGCGCATCGTCGGCGACGTGATGGGTAAGTATCACCCGCACGGCGATTCGGCGATCTACGACGCCATGGTCCGCATGGCGCAGGATTTCTCCATGCGCCTGCCGCTGATCGACGGGCAGGGCAACTTCGGTTCGATGGACGGCGACCCGCCGGCGGCCATGCGCTACACCGAGGCGCGGCTGGCCAAGGCGGCCGAATCGCTGCTCGACGACATCGACAAGGACACCGTCGACTTCGGGCCGAACTACGACGATTCCGGCCGCGAGCCGCTGGTGGTGCCGGCGCGCTTCCCGAACCTGCTGGTGAACGGCGCCGGCGGCATCGCCGTGGGCATGGCGACCAACATCCCGACCCACAATCTGGGCGAGGTGATCGACGCCTGCTGCGCCTACATCGACAACAACGAGATCACGCTCGACGAACTGATGGAGTTCGTCCCCGGTCCGGACTTCCCGACGGGCGGCGTCATCCTCGGCCGTTCGGGCAGCCGTTCGGCGCTGCAGACCGGCCGCGGCTCGATCATCCTGCGCGCCAAGACCGAGATCGAGGAGATCCGCAAGGACCGCCTCGCCATCGTCGCCACCGAGATCCCGTACCAGGTCAACAAGTCCAAGCTGATGGAGCGCATCGGCGAGGTGGTCAACGACAAGACCATCGAGGGCATCTCTGACCTGCGCGACGAGTCCGACCGCGACGGTGTGCGCGTGGTGGTCGAGCTGAAGCGCGACGCCGTGCCCGACGTGGTGCTGGCCCAGCTGTTCCGCCACACCCAACTGCAGACCTCGTTCGGCGTGAACATGCTGGCGCTGAATGGCGGCCGGCCGGAGTTGCTGAACCTCAAGAAGGTCATCGAGGCGTTCGTCGCCTTCCGCGAGCAGGTCATCACCCGGCGCACCGAGTTCCTGCTGGGCAAGGCGCGCGAGCGCGCCCACACCTTGGTGGGCCTGGCGGTCGCCGTGGCGAACCTGGACGAGATGATCGCGCTGATCCGCCGCGCCCCCGACCCGGCCTCGGCCCGCGAGGAGATGGTGGCCCGCGAGTGGCCGGCGCTGGACGTCGCCCCGCTGATCGAACTGATCGACGAGCCGGGCCGCGGCGTGTCGGAGGCCGGCACCTACCGCCTTTCCGAGGATCAGGCCAAGGCCATCCTGGAACTGCGCCTGCACCGGCTGACCGGCCTGGAACGCGATAAAATCGGCGGTGAGCTGAAGGAGGTCACCGACCAGATCGCCGACTACCTGGAGACGCTGGCCAACCGCGGGAAGCTGCTGGGCATCCTGCGCGACGAACTGGTGGAGATGAAGGTGCGGTTCGGCACGCCGCGCCGCACCGAGATGCTGGACCTGGAGTTCGAGTCCGACATCGAGGACCTGATCCAGCGCGAGGACATGGTCGTCACCGTCAGCCAGTCCGGCTACGTCAAGCGCACGCCGCTCAGCACCTACCGCGCGCAGAAGCGCGGCGGCAAGGGCCGCTCGGGCATGAGCACGAAGGCGGAGGACGCGGTCGCCGACCTGTTCGTGCTCAACACGCACACGCCGCTGCTGCTGTTCTCTACCAAGGGGGTGGTCTACAAGCTGAAGGTCTACCGCCTGCCGCTCGGCAACCCGCAGAGCCGCGGCAAGGCGTTCGTCAACCTGCTGCCGCTGGAGGACGGGGAGACCATCTCCACCGTCATGCCGATGCCGGAGGACGAGGCGACCTGGAGCGAACTGCACGTGATGTTCGCCACCTCGAAGGGCAACGTGCGCCGCAACAAGCTGTCGGACTTCCAGAACATCCGCTCCAACGGCCTGATCGCCATGAAGCTGGAGGAGGAGGGCGAGCGGCTGATCGCCGTGCGCACCTGCTCGGAGGACGACGACGTCCTGCTGGCGACGCAGGGCGGCAAGTGCATCCGCTTCGCCATGTCGGACGTGCGCGTCTTCGCCGGCCGCACCTCGACCGGCGTGCGCGGCATTCGGCTGGCCGACGGCGACGAGGTCATCTCGATGTCGATCCTGCGCCACGTCGAGGCGAGCCCCGAGGATCGCGCCGCCTACCTCAAGCGCAAGCGCGAGGAGGGGCTCGACATGGAGGGCGAGGCGGCGCCGGAGGCGGAGGACGTGCCGGCCGAGGCGGTCACGCTGACCCAGGAGCGCTACGAGGAGCTGAAGCGGCTGGAGCAGTACGTGCTCACCGTGTCGGAGCGCGGCTTCGGCAAGCGCACCTCGTCGTACGAGTACCGCATCACCAACCGCGGCGGCCAGGGCATCTGGAACATGGAGATGGCGGAGCGCAACGGCGCCGTCGTCGCCGCGTTCCCGGTGGAGGAGTCGCACCAGGTGATGATGGTCACCAACGGCGGCCAGGTCATCCGCATGCCGATCCACGACGTGCGCGTCGCCGGCCGCAAGACGCTGGGTGTCACGCTGTTCCGCGTCGGCGCGGACGAGCGGGTGGTGTCGGTGGCCTCGATCGCGGAGGAGGAGAACGGCAACGGCGGGGACAACGCCGGCACGGCAAGTGACGAGGGTGGGGAGGACAACGGCCCGGAAGCCACGACGGACTGAGTGTGGCGGACTGACCCAGGCTAGAGGAATCATCCCATGTCCAAGCGGCGCATCGGCGTCTACCCCGGCACTTTCGACCCGATCACCAACGGGCACCTGGACATCATCCAGCGTGCCTCGCGGATGCTCGATACGCTGGTCGTGGGCGTCGCCCGCAACGCCGGCAAGGGCCCGCTGTTCTCCACCGACGAACGGCTGCAGATGGTCCGCGAGGAGGTGGCGGCGCTGGACAAGAACGGCTGCACCGTCGAGGTGCGGGCGTTCGACACGCTGCTGATGCACTTCGCCATCGAGAACAACGCCTCGGTCATCATCCGCGGTCTGCGGGCGGTATCCGACTTCGAGTACGAGTTCCAGATGGCGGGCATGAACGCCCGCCTGAACCCGAAGATCGAGACGATGTTCCTGATGGCGTCGGAGCGGCACCAGTTCATCTCCTCGCGTTTCGTGAAGGAGATCGGCCGGCTGGGCGGCGACATCACGCAGTTCGTCAGCCCGCGGGTGAACAAGCATCTGGCCGAACGCTTCGCGCTGGACGACGACACCTCGACTCGGGTGCAGACGCTGAAACAGTGAGGCCGCGGACCTGGGAACGCGTCGGGGCGGTTGACCGGACCGCCCCGTCCCCCTATGGTGCCGCCCGCCCCGCCGCCCCATCTCATCAAGAGGCGGCCACAGAGCTGATCCGGTAGCTCAGTCGGTAGAGCACGTGACTTTTAATCATGTGGTCGTGGGTTCGAGTCCCACCCGGATCACCATTTTCCGCCGCACCTTTGCATGGCACCGATCGGTGTGTGCGTGTAGAGATTCGCTCTCCTTGCAGTGGGGAGAAAATCCTTGGCCGACTTCCTCAAGTCACTGATTGACCAGACCTTCGCCCGGGCGCTGGCCTACTACAAGGCAGGTGACGCGGCTACCGCAGAAGGGGTGTTCCGTACGGTTCTGGACATCGCCCCCGACCATGCCGAAGCCGCGGAATGGCTGCTGCTCACCCGGCTCGACCAGGGAGACCTGGAGGCAGGGAAGGACTATCGGGCTTGGTTGGCGACCAACCCGAGCGACAGCGCCGGCCCTTACCTTCTGCTGGGCTACGTCGCGGAGATGACGGCGCAGACTGGGCTCGCCCGATTTGACTACCGTCGGGCCGCCGTGCTGGAGCCGTACAACGCGGTGGTGTGGCTGCGCGCCGGGCGCGCCGCCGCCGCCGACAACGCCGTGCCTGAGGGCGTCGCCCTGATGATCCGGGCCACGCTCATCGATCCCACCGACGCGGCAGCATGGCGTGCGCTCGGGGACGTTCACATGAAGCCGGGTGCCGAGGAGGCTGCGCTGCACTACTTCCTCCAGGCGCTCGCCCTTGCGGATACTGCCGACCTCCGGGCCTGCGCGGGCCGGGCGCTGCTGACACTTGGCGACATGGCCGGCGCGCTGCATCACTTCGAGGTGGCGATCCGCCAGGACCCCGACCGGCGCGACGGTTGGCTGGGCAGCGTCCAAGCGCTGGTTGCGCTGGAGCGCGCCGACGAGGCGGCCGAACGCCTTGCCGGTGCGGCCGCGCGCTTCCAGGGGCGCGGCGAAGACCTCAGGGAGATCGCCTTCCGTTTCCTCGACATCGGCCGCCGGGACGAGGCCGCTCGCGCCTACGCGGCGGCGATGGCGGGCGACCCGAACCGGCCGAAAGGCGCGGAGCCGCGCATCCTGCGCCGCCGCCGCGCTGCGGACCTGTGCGCCGAACGGGGCTGGCCTTACACGGAGGTGCAGCCGGAGCGTGCGGTCACCTGTGTCGACGACACCGGCCGACGCCACGACGTTGTGTTCCCGGAAGTCTTCCTTGCGCGCGTGGATGGTGCACGCATTGTCACCGCGACCTGGGCGGTGACATGCGGCGATACGGTTCTGCTGGACGGCCTGCTGCATTACGATCCGGACAGCCTCGGTGGCCCGGAATTCCCGAAGCAGAGCCGGAGCGGCGACGTCCTTTCGGACTTGCCGCCGCCGGCCGCCCGGATCGAGGGGGAGGCGATCCTGATCGGCGGCGTCGCCAACTGGTCGCATCTGGTGCAGGAGTGGCTGTCGCGCCTCACCGTGCTGGAACGCTTCCCCGAACTCGACCGGCTGCCGTTGCTGGTCACGCCGCACATGATGCGGTCGGTGCGGGACCTGATGGCACTCTTGGGCGTCGATCCGGCGCGTATCGTCACCCTGCCGGACGTCCCGGTAATCGAGGCCGACCGGCTGTGGATTCCGTCGCTGACCCATCGGCACAAGTTCGCGTCGCCGCTGCACATCGACTTCCTGCGCCGCCGTCTCGCGCCCCGCATCGCCGAGGGCATGCGGCGTTCGCGTCGGCGTCTCTTCATGCTGCGGCGTTCGGCCAACTACCGGACGCTGGTTAACGAGCAGGAGCTGCTCGACGCCCTCGCCCCGCTGGGCGTGGAGGCGGTGGCCCCCGAGGACTATTCCATGGCTGAGCAGATCGCCCTCTTTGCCTCGGCCGAATTGGTGGTGGGGGCGCTTGGCGGCGGAACGGCAGCGATCCTGTTCTGCCCGCCCGGCGCGGCGTTCGTCGAGCTGACGCACCGACAGTTCACCATCGCGCAATACGGCGTGCTGACAGCGACTCTGCATCAGCGCTATCGCCGCGTGGTCGGTCCGACACTGGAGAACCGCGGCAGCACTACCTACGATTTCGACTTCTCCGTCCGGCCCGAGGAGGTGGTCGCCGCTTGCCGCTCGGTGCTGGGCATGGACGCCGGCTCGTGAGCATTTGCGATGCTGGGCCGGTCCCCGCCGTGCGTCACGCCCCCGTCGGGCGGTTGTGGTCGCGCGTGCGATCCTCGATCGCGCGGGCGGAATCCTCGGCCATTGCCTGGACCTTGGCGGCGATCAGCTCCTCGAAGACGCGGCGCACCATCTCCGGATAGGGCACAAGGCCGGACAGCGCCTGCTCCAACGTATGGCGGGCGGCGTCGAGGCGGGTGGTGGTGGGATCGGGCGTTGGCATGGCTCTCTCCTTGTCGCCTGCATATGGGATGGATGCGCACGGCAAACAGGTTCGGTCCCCCCTGACATACACGTCCGGCGATCCGAGGTGCGGCATTTTTGATCGTACGCATTGGAATTGGTTGCCCCGCCGCGGCACCCTCCTTATACCGGAGAGCATACTCCGTTCGTGCGAGCCTCAGCGGTGCGCGTGCGGGCGAGCCAGCATCATTCTTTCGTGTGCGAGCATCGAAACCAGCAGCCGCAACCGTCGAGTTGTTGGAAATCGATGCGGGAACCGTCATAATTGCCGCCCGGCTTCTGGCCGGGCTCGCCTTTCTGGGAAGCAGGTACGGTCTTGTCAGTTGGCTCCACGGCTGAACTCAAGGAACTGGACGGCCCTGCGGTGGCCGGGCTTCCGCGTGGAACCGAGTTCCTGGCCTCGTTGGCGGCGAGCCTGCTTGATCATTCGGCGTTCCCCCTGGTCTATGTCGGTGCCGATGGGAGCTGTTATCATGTGGCTCCCGGATTCGCCGCCCTTCTTGATGCAACGCCGAAGGCCCTGATCGGCCGCCACTTGAGCGAATTCGATCATCCGGTCGCCCGCAGCGTCGCCGTGGCGCTGGCCGGCGTGGCCGCGACGGGCGTGGCGGCGCCGGTGGATTGCGTCGCCACGCGCGGCGACGGGCGGCGCCTCATGCTCACCGGCTGCGTCATCCCGCACCAGGGGCCGGACGGCGGGGCGCCGGGATTCCTCGGCGTGCTGCACGACATCGCCGACGAGGAGCGCATCGCCGACTTCGTGATGCGCCGCGACCCGTTCGTAGCGACCCTGCTCGACGCGGCGGTGGACGGCATCGTCATCACCGATCGGCGGGGCGCCATCCGCTCGATCAACCGCGCCTGTTGCCAGCAGTTCGGCTACGAGGAGGCGGAACTGCTGGGCCAGAACGTGACGGCGTTGATGCCGCCGCCGTTCTCGCGCGACCACGACCGCTTCATCCAGACCTACCTGCAGACCGATCGCGCCAAGATCATCGGCATCGGCCGCGAGTCGCTGGGCAGGCGCAAGGACGGCACCGTCTTCCCTATCCACCTAAGCGTCGGTCAGGCGCGGTTGGGCGAGGAGATCACCTTCGTCGCCATGATCCGCGACATTTCCGACCGGCTGGCGGCGGAGCAGCGCGCCTCCTATCTGGCGCGGCACGATGCGCTGACCGGCGTGCTGACCCGCACCGCCTTCCTGGAGGAATGCGAGGCGGTGCTGGCGCGCGGCAGCGTTGACGGCGGCGGGGATACCACCCCGTGCTTCGCGCTCTACTCGCTCGACGTCGACCAGTTCAGCGACATCAACGAGGCGTTCGGCTTCCACGTCGGCGACGCGGCGCTGAAGGCATTGGTCAGCCGCGTCATCGAGGTTCTGCCGAAGGAGACCTACATCTGCCGCATCGCCGCCGACGAGTTCGCGGCGCTGTCGCGGGTGGACGACCTGGACCAGGCGCGCACGCTGGCCGACGTGCTGCACGACCGGCTGACCGCCTCCATCTACGCCGACCGGCACTGGGTGCGGCTGCGCGTCTCCATCGGCGCCGCGGTGTTCGACCCGTCGGTGCAGCGCGTGGAGGAGTTGAACGCCAAGGCTAAACTGGCGCTGCAATCGGTCCAGCACAACGGCGGCAACGCGGTGTGCTTCTACACGCCGGAGATGGCGGCGGCGGCGACGCGGCGCATGCTGTTGACCATGCACCTCGCCCACGCCATCGAGCGCAACGAGCTGCACCTCGTCTACCAGCCGATCGTCGAGGCGAAGACCGGCGAGGTGACCAGCGCCGAGGCGCTGCTGCGCTGGACGCACCACACGCTTGGCGCCATCTCGCCGGGCGAGTTCATCCCGGTGGCCGAGGAGAGCGGGCTGATCGTCCCGATCACTGACTGGGTGCTGGCCACCGTGGTGCGGCAGATGGCCGAGTGGGACAGCCGGGGCGTGCTGCCGAAGCGGGTGTTTCTGAACATCTCCGGCCAGCAGTTCCTGCGAGGCAACCTGACCCACCGTCTGGTCGAGCTGCTGGAGGACCAGCCGCACCTGCGCGGCCACCTCGGCCTGGAAATCACCGAACAGGCGGCGGTGCGCGACCTCAAGGTCGCGGTGCGGACGCTGAGCGATCTGGCAGACATCGGCGTGCAGGTGGCGATCGACGACTTCGGCTCGGGCTATTCCAGCTTGAGCTACGTGCAGCAGCTGCCGGTGGCGAAGCTGAAGATCGACCGCGCCTTCATCGTCGACGTGCCGGAGAACAGCCGCAACGCCGCGCTGGTGCGCGCCGCGGTCGGCATGGCGCACGGCCTCGGCCTCGTCACCGTCGCCGAAGGCGTGGAGACGGTGGAGCAGCAGGAGTTCCTGGCCTCCACCGGCTGCGACCAACTCCAGGGCTACCTGTTCGGCCGGCCGATGATGCCCGACGCGCTGGCGGAGATGGTCCGCGAGCAGCGCGCGGCCAAGGCGGCCCGCTAACTCCGGCCGCGCCGCTGCCGTTCCTGCCAGCGGCGGAACGCTGTGCGGCCCCACCACGTCTCGATGCGCTCGCGGATCTGGCCGGGGCGCAGCAGCAGCGGCAGCCGGGTCTGGTTCGGCGTCGGCGGATCAAGGTCGAGGCCGACCGAGGTGATCTCGCCGTCCTCGTCCAGGTCGCGCACGATCAGTTCCACGCTGCCCATGCGGACGCGGTCGCCCAGCTCGAACCCCTTCGGAAACTCGTGATGGAACAGCGCGCGCAGCGTGCGGCTGGCGTTCTGCAGGGCGAGCGGCAGGCCGTACATCTCGGCGATCTGCTCCACGGTGGCGTCGGGACTGAGCACGAGGTCGCCGTAGAACTCACGGTCGCTCTGGTCGAGTGGGCGGGTGCCGCCCATCAGCTTGTCGAGGAGCGGCAGGCGGCTCGGCGCCATGAACATATAGACGCGGTCGCCGGAGCGGATCGGCCGCGCCTTGTGCAGCGGCACCACCCGTTCGTCGCGCACCACCAGCGACGGTCGGGCCCAGCGCGGCAGCGGCTGGCCGCGGGCGACGGCGCTCTTGGGGTGGACGGTGTAGGCGACCAGTTCGTGCCCGATGTCGCCGGGCAGTTCCAGCTCGACGCGCTCAACCGGGCCGGTGCGCGGCGGCACGATCAGGCGCAGCCAGCGCGCCATCGGCCCGATCGTCCAGCCCTGCACCAGCAGCGAGACGATCACCACGATGAACGCGGTGTTGAAGATGATCTGCCCGTTAGGCAGCTCGCCCAGGATCGGCACCAGCGCCAGCAGCATCGACACGGCGCCGCGCAGCCCCACCCAGCCGACGAAGGTCGTCTCGTTGGCGGTGAAGCGGAAGGGCAGCAGGCACAACCACACCGCCAGCGGCCGCGCCACCAGGATCAGCAGGAAGGCCAGCGTCCCTGCCGGGATGGCGATGGCGCGGAAGTCGCTGGGCGTGGCGAGCAGGCCCAGCATCACGAACATCACGATCTGGCTGAGCCACGTCAGGCCGCTGTGGAAACGCCGCAGGTTCTGCGAACCCTGGAGGTGCACGTTGCCGGCCACCAGACCGGCGACGTAGGCGGCCAGGAAGCCGCTGCCGCCCAGCGCGGCGGTGCCGGCGAAGACGAACAGCGCGATCGCCAGCGAGACGACCAGGTTCAGCCCGGATTCGAGCTTGGCGCCGTTGATCAGCGTCACCAGCAGCACACCGCCGACCAGCCCGCCGAGGATGCCGCCGCCCATCTCCCAGAGGAATTCCAGCGCCGCGTGCGCCGGGTCGAAGTGGCCCATGTGCGCGGCTTCGACCAGCACGATGGTCAGCAGGATCGCCATCGGGTCGTTGCTGCCCGATTCGATCTCCAGCGTCGAGCGGACGCGGTCACGGATGGTGATGCCGCCGACGCGCAGCAGCAGGAACACGGCCGCCGCGTCGGTCGAGCTGACCACCGCGCCGATCAGCAGCGCCTCGATCCACGGCAGCGCCAGCAGGACGTGTGCCGCCACGCCGATGACGCCCGTGGTGATCGCCACGCCGAACGTCGCCAGCGTCAGCGCCGGCCACGCGGCGGTGCGGTAGCTCTGGATTCGGGTGTCGAACCCGCTCTCGAACAGGATGACGGCCAGCGCCACCGAACCGATCAGAAAGGTGCCCGGCGCGTCGTTGAACCAGATGCCGCCGATGCCGTCCTGCCCCGCCGCCAGCCCGACGCCGAGGAAGATCAGCAGCAGCGGCGTGCCGAAGCGCAGCGCCACGACGCTGGTCAGGATGCTGGCGATCAGCAGGGACGAACCGATCAGGATGATGGTGCTGGTTTCTTCCATGGCGCCGATCCTGCCGGTTCGGCGCCATGGGCGCAACCGGCGTCAGCTCACCAGTTTCCAGGTCCCGTCCGGCTGGCGGCAGGCGGTGCCGTGCGCCTGCTCCGCCTTGCCGCCGACGTAGATGGTGTGGGTGTACTCGCGGCAGGTCTGGCCGGCCGGGCTCTGGTAGGTGCGTTGCGGCACGATCTCGCCGCGGTTGCCGGTCTCCGGGTTGTTCCAGGTGATCGGCGCATTGCTGGCCATTGCGCGCTCCTCCGCGTCGGCGGCGCGGCGGCTGTCGTTGCCGGTGATGTAGCGGGCCGCCTCGCGGCCGGCGAGCGCGCCCAGCACCGTACCGACGCCGATGGTCGCCACCTTGCCGGCGCCGCCGCCAAAGCGCGAGCCGATCAGCGCGCCGCCCAGGGCGCCGCCGACGGTGCCGACGGTCTCGCCGGTGTTCATGTCCTCGAACCCGCCGCCCGGCGGCTGGCAGGCGGCCAGCGACAGCGCCAGCGCGGCGCAGGTCAGAGTCTTGCGGATGGTCATGCTGCCTCTCCCTTGTGCTGCCCGGAAAACCCTGGGCTGCGGGGTTGGTTCCCGGTGCGAACCGGCAAGTCATGTTGCCGGTTCGGCACCTTTCTCGAAAGGGCTGTGGAAGCAAAACTGCGCCTCGCGCGTTAGTCCAGCATGACGTTGTTTGACAGGAGGGTTTTCGTGATGAAACGGATGCGCCTGATTGCGGCGGCGCTTGCCATGACGACGCTGCTGGCGGCCTGCAACACGGGCACTGTGCTTGGCGGCGGCGCCGGGGCGGCGGGCGGTTACGCGCTCGGCGGCAAGCGCGGCGCCATCATCGGCGGCCTGGGCGGCGCGGCTGTCGGCACGGCGCTCGGCAACTGACGACGGACGGCGGTGTGGGGTCAGACCCGCGCCGCCTCCCGCGCGCTGGCGCTGAACACGGCCAGCGCGTCGTGCAGTTCCGGTAGCACGCGTTCGACCGCTAGTTCGCCCTCGCGGATGCAGTCGTCGGCGCGGTCGAACTCCAACAGGCCGATCTGGCCGAGGCGGGGCGCCACGTGCACGTCCGGCGGCTCGCCGGCGAGGCGCGAGCGCGTGATGCGGTCGGTGATGATGCCGAGCGAGGAGACCATCACGCCGAACACGCTCGGCCCCTCGTAGTCGCGGCGGAAGATGCGGCGCGCCAGCGCGCCGATGGAGGACAGGCGCGGCGCCTCTGCCTTGTTCTCCTCGATCAGCCCCAGCAGGTCGAAGCCGGCGGCGGTGGGGATCGCGGCGCCCGGCTTGCGCGCCTTGCCCAGGATGTCGGCCGACAGGTTGACGGCGATGATCATCTGCGCGCCGAGCGCCCGGCAGCACGACACCGGCACCGGGTTGACCAGAGCCCCGTCCACTAGCCAGCGCCCGTCCATCGGCACGGGCGGGAAGACGCCGGGCAGCGAGAAGGAGGCGCGCAGCGCGTCCACCAGTTCGCCCTTCTGCAGCCAGACCTCGTGTCCGGTGACGAGATCCGTTGCCGTGGCCGTGAAGGGGACGGGCAGATCCTCGATGCGGGCGGAGCCGAGGTGCCGGCGCATCTCCGCCACCAGCTTGTCGCCGCCGATCAGACCGCCGCCCTGGCGCAATCTCAGGTCCAGGTAGCCGGCGATCTTCAGCCGGGTGAGGCCGCGCGCCCAGTCCTCCAGCGCGTCCAGCTTGCCGGCCAGCGCCACGCCGCCGACCAGCGCCCCCACCGACGAGCCGCAGACGACGTCCGGCTCGATCCCGTAGCGCTTCAGCGCGCGCAGCACGCCGATGTGCGCCCATCCCCGCGCCACGCCGCCGCCCAGGGCCAAGCCGATGCGGGGTTTCGTCCGTACGACGCCGCCGTCCATGGGCCACCTCCATAGGGGTAATCCTAAAGGAGTGTCGCATGTCCGACTCTAATGAGTGGTTAAGGCACGCCGGTGGACAGGGCGGGCGGTTGTCCGGTATGGCATCCGCGTATTGCATGTATGGCGTTTTGCCATACGGACAGCGAAGGATCCTGCGGTGAGCGGCAAGAACACCATCGGCCTCGACGGCGGCACGCAGGCGCTGATGTGGCGCGTCTGGCGGGAGTGGGTGCGGCCCTACCGGGGGCGCCTGATGGTCGCGTTCGCGCTGATGGCCGTGCTGGCGGCGGCGACCGGCGCGTACCCGCTGCTGATCGACCGCTCCTACGCCATGTTCGAGGCGCAGGACCGCACGCAGATGGTGCTGGTGCCGCTGGCGATCATCGTGGTGTCGCTGGTCAAGGCGGCGTCCATGTACGCGCAGACCGTGGTGACGACGGACATCGTGCAGCGCATCCTCACCGACGTGCGCATGGCCATGTTCGGCCACCTGCTGGCCGCCGACATGGCGAGCCTGCACGCAGCCCCCACCGGCAGCCTGACCTCGCGCTTCATCAACGACGTGGACGTGGTGCGCAACGCGCTGTCGCGCACGGTCACCAATCTGGTGCGCGACATCCTGACGGTGATCGCGCTGGTCGGCTCCATGTTCTATCTGGACTGGGTGCTGTCGCTGATCACCTTCCTGGTCTACCCGCTGGCCGCCATGCCGATCGTCAACATCGGCAAGCGCCTGCGCCGCCTGTCGCGCCAGACCCAGGCGCAGATGGGCGACATGACCGCGCTGCTGACCGAGAGCCTGTCCGGCGCGCGTATGGTCAAGACCTACAACCTCGAAGACTACGAGCGGCGTCGGGCCGGCGCGGCGTTCGAGGACAACTACCGCCTGACCATGAAGGCGACGCAGCAGCGCTCCGCCGTCGACCCGATGATGGAGGTGCTGGGCGGCGTCGCGGTGGCCGGGGTGATCGGCTTCGCCGGCTGGCGCATCGCCGGCGGCAGCGGCACGGTGGGCGAGTTCACCGGCTTCATCGGCGCGCTGCTGATCGCCGCGCCGTCGGTGCGGGCGCTCGGCACGCTGAACACCGCGGTGCAGGAGGGCCTCGCCGCCGCGCAGCGCATCTTCGAGCTGATCGACCAGCGCCCGACCATCGTCGAGAAGCCCGGCGCCAAGCCGCTGACCGTGGCCAAGGGCGCCGTCCGGCTGGAGGACGTGCGCTTCGCCTACGAGGCGGAAGGCAGCACGCTGAAGACCCTGGACATCGACGTGGCGCCGGGCACCACGGTGGCGCTGGTCGGACGCAGCGGGGCCGGCAAGTCCACCGTGTTCAACCTGATCCCGCGGCTCTACGACGTCACCGGCGGCCGGGTGCTGATCGACGGGCAGGACGTGCGCAACGTGACGCTGACCAGCTTGCGCGGCGCGGTGGCGCTGGTCAGCCAGGACGCCGTGCTGTTCAACGACACGGTGCGCGCCAACATCGCCTTCGGCCGGCCGGGCGCCTCGCTGGACGACATCGTCGCTGCGGCGAAGGCGGCGGCGGCGCATGCCTTCATCGAGAAGCTGCCGGACGGCTACGACACGGTGATCGGCGACCGCGGCACCAAGCTGTCCGGCGGCGAGCGCCAGCGCGTGGCGCTGGCCCGCGCTTTCCTGAAGGACGCGCCGATCCTGCTGCTGGACGAGGCGACCAGCGCGCTCGATTCCGAATCCGAACGGCTGGTGCAGGAGGCGCTGGAGCGCCTGACCGAGGGGCGCACCACGCTGGTCATCGCCCACCGTCTGGCGACGGTGCGCACCGCGCACCTGATCTGCGTGATGGAGGACGGCCGCGTGGTCGAGCGCGGCACGCACGAGGAGCTTCTGGCCGCCGGCGGCACCTACGCGCGGCTGTGCGCCCTGCAGTTCGGCGAGGACGCGCCGGCGTCGGCGTGAGCTGAGCTACTCCCGCGCCAGCAGCTTGTCGACCACCGTGTTCGCCCACTCCTTGGTGCGGAAGCTCTCCTTGGCGGCGATCGGGTCGTACACGCTGTCCACCCATTCCCAAAAATCGATGGGGTGGCGCTCGTCGTAGGCGCGGTACAGCTCGAAGAAGTAGTCGAGGATGCCGGTCTTCGCCTGCTTGAAGTGGCCGTACTTCCAGTGCAGCTGCTGCACCGCCTCGTCCAGCGGCGCCTTCTCGTGCACGAACATGTAGAAGGCGGACATGAAGCCGGCGCGGTCGGCACCCGACTTGCAGTGCATCAGCGCCGGGTACTCGATGCTCTCGAACATGCGCCGGGCGGCGTGCAGCCGGTCCTTGCGCGGCATATCGCGGGAGTTGATCGGGAAGTCCACCAGCGCGATGCCGGCCTCGCGGCAGGCCTCGGCCTCCAGGATGTAGGAGGCGCAGTCGCGCGAGCCGCGCAGGTTGACGATGGTCTTCACGCCCTCCGCCGCCCAGCGCCGGATGTGCGAGGGCGAGGGCTGCGCCGCGCGCTGCATGTTGCGCGACATGTGGTAGCGGTTCGCGTAGATCAGGCGGAAGCAGGCGTGGTCGATGAACACGCTCTCGACATGGCCGAGCGTACGCTGCCACGGCGTCTGCATCGTCGCACGACTGCGCTTGATCTGGTCGGCCAGACCGGCGGCGTACCGGCGCAACAGCCACTTCTTCGCCAACACACACCTCACACCTGCAAGGCCGCCAACATAGGGAGCCGGCGGCCCGCGTCAAGACTTCCGACGTCGCAGGGCGGTCACGGTTTCGCGACGATGCGCCCCTCCACCTTCGGATCCACCGCGCCCCTGGCCGCCACGTACTCCATGGTGATGGTGGCGATCAGCACCGCGCCGGAGGGATCGATGACCACCTTCGCCCGGGTGAAGGCCTGATAGCCGTCGCCGCCGCGCAGCATGTAGTCGTTGGTGGCGACCCTGTACGTCGCCCCGGGGTCGAGCGGCCTGCCGCCCACCTGCGCCTCGACGACGCGGGTGCCGGACGGCAGCTTCGGATCGTAGGTGAAGCGGACGCCGGAGACCTGGGCGAAGCGCCCGGCCTTGTCCTCGACCTTGGAGACGCCGTTCTCCAGCACCGACAGCAGGTCGGCGCCGCTCATCTCCACCAGCACGCCGACGTTGCCGAAGGGGTTCTCGGCGAAGAAGTCGCGGCGGCGCAGGTCCGAGCCGGCGGGGTACAGCGCGTCGCCGCGCAGGCCGCCGCCGTTGGTGATCGCCACGTCCGCCTTCAGCGTCTCGCGGAGCGCATCGGTGATCAGGTTGCCCATGGTCGCCTCGCGGGTGCGCACGGATTCCTTGCGGCTGTCGAGGTCGGTCAGCGTCTTGCCGATGACGACGTTGAGGTCGTTGTCCAAGCGGGAGGTGTAGCCCCTCACCCGGGCCGCGACCTCCGCGTCCGGCGCCACGCCGGCGGTGGTGACGAGGCGCCACTCCGTCGGCTCGACCGTGGTGGCCGGGCCCTTGTCGGTCGTCCGGGTGGAGACCTTCAGGTCGGCCACGCCCAGGAAATGGGCGTCGTATCCGGCCTTGAGGATCAGCGTGTGGCCTTCGTAGAAGCTGATCGGGTCGTGGTCGTGGCCGCCGAGGATCAGGTCGATGCCCTTCACGTCGTAGGCCAGCTGCCGGTCCTCGGCGATGTCCAGGTGGGTGAGGGCGACGATGACGTGCGCCCCCTCCGCCTTGAGCTGCTTGATGGCCGCCTCGGCGGCGGGCTTCACGTCGGTGAAGGCGACACTGTCGCCGGGGCTGGACAGCTTGGCGGTCAGCGGCGTCAGCACGCCGAAGAAGCCGACCTTCAGCTCGCCTGCCTGCCTGGTCCAGGTGGCGACCGAGCCGCCGAACGGCTTGCCGTCGGTTCCCAGCACGTTGGTGCCGAGCCAGACGAAGCGGGACTCGCCGATGCGCTCGCGCGCCACCTCGGCGCCGAAGTCGAACTCGTGGTTGCCGAACACCGCCGCGTCGGTGCCGATGGCGTTGAACATATCGACCATCTGCGCGCCCTTGGTCGTGCCCGACATCAGCGACGGCGACAGGAAATCGCCGCCCAGCGTGGTGATGGCCGCCGGGTTGCGGGCGCGCTCGCGCTTCAGCAGGGTCATCAGCTCGGCCATGCCGCCACGGCCCTTCACCGGGGCGATCTCGTACACGTCGTTGACGTGCAGGAACGTCAGCGTGCCGTTCTGCGCCCACGCCAGGGCGGGCAGCAGGGCGGTGACGGCGGCGAGGGCGTGGACGAGGGGGCGGAGCATGCGGGCGGTGTCCTCGGTTGACGGTCGCGCCGGACGGCGGGCCGGCGGGCCATCATGCGCAACCCCGTGCCGCTGCACAACCTCAGCGGTCAGGCTCCAGTTTTCGGCGTGGGCCCGGCTGACCGGCTGCTTTCCATGAGACGCGCCAGCCCGTCCGGCGTGTCGACGTCGGCCAGTACGCCGTCGCCCTCCACCTGGATTTCGCAGACCTGTTCCGCGTTCTCGCCGATCAGGTGCCTGGCGCCCGTGTCGCCGCTGACGCGGGCCATGTCGGCGAAGAAGCGGCGGTCCCACAGCACCGGGTTGCCGCGCCGGCCGTGCGCGACCGGTACGCAGATCGCGCGCCCCTCGGTCGGGTTGTACGCGGCGATCAACCGGTCGAGCACGCCGGAGGCCACCGCCGGCATGTCGCCCAGGCAGACCAGCACGCCGTCCACGTCGGCCGGCAGCGCCGCCAGACCGACGCGCAGCGAGGTGCTGAGCCCCTCGGCGAAGTCTGGGTTGTGCACGACCGTCACCGGCCGGCCGCCGAGCGCGGCGCGCACCGCGTCGGCCTGATGCCCGGTGACCACCACCACCGGCCGCGCCGCGGAGGCAAGCACGGCGTCCACCGTGCGGGCGAGCAGCGGCGTGCCGTGCACGTCGGCGAGCAGCTTGTTGGGGCCGCCCATGCGGCTGGAGCGTCCGGCCGCCAGCACCACCGCGGCGATGCGGGGTGCCCGCGGCGCCTCCGGCACGCCGGCGCGGGGCAGGCCGCGGCTGGGGATCTCCGCCAGCAGGCCGCCGACGCCCATGCGCATGACGTCCTCCCGCGAGACCGGCACGCCGGCCGCCAGCCGTTGCAGCACCCAGTCGAAGCCGTTCAGCTTCGGCGAGCGCGCGCAGCCCGGCAGGCCGAGCACGGGAATGCCGTCCAGATTCGCCAGCAGCAGCAGGTTGCCCGGGTCCACCGGCATGCCGAAATGCTCCACCACGCCACCGGCCCTTTCAATGGCGCCGGGCAGCACGTCGCGGCGGTCGGTGATGGCCGAGGCGCCGGCGATCAGCAGCAGGTCGAGGCCAAGCGGTCGCGCTGCCTCGATCAGTGCGGCCAGAGCGGCTTCATCGTGCGGGCAGCGCGCCTCGTGCATCAGGGTGCCGCCCAGGGACTCCAGGCGCTCGCGGGTGACCGCCACCGTCTTGTCGAGCATCGGCCCCTTGGTGCCGGCCAGCTCGGTCTGCAGCAGCCCGGCGCGCATGGGGCGATAGGGGGCGACGCGCAGCGCTGCACCGCCTTCGGCCAACGCGGCCTCGCCCCGCTCGACCGCGGCGCGCGGGGCGGCGAAGGGGATGATCTTGACGGTCGCCACCATCTGGCCCGGCACGACCTGAGCGAAGGCGGGGAGGGTGGCGATGGTGACGGATTCGTCGGCGAGGTTCACCGCCTCCAGCCGCGCGCGGTCCAGCACCACGAGGCCGGCGGCCTCGGCGAACAGGTTGACGCGGCCGGTGAAGGCGGCGGCGACGCTCAGGTTTCCGCCGCGCAGCGCCGCGGCGACGCGGGTGGCGGCCTCGTCCTCACCGACGTCGGAAGCGTCCGGGCGGGCGACGGTGACGGTGGCGAAGCCCGCAGCCTCCAGCGCCGCAACGTCCTCGGCGCTCAGCACCCGGCCCTTTTTCAGGATCAGGCAGCTCTTGCGCACCGAGTGCACGAGGATCGTGCCGGCCGCTTCAGCGACCGGGACCGGGCCGAAATACATGCGCTCCCTCCCGAAACGGCGCTCCCCTGATATTTAGAGCGCGTTGCGGCGGGCCGCCACCACCTGGGCGATGATGGAGACCGCGATCTCGGCCGGCGTCTCGGCGCCGATATCGAGGCCGACGGGGGCGTGGATGCGCTTCAGCTCCGTCTCGCTCAGGCCCTGTTCGCACAGGCGGTCGAGGCGCTTGGCGTGGGTGCGGTTGCTGCCCAGCGAGCCGACGTAGAAGGCGGGCGAGCGCAGTGCCACCATCAGCGCGGGATCGTCCAGCTTCGCGTCGTGGGTCAGCGTCACCACCGCCGTACGCGCGTCGATGACAAGCGCGTCCAACGCCTCGTCGGGCCAGGAATGAACCAGTTCCACGCCGGGGAAGCGCGCCTCGCTGGCAAAGGCGGCGCGCGGATCGACCACGGTCACCGCGTAGCCGGCGAGATCGGCCATGCGCGTCAGCAACTGCGCGATGTGGACGGCGCCGACGACGATCAGGCGCAGCGGCGGGTTGTGGGCATGCACGAACAGGCGCGGCCCCTCGTCCTCGTAGCCCTCGACGTCGGGAAACTCAACCAGCCCGCTGTGGTCCTGGCGCAAGCGGGCGCGGATCTCGGCGAGGTGGTGGTCCTCCAGGCCGAAGCCGCCGTGCACCGCGTCATGGAAGACGAGGCTCTGCATGCCGGAGGACAGGTCGGTGACCAGCGCCACCGGCACCTTGTCAGTGCGCGCCTTCAGCAGGCGCTCCAGGATATCGCGCTTCATTCCACCGCCTCGACGTAGACCTGCACCTTGCCGCCGCAGGCCAGCCCGACCTCCCACGCCATCTCGTCGGTGACGCCGAAGGAGAGCAGGCGGGGTTCGCTGTCCTCCATGGTCTTCTGCGCCTCGTGGACGACGGCGCCCTCGATGCAGCCGCCGGACACCGAGCCGGCCATCGCGCCGGCCTCGTCCACCGCCATCGTGCTGCCCACCGGCCGCGGCGATGAGCCCCAGGTCGCCACCACCGTGGCCAGCGCCACCCGGCGCCCTTCGCCGCGCCAGCGCGCCGCCTGTTCGAGGATGTCGTCGCTCATGCCCGTTTCCTCAGCCCACTCTTTCTCAGGTCATTCCCTTCAACCACGCCCGCATGCCCTCGTGCCGGCGCGGGCCGGTGTGCTCCAGCGCTCCGGCGAGGTCCGCTAGGCTGTTCAGGTTGTGCACCGGGCGGAAATCGTCGACGTGCGGCAACAGCGCCCGCACGCCGGAGGACTTCGGCGCGAAGCCTTCCCAGCGCAGCAGCGGGTTCAGCCAGATCAGGCGGCGGCAGCTCTTGTGCAGCCGCTCCGCCTCCCGGCCCAGCCCCTCGCCGGCGTCGCGGTCGAGCCCGTCGGTGATCAGCAGCACCACCGCCCCCTGGCCGAGCACGCGGCGCGCCCAGACGCGGTTGAACTCGTGCAGCGTGGCGCCGATCCGGGTTCCGCCGGACCAATCCTGGACGGCTCCCGCCACGGCGTCCAATGCCACGTCCACATCCCTGTGCCGCAGGTGGCGCGTGACGTGGGTGAGGCGCGTGCCGAAGACGAAGCTGTAGACCCGGTCGCGGTCGTTGGACAGTGCGTGCAGGAAGTGCAGCAGCATACGCGAATAGCGGCTCATCGAGCCGGAGATGTCGCACAGCACCACCAGCGGCGGCGGCCGGGTGCGGCGGCGGGAGCGGACCAAGTCGGCCACGTCGCCGCCCTGGCGCAGCATGCGACGCAGCGTGGCGCGCGGGTCGATGCGCGGGCCGGTGGGGTCCAGGCTGTAGCGGCGGGTCGCCGCCTCGGCGACGGGCAGCGCGATGCGGACCATCAGGCGCTTGGCCTCGGCCAGCTCGTCGGCCGACATCTTCTCGAAGTCCTTAGCCTGCAACAGCTCGCGGTCGGAGACGGTGAAGGCGGCGTCGACCTGGATCTCGGTCTTTTCGGGTTCTGGTTCCTTTTCCGGGCCGCCGGGGCCGCGCAGGGCGTCGGCGACGCGGCGCGACAGCTCCTTCTGGTCGGGGGAGGGTGGTGCCCGCATGCCCGGCAGCATCATGCCGATCATGCGCTTCAGCAGGTCGGGGTTGCGCCAGAAGACGTGGAAGGCCTGATCGAACACCGGCCGCTGGTCGCGCCGGTTCACGAACACCGAATGCAGCGCCCAGTAGAAGTCCCGCCGGTTGCCGAGGCCCACCGCCTCGACCGCTTCCAGGGCTTGCAGCACCTTGCCCGGTCCGACCGGCAGGCCGGCGGCGCGCAGCGCGCGGGCGAAGTGCATGAGGTTGGCGGCGAGCCGCGCGTCGCCGACCGGGGAGGTGGGGAAGGTCATGGCGCGCGGGTGGCGGCCAGCTCGGTCTTCACCTGGGCGAGCAGCCGGGCCGCCTCGCTGCCCTGGATGCGGGCGATGTCGTCCTGGTACTTCAGCAGCGTGCCGAGCGTGTCGTTGATGACCGAGGGTTCCAGCTCCAGCTGGTTCAGCTCCACCAGCGCCTGCGCCCAGTCCAGCGTCTCGGCCACGCCCGGCGCCTTGTAGAGGTCCATGGCGCGCAGGCGTTGGACAAAACCGACGACCTGCGCCGCCAGCCGCGCGTCGGCGTTGGGCGCCTTGACGCGCAGGATCTCCCGCTCGCGCTCGGCCGAAGGGTAGTCGACCCAGTGGTAGAAGCAGCGCCGCTTCAACGCGTCGTGGATCTCGCGCGTGCGGTTGGAGGTGAGGATGACAATGGGCGGCTCCGGCGCCCTGATGGTGCCGAACTCCGGGATCGTCACCTGGAAATCGGAGAGCACCTCCAGCAGGTACGCCTCGAACGGCTCGTCGGTGCGGTCCAGCTCGTCGATCAGCAGGACGGGAGGGCCGGCGAGATCGGGCTCCAGCGCCTGGAGCAGTGGGCGCTTGACGAGGAACGCGTCGGAGAACAGGTCGGAGGCCAGCGCGTCGCGGTCCCGGTCGCCGGCGGCTTCGGCCAGCCGGATCTCCATCATCTGGCGGGCGTAGTTCCACTCGTAGACGGCGGACGCCACGTCCAGCCCCTCGTAGCATTGCAGCCGCACCAGACGGCGGCCGAGGGTGCGGGAGAGCACCTTGGCGATCTCGGTCTTGCCGGTGCCGGCCTCGCCCTCCAGGAACAGCGGGCGCCGGAGCTTGAGCGCGAGGTACAGCGCCGTGGACAGCGCCCGGTCGGCGACGTAGTCGCCGCGGCCCAGCAGATCGAGGGTGGCGTCGACGGAGGCGGGGAGGGGAGTCGGCATAGGGGGAAGGTAACCGGTGGCGTGAGGAAAACAACCCTCTCCCGCCCCGGGAGAGGGTGGCCGCGCAGCGGCCGGGTGAGGGTACGGTCAAGGATCCTCGGACGCACCCTCACCCTCCCGCTCTACGAGCGGGCCCCTCCCTCTCCCGGGGCGGGAGAGGGAATTAGGCGCACGCCTCCACCGCGCGCTTCGCCATCACGGTGACGAGGTGCGCGCGGTACTCCGGGCTAGCGTGGATGTCGCCGTTGAGGCCGTTGGCGCTCACCGCCACGCCGCTCAGCGCGTCGGCGCGGAAGTCCTTGGCGAGCGCGGCTTCCATGTCCGTCACGCAGAAGACGCTCGGCCCGGCCCCGGTCACCGCGACGCGAACCTCGTTCCCGAACCGCGCCACGAAGACGCCGACGATGGCGTAGCGGCTGGCCGGGTTGCGGAACTTGGCGTACGCCGCCTTGTCCGGCGCCTGGAAGCGCACGCCGGTGATCACCTCGCCGGGGTTCAGCGCCGTCTCGAACATGCCAGTGAAGAAGTCGTCGCCGGCGATCTCGCGCAGGTCGGTCTTCACCGTGCCCTTCAGCGCCACCACCGCGGCAGGGTAGTCGGCCGCCGGGTCGGCGTTGGCGATGGAGCCGCCGAGCGTGCCCAGCGCCCGCACCTGCCGGTCTCCGATGTGCACGGCGAGGTCGGCGAGCGCCGGGATGCGGCGCTTCACCAGATCGCTGGCCCCCACCTCGGCGTGGCAAGCGAAGGCGCCGATGACCAGGGCGCCGCCATCCTCGCGGATGCCCTTCAGCTCCGGCACCTTGGACAGGTCGATCAGCTCGGTCGGTCGGGCGAGGCGCTGCTTGAGCGTCGGCAGCAGCGTCTGTCCGCCGGCAAGGATCTTGCCCTCCTCGGCTTGGCTCAGCAGGGACACCGCTTCCGCCAGCGAGGCCGGGCGGCGGTATTCGAAGGCGTACATGGTTTCTCCTCCTTATTCCGCCGCCATGGCCGGGCGGGACTGGTTGAGCGCGCGCCAGACCTTCTCGGGCGTGGCCGGCATGTCGAGGTGGGTGACGCCGTGCTCGGCCAGCGCGTCGATGACGGCGTTCATCACCGCCGCCGCGGCGCCGATGGTGCCAGCCTCGCCGCAGCCCTTCACGCCCAGCGGGTTGTGCGTGCAGGGCTGGTCCTCGTGCCAGCTCACCGCGAACGACGGCACGTCGTGGGCGCGCGGCATGCAGTAGTCCATGTAGGAGCCGGTGATCAGCTGCCCGGTGTCCTCGTCGTAGACGCAGTTCTCGAACAGTGCCTGACCGATGCCCTGGACGATGCCGCCGTGCACCTGCCCCTCGACGATCAGCGGGTTGATGACCCGGCCGAAGTCGTCCACCGCGCTGAAGCTCTCCACGCTCACCACGCCGGTGTCGGGGTCGATCTCCACCTCGCAGACGTGGCAGCCGTTGGGGTAGGTGAAGTTCTTCGGGTCGTAGAACGCCTGCTCGTCCAGCCCCGGCTCCAGCTCGTCGAGCGGGAAGTTGTGCGGGACGTAGGCAGCCAGCGCGATGTCGCCGATGCCGACGCTCTTGTCGGTGCCGGCGACGGTGAAGCGGCCGTCCTTCACCTCGATGTCGGTCTCGGCGGCCTCCATCAGGTGCGCGGCGATCTTGCGGGCCTTGCGCTCGACCTTGTCCATCGCCTTGACCAGCGCCGAGCCGCCCACCGCCAGCGAACGCGAGCCGTAGGTGCCCATGCCGAACGGCACCTTGGCGGTGTCGCCGTGCACGATCTCGACGTTCTCGATGGGGATGCCGAAGCGCTCGGCGACGATCTGCGCGAAGGTCGTCTCGTGGCCCTGGCCGTGGCTGTGCGAGCCAGTGAACACCGTCACCGACCCGGTGGGGTGGAAGCGCACTTCCGCGGATTCGTACAGGCCCGCGCGGGCTCCCAGAGCGCCCGCCACGTTGGAGGGCGCGATGCCGCAGGCCTCGATGTAGGTGGCGAAGCCGATGCCGCGCAGCCTGCCGCGTTTGGCGGCCTCGGCCTTACGCTGGGCGAAGCCGGCGTAGTCCACCGCCGGCAGCGCCATATCGAGGTTCTTGGCGAAGTCACCGGTGTCGTACTGCAGCGCCACCGGCGTCTGGTAGGGCATGGCCTCGGCCGGCACGAAGTTGCGGCGGCGTATCTCCGTCTTGTCGATGCCCATCTCGCGCGCCGCGATCTCGACCAGACGCTCGATCAGGTAGCACGCCTCGGGACGCCCGGCGCCGCGGTAGGCATCGACGGGGGCGGTGTTGGTGAACAGCGCCTTCACCTCGGCGTAGATCGCCGGGGTCTTGTACTGGCCGGCCAGCAGCGTGGCGTACAGGTAGGTCGGGATCGAGGTCGAGAAGGTGGAGAGGTACGCCCCCATGTTCGCCAGGGTCGAGACCTTCAGCGCCAGGAAGTTCCCGTCCTTATCCAGCGCCAGCTCGGCATGGGTGAGGTGGTCGCGCCCGTGCGCGTCGGACAGGAAGCTCTCCGAGCGCTCGGCGGTCCACTTCACCGGGCGGCCGACCTTCTTCGCCGCCCAGGTGACGATGGCCTCTTCGCCGTAGTGGAAGATCTTCGATCCGAAGCCGCCGCCGACGTCCGGCGCGACGACGCGCAGCTTGTGCTCGGGGATGCCCAGCACGAAGGCGCCCATCAGCAGGCGGATGACGTGCGGGTTCTGCGAGGTGGTAGTCAGTGTGTGCTCGCCGGTCGCCGGGTCGTACTCGCCGAGTGCCGCGCGCGGCTCCATGGCGTTGGGGACGAGGCGGTTGTTGACGAGGTCCAGCTTGGTGACGTGCGCGGCTCCCGCGAACGCGGCGTCCACCGCCGCGGCGTCGCCCAGGTGCCAGTCGTAGCAGAGATTGCCCGCCACCTCGTCGTGCACCTGTGCGGCGCTTCCGTCGACGGCCTGCCGCAGCGAGACGACGGCCGGCAGGTCCTCGTAACCGACGTCGATCAGTTCGGCGGCGTCCTTGGCCTGCTCGCGGGTCTCGGCGATGACGACCGCGACGATGTCGCCGACGTAGCGCGCCTTGTCGCGGGCGATGGGGAAGTGCGGCGGCTCCTTCATCGGCGAGCCGTCCTTGGAATGGATCAGCCAGCCGCAGGGCAGGGAGTTCACGTTGTCGGCGGCCATATCGGCGCCGGTGAACACGGCCACCACGCCCGGCGCCTTCAGCGCATCCGCCGCGTTGACGCCGCGGATGCGGGCGTGCGCATAGGGCGAGCGCAGCATGTGGACGTGGGTCTGGTTCGGCCGCTTGATGTCCTCGGTGTAGGTGCCGCGCCCGGTCAGGAAGCGCTGGTCCTCGCGGCGGCGCACGGACGCGCCGATCCCGGTGGGGTTCGCCATCGCACAAGTCCTCCCATGAAGCCGTTTGTCGTTATTCGGCCGCGGCCGCCGCGGGTTCGCCGGCGCGCATCGCCTCGGCCCCCGCCAGCACCGCCTTGACGATGTTGTGGTAGCCGGTGCAGCGGCAGATGTTGCCTTCCAGCCCTTCGCGGACCTCCGACTCGGTCGGGGTGGGGTTGTCCTTCACCAGGTCCACGGCGCTCATCACCATGCCGGGCGTACAGAAGCCGCATTGCAGGCCGTGGTGCTCGCGGAAGGCCGCCTGCATCGGGTGCAGCGTGCCGTCGGCCGCCGCCAGCCCCTCGATGGTGGTGACGCTGGCACCCTCGGCCTGGACCGCCAGCATGGTGCAGGACTTGACCGACCGCCCGTCGACGTGGACGACGCAGGCGCCGCACTGGCTGGTGTCGCAGCCGACGTGTGTGCCGGTGAGGGCGAGGTGTTCGCGCAGGAAGTGGACGAGCAGGGTGCGCTCCTCGACCTCGCGCGTGACCGCCTTGCCGTTGACGGTCATGGTGACGGTGCAGGACATGCGTGGACTCCCTCCCTTGTGCCTTCTGGCCTTTGTGCAAGGATAGGGTGCCGGCCCCGATCAAGGTCAAGCCACCGTACGGAATATACCGTCCCCCCGACTTGTGGTCTTCCCCACTGGCGGAGCGCGTTCGGGCGGGGTACATTCGGGTCCGAACAATCACCGTCGCGAACGACGCGTGCAAAAAATCGGAGGGAGATACCGCGATGAAGCGTTTCGCTGCCGCGCTCGGAGCCTGTCTGGCCGTCGCCGCCCCGGCGCACGCCGATGAGTTCATCACCGTCCTGACCGGCGGCACCAGCGGCGTCTACTACCCTCTGGGCGTGGCCTTGAACGGCATCTATTCCAAGGCGATCCCGAGCGCCAAGGTCACCGTGCAGGCGACCAAGGCGTCGGTGGAGAACCTGAACCTGCTGCAGGCCGGCCGCGGCGAGATCGCGTTCACGCTGGGCGACTCGCTGTCCGACGCGTGGAAGGGCAACGAGGAGGCCGGGTTCAAGAGCAAGCTCGGCAAGCTGCGCAACGTCGCCGGCATCTACCCGAACTACATCCAGATCGTGGCGACCAAGGAATCCGGCATCAAGACGCTGGCCGACCTGAAGGGCAAGAGCGTGTCGGTCGGCGCGCCGAAGTCCGGCACCGAGCTGAACGCGCGCGCCATCTTCGGCGCCGCCGGGCTGAGCTACAAGGACTTCGCAAAGACCGAGTACCTGCCCTTCGCCGAGTCCGTCGACCTGATGAAGAACCGCCAACTCGACGCGACGCTGATTTCCGCCGGTCTCGGCGTGGCGGCGGTGAAGGACCTGTCCACCTCGCAGGACATCACCGTGGTCGCCGTGCCGGTCGACATCGTGCAGAAGGTCGGCGACCCCGCCTATGTGGCGGAAACGGTGCCGGCCAACACCTACACCGGCCAGACCGAGGCGGTGCCGACCGCGGCGGTGCGCAACTTCCTCGTCACCCATTCGGGCGTGCCGGACGCCGCCGTCTACGCCATGACCAAGGCGATGTACGAGAACCTCGACCAGCTCACCGCCGCGCACGTCGCCGCCAAGCAGATCAAGCTGGACGCCGACGCCGTCGCCTCGCCGGTGCCGCTGCATCCGGGTGCCGAGAAATTCTACAAGGAAAAGGGGTTGCTGAAGTAGGCGCGCCGGGTACGGGGCCTGAGACATGACCGAGACGCACGGCGAACCGGACGCCAAACTCCGCCAGATCCTCGACCGCGAGAATCCCTCCACCGTCGTCGCCTTCGAGGGCGGCACCGGCAAGGTGGTGTTCGCCATCGCGGTGCTGTTCTCGATCTTCCAGATCTGGACGGCGGCCTTCAACCCGCTGTCCAGCCTCGTGGTCCGTTCGATCCATGTCGGCTTCCTGCTGCTGATGACCTACGCGCTGTTCGGTTTCCGGCAGGAGGAGCGGCGCACCGTTCCCTGGTACGACTGGGCGCTGGGCCTGACGGGCTTCGTGCTGGGCCTGTATCATTGGTGGTTCGAGGTCGACCTGATCCAGCGCGCCGGCGATCCGAGCACGCTCGACCTCGCGGTCGGCGCGATCAAGGTTGCGCTGGTCGTAGAGGCGTCGCGGCGCATCATGGGGCTGACGCTGCCCATCATGTGCGTGGTGTTCATCCCCTACGCGCTGTACGGCCGCTACCTGCCGTTCGGCCTGGGGCACCGCGGCTACGACATCGACCAGGTGATCGACAACCTGTTCCTGTCCACCGAGGGCATCTACGGCACGCCGACCTTCGTGTCGGCCACCTACATCTTCCTGTTCATCCTGTTCGGCTCGTTCCTGGAGCGGGCCGGCATGGTGCAACTGTTCAACGACGTCTCGCTCGGCCTCGTCGGCCACAGCAAGGGCGGGCCGGCCAAGGTGGCGGTGATCTCCTCCGGCTTCATGGGGATGATCAACGGTTCGGGCATCGCCAACGTGCTGACGACGGGGCAGTTCACCATCCCGCTGATGATGCGCTTCGGCTACCGCCCGGCCTTTGCCGGCGCCGTCGAGGCGACGGCCAGCATGGGCGGTCAGATCATGCCGCCGGTGATGGGTGCGGCCGCCTTCATCATGGCCGAGACCATCGGCGTGCCCTACAGCGAGATCGCCCTGGCCGCCGCCATCCCGGCGGTCCTGTACTTCGCCAGCGCCTTCTGGATGGTCCATCTGGAAGCCGGCATGTACAACCTCGTCGGCATGCCGCGCGCGCAGCTGCCGAACGTCTGGCGCGCGCTGGTCGAGGGCTGGTACCTGATCCTGCCGTTGGCGGCGCTGGTCTATCTGCTGTTCGCCGGCTTCACGCCGCTGTTCGCCGGCGTCATCGGCATTGCCGCAACGACCGCCCTGATCCTCGGCATGCGGCTGGTCGGGCCGATGCGCTCCATGGCGCTGCGTGTGCTGTTCTGGGTGGTGGTCGGGCTGGTGGCGGCCGGGCTGTGGAACCTCGGCTGGCGGACCGAGCACATGGCGTTCGCCGTGGTGGCACTGATGGCCGTCGGGTGTCTGACCTTCCGCAGCGGGCGCGAGACGCTGGCCCTGCTGGTGCAGAGCATGGCCGACGGCGCCAAGAACGCCATCGGCGTCGGCATCGCCTGCGCGCTGGTCGGCGTGATGATCGGCATGCTCCAACTCACCGGACTGGCGTCCAGCGTCGCCGGCGCGGTGGTGGAGATGTCGCAGGGCAGCCTGCTGCTGGCGCTGGTGCTGACCATGATCGCCTGCATCGTGCTGGGCACCGGCTTGCCGACCACCGCGACGTACATCGTCATGGCGGCGATCACCGCGCCGGGCCTGAAGCTGATGGGCGTGCCGCTGATCGTTTCGCACATGTTCGTCTTCTACTTCGGCATCATGGCCGATCTGACGCCGCCGGTGGCGCTGGCGGCGCTGGCAGCCTCGTCGATCTGCCGGGCCGACCACATGGAGATCGGCTGGATCGCGACGCGCATCGCCATCGCCGGCTACGTCGTGCCGTTCATGGCGGTGTACGATCCGGCGCTGATGCTGCAGACCGACAGCGTGCTGGCGGTGATCTACATCGTCGTCAAGGCGTGCCTTGCCATCGGGCTGTGGGGCGGGGCGACCATCGGCTTCTTCCTGACTCCGCTCAACTGGGGGGAACGGACGACCGCGGCGCTCGCCGCCTTCCTGTTCGTCATCGCCGCGCCCTGGACCGACGAGGCAGCCTTCGTCATCACGGTTGCCTTCATCGTCTGGCAGCGCTGGCGGCAAAGGGCGGCGGGACCGGCCACACACCCGGCACAATGACCAGTCTGTGTCTGGCGCTGGCCGGGGCCGCGACGGTCCTGGCCAGCGTTCCGGCCGATCGCTTCACCCTGTCCTGGACCCATTCGGTCGAGCGGACGGAGTGGCGCGAGGAGTGGCGGATCGCCGATGGCGGGCTGGTTTTAGAAACGGCGTGGGTGAAGGGGGGCGGCGCCGGAGTCGAACCTCCACCGGATGCTCGCGTCGAGGACGGCTGGATCGTTTGGCATCCGGCGGTGCCGCCACAGCCGCGGGTGGTCCTCGCCGCCTCTCCGCACACCGCCGACCACGGGTTGTGCATTGCCGGCCGATGTCGGGCGCTGCACGCGTGGACCGGCGCCGCCGACGGGCCGATCGAAATGCGGCCGTGCCCGTAGTTTCCGGCTTGGCGCGCGCTATCCCGGGTTCCATACTCGCACACCAACGGATTACCCCGATTTCCCAATGACCGCCGCCCTCCGACGCCGCGCCGTTCGTCCCCGCCTGCTGCCGGGACTCGCCTTCCTCGCCACGCTCGCCCTTCCGGCACTGGCTCTTGCAGCCGAGGTTCCGCACCTCGACGGCCGCGAACTGGGCCCGTTGTGGGTGGTGCCGTTCGTCGGCGTGCTGCTGTCCATCGCCGTCCTTCCGCTGGCGGCGCCGGTCATCTGGCACCACCATTTCGGCAAGATCACCGCCGGCTGGACGCTCGCCTTCCTGATCCCGTTCGCCATGCGCTACGGCCTCGACATGACGGCGGGCGAGGTTCTGCACACGGCGCTGCTGGAGTACATCCCGTTCATCATCCTGCTGACGGCGCTGTTCACGGTGGCCGGCGGCGTGCGGCTCAAGGGCGCGCTGGTCGGCACACCGCTCGCCAACACGGTTGGGCTGGCGCTGGGCACGGCGCTGGCGAGCGTCATGGGCACCACAGGCGCCTCGATGCTGCTGATCCGGCCGCTGCTGCGCGCCAACGACCAGCGGCGCTACAAGGTGCACACCGTCGTCTTCTTCATCTTCCTGGTCGCCAACATCGGCGGCTCGCTGACGCCGCTCGGTGACCCGCCGCTGTTCCTGGGCTTCCTGAAGGGCGTCAGCTTCTTCTGGCCGACCACGCACCTGATCGGGCCGGCAGCGTTCGCCGCTGCGATCCTGCTGGTGGTCTACTTCGTCACCGATTGGGTCCTCTACGCCCGCGAGGGCGGCAAGGAGCCGCTGACCGAGGAGTTCAAGGAGCCCCTGGCCATCGAGGGCAAGGTGAACTTCCTGCTGCTCGGCGCCATCGTCGGCGCGGTGCTGCTCAGCGGCGTCTGGCACCCGGGCGGCGGGCTCAACGTGATGGGCGTCGTGCTGCCGTGGGAGAGCATCGCCAGCCAAGCGTTGCTGCTGCTCATCACCGGCCTGTCGCTGCACCTGACCGAGGCCGAGAGCCGGCGGATGAACGCCTTCACCTGGGGGCCGATGCTCGAGGTGGCGAAGCTGTTCGCCGGCATCTTCCTGACGATGATTCCGGCGCTCGCCATCCTGCGTGCCGGCACCGAGGGCTCGCTGGGCGCCATCATCGCCGCAGTAAACCATGACGGCCAGCCGGTACCGGCAGCGTATTTTTGGGCTTCCGGCATCCTGTCGAGCTTCCTCGACAACGCGCCGACCTACCTGGTGTTCTTCAACACCGCGGGTGGCGATGCCGCGCACCTGATGGGCGAGTGGGCGCTGACGCTGACCGCCATCTCGGCCGGGTCGGTGTTCATGGGCGCCAACAGCTACATCGGCAACGCACCCAACTTCATGGTCAAGGCCATCGCCGAGGAGCGCGGCGTCAAGATGCCCAGCTTCTTCGGCTACATGGCGTGGTCGTGCGGCATTCTGGTGCCGTTGTTCGGGCTGATCACCGTGGTGTTCTTCCGGTAGAGCGCAACCGCCTGAAGGGATCCTTGAGAGGAGGCGCCGCGTTCAGAGAAACGGCGGAAACCGTCCGTCTCGATCGATTTTGAGGAGGTCTGCGATGCGCGTGCTACGCTATGCAGCCGTTGCGGCGTTGGGAGTGGTCCTGGCGCTCCCCGTCCTGGCCCAGTCGCCCTCGACCAGCCCGCCGCCCGGCAAGGGTACGACCACAACGGCGCCCCCACCCGGCAACCCGCCCGCCGCAAAGTCGGGAAGCACCGCTGGCGGCGGCGCTGGAAGTGCTGCAACCGGCAGTTCGGCAAGCACGACCAGGAGTTCGCTCGTCGACTTGAATTTGGCCTCCAAGGATGAGTTGGACACGCTGCCGGGCGTCGGCGAGGCGCGCGCGGATGCCATCATCAAGAACCGGCCCTACAAGAACAAGGACGAGCTTCTTAGCAAGAAGGTCGTTCCCCAGAACGTCTACAACGACATCAAGGACAAGGTGGTCGCGTCGCAGATGAAGAAATGACGACCACCGTCCCGGTGACGCCTACGCACTGAGCCCGCCGGACAGGCGGCGGGCTCAGTGCGCCATCAGCGCCGGCACGTGCATGTGCTGGAGCACCGTGCGTGTGGCGCCGCCCAGCACCATCTCGCGGAAGCGGGAGTGTCCATAGGCACCCATCACCAGCAGGTCGGCGCCGACGTCCTGCACGCAGGTCAGGACCACTTCGCCGACGTCGCCGCTGGCGATGTTGGACTGGTGCCACGTGCGCACGCCGTGCCGTTCCAGGTACACCATCACGTCGCGCGCGGTGTCGGTGGTGTGGTGCGGCGGGTCCACCGTCAGCACCGTCACCTTTTCGGCGGCCTGCAGGAACGGCATTGATTCGCGCACCGCGCGGACCGCCTCGCGGGTGTTCTTCCAGGCTAGCATGACGTGGCGACCGAAGGTCTCCGGCATGCCGTCGTAGGGCAGCACCAGGGTGGGGCAGGCGGCCTCCAGCGGAAGGCGGTCCGGGACGTGCAGCAGCACGCGGTCTTCGATGTGCGCCGGGTGCGACTGGGTGACGATGGCGAGGTCGGCGTAGGCGGCGCGCCTGGCCAGCAGTTCGACGTGGTCGCCCTCGTCCACTGCCCAGGAATAGGAGCAGTCCTTGAGCGCCTGCCGCACCTCGTGCTCGACCTCGCCGGCCTTCTCCTGTGCGATCGCCGTCGATTCGGCGATGAAGCCGTAAGAGGCGACGCGTCCGGTGGCCGCTGCCGGCATCGTCACCGGCGTGGCGATGTACAGCACCTCCACGAAGGCGTCGAAACGCTTGGCCAGCGAGACCGCCGCTTGCAGACGGGCGGAGTGGCGGTCGTCGTTCGCCATGTGCAACAGGATGGTCTTGATCGGCATGGTCTCGCTCGCGATGGACGGCCCCGGCGGGGCCACCACACGGTAACGCCCGCCGGAGCACCTTGGCAACGGAGCCCTACTTCAGCGTGACGGCGTAGGCGTCCACCGGCAGCGCCTCCTTGATCAGGCCGCGAGCCTTCAGGAAGGTGGCGAAACGCGCGTAGCGCGCGGCGTCCAGCGCCGCCGGGCTGTGCGAGAAGCGCGGCAGCGTGTCGGCCCAGGCGCGGCGGTTCAACTCGTCGTTCAGCTCGGGCCGGCCCTTGGTGAAGGCGGCGTGCGCCTCCTCCGGGTGGTTGAGGATGTAGAGGACGGCGCGCTCGACCGCCGCCAGGAACTTCGGCAGGCGCGGGTCGTTGGTCTGCGCCTTGTTGGCGACCAGGATCAACTCGTCATAGGCCGGCACGCCCTCTTCCTCGGGATAGAAGGCGCGGCCCGGGTGCTTCTCGATGGCCATCTGGTTGAGCTCGAAGTTGCGGAAGGCGCCGATCACCGCGTCCACCTGCCCGGACAGGATCGACGGCGACAGCGAGAAGTTGACGTTGACCAGCGTCACGTCCTTCAGGCTCAGGCCCGCCTTCTCCAGCATGGCGCCGAGCAGCGCGTCCTCGAAGCCGCCAACCGAGAATCCGACCTTGCGGCCCTTCAGGTCCTTCACTGACTTCACCGGCCCGTCGGCCAGCACCACCAGCGAGTTGAGCGGCGTCGACACCAGCGTGCCGACGCGCACCAGCGGCAGCCCCTCGCCGACCTGCACCTGGAGTTGCGGCTGGTAGGACACCGCTAACTCCGCCTTGCCGGCGGCGACCAGCTTCGGCGGGTCGTTGGGGTCGGCGGGGGCGACCAGCTCGACGTCGAGGCCGGCGTCCTTGAAGAAGCCCATTTCCTTCGCCACCACCAACGGCGCGTGGTCGGGGTTGACGAACCAGTCGAGCAGAACGGTCAGCTTGTCCTGCGCGCACGCGGGCAGGGCGGTCAGCAGCCCGGCAGCGAGCGCCGCGGCGGCGAACGGGAACTTCATCGGTCAATCCTTCTCATCGAACGCATGGGAATCGGGAAGCCACGGCAGCGCGCGCCGCAGCAGCGCGTCCGTGGCGGCATAGAGCGCCACCGCGAACGCGCCGAGCACGAACAGGGCGGCGAAGAGCAGGTCCACCTGCATGCGCGCGTTGGCGTGCAGCATCAGGTAGCCGAGGCCGGAGGAGGAGCCCACCCACTCGCCGATCACCGCGCCGATCGGCGCCACCGCGGCGGCGACGCGGATGCCGGAGGCGAGCGCGGGCAGGGCGGCCGGCAACCGGATGTGCCACAGCGTCGAGGCGCCGGATGCCCCCATGGTGCGGGCGAGGTCGAGCCAGCCCGGCTCGGTGCGGCGCAATCCGTCGAACAGCGCTGTGGTGACCGGGAAGTAGATGACCAGCGTCGCCATGGCGATCTTCGACGCCATGCCGTAGCCGAGCCACAGCACCAGCAGTGGCGCCAGCGCGAACACCGGGATCGCCTGGCTGACCACCAGCAGTGGCATCAGCCAGCGCCGCGCACCGCGAACGCTGGCAAGCAGGATGGCGCTTGCCGTGCCGAGGAGGACGCCGAGCGCCAAGCCGACCAGGATCTCGGACAGCGTGGTGGCGGCGTGCTGCGCCAGCAGGCCGGCGTTGCGTTGCAAGGCATCGGCGACCGCCAGCGGGCCGGGCAGGATGAAGCGGGGCAGGCCGGTGGCCCAGACCAGCGCGTGCCACGCCGTCAGGAGCACGGCAAGGGTGACGAGAGCGCGCATCAGGCGCATCGCATTGCCCCCACCCTACCCCTCCCCCGCTGCGCAGGGGAGGGAACTCCGCCGTCAGCCCTGAAAGCCCTCCCCTGCGAAACGGGAGAGGGTTGGGTGGGGGCAAGTGTCGCCATGCCGAGTCTCATCCCGCCAGCCTCCGCAGCAGCTCGCCCTGCATGGCCAGCACGGCCGCGTCGTCCGGCGCGCGGGGCGGCACGCCGGGCGGCTCCAGCGCCGCCCCCACCACCGCCGGCCCCCCGCTCATCACATGCACGAAGTGGCCGATGCGCAGCGCCTCCAGCGGATCGTGGGTGACCAGCAGCACCGTCCGCCCGGCAAGCAGTTCCGCCGCCAACTCTTGCAGGCGCAGCCGGGTGATCGCGTCGAGCGCCGAGAACGGCTCGTCCATCAGCACCACCGGCCGCCGTTCCACCAGCGTGCGGGCGAGGGCCACGCGCTGGCGCTGCCCGCCGGACAACGCGGCGGGACGATCGCCGGCGCGGCCGGGCAACCCGACGCGCTCCAGCAGGCCGTGCGCCTCATCCACAAGGGCCGGCGAACGCCGCTCGCCGCGCAGCTTGGCGCCGAGCAGCACGTTGTCCAGCACGCTCAGCCACGGCAGCAGCAGGTCCTGCTGCGCCATGTAGGCGACGCGCCCGGCCAACGGCAGCCCGTCGCCCGCGGTCACGGTGGTCGGCGGCTCCAGGTCGGTGAGCCCGGCGATCAGGCGCAGCAGGGTGGTCTTGCCCACGCCGCTCGGGCCGAGCAGGCAAGTCACCGCCGCCGGCTCCAGGCGCAGGCTGAGATCCTCGAACAGCGGCGCGCCGCCGTAGGTCAGACGGGCGGAGGCGATGGTGACGGAAACCGGTGCCGGCACCCCGGCCGGCAGAACGCGCGCGTGCATGGCTCACTGGTCCCTACGCCGGTACGAACCGGATCAGGTTCCAGGGGTCGTCCCGCTCATGGGACCTCTCAGCCGACCGCCGGCTCCCCCCAGTGACAGGCAGGGACTATGGCAACTCGGAACAGCGCGGGCAAGCGGCGTGGTCGCTCGACGGCGGCAGGTTGGAGATTTCCAGCAGCAGCTTGGTCAGGATCGCCTGTGCAAAGGCATCGAATCCATCGGCCACCACCAGGAAGGCGCCGGGCCCGCCGATCACGTTGGTACGGTAGTAGCCGTCAAGGTCGCGCGGCGGCTCGCCGCCCCAGGGGTTGGGACGGTCGTTGACGATGGGCAGGCCGTTGATGGTGATGCCCTTCTCCACCACCGCGTCGCGGATGAAGGTTACCGGCGGGCCGCTGTTGTTGGGGCCGTCGCCGGACACGTCGATGACCTTCCGCGTGCCTTCGAAACCGTTGTTCTCGAACAGCGCGGCGGCGTAGGCGAGGGCGGCGCTGATCGAGGTCCAGCGCTCGCGCCCGATGCCGCTCTCCCCCAGCCGGTCGGCGAAGGCGGTGATCGCCTCGCGGCGGTCGAGCAGGGTCCAGCCGATGACCGTCTGCTGGTAATGGTCGCCCGCCCATTCCACGTAGGTCACCGCGATGCGGCCGTAGGGCCCGGAGCGGATGGCGTTGATGACCTTGGGGTTGAGGAAGGCCTGGACGTAGCCGCGGCGCTGCAGTTCCGCTTCGTCCGCGTCGATGCTGCCGGACACGTCGATGGCCAGCACCAGTTCGAGGTCCACCGGCACCCGGCCGCCGGCCGCATGGCCCGGTCCCGTCAGGGCCAGCAGGATCGGCAGCGCGGCGATGAGGCGGATCGGCATCGGCATCCCCCATCAAGAAAGGGCGCACCGGCGTTACGGCAAGGCCCCCGGTGCGTCGTTGACGGAGCACCGGCGCCGGCCCACCTTGACGGGGTCATGGCACGCCGTCCGCTCTTCCTGGGCAGCGAAGTGTACCGCGGGTCGAGCTACGGCCCCAAACACCCGCTCGCCATCCCGCGCGTCTCCACCACCATCGACCTCTGCCGGGCGATGGGCTGGCTGGACGATAGTGTTTACATCGACACACCCGCGGCGACGGTGGACGAGATCGCGCGCTTCCACCACCGCGACTACATCGTGGCGCTCGCCCGTGCCGAAGCCGAGCAGCGCGTCGATGCTGCGACCGCGGTGCGCTACAACCTCGGCAAGCTGGAGAACCCGGTGTTTCCGGAGATGTACCGGCGCCCGGCGATCAGCGCCGGGGCGGGCATCCAGGCGGCGCGTCTGCTGCTGGAGGAGCCGGGCATCGTCTACAGCCCGGCCAGCGGCACCCACCACGCCCGGCCGAGCCGCGCCAGCGGCTTCTGCTACCTCAACGCGCCGGTGCTGGCGATCCTGGAGCTGCTCGACACCGGGGTGGAGCGCGTCTACTACGTCGACCTCGACGCCCACCACGGCGACGGCGTGGAGGAGGCGTTCGCCGTCGACGACCGGGTGCTGACGCTGTCGGTGCATGAGGACGGCCGTTGGCCCTTCACCGGCACGGCGGAGACGCGCGCCGGCCGCATGGTGCGGAATCTGCCGGTTCCGCCGGGCTTCAACGACAGCGAGATGGACCACCTCGTCGAGGCGGTGATCCTGCCGCTCGGCCACTGGTTCGCGCCGGATGTCGTGGTGATGCAGACCGGCGCCGACGCGCTGGCCGAAGATCCCCTGAGCAAGCTGGAACTGTCGAATGGCGCGCTGTGGCGGGCGGTGGCGGCGCTGGTCGATCTGGCGCCGCGGGTGCTGGTGGTCGGTGGCGGTGGCTACAACCCGTGGTCCGTCGGGCGCTGCTGGGCCGGCGTCTGGGCGACGCTGAACGGGTTCGACCTCGTTCGCGGGCCGACGCACGCCGCTGAGGCGGTGCTGCGCGGGCTGACCTGGAGCCGCAGCGCCGGACGCAACCCGCCGGAGCATTGGTTCACCACGCTGGCCGACGCGCCACGTCCGGGGCCGGTGAGCGAGGCGGTGCGGCGAGTGGCGGCGCTGGCCCTGGAGGGGCTGTAACGGAAGTTGCTGTCTCCGATCCGCAACAGTTCATGATGCCGCGGTGCAACGCGTTGACGCGCAATAAAAAATCGGCGACTGTCCACAGGTTGCGCGTGCGCACGGAAGGAACGCGAAGTCCGGGACATGTCGAACACGACTCTGCTTCTGATCGCCATCGGCGCGATCATGCTGGCGGCGCTCCCGGTGGCCGCGCTGATGAAGGATTTCCTGCCCGGGTTCCTGGAGCGGTCGGCCGGCCTGGACCAGCTCGAGAACCGCATCTACGTGCTCCACTCGGAAGCGCAGGACCTACAGGACCGCGTCAACGGCGCGGTATCGCGCCGCAACCAGCAGAGTTCCGAAAAGCACCGGCTGGAAAGCGACATCCGCAGGATGGAGAAGGCCATCGCCGATCTTGCCGAACAGCCGCCGCTGTTCGTGCACGAGGTCGGCGAGCCCTCGGCGGGCACCAGCAAGTACACGGTGAACGTCAGCCGCGAGGCGGCGGCGGCGGCGGCGCGCGCCAACGGCGAGCGGGCGCAAGCCAACCCGATCTGGCGCTACACCAACATCGCCGAGGTGTGGGCGGGCAGCTTCGAGGATGCCAAGCAGCAGGTCGAGACGGCGTTCCCGTTCAAGCTGGGCTATCAGAAGAGCTTCCAGAAGGCCGGCGGCACCGCGGCCGAGAAGATGGTTGCCGAGGCGCAGGCGCGCGCGCTCGCGGAAGCCAAGGCGGCCATGCAATGACGCTCAACTTCCTCATCATCCTGGTGATCATTGCGCTGGCGGCGTGGCTCGGCAACGTGCTGCTGTCGCTGGAGGCGATCGTCGGCCAGTCGCGCACCCGGGTGAAGGCGGCGCGGGAGTCCGTCGCGAAGCTGGAAGCGAGTATGAAGCGCTTCCAGCGCGACGAGGAGAGCGCCAACAAGGAAACCGACGACCTGCTGAACGAGATGATCGCGCTGCGCAAGAAGCAGGCCGAGGTGCAGCAGAAGCTGGCCGAGGAGCAGGCCAAGCGCAAGCCGCGCCTGCTGATCCTCAGCGACCGCCGCAACCCCTCGGACAAGGAGTGGCTGGTCATCGTCGCCAACACGCAGATCGGCGAGGTCGATGCCAGCCACCCGCTGGCCCAGGAATGGGCGCGCGGGCGCGAATATCTGGTGTGGGCGGAGACCGACCGCGACGCGGCGGAGCGCGCGGTGCGGCGCTTCAGCGCCCGGCCGGGCTACACGGTGCGCAGCGTGCAGCCGGTGAAGGAGGACCTCTACCCCAGCGGCCGGCCCGCGGCGGCCCTTAAGCCCTGATGGCCAAGACCTCCTGACGCTGGACAGCGGGGCGGCGTGCGGGCAAGGTCCGCGGACGACTGGACTTCCCGCGGATGGTTTCCAACGATGATCGGACGCATTTTGAGCCGCTTCGTCCTGTGCTTTTCGGTGTTCCTGGCCGCTGCGCCCGGCGCGGTGTCGGCGTTGGAGCAGTTCCAGCGCTCCTCGCTGACGGTCGAGACGGCGGCCGGCCAGCGCTTCCGCTTCAACATCGAGGTGGCGCTGTCCCCGGCGCAGCAGGCGCAGGGCCTGATGTTCCGCGAGAAGATGGAGGCCGACGCCGGCATGCTGTTCGTCTATGATCAGGTGCAGCCGGCGGCGTTCTGGATGAAGAACACGCTGATCCCCCTGGACATGCTGTTCGTCGCCGCCGACGGCCGCATCGTGAACATCCACGAGCGCGCGGTGCCGCACTCCACCGACTCCATCCGCTCGGCGGCGCCGGTGAAGGCGATCCTGGAGATCAACGGCGGCATGAGCGCGCGCCTGGGCATCCGCGCCGGCGACCGGGTTGTGCACCCGCTGATCGCTGGGGCGAAGTAACGGCGGGGCGTCGCCGCCGGTTTGCCGCAATGCCGGCCTAAACCGTTGCGGTGGCTGGATATGTGTGGGTGCTGATGAGACGGCGGTTCGTTACGGTTCTGGCGCTCCTGGTTCTGGTGCCGGCGGGAACGGCGGCCTACGCGTGGTTCGGCGCGGCCGAGCCGCCGCCGGCCTACCGTTTCGCCAAGGTGGAGCGCGGGCTGCTGATCAGCGCCATCACCGCCACCGGCAAGATGAGCGCGGTGGTGACCGTGGAGGTCAGCTCGCAGCTGTCCGGCCAGATCGCCGAGCTGAACGCCGACTTCAACAGCAAGGTCGTCACCGGCCAACTCCTCGCCCAACTGAACACCGCACAGTTGGTGGCGCGGCTGAAGTCGGCGCAGGCCGACCTGGACGCTGCGGCGGCGACGCTGAGCGTCAGCCGCGCCCAGCGCGACAAGGCGCAGGCCGACACCGCCAACGCCCGCGCCGCCCTGGCCAGCGCGGCCGCGCAGATCGCGCGCGCCGAGTTGGCGGTGCTGGACGCCGACCGCGACCTCGTCCGCCGCGAGGAGCTGCGCAGCCGCGGCGTCGCCACCACCGCCGACTTCGAGAAGGCGCAGACCGCCGCCCGTTCGGCGCGCGCCGCGCTCACCTCCGCCGTGGCGCAGCGCCAGCAGGCCGAGGCCGGCGTGCAGTCCGCCGAGGCGTCGCACGCCGTCGCCGCCGCCCAGGTGCAGGTGGCCGAGGCCAACGTGGCGCAGCGGCAGGCGGCCTTGCAACTGGTGCAGGTGGACATCGACCGCTCGGAGATCCGCTCGCCCATCGACGGCGTGGTGGTCGACCGCAAGGTGAACGTCGGGCAGACCGTGGCGGCCAGCCTCTCCGCGCCGACGCTGTTCACCATCGCCCAGGACCTGCGGCACATGCAGGTGCTCGCCAACATCGACGAGGCCGACATCGGCCGGGTGCGCGAGGGGCTGCCGGTCACCTTCACGCTGAACACCTTCCCGGGCGAGACCTTCCACGGCACGGTCAGCCAGGTACGGCTGGCGCCGGCCGAGGAGCAGAACGTCGTCAGCTACATCGTCGCCATCACGGTTCAGAACCAGGACATGCGGCTGCTGCCCGGCCTGACCGCCAACCTGCGCATCGTCGTGGAGGAGCGCGGCAATACGGTGAAGGTGCCCAACGCCGCGCTGCGCTTCCGTCCGGCGGACGCCTCCCGCACCGATGCCGCGCCGACGCCGACGACTGGCGGCCCCTCCGGCGGGCGGGGCGCCGCGGCGCTGGAGGAGATGGCGGGCAGGCTGGTCGCCGACCTTGGCCTCGACGCCAAGCAACGTGCCGCGCTCGACGCGGTGGTTGTGGAGGCGCGTGACCGCTTCGCCGCCCTCGGCGGACCGGGCGATCCGGAACGGCAGCGTAGCGAGGCACGCGCCATCCGCCAGCGCGCCGATGAGCAGATCGCCGCCCTGCTGACGCCGGAGCAGCGCGAGAAGTTCGAGGACCTGCGGGCCGGCAGCGGCCGGGATGGGACGGCGCGCAGCGTGTGGGTGGCCGGCGTCGCGGGCACGCCGGTGGCGGTACCGGTGCGCGTCGGCATCACCGACGGCAGCTTCACCGAGGTGACCGGCGGTGGCCTGGAAGCCGGGCAGGAGGTCATCACCGGCATCCTGCCGCCGGAGCAGAACGCCAAGAGAGGGCCCCGCCTTGCCTTCTGATGCCGGACCTTCCGACGGGCCGCTCATCAAGGTGCAGGACCTGCGGCGGACCTATCTCATGGGGGCCGAGCGGGTGGCGGCGCTGGGCGGCGTCAGCATGTCGGTGCAGCGGGGCGAGTTCATTGCCGTGATGGGGCCGTCCGGCTCCGGCAAGTCCACCTTCATGAACATGCTCGGTTGCCTCGACCAGCCCGATTCCGGCAGCTACTGCCTGGAGGGGGAGGAGGTCAGCCGGCTCGGCTCGGATGAGCTGGCGGCGATCCGCAACCGGCTCATCGGCTTCGTCTTCCAGTCATTCAACCTGCTGCCGCGCCTCGACGCCGTCGCTAACGTGGCGCTGCCGATGATCTACGCCGGTGTCGACCGTGCCACCCGCATGAGCCGCGCCACCGAAGCGCTTGCGCAGATCGGGTTGGCCGGACGCACGCACCACCGCCCCTCACAACTGTCGGGCGGCCAGCAGCAGCGCGTCGCCATCGCCCGCGCACTGGTCAACCGGCCGTCGCTGCTGCTCGCCGACGAGCCGACCGGCGCGCTCGACACTCGCACGACCGCCGAGATCATGGGGCTGTTTCAGCAACTCAACCGGCAGGGCATCACCGTGGTGCTGGTAACGCACGAGCCGGACGTCGCGGCTTACGCCGGCCGGGTGCTGACCTTCCGCGACGGGCACCTGATCGACGACCACCGGCAGCGGCCGCTGGAGGCGGTGGCATGAACACCTTCGACGCCGTCCGCTCGGCGCTGGAGACGTTGCGCGCCAGCCCGCTGCGCAGCGCGCTGACCATGCTGGGAATCGTCATCGGCGTGGCGGCGGTGATCGCCATGGTGGCGGTGGGCTCCGGCGCCCGCGACCAGGTGCTGCGGCAGATCGCCAGCCTGGGCACCAACCTGGTGCTGGTCGGGCAGGGCAGCATCCAGCGCGGCGGCGTGCGCCTCGGTGCCGGCACCGCGGCCTCGATGACCGAGGACGACGCCGTCGCCATCGTCCGTGAGATCCCGGAGGCCCGCATCGCCGCGCCCTATGTCCGCTGGGGCCTGCAGGTGGTGGCCGGGAATCAGAACTGGCAGACCACGTTGTACGGCATCACGCCGGATTTCGTTGAGGCGCGAGACTGGAACATCCCCGCCGGCCGCTCCCTGTCGGATGAAGACGTGGCGCAGGCCAACAAGGTGATCCTGCTCGGCCAGACGGTGGTCAACAGCCTGTTCGGCGGCGGCGACCCGGTGGGCGAGACGGTGCGCATCGGCAGCAGCCCCTTCACGGTCATCGGCGTGCTGGGGGGGAAGGGCCAGAACACCAGCGGGCAGGACCAGGACGACGTGGTTTTCGTGCCCTTGTCCACCGCCAAGCGCAACATCCCGAAGATGGCGAAGTCCAACCCGCGCTTCGTCCACGCCATGGTCATCAAGATGGCGGAGGGGGCCGACATGGACGAGGCGCAACGGCAGCTCAAGGAGCTGCTGCGCCAGCGCCACCGCTTGGCGCCGACGCAGGAGGACGATTTCTGGATGCGCAACCTGTCGGAGGTGGCGGCGACCCGCGACGCCTCGGCCCGCGCGCTGTCCTTTCTGCTGGCGGCGGTGGCGGCGGTGTCGCTGCTGGTGGGCGGTATCGGCATCATGAACATCATGCTGGTCTCGGTGACCGAGCGCACGCGGGAGATCGGCCTGCGGCTGGCAGTGGGAGCGCGGCAGCGCGACATCCTGATGCAGTTCCTCATCGAGTCCACGACATTGTCGGTGATCGGCGCCGCAGTAGGGGTGCTGGTCGGCGTGGCGGCGGCGATCCTGGTGGCGCGGCTGGCCGGCTGGCCGACGCTAATCGAGCCGGATTCGATCGTTCTGGCGGTGGGCGTGAGCGGCGTGGTGGGAGTGTTCTTCGGGTTGTACCCGGCGCGTCGAGCGTCCACCCTTAACCCCATCGAGGCGTTGCGGCACGAGTGACGCCCGAGCCTGTCCGGCGTCCTTGCCGTGGGCTTTGCGTTCGTGTATTCCACACGGCGGCGACGGGGCGTAGCGCAGTCTGGTAGCGCGCCAGTTTTGGGTACTGGAGGCCCCCGGTTCGAATCCGGGCGTCCCGACCACCGCCGTCCGCCGTGTGGAACACACGAAGCAAGAAGAAGGAGCGTCGTCCATGAAAGTCCGGATTTCCCAGCCGAGCAAGGCGGCCACGCAGTCCGGGCGGGCGAAGACGCATTTCTGGCTGCTGGAGTACGAGATTGAGACTCCCCGCCGGCCGGAGCCGCTGATGGGTTGGATCAGCTCGGGCGACACGCTGAACCAGGTGAAGCTGCGTTTCGAGACTAAGGAAGACGCCATCGCCTTCGCCGAGCGCAAGGGCTGGGAGTACACCGTGCAGGACGCCGCCGTCCGCCGCGTGCGCCCGCGCAACTACGCCGACAACTTCCGCATGGACCGGCCGCGCTTCTGACCGCGCCCGGTCCCGCCGTTCCGCCCGCCGCGCCGGACAACGGCCCCATAGCTCAGCTGGATAGAGCAGCCGCCTTCTAAGCGGCAGGTCGCAGGTTCGAGCCCTGCTGGGGTCGCCATCCCTTTGGGGGGCGGCGCCCTTTCGTTACGTACAAAAGGAAGTTATCCCCCGCCCGGAAGAGTGGGTCGTGTGTTACGGATGTGCGACGAAAGCTGATACCACGCCTGAAGAAGCGTGCGGAACCCTTATGGAAAAAGGAATTTCGCACTTGCCTATAATTTGGGCATCTGCCCGTGGACGCTGCGGCCACGGGTTCCCCCCGACCTCTTCCACAGAGTTATCCACCGATTCTGGGGATAAGGGGGTAGGGATCGCCTCCTCCGGGCATCGTTCTCGCGCATTGCATGAGAAAATCCGCGCAAGTGTCTGCAATAATGCGCTTCAGTCGGCGTCGCCGTGCGGAGCGTGGTTGGATGCGGTGCGCTTGCCGTGCAGCGCGCCGGCCACGTCGTTCCAGATGGCGTGCGCGTCATCATCGCCGTCGCGTTCCGCCTGACGGGCGTAGGCCTCGGCCTGGGCTGGGGCGGCACCCCCGTAGCGGCCGACCAGCAGGCCGGCGACCGCCCAGAGATGATGGCGCTTTCTCATGCCGCTCTCCCTGGCGTTGCTGCTTTCTCACGCCGAGGGAGGGCATCGTGTTGCGGAACCGTGTCCGTGACCGCGGCATGAACGGCGTCGCCTCCCCCCGACAACGCAAAGGAGGTGGGCCGTTGGGTTGGATCGTCAAGATCATCGTGCTGTGTTTCGTCGTTGGTTTCGCCCTGTCAGTCTTTGACATCGACCCGGCCGCCATCCTCACCAACACCTGGATCCAGGCAAAAAAACGGAGGCTCCGGTTCTCACCGGGGCCTCCGAGATGCAAATACAGGGAGGGTTAGAGACCTTTCCATTCTATGCGCGGCTGATCGTCGGCTCATTGATTCATATCAAGATCCGGCCGGAAAACGAACGAAAAAAACCGGAGCGTCACGAGGATGCTCCGGTCAAAGTCGATATAGGGAGGGTTAGAGACGAACGTTATATAGCCGTTCGGCCTAAGTCCGTCCATTGATCTGGATCAAATGTTTCTAAAGAGATGAATTTCGCGGCAGAGCCGTACCGTGTGCGCAAAAAAATGGCCGGAGGTTCCGTTTGGAACCCCCGGCAAAGGCGATTACAGGGAGGGTTAGAGACAACCAAGGTTTTATCCCTTTGGTCGATTCGGCTCGTTGACATAGATCAATTTGCCCGTGCAGTGCAGCAAAGGCACCCTATTCGGACGTTTTGTTGCCGCCGTACAACACGGACGGGTCGGTTTCGACATCCATCACGGTGACCAGCGCGCCGTCGCGCACCGCGCGGAAAAAGCAGGCACGCCTGCCCGTATGGCAGGCAACGCCATCCTGGTGGACGAGCAGCAGCAGAGTGTCGCCGTCGCAGTCCACGCGAAACTCCTTGAGGTGCTGCGTCTGGCCGGACGTCTCGCCCTTGCGCCACAGCCCCTGGCGCGAGCGCGACCAGTAGCAGACGCGGCCGGTGGTCAGCGTCTCCACCACCGCTTCGCGGTTCATCCAGGCCATCATCAACACCTCGCCGCTGCCGACCTGCTGGGCGATGGCGGGCACCAGCCCGTCCTCGTTGAAGCGGATGGCGGCGAGCACCTTGGAAAAAGCTTCGGTCATGGCGCGGTTCCTCAAAGTGCGGCGTTCAGCCGGGTGAAGCCGCAGTCGAGGTCGCGGATCAGGTCGTCCGCGTCCTCCAAGCCGGCGTGGAATCGGATCAGCGGCCCCTCGGCCTTCCACGTCGTGGCGGTGCGGATGGAGGTCGGGTGCACCGGCAGGATCAGGCTCTCGAACCCGCCCCAGGAATAGCCCATGCCGAACAGTTCCAAGCCGTCGAGCATAGCGGCCAGCGCCGGCTTCGGCACCGCCTTGAACTCCGCGGCAAACAGGCCGCAGGCGCCGGTGAAGTCGCGCTTCCACAGCGCGTGGCCGGCGTCGCCGGGACGGGCGGGATGGAGGACGCGCGTCACCTCCGGCCGCGCAGCCAGCCAGTCGGCCAGCGCGAGCGACGTCTCCTGGTGGCGCTTCAGGCGCACACCCATGGTGCGCAGGCCGCGCAGGCCCAGGTACAGGTCGTCCGGCCCGGCGCAGGTGCCAAAGCGGACGGCAGTCTTCTTGACGGTCGGCCAAGCGTCCTCGCTGCACACCATCAGGCCGAGCATGGCGTCGGCGTGGCCGACGATGTACTTGGTGGCAGCGTGGATGGAGACGTCCACCCCGTGCTCGAACGGCTTGAAGTACAACGGCGTCGCCCAGGTGTTGTCGAGCAGCACGGTGGTGCCCGCCGCCTTGGCGGCCTCGGCGATGGCTGGCACGTCCTGCACCTCGAAGGTGAGCGAGCCCGGCGATTCGAGGTAGACGACCGACGTGTTGGGCCGGATCAGCGCGGAAATGCCGGCACCGACCAGCGGATCATAGTATTCGACCTCCACGCCGTAGCGCGTCAGCACGTCGTTGCAGAAGCGCCGGGTCGGCCCGTAGGCGCTGTCGGTCATCAGCACATGGTCGCCGGCCTTGGTGAAGGCGCTGAGCGCGGTGGCGATGGCGGCGAGGCCGGAGGCCGCGGTCACCGCCCGGTAGCCGCCCTCCACCGCCGCCACCGCCTCCTCGAAGGCGTGGCTGGTCGGCGTGCCGACGCGGCCGTAGTTGATGATCTCGAACGGGTTGCGGTCGCTGGCCTCCAGCGCCTCGAGCGTTGGGAACAGCACCGTCGAGGCATGGTATACCGGCGGGTTGATGATCCCAAAGTTGGCCTGTGGAGTCCGGCCGGCGTGGGAGAGCAGGGTGTCGGGCTTGGCGTCCCTGGCGTTCTTCATCGGGCAACCTTGGTTCGGCGAAGCGGAAAGGGCGGGCATCTTGGCACCGCGGGCGAGCGCGAGCCACTGGGATTCGTGCGCTTTTGCCACGACGGAAGATTCGACAACGCCCGCGGTCTTGCTACACTCCTGTTAAGCGCCGGCCGTCTCCCGCCTGGGCAGTGGATCGGCGCGCAGAAGAGACCGAATGAAAAGCTTTACGGACAGGGTGGAGCAATCAATCATGAAAGCGGGAATTCTCGCCGCGGCTGCGGCCGCCTTCACGTTCGCCGTCGCCGGCGGCGCCCAGGCCGGCGCCACGCTCGACGCGATCAAGGCCAAGGGTTTCGTGCAGTGCGGCGTCAACGCCGGCCTGCCCGGATTCGCCAGCCCCGACAGCGCCGGCAACTGGACCGGCCTCGACGTCGACTACTGCCGCGCGGTCGCCGTGGCGCTGTTCAACGATCCGCAGAAGGTCAAGTTCACGCCGCTGTCCGCGCAGCAGCGCTTCCCGGCCATCCAGTCGGGCGAAGTGGACCTGCTGTCGCGCAACACCACCTGGACTCTGACCCGCGATACTTCGGTGGGCCTGAACTTCGCTCCGGTCACCTACTACGACGGCCAGGGCTTCATGGTCGCCAAGAAGCTCGGCGTGAAGAGCGCCAAGGAGCTGAATGGCGCCACCGTCTGCGTGCAGTCCGGCACCACGACCGAGCTGAATCTGGCGGACTACTTCCGTTCCAACAACATGAGCTACAACCCCGTCGTCATCGAGAACAACGACGAGGTGAACGCGGCCTTCTTCGCCGGCCGCTGCGACGTGCTGACCACCGATGCCTCGCAGCTGGCGTCGACCCGCGCGTCGGTGGCGCCGAAGCCCGACGACTACGTCATCCTGCCGGAGATCATCTCCAAGGAGCCGCTGGCCCCCGCCGTCCGTCACGGCGACGACGCCTGGTACGACATCGTCAAGTGGGTGGTGTACGCCACCATCCAGGCCGAGGAATCCGGCATCACGTCGAAGAACGTCGATGAGCACCTGAACTCCAAGAACCCCGAGATCCAGCGCCTGCTGGGCGTCTCGGCGGGCATGGGCAAGGCGCTCGGCGTCGATGAGAAGTGGGCCTACAACATCGTCAAGAAGGTCGGCAACTACAGCGAGATCTTCGAGCGCAACGTTGGCATGAGCACGCCGCTGAAGCTCGAGCGTGGTCTCAATGGGCTGTGGACCAAGGGCGGCCTGCAGTACGCTATGCCGGTCCGGTAACGCGCGACGGCCGGCCTGCCGTCGTTCCCCAGGGAGCGCGGCGGGCCGGCGGTTCCGCCCCCGGTTCGTGCCCTCAGCGCAACGGAGCGTACGTTGGCCACCCACACGCAGGACAGCGGGCGGGCGCCCTCGCGTCTGTCCTTGAACGACCCGACCGTACGCGCGATCTTCTTCCAGGTCCTGGTGATCGGCGGGGTGCTGGCGCTCGCCTTCTTCCTCGTTTCGAACACCCTGGACAACCTGGAACGCCGCGCCATCGCCACGGGCTTCCATTTCCTCGATCGCGAGGCCTCCTTCGGCATCGGCGAGAGCATCATCGATTATTCGCCGAAGGACACCTATGGCAAGGCGTTCGTCGTCGGCATTCTGAACACGCTGAAGGTGTCGGTGATCGGCATCGTGCTGGCGACCGTCATTGGAACGCTGATCGGTATCGCGCGCCTGTCCAGCAACTGGCTGCTGGCCAGGCTGGCGACGGGGTACGTGGAGATCATCCGCAACATCCCGCCGTTGCTGCAGTTGTTCGTCTGGTATCAGGTGATCACCGAGAGCATGCCGCCGGTGCGTCTGGCGCTCAACCCGCTGCCCGGCGTGTTCCTCAGCCAGCGCGGCATCACGGTGCCGGTCCCGGCGGCCGACCCGGTGTGGACCTGGGTGTTCATCGCCGTCCTGTTGGGCTTCATCGCCTCGGTCATCATGGGCAAATGGGCGAAGATCCGGCAGGCGGCCACCGGGCAGCCGTTCCCGGTGCTCGGCATGTCGCTGGTGCTGATCCTCGGCCTGCCGCTGATCGCCTACGTCGCCGGCGGCGCGCCATCGGTGATGGATGTGCCGCAGCTGCAGGGCTTCAACTTCCGTGGCGGCCTCGTGCTGTCGCCGGAGTTCGCGGCGATCCTGTTCGGCCTGTCGATCTACACCGCGGCCTTCATCGCCGAGATCGTGCGCGGCGGCATCCTCGCGGTCAGTTATGGCCAGAGCGAGGCGGCGGCGGCGCTCGGGCTGAAGCGGGGAGTGGCGCTGCGTCTGGTGATCCTGCCGCAGGCGCTGCGCGTCATCGTGCCGCCGACAACCAGCCAGTTCCTGAACCTGACCAAGAACAGCTCGCTGGCGCTCGCCATCGGCTACCCGGACCTGGTGTCGATCCTCAACACGACGATCAACCAGACCGGTCAGGCGATCGAGGGCGTGGCGATGATCATGGGCAGCTATCTGGCGATCAGCCTGAGCATCTCGCTGTTCATGAACTGGTACAACAAGCGCATTGCGCTGGTGGAGCGCTAGCCATGGCCGGACACGTGGATACTGCGTCCAGCACCGCCGCCGAACGGCCGCCGGCGCTGTCGCTCGGCCCCATTGGCTGGATGCGCGCGAACCTGTTCAACACCTGGTACAACGCCATCCTGACGGTGCTGATCGGCTGGGCGATCCTGATGATCGTGCCGCCGCTGTTCCGCTGGGCGATCGTCAACGCCGCGGGATTCGATGCCACCTCGCCGCAGTGCCGGCAGGCGACCGGCGCCTGCTGGGCGTTCGTCAACGAGAAGATGCGCTTCATCCTGTTCGGCACCTTCCCGTACGCCGAACAGTGGCGCCCGCTGCTCGCCACGGCGATCATCGTCGCCACCCTTGCCGCCGCCGCCAACCGCCGCTTCTGGAAGCCGTGGTTCGTCGCGGTGTCGCTGGGCGCGTTGGCGCTGTTCGGCGTGCTGATGTGGGGCGGCGTGCTCGGCATGACCTACGTCGAGAACTCGCTGTGGGGTGGCCTGCCGCTGACGCTGATCCTCAGCGTGATCGGCCTCTCCGTGGCGTTCCCCTTCTCGATCCTGCTGGCGCTCGGCCGGCGGTCGACCATGCCGGCGATCAAGGCGATCTGCGTCGCCTACATCGAGCTGATCCGCGGCGTGCCGCTGGTCAGCCTGCTGTTCATGGCGTCGGTGATGCTGCCGCTGTTCCTGCCCACCGGCGTGAACATCGACAAGCTGCTGCGCGCGCTGGTCGCCTTCATCCTGTTCGAGGCGGCCTACATGGCCGAGGCGATCCGCGGCGGCCTGCAGGCCATGCCGAAGGGGCAGTACGAGGCGGCGGACGCGCTCGGCCTGAACTATTGGCAGGCGATGCGCAAGATCATCCTGCCGCAGGCGCTGGCGATCTCCATCCCGCCGCTGGTCAACACCTTCATCAGCACCTTCAAGGACACCTCGCTGGTGATCATCATCGGCCTCTACGACCTGCTCGGCACCGCCAAGGCGGCGCTGTCCGACCCGGCGTGGCGCGGCTTCTACCGCGAGGCGTACTTGTTCATCGGCGTCATCTACTGGTGCTTCTGCTTCTCCATGTCCAAGTACAGCCGCTGGCTGGAGCAGGACCTCAATCGCGGTCACAAGCGCTAAGGGAGTTTTTCAGGCCATGGCCACCACCATTCCACAGGCGCGCACCGCCGCGGGCGAGGAGATCATCCAGTGCCTGGGCGTGCACAAGTGGTACGGCGAGTTCCACGTGCTGCGTGACATCAACCTGTCCGTCACCAAGGGCGAGCGCATCGTGATCTGCGGCCCGTCGGGGTCTGGCAAGTCGACGCTGATCCGCTGCCTCAACCGGCTGGAGGAGCACCAGAAGGGCTCAATCGTCATCGACGGCATCGAGCTGACCGGCAACCTCAAGAACATCGAGCTGGTCCGCCGCGAGGTCGGCATGGTGTTTCAGCACTTCAACCTGTTCCCGCACCTGACGGTGCTGGAGAACTGCACGCTGGCGCCGATCTGGGTGCGCAAGAAGCCGCGCGCCGAGGCCGAGGCCACCGCCATGAAGTACCTGGAGCGCGTGCGCATCGCCGACCAGGCGCGCAAGTATCCGGGCCAGCTGTCCGGCGGCCAGCAGCAACGCGTGGCGATCGCCCGTTCGCTATGCATGAGCCCGAAGATCATGCTGTTCGACGAGCCTACCTCGGCCCTCGACCCCGAGATGGTCAAGGAGGTGCTGGACGTCATGGTGACGCTGGCGCAGAGCGGCATGACCATGCTGTGCGTCACCCACGAGATGGGCTTCGCCAAGTCGGTGGCCGACCGCGTCATCTTCATGGACCGCGGCGAGATCGTCGAGCAGGCGCCGCCTGAGGAATTCTTCGCGAATCCGAAGTCGGACCGCACGAAGCTGTTCCTGAGCCAAATTCTCAACCACTAACCGATAATCGTCGCCTTTTGCCGCACCGCGTCAGGACTCTGGCGCGGCGCGGCGGATTGCGGTTGAATGGCGCGCGGCATCGCACTTCAGACCGTCTTCGGAGTGGTTCCATGGAGCTTCTGCTGCCCCGGCCCGGCCTCGGCCAGATCAAACCCTACCGGCCCGCCCAGCCGCTGGGCGAGGAGCGCCCCTGGATCGACCTGTCGCTGACGGTCAACCCGCTGGGGCCGAGCCCGAAGGCGCTGGCCGCCTACCGCAACGCCGCCGGCCAGATCCATCGCTATCCCGACTCCCGCCAGGAGAGCCTGCGCCGCGCCATCGCCCGCCGCTACGACCTGGACGCGACGCGAATCGTCTGCGCCGACGGCTCGGACGCGATGATCCAGCTGTTCTGTCAGGCCTACGCAGGGCCGGGCGACGAGGTGCTGTGCCACGAGCACGGCTACCAGGGCTTCCTCAAGGCGATCCGCGTCAGCGGCGCCACGCCGGTCGTCGCCAAGGAGCGCGACATGGTGGCGGATGTCGATGCGATGATCGATCGCGCCGGGGAGAGGACCAAGATCTGCTTCCTCGCCAACCCGAACAATCCCACCGGCACCTACATCCCGCTGGAGGCGGTGCAGCGTCTGCGCGCCGGGCTGCCGCCGCACGTGCTGCTGGTACTGGACGCCGCCTACGCCGAGTTCGTCCGCCGCAACAACTACGACTGCGGCGTGGAACTGGTTGAGAACACCGACAACACGGCGATGGTGCGCACCTTCTCGAAGATGTACGGGCTGGCCGGCCTGCGGGTGGGCTGGGCGTACGGGCCGCCGGCGGTGGTCGACGCGCTCAACCACGTGCGCGGCGCCTTCAACGTCAGCGTCCCGGCGCAGGCCGCCGCCATCGCCGCGGTCACCGACGTCGGGCACGAGGAGGCGACCTACGCCCACAACAGCCACTGGCTGCCCTGGCTGACGCATGAACTGGAGCAGTTGGGCGTGCGGGTCTACCCGTCGGTGTGCAACTTCATCCTGGCGCGCATCCCGGCGGACCCGTCGCTGGGCGTGCAGCAGGTAATGGACCATCTGGCCCGGTGCAACATCCTGGTCCGTCCGACGCAGGACTACGGCCTGCCGGACTGCCTGCGCATCACCGTCGGCAGCGAGGAGGAGAACCGCGCCCTCGTCCGCGCCCTGGCGGAGATTCTCGCGTGAGCATCGCCAACACGCCAGAGCCGCCCTACTACGCGGTGATCTTCACCTCACTGCGCACCGAGGGTGACGACGGCTACGGCGCCATGGCCGCGGCGATGGTCGAACTGGCGAAGCAGCAGCCCGGCTACCTCGGCGTGGAGTCGGCGCGCGATGGGCTGGGCATCACCGTGTCCTACTGGAAGGACCTGGAGTCGATCGCCGCCTGGAAAGCCGATGCCAAGCACCTCGCGGCCCAGCAGGCGGGCCGCGAGCGCTGGTATTCCAGCTTCAAGACCCGCATCGCGCGGGTGGAGCGGGACTACGGGTTCGAGCGTTAGGAGCCCGCCGGCGGACGCCGGTCGGCCGGCACCAACGCGTCGTCGATCTCCTTCGCCCGTGCCGCCGCCGGCCGCGTCATGCAGCGTGCGACATAGGCTTCGAACGCCGGCCGCTTGTCGATGATGCCGAAGCCCATGGTCCAGCCCAGCATGGAACCGACGAACAGGTCGGCCGCAGTGAACTGGTCGCCGGTCAGGAACGCGTCACAGCTGACGGCGACCTCCAGCGTGTTGAGCACGTCGTTCATGCAGCCATAGCTGACCATGACCTTCTTCTCCGGCGGCACCTCGACGCCCAGCGCCTTGCCAGTGACCGCGCTGTCGAAGGGACCCGCGGCGAAGAACAGCCAGCGGTAATAGGAGCCGCGCCGCGGATCGCCCGACGGCGGGGCCAGCCCGGCCTCCGGGAAGGCATCGGCGAGATAGGCGCAGATAGCGGCGTTCTCCGTCACCACCGTGTCGCCGTGACGGATCGCCGGAACCTTGCCCATCGGATTGATGGCGAGGTATTCCGGCGCCTTCATGGTCGTGCCGTACTCGAGGATCTCGGTGCGGTAGGGTTGTCCGACCTCCTCCAGCATCCAGCGGGCGACGCGCCCGCGCGACCAGGGGTTGGTGTAGAAGACCAGTTCGCGGCTCATGAATCCCTCCCGTTTCGTTATCGGATGACCATCGGTACGTGTGGCGCCGCCGTGCGCGGCAGAACGCCGTCGGCGCGCGGGTCGCGCACCACGCGCGTGACGTGGCGGTTCGGCACGAAGCCCATGGACTGGTAGAGCGGCAGCGCCTTCGGGTGGTCGAAGGTGCAGGTGTTGACGACCAGCTTCGACGCGCCGCCCTCCCACGCCATGCGGATGCCCCGGTCGAGCAGCCAGGGGCCGAGCTTCAGCCCGATGAAGTCCGGGATCAGCCCGAAATAGGCGATGTCCGTGGCCTGCGCCTCGCGCCGGTCGATCTCGACATAGCCGGCCGGCGTGCCGGAGACGTAGAGCACCTGCACCTCGACGCGCGGATCGGTGACCGCTTCGGTCAGTTCGGTGTCGGACAGGCGCCGGCGCTCGTGCCACAGCCAGGGCTCGCCCACCGTGTCGTAGAGGTAGCGGTAGAACGACACCGTCGGCGGCGCCGCGCGCACCAGCGCCAGTTCGCCGGATGGCTGGGGCAGGGAGGCGTGGGCGGGCGGAGCGGTCATCTCCAGGTAGGTGATGATGACCTGGAGTTCGCCGGGGCGCGGGCCGGCGGGCACGCCGGTCCACCGGTTCAGGCTGAATTTCGGAGCCATTTCTGCATCATGGTGACGGGGGAGCGGGCGTAGCCGAGCCGTTCGTAGAAGCCCTGCACGGCGGTGTTCGTCTCGCGGACCAGCAGTTGCACCTTGGGCATGCCCTGCGCGACCAGCCAGCCCTCGGCGGCGGCCACCATGGCGCGGCCGAAGCCCCGGCCGCGGCAGTCCGGATCGGTGGCGAGGTAGTAGAGCCAGCCGCGATGGCCGTCCTGCCCGACCATCACGCTGGCGACCACCCGGCCCTCCAGTTCACCGACCAGCAGGGCGGCGGTCGCCGGCTTGGAGCGGCACAGTGCGATGTCGGACTCCGGGTCGTTCCACGGCACCACGAGATTGGCGGCGCGCCACAGGGCGACGACCGCGCTGCGGTCGCCGTCCGCATAGGGGCGGATGGTCAGGCTCACGGCTTGGCCGGCCCGGTCTCGATGGGAAGGTCGTGACGCAGCCCCCACTCGGCCCAGGAGCCATCGTAGACCGCCACGTCCTCCTTGCCCGCCAACGCGAGGCCGAGCGCCACCACGCAGGCGGTGACGCCGCTGCCACACGATGCGACCACCGGGCGCAACAGGTCGATGCCGGCCGCCTTCGCCCGCTCTGCGATCACCGACGGGGGCAGCATCACCTTGGTCTCGGGATCGACCAGATCGGAGAAGGGCAGGTTGCGGCTGCCGGGAATGTGGCCGCCGCGGCCGTTCGCCCAGGGCTCCGGCGCGGTCGCCTCGAAGCGCGCCGTGGCGCGGGCGTCCACGACCTGCTCGGAGCGGCTGTCCAGGTTCGCCCTGACGTCGTCGAGGCGGCGCAGCAGGTACGGGCGCAGCGTGGCGGCGAAGGGTTTGGGGGCAGGGGCGGGCGGCGTGCCGGATTCGGTGGGGCGGCCCTCGGCCAACCACGCCGGCAGGCCGCCGTCCAGCACCGCCACCTTGTCGTGGCCGAACAGGCGGAACAGCCACCAGACGCGCACGGCGGCGCCGGCCACGCCGCTGGCGTCGTAGGCGACGACCATGGTGTCGTTGCCGATCCCCAGCGCCCCCACCTTTTCGGCGAAGCGCGCCGCGTCGGGCACCATGTGCGGCAGCGGTGCGGTATCGGGCTGGGCGACGTCGTCGATGTCGAAGAACTGGGCGCCGGGGATGTGCCGGGCCGCGTGCTCGGCGCGCTGGTCCTTGTTCTGGATCGGCATGTACCAGGTGGCGTCGACCACGCGCACCGCCGGGTCGTTCAGGCGCCCGGCCAGCCAGGCGCCGGTGACGATGTGCTCCGCCATGTCGGTCCCTCTCAGTCCTTCAGCGCGACGACGACGCGCCGGTTCTGCTTGCCCTTGTTTTCGATCTTCACCACCTCGACCGGGCCGATCTCGCCGGTGTGGGTGACGTGGGTGCCGCCGCAGGGTTGCAGATCCACCCCGTCGATGTCGAGCAGCCGCACGCGGCCGTAGCCCGCCGGCGGCTTCACCGTCATGGTGCGCACCAGCTCGGGCTGCGCCTCCAGTTCAGCGTCGGTGATCCAGCGCGGGGCGACCGCGTGGTCCGCCTCGATCAGCCGGTTGATGGCGGCGGCGATAGCCTCCTTGTCCAGGCTCTCGGTGGGAACGTTGAAGTCGACGCGGCTGCGGTCGAAGCCGATCTGCGCCCCGGTGATCGAGCCGGGCACCACCGCGCACACCAGATGCAGCAGCGTGTGCATGCGCATGAAGCGGTGGCGGCGCTCCCAGTCGATCTCGGCCTCGACCGGTGCGCCCTCAACCGGCAGCCGCGCGCCCTCGGCCGGGACGTGGATGATGTCGTCCGGGCCGGCGTCGCCCTTGATGGTATCGACGATGGTCACCGCCCCGCCGGGGTAGCGCAGCACGCCGGTGTCACCCGGCTGGCCGCCGCTGTTGGCATAGAACACCGTGCGATCCAGCCGGATGCCGCGTTCGTCCACCGAGGTGACGGTCGCCGTGCAGGACCGCGCATAGGCGTCGTCGCGGAAGATCAGTTCCAAGGTTGCCCCTCCCGTCTTTCGTCGGGAGAGGCTAGCACACCGCGCGGCTACATCCAGTCCGGAAGCGGCAGGTTCTTCTCGCGCAGGAACTCCGGGTTGAACAGCTTGGACTGATAGCGCTGGCCGCCGTCGCAGAGGATGGTGACGACGGTGTGGCCTGGCCCGAGATCGCGGGCGATGCGGATCGCCGCCGCGACGTTGATGCCGGACGAGCCGCCCAGCACCAAGCCCTGTGTCTTGATCAGATCGAAGAGGACCGGCAGCGCCTCCTCGTCGGTGATCTGCAGCGCGTCGTCCACCGGAGCGCCTTCCAGGTTGGCGGTGATGCGGCCCTGGCCGATGCCTTCGGTGATGGACGAGCCCTCGGCCTTCAGCTCGCCGTGCTTGTAGTGATGGTACAGCGCGGCGCCCATCGGGTCGGCCAGCACGATGCGCACGGTCGGGTCGCGCTCCTTCAGCGCCATGCCGACTCCAGCCAGCGTGCCGCCGGAGCCGACGGCACAGGTGAAGGCGTCGATGCGGCCGCCGGTCTGTTCCCAGATCTCCGGGCCGGTGGTCTCGTAGTGGCCCTGGCGGTTCGCGACGTTGTCGAACTGGTTGGCCCAGATCGCGCCGTTCGGCTCGGTCTGGGCCAGTTCCTCGGCGAGGCGGCCGGAATAGCGGACGTAGTTGTTCGGGTCCTTGTACGGCACCGCCGGAACGAGCCGGAGGTCGGCGCCGCACAGGCGCAGCATGTCCTTCTTCTCCTGGCTCTGGGTCTCCGGCATGACGATGACGGTGCGGTAGCCGAGCGCATTGCCGACCAGCGCCAGACCGATCCCGGTGTTGCCCGCCGTGCCCTCGACGATGGTGCCGCCGGGGCGCAGCAGGCCGCGCCTCTCCGCGTCGCGCACGATGGCGATGGCGGCGCGGTCCTTCACGGAACCGCCGGGGTTCAGGAACTCGGCCTTGCCGAGGATCTCGCAGCCGGTGGCCTTCGACGGCCCCTCCAGGCGGATGAGCGGCGTGTCGCCGATGGTCCCGATGAAGCCGTCGCGCACGTCCACGGCGCCTCTCCTTAGCTTGCTGTGTTGTGTTAGCAACAAAGAAGTATCGGGATTGCCGCGCGCGGATCAAGGTCGCGCTGTGAAATGCTGGATTTCACGTTGCTGGGGCGTGGTTATCGCGTCCGCCAGCGTTCCCGCAAGGCATCGCGGTGCCGCGCCAGCCAGCCCAGCGCGATGATGGCGACCGAGTTGGTCAGACGGTTCTCGTCGAGCAGCCTGACCGCCTCATCGGTCGGCACGACGGAGACGCGGATGTCCTCGTGCTCCTCGGCGAGCCCGCCGCTGGTCCCGACGTTCGAAGAATCGACGCGGCCGACGTAGAGAGTCACGAACTCCGACAGGATGCCGGGGCTGGGGTAGAAGTCGTAGATCTTCTCCAGATCCCGGATGGTGCAGCCGGCCTCCTCCTCGGATTCGCGGCGGGCGACGGCCTCGGGCGTCTCGTCGCCGTCCAGCATGCCGGCCACCACCTCGGTCAGCCAGGCCGGGCCGCGGGCCGCCGCCGCGCCGACGCGGAACTGCTCGATCAGCACCACCGCGTCGCGGTCGGGATCGTAGAGCAGGACGCCGACGGCGTGGCCGCGCACGCACACCTCGCGCCGGGGCAACTCGTCGGTCCAGGTCCCGTCGAACTTCTTGTGCTTCAGCCGGTAGACGTCGACCTGCAGGTAGCCCTGGTAGCCGGTCTTCCGTTCGATCACCTCGATGTCGGGGTGGTCCATGCGCCTGCTCCTCCGCGTGTGGTGCGGATTGGGATGTAGCGCATCCGGCGCCGCCGGTCAGTAAGTGGGGTTGAGGCGGAGGTGCCTCAGGCGGTCGGCCGAGGTGACGGTGACCGGCTGCACCTGGGCGCCGCGCATCACCTCCAGCGGTACCGCGACGCCCGCCGGACCCAATGCCCAGAGCTTACGGTAGAAGTCGGCCAGCGTGCTGAAGCGCTGTCCGCCGACGCCGACGATCTGGTCGCCGGGCTTGACGCCGGCCGATTCGGCGGGGCTGCGCGGGGTGACACGCTCGACCAGCAGGCGGCCCTGCTCCTCGCGCACGTTGACGCCCAGCCAGGGGCGCGGCGTGTCCTGGCGGCGACCGTAGGCCAGCAGATCGCCGAAGATCGGCTCCAGTGCCGACACGGGGACGAACATGTTGCCGGCCATCCGCTGCCCGGGCACGGCGTCGCCGACGATCAGCGAGCCGATGCCGACCAGCCGTCCCGTCCCGTCCACCAACGCTGCGCCGCCGAACGCCGGGTGCGGCGGGTTGGTGAAGATCGCCTCGTCCAGCAGGTATTCCCAATAACCGGCGAACTCGCGCCGATCGACGACGCGGACGGGCAGGGCGGTGCTGCCCCCGGCGCGGCTGAGCACCACCGCCACGTCGCCGGTCTTCAGTGCGCCGGCGTTGCCGAGTCGCAGCGGCGGTGCCTTGAAGCCGAAGCCGGCGCGCACCATCCCGAAGCCGCTGATCTGGTCGTAGGCGACGAACTCTGCCGGGTAGCTGCGTCCCTCGGAGTCGGTGACCTTCAGCTGCGCGCCCTCCATGATCAGGTAGCCGATGGTCAGGATCAGGCCGTTGCCGTCGATCACCGCGCCGGTGCCGGCGCGCTCGGCGCCCAATGTGCGGGCGCTCTGCGAATCCGGCGGGGTGGTGACGTCGATGCGGACGATGGCGCGCATCAGCGCCGCGGCGTCGGGCTTCGCCTCGCCATCGGCGGCGCGGGCGGGAAGGGCGGTCAGGACCAGCAGAAGGAACGCTCCGACAATCCGCTGCACATCGCGCATGTCGCCCTCCACGGCGGTCCGCGTTGCCCTATCCAGGAAAGATGATGATGACACGGCGCGCATCAAGCGGTGGAAACCTTCGGCGTCGCCGATCTGTTCAGGAAGGCGACAAGGAGGGGACATATGCCCATCACCAACGAACGCGAGCTGGAACGCGCCGTCGCCGAGTTCCAGCGCCTCAACGAGACCCCGGCCGATTCGCCGGAGGCGCGCCGCCGCCGCGAACTGGATGCCGACATCAAGGACTACTACCAGCGTTGCTCCAACGAGATGCGGCCCGGGCGCCCGGTCTCGGATCCCAAAGGACACTGATGCGCGAATAGGAATCGACGCGCCGGGCCGCGTGTCCGATGATGGCGCCGCAACGAGTGGTGCCCAACGATGAAGCGACCCGATTCCTGCTACACCTGCCGCTACTGGGAGGGGCACGGCGTGCGCCAGCGCGGCCCGAAGGGCACCTGCCGGCGCTTCCCCCCGGTGGTGACCCCGCGCGATCCCGAGGGCAAGTTTCCGATCACGCTGTCCACGGATTGGTGCGGCGAGTGGAAGCGCGACGGCGGCCAGCCCATTGGGGCCGAGGCCGAGCCGCGCACCATCTATGACGATTTCGAGGCCTGAGCGCCGCTCATTTCAGGTGCAGCGGCAAGATCACCAGCGGCCGGGTGTTGGCGCTGAGCGCCAACGTCTCGTTCTCGGTGGGGCGGTTCCAGTCCATGCCCAGCAGCAGCGTCGCCACCATCAGTCCCACGGCGAAGACGAGCGCCGCCGCAAACCACCCGTCGTGCCGGTCGAAGCCGAGGTCGTCACGCACCGACATGGCACCCTCCATGACCGTGGGCCAAGCCGTTGATGCGCCTGCACCAACGTGGTTTCCGTGTCGTTAAGAATAATCCCGGCGGCGTGAAAGCGCATTCGTTCCAAGGGCAGGGAGGCAGCGTTCTTTCGCCACATCCACCATTGACCGAGGAAATAACGAAAAAGGCCAGTTCCCCTGGGAACTGGCCTTTTCGCAATTGGCTCCGGCGGTAGGATTCGAACCTACGACCAACGGATTAACAGTCCGCTGCGCTACCGCTGCGCCACGCCGGATCAGCGTGTGGGCGGCTATATAGCGGAAGGCGCCCTGGCTGCCAAGGCTTTCCGCAAGATTTTTTAAGCCGGGGAATTTTCAAAAGGATGGAGGCACGGGCGGGAATCGAACCCACGTACACGGATTTGCAGTCCGCTGCATCACCACTCTGCCACCGCGCCATCCGGTGCCCGCTCGGACGGTGCCGTCCGCGTCGGGAGCCACCGTATAGTCTCCTTCGACGGCGCGGTCAAGCCGGCCGAAACCGTTTTCCGCTTCGGTGCGGCGTCGGCCTCCCCTCGGCGTTGTGTTCGGTGCTGGTTGCGGATATATAGCGGCAGGCAGCAAGCCGGCCGCCCGGTTTGGCGCTGTCCCGTTTCAACCGCTGCGATTGCGACCGCCATGTCCGACTTTGCCGCCGCCCGTTTCCACATGGTCGAGTGCCAGATCCGTCCGAACAAGGTGACCGACCATCGTCTGGTCGACGCCCTGATGGACGTCCCGCGCGAGGTCTTCGTGCCGCAGGCGCTGCGCGGCGTGGCCTATGTGGACGGCGACCTCGCCGTCGCCCGCGGCCGCTACCTGCTGGAGCCGATGCTCTTCGCCCGCATGCTGCAGGAAGCCGGCGTGGACGAGACGGCCAAGGTCCTGGATATCGGCTGCGCCACCGGCTACTCCACCGCCGTGCTGGCCCGCATGGCCGACAGCGTGGTGGGCGTCGAAGCCGACGCGGGGCTGGCGGCGGCGGCCAAGGACGCGCTGGCCCAGGCCGGCGCCAACAACGCCACGGTGATCAACGCGCCGCTGGGCGAGGGCTACGCCGCGGGCGCGCCGTACGACGTCATCATCTTCGAGGGCGCGGTGGCCGAGGTTCCGCAGGCGGTGTGCGGGCAACTGGCCGAGGGCGGTCGCCTGATCGCCACTGTGCTGGGCGAACGCGGGCTGGGCGAGGTTCGCCTCTACCAGCGGTACGGCCGCGCGGTTTCCAGCCGCGTGCTGTTCGAGGCTCAGCCGCACCTGCTGCCAGGCTTCGAGCCGAAGCCCAAGTTCGAGTTCTGATAGCATGCGCCGGACGGGGGCGTTCGGTGTACGCTGAAGTCAGCGCTTCGGCCGGGGCTGGCCGGTCGTGTACGTTCGATGCTGGGGAGCGTTGGACCCAAAAGAGAAAGAAGGTCTAGAGACATGACCGATCTCAGCCGTAAGGTTCCGCGGCGGCTGGCCACCATGGTCGCCGGCGGCGTGTTCGTCCTCAGCGTTGGGGCACTCGGCAGCGGGGGCGCTGCGGCGCAGACGCTTGAGGAGGCGCTGGCGCAGGCCTATTCGACCAATCCGACGCTGGCGTCGCAGCGCGCGGCCCTGCGCGCCGCCGACGAGCGCGTTTCGCAGGCGCTGTCCGGCTATCGGCCAACGGTGCAGGGTACCCTGAGCGCGGGCGGCACCCGCACCAATTCGGCCTTCGAAAGCGCCGGCGGCAACCGTTCGACCAGTGCGGCGACGCCGAAGAGCGCCGGCCTCTCGGTGACGCAGCCGATCTACGACGCCACGGTCGGCCCCAACGTCCGCCGCACCGAGCGTCTCGTCGAGGCGCAGCGCGCCACCGTGGTGAACACCGAGCAGCAGGTCCTGCTGAACGCCGCCACGGCCTATCTGGATCTGGTGCAGAACCAGGCGGTGCTGACGCTCAACACCAACAACGAGCAGGTGCTGCGTCGGCAGCTCGAAGCGGCCCGCGACCGCTTCCGCGTCGGCGAGTACACGCGCACCGACGTCAGCCAGTCCGAGTCGCGCCTCGCCGCCTCGATCGCCAACCGCATTTCGTCGGAAGGCACGGTGGCCGCGTCGCGCGCGGTGTACGAGCGCTTCATCGGCACCATGCCCGGCAAGAACCTGAAGGCGCCGAAGCCGACCTTCAAGCTGCCGGCGACGCTGGACGAGGTGGCGGAGATGGCGCGGGCCAACCACCCGTCCGTTCTTGCCGCCGCCTTCACCGAAGCGGCGCAGCGCGACGCGGTCGACCAGCAGTTCGGCCGCCTGCTGCCCTCCGCCCGTCTGACCGCACAGGGATCGCGCACCTATGACCCCGGCACCAGCAGCGGCCTGACCATCAACCGGCAGGACAGCGGCTCGTTCCAGGCCCAGGTGGTGATCCCGCTGTACTCCGCCGGCCAGCCGGAAGCGCTGGTGCGCGAGGCCAAGGAGACGGCGAATCAGGCGCGCATTCAGATCGACGAGACCCGGCGGCAGGTCGCCGCGGCGGCGATCAGTTCGTGGCAGGGCCTGATGACGGCGCGCGCCAGCATCGATTCCTTCCAGACGCAGATCAAGGCGGCGCAGATCGCCCTGGAAGGCGTGCGGCAGGAAGCGCAGGTCGGCTCGCGCACCGTCCTCGACGTGCTGAACCAGGAACAGGAACTGCTGAACGGCCGCGTCAATCTGGTGCGGGCGCAGCGCGACGAAATGGTGCAGGCCTTCACGGTACTGAGCGCGATCGGCCAGTTGACGGCGCAGCAGCTTCGCCTGCCGGTTCAGTATTACGATCTGGAAGCGCACTACCGGGCCACCCGCGACAAGTGGATCGGCACCGGCGTAGCCGACTGATCGCGGCATTCCACGCAAGCGGCCCGCCACGGCGGGCCGCTTTTGTCTTGTGGCTTTTTACCCAATCCTGCCCTAGGGTTGGGCGAGCTTGACGTCCCGGGTTTTGCCACGATGAGTGATAAAGGCCAGCAAGAACCGTCGATGGAGGAGATCCTCGCCTCCATTCGCCGAATCATTTCCGAGGATGGCGAGCCCGCGCCCAAGACCGAACAGCCAGCCCCGCCTCCCGCCGCCGCTGCTCCGCCTCCTCCGCCTCCGCCACCCCCGCCGCCGCCCCTTCCGCCGATGGAAGAGGAGCCGGAGGACGACGTCCTCGAGCTGACGGAAGTGGCCGATCCGCATCCGATGCCGATGGAGGAGGAAGAGGATCCCTGGGGCGCCGAGGAACCGGTGTTCCCCGAGCCGCCGGCGGAGATGGACGAGCCCCCGCCGCCTCCACCGCCGCCGCGCCGTCCGCCGCCCCCGCCACCGATGCCCGACTTCGACGACGTGACGGAGATGCCGCCGCCGCGTCCGCGTCCGGCGCCGCCGCGCATGCCGGCGTTCGACCAGGACGGCCTGATCTCCCGCCGCACCGCCGAGGACGCCTCGCAGCACTTCACCCACTTGGCGCGCGAGCTGGGCGACGACCTGTCCATCGGTCCGATGCCGGTCGGCATCCGCACCGTGGAGGAGGTGGTGCGTGAGCTGTTGAAGCCGTTGCTGAAGGAGTGGCTGGACGAGAACCTGCCCACCGTCGTCGAGCGGCTGGTCCAGCAGGAGATCGACCGCATGATCCGGCGGTCCCAGAAGTTCTGATTTTAAGTCAACGCGTTAGCGGAAGTTTTTCAGTGATGCTCGAGAAGACGTACAGCCCGGCCGCGGTCGAGGAGAAGCACTACCGTCAGTGGGAGGAGTCCGGCGCCTTCGCCGCGAACACCCAGTCGAACGGCACGCCCTACACCATCATGATGCCGCCGCCGAACGTCACCGGCAGCCTGCACATGGGCCACGCGCTGACCTTCACCCTGCAGGACGTGTTGACCCGCTACCACCGCATGCGCGGCAAGGACGCGCTGTGGCAGCCGGGCACCGACCACGCGGGCATCGCCACCCAGATGGTGGTGGAACGCAACCTGGCCGCCGAGGGCAAGACGCGCCACGACTTCGGCCGCGAGAAGTTCATCGACAAGGTGTGGGAGTGGAAGGCCGAGTCGGGCGGCACCATCACCCGCCAGCTCCGCCGCCTCGGCGCCTCGCCGGACTGGGCGAAGGAGCGCTTCACCATGGACGAGGGCCTCAGCGCCGCCGTCCGCAAGGTGTTCGTCGAGCTGTACCGCCAGGGCCTGCTCTACAAGGACAAGCGCCTCGTCAACTGGGACCCGAAGCTGCACACGGCGATCTCCGACCTGGAGGTCGAGCAGCGCGAGATCAAGGGCAACCTCTGGCACTTCCGCTACCCGATCGAAGGCGAGCCGGACCGCTTCATCGTCGTCGCCACCACGCGCCCGGAGACGATGCTGGGCGACACCGCGGTCGCCGTGCACCCGGAGGACGAGCGCTACAAGGACCTGATCGGCAAGAACGTCGTCCTGCCGCTGGTCGGCCGCCTGATCCCCATCGTCGGCGACGAGTACGCGGATCCGGAGACCGGCTCGGGCGCGGTGAAGATCACCCCGGCGCACGACTTCAACGACTTCGCGGTCGGCAAGCGGCACGGGCTCGAAGCCATCAACATCATGGACCGCGATGCGCGTCTCACCGACGCCGTGCCGGAGCCGTACCGCGGTCTCGACCGCTACGAGGCGCGCAAGAAGGTCGTCGTCGACCTGGAAGCCCTTGAGCTGCTGGAGAAGATCGAGCCGCACACCCACAAGGTGCCGCACGGCGACCGCTCCGGCGTCGCCATCGAGCCCTGGCTGACCGACCAGTGGTACGTGGACGCCGCGACGCTGGCCAAGCCGGCCATCGAGGCGGTGGAGACCGGCAAGACCGTGTTCGTGCCCAAGCAGTGGGAGAACACATACTTCGAGTGGATGCGCAACATCCAGCCCTGGTGCGTCAGCCGTCAGATCTGGTGGGGCCACCAGATCCCGGCGTGGTACGGGCCGGACGGCGCGGTGTTCGTCGAGGAGAGCGAGGAGTCCGCCAGGGCCGCCGCGGAAAAGCACTACGGCAAGCCGGCCGAGCTGACCCGCGACCCGGACGTGCTCGACACCTGGTTCTCCTCCGCGCTGTGGCCGTTCTCGACGCTCGGCTGGCCGGAGAAGACGCCGGAGCTGGAGCGCTACTACCCCACCGACGTGCTGGTGACCGGCTTCGACATCATCTTCTTCTGGGTCGCCCGAATGATGATGATGGGCCTGCACTTCATGGGCGACGTGCCGTTTCGCACCGTCTACATCCACGCCCTGGTCCGCGACGAGAAGGGCCAGAAGATGTCGAAGTCCAAGGGGAACGTCATTGACCCCCTAGAGTTGATCGACGAGTACGGCACCGACGCGCTGCGCTTCACCCTGTCGGCGATGGCGGCGCAGGGCCGCGATATCAAGCTGGCGGTGAACCGGGTCGAGGGCTACCGCAACTTCGCCACCAAGCTGTGGAACGCCGCGCGCTACTGCCAGATGAACGGCGCCGTGCCGGTGCCGGGCTTCACGCCCACCGGCCTGACGCAAACGGTGAACCGCTGGATCGTCGGCGAGCTGGCGGAGACGTCGACCCGCGTCGCCGGCGCCATCGAGGCGTACAAGTTCAACGAGGCGGCCAACGCGCTCTACCAGTTCATTTGGGGCACCTTCTGCGACTGGTACCTGGAGTTCACCAAGCCGATCCTCAACGGGTCGGATGAGGCCGCCAAGGCCGAGACGCGCGCAACCACCGCCTGGGTGCTGGACGAGGTGCTGCACCTGCTGCACCCGATCATGCCCTACATCACCGAGGAGCTGTGGGAGCAACTCGGCGAGGGGCGCGCCAACCGCCTGATCTCCGCCGCATGGCCGGAGTACGGGCCGGAGATCGTCGATCCCGCCGCCCGCGCCGAGATGGACTGGGTGGTGCGGCTGATCTCCGCGGTGCGCTCCATGCGCTCGGAGATGAACGTGCCGCCAGCCGCGCAGATCGAGCTGAAGCTGAAGGACGCCGGAGCGGAGAGCCTGAAGCGGCTCGCCACCCACCGCGACCTGATCCTGCGCATGGGCCGCCTTGCCTCGGCTGAGCCGCTTGTCGACGAGACGCCGAAGCAGTCGGCGCAGGCGGTGCTCGACGAGGCGACGCTGATCCTGCCGCTGGAAGGCATCGTCGACCTGGACAAGGAGCGGGCACGCCTGTCCAAGGAGATCGAGAAGCTGGCCGGCGAGATCAAGAAGATCGACGCCAAGCTCGGCAACGAGCAATTCGTCGCCAAGGCGCCGGAAGAGGTCATCGAGGAACAGCGCGACCGCCGCGAGGCCGCTGACCAAGCCCGCGGCAAGCTGCAGAAGGCGCTGGAGATGCTGGGGGCGTAAACATCCCTCTCCCGTCCCGGGAGAAGGATGGGCCCGCCCGAAGGGCGGAGGGGTGAGGGTCGCGCAAGGATCCTTGGTTTTGCCCTCACCCGGCGCCTACGGCTAACCCTCTCCCGGGGCGGGAGAGGGTTAGCCCATCGTCTTGCTGGGCAAAGGCATGCCATCTGCCTATTCTCACGCTCCGTGACCTTTATCCTCTCCAAAATCCTTTGGGGCCTTGTGCAGCCCGGCAACTTGCTGGCGCTGCTGCTGGCGTTCGGCGCGGCGCTGCTGTTCAGCCGGCGCGAGTCCCGCCGCCGCACCGGGCGGCGGATCGTGGCCGCCGTCGCGCTCGGCTTCCTCGCCCTCACCACGCTGCCGGTCGGCACCTGGGTGATCCGGCCGCTGGAGGAGCGCTTCCCGAAGCCCGCGCTGCCGAAGCATGTGGACGGTATCATCGTCCTGGGCGGCGCGCTCAACCCGCCGCTGGCCGCCGAACGCGACGAGCCCTCGGTGAACGAAGCGGCGGAGCGGGTGCTCGCCACCGCCGAGCTGGGCCTGCGCTATCCCAACGCCAGGATAGTCTTCACTGGCGGTTCCGGCTCGCTGTGGGGCGGCCGGTACCGGGAAGGGGAGGTGATGCGCGCCGCACTCGACCAGGTCGGCTTCGACACCGGGCGGGTGCTGTTTGAGAACGAGTCGCGTAACACCTGGGAGAACGCGCTGTTCAGCCGCGATCTTGCCGGGCCTAAACCCGGCGACACCTGGATCCTCGTCACCTCGGCGTGGCACATGCCGCGCTCGGTCGGCATCTTCCGGCGCGTCGGCTGGGAGGTGCTGCCCTATCCGGTGGACTACCGCAGCCGGCCGGGGCCGAAGCCCTATCTGATCTTCGAATTGGACGGCAACCTGGACAAGCTGAGCTGGGCGGTGCGCGAATGGATCGGCCTCGTGGCGTACCGGCTGATGGACCGCAGCGACGCGCTGTTCCCGGCGCCGAATCCGCCGCCCGCGCCGGCGGGCATGGCCGCAGTGCGACTTCCGTGAGGCAACGCCGCCCCGCCGCTTGGCGGCGCGTGGTAACTCGATTAGAGTGCGGCCACCAGATCTAGAGGGGTCGCGCGATGCGCCATGGGCACATGCTGAGAGGAACGATGGCGCTCGCCGTGGCGCTGTCGCTCGCGGCGTGCGCGGCGCCCGAGCCGCCGGCCTCTGGCCTGCCGACGAGCGGCGTCTACCGCGTCGGCAAGCCCTACCAGATCGCCGGCGTCTGGTACTACCCGTCCGAGGACTTCAAGTACGACGAGACCGGCATCGGTTCGGTGTACGGGGCCGGGGCGCAGGGCAAGCCGACCGTCAACGGCGAGATCCACGACCCGAACGAGATGACGGCGGCGCACCCCACGTTGCCGTTGCCGAGTCTCGCACGGGTGACCAACCTGGACACCGGCCGCTCGGTCGTCATCCGCGTCAACGAACGCGGGCCGGCGGCCAACAACCGCGTCATCATGCTGTCGCGCCGTGCCGCCCAACTGCTGGGCTACGAGCAGGCGGACACCGCCAAGCTGCGTGTGCAGATCCTCGCCGAGGAGAGCCGGCAGATCGCCGCCGCGGCGCGGGCCGGCACGCCGCCGCCGGTCCTCGCCGAGACCGACGGTACGGCACCCAAGGCAGCGCCGCGCTCCAAGATCGAGGTGGCGAGCCTGCCCGGCGCCGGGCCGCTCGCGCCGCTGCCGCCCGCCCCTAAGGGAGAGGGCCAAGTCGGCGCCGCCGATGTCCCGCCGCCGACCACGGTAGCCGGGACGGTGGTAGAGCGCCGCTTCCTGCCGGCTCCGGCTTCGGTCGACCTGCCGGTCCGCGGTGGCAGCCGGATCTACGTTCAGGTCGGGTCCTATGGCAACGCGCAAAACCTCGCCCGCGCCCGCGCGCAGGTGAGCACACTCGGCCAGCCGGCTCAGGTCAGCACGGCGATGCTGGGCAAGCAGCCGATGCAGCGTCTGCGCATCGGGCCGCTGGACAGCGTGGAGAGGGCGGACGCCGTGCTGGCCCAGGTGCTCCAGGCCGGCCTTACGGACGCCAAAATCATTGTGGATTGATCGTCCCGTTTCGGGAAAGACACGGAAGGTTGAGAGGGGAATACCGATGACCGCTGTCCGCATCCGCTTCGCCGCCACGATGGTGGCCGCGCTGGTCGCGGCCGGCCTCGCGCTGCCGGCGCGCGCCGCTACGATCGAGACGATCGGCAAGCAGGCCATCCTGCTCGACCTGTCGACCAACACGATCCTGTTCGAGAAGAACGCGGACGAGCGCATGCCGCCGTCGTCCATGAGCAAGCTGATGACCCTCTACATGGTCTTCGAGGCGCTCAAGGAAGGCCGCCTGTCGTTCGACCACACGCTGCCGGTCAGCGAGCGCGCGTGGCGCATGCAGGGCTCCAAGATGTTCGTGGAGCTGAACAACACCATCAAGGTGCTCGACCTCATCAAGGGCGTGATCATCCAGTCGGGCAACGACGCCTGCATCGTGCTGGCCGAGGGTCTGGCCGGTTCCGAGCAGGCCTTCGCCGAGAAGATGAACAAGCGCCTGAAGGAAATCGGGCTGAAGAACACCAACCTGATCAACGCCACCGGCTGGCCCGACCCGAACCACTACATGACCGCCCGCGATCTCTCGGTCCTGGCGGAGCATCTGATCCGCGACTTCCCCGAGTACTACTACCTGTTCTCGGAGAAGGAGTTCACCTACCACGGCATCAAGCAGGGCAACCGCAACCCGCTGCTGTACCGCAACAGCGCCGGCGTCGACGGCCTGAAGACCGGCCATACCGAGATCGCCGGCTACGGCCTCACCGCGTCGGGCGAGCGCGAGGGGCGCCGTCTGGTGCTGGTGATCAACGGCCTGCCGTCCATGCAGGCGCGCGCCGACGAGACCACCCGCCTGCTGGAGTGGGGCTTCCGCGAGTTCAACGCCTACGCCCTGTTCAAGGCCGGCGACGCCATCGAGGAGGTGCCGGTCTGGCTGGGCGAGCAGAAGACGGTGCCGGTGACCGTGCCGAAGGACCTCAAGGTCACCATGGCGCGCACCGACCGGGCGAACATGAAGGTGACGCTGGTCGCCAATCAGCCGGTCGCCGCGCCCATCAAGAAGGGTGACACGGTCGGCAAGCTGGTGATCTCCGCCCCCGGCGCGCCCAGCAAGGAGGTGCCGGTGGTCGCCGCGACCGACGTGGACAAGCTGGGCTTCGTCGGCCGCGCCTTCGCCGCGGCCAAGTATCTCGTGTTTGGCGCGGGCTCCTGATGGCTCGGGGCTGTTTCATCACGCTGGAAGGCGGGGAGGGGGCGGGCAAATCCACCCAACTCCGCCTGCTGGCGGATTCGCTGGCATCCTGCGGCATCGACGTGATGCTGACCCGCGAGCCCGGCGGCTCGCCGGGCGCGGAGGAGATCCGGCGCCTGCTGGTTTCCGGCGAGACCGGCCGCTGGGGAGGCATGACCGAGGCGCTGCTGCACACCGCCGCCCGCCGCGACCATCTGGAGCGCACGGTTTGGCCGGCGCTGGACTCCGGGCGCTGGGTGCTGTGCGACCGCTTCTTCGACAGCACCATGGCCTACCAGGGCTACGGCCTCGGCCTAGGGCGTGAGCCGATCGAGGCGCTGCAGCGTGTGGCGCTCGGCGATTTCCGCCCGGACCTGACGCTGATCCTGGATCTGCCGGTAGAAGTCGGTCTGGATCGCGCCAACGCCCGGCGCGGCGACGAGGACCGTTACGAGCGCATGGACCTGAGCTTCCACGCGCGCCTGCGTGACGGTTTCCTCGACATCGCGGCGCGCGAGCCCGAGCGCTGCGCGGTGATCGACGCCGCCCATCCGGTGGAGGTGGTGCAGGCCGCCATCCTGGATGCGGTGACGCGGCGGCTGACTCTCGCCGCCTGAGTCCCCACTTGTGGGCTCGGAGGTGAGCCCATGCGTGCAGCGATTCCGCTCGTCCTTACCGTCCTGACCGCAAGCCCGGCATCCGCCGCGCCGCAGGACGCCTTCGGCGTCTGGCTGACCGCGAACCGCGAGGCGGCCATCGAGGTACAGCCCTGCGGGGCCAAGGCCTGTGGCCGGCTGGTTTGGTATTTGGAAAAGCGCTCCGGCCCCGACGCCGGCCTCGACAGCAAGAACCCGTCGCCCGAGCAGCGAAGCCGCCGCCTGTGCGGCATCACCATGCTCGGCGGCTTCGCGCCGACCGCGACGGGCTGGGAGAGCGGTTGGGTCTACGACCCGGAGTCCGGCAACACCTACAGTGGCACTATGGAGCCGGACGGCCCCGACCGCCTGCGCCTGCGCGGCTACGTCGGCATCCCCCTGCTCGGCCGCACCGAGGTGTGGACCCGCGCGTCCGCCGACCAGCAGCGGTGCAAATAAACCCTCACCCTCTCCCAGGGGAGAGGGACTTGCGCCGCGCACCACGATTACGCCACTGTGCCGACATGTCTGAAGGAACGCTCCCGTGAGCCGCGCCACCAAAGCCGCCGAACCCGTCGAGGTCGACGGGCTCGCCCCGCGCCGCAATCCGGACCTGACCGGTCACGCGGAGGTGGAGCGCACGCTGCTGGCCGCCTGGAGCTCCGGTCGGTTGCCGCACGCCTGGCTGATCGGTGGGCCGCCGGGGATCGGCAAGGCGACGCTAGCCTTCCGCTTCGCGCGCTTCGTCCTGGCGCAGGGCGGGCAGGGCGGCGGCGCAGGCTTGTTCGGCGCGCCCGCGCAACCAGCCTCGCTCCACCTCGATCCACAGCACCCGGTGTTCCGCCGCGTCGCCAGCGCCGGCCACGCCGACCTGCTGACGGTCGAGCGGCAGATGGACGAGAAGCGCGATCGCATGAAGCGCGACATCGCCGTGGACGACGTGCGCAAGATCGCGCCGTTCCTGCGCAAGACCTCGGCGGAGGAGGGCTGGCGCGTCGCCGTCATCGACGGTGCCGACCGCATGAACACGGCCGGCCTCAACGCCATTCTGAAGATCCTGGAGGAGCCGCCACCCTACGCCCTGCTGCTGCTGGTCTCGGACAATCCCGGCGGGATGCTGCCGACCATCCGCTCGCGCTGCCGCAAGCTGGCGCTGAATCCGCTGGCCGAGGAAGCGGTGGTCGGCCTGCTGGCACAGCATCGCCCGGACGTGGCGGAGGACGACCGTCACGCCCTGGCACGACTGGCCGAGGGCTCTATTGGCCGTGCCGTCGCGCTGGCGGATGCCGGCGGACTCGGCCTCTACCGCGAGTTGGTCGGGCTGCTCGGCTCTCTGCCGAAATTGGACATCCCCGCCGCGCACGCCTTCGGCGACAAGCTGACCCGCAAACAGGACGACGGCCTCTACGAGACCGCCACCGACCTGCTGGTGTGGTGGCTGGCCCGCTTTGCCCGCGCACTGGCGCGCGGCGAATGGCCGGCGGAGGTGGTGCCGGGCGAGGCGGCGCTGATGACCCGCCTCGCCAACGCCCGCAGCCTTGATCGCTGGGTGGAGGTGTGGGAAAAGATCGGGCGCCTTTTCGCGCGCGCGGAATCCGCCAATCTGGATCGCAAGCAGGTGGTGCTGAACGCCTTGTCCACCATCGAGGCGACCGCCACCTAACCAGTGCTGAGCACATTCGGGAGTGCACCGACCATGGCCGGGTCGAAAACCTATTACCTGACGACGCCGATCTACTATGTGAACGACGTGCCGCACATCGGGCACGCGTACACGACGCTGGCCTGCGACGTGCTCGCCCGCTTCAAGCGGCTGGACGGCTTCGACGTCAAGTTCCTCACCGGCACCGACGAGCACGGCCAGAAGGTCGAGAAGTCGGCGCAGGCCGCCGGCATCGCGCCACAGGCCTTCACCGACAAGGTGTCGCAGAACTTTCGCGACCTCGTCGGGGTGATGAACTACTCCAACGACGACTTCATCCGCACCACCGAGCCGCGCCACGTCGCCTCGGTGCAGGCGCTGTGGACGAAGCTGCTGGATGCCGGCGAGATCTACCTGGGCTCTTACGCCGGCTGGTACTCGGTGCGCGACGAGGCGTTCTACGGCGAGGACGAGCTGACCACCACGCCCACCGGCAAGAAGATCGCCCCGACCGGCGCCGAGTGCGAGTGGGTGGAGGAGCCCAGCTACTTCTTCCGCCTGTCGGCGTGGCAGGAGCGGCTTCTGGAGTTCTACGACAAGAACCCCGACTTCATCCTGCCGCCGGGCAAGCGCAACGAGGTCATCTCCTTCGTCAAGTCCGGCCTGAAGGATCTGTCGGTCAGCCGCACGACCTTCAAGTGGGGCATTCCGGTGCCGGGCGACGACGCGCACATCATGTACGTCTGGCTGGACGCGCTGACCAACTACATCACGGCTGTCGGCTATCCCGACACCACCGGCGAGTACGCCGAGTACTGGCCGGCCGACCTGCACATGGTCGGCAAGGACATCCTGCGCTTCCACGCCGTCTACTGGCCGGCCTTCCTGATGGCCGCCGGGCTGCAGCCGCCCAAGCGCGTTTTCGCACACGGCTGGTGGACGATCGAGGGGCAGAAGATGTCCAAGTCGCTCGGCAACGTCATCGCGCCCGAGCAGCTGGTGACCACCTACGGCCTCGACCAGACCCGCTACTTCCTGCTGCGCGAGGTGCCGTTCGGCAACGACGGCGACTTCAGCCACGCCGCCATGGTGCAGCGGATCAACGGCAATCTCGCCAACGACTACGGCAATCTGGTCCAGCGCGTGCTGTCGATGATCAACAAGAACTGCGGCGCCCAGGTGCCGCAGCCCGGCCCCTTCACCGAGGCCGACAACAGGCTGCTGGGCGCTGCCCACGCGCTGCTGCCGGTGGTGCGGGCGGAGATCGACGTGCAGGCCTTCCACAAGGTGCTGGACGCCATCTGGGCCGTCGTCGGCGACGCCAACCGCTACGTGGATGAGCAGGCGCCCTGGGCGTTGAAGAAGACCGATCCGCCGCGCATGGGCACAGTGCTGTACGTGCTGGCCGAGACGATCCGCCACCTCGCCATCCTGACGCAGCCGGTGATGCCGGCGGCCTCGGCGAAGATCCTGGACCAGTTGGGGCAGGGCGAGAAGGTGCGCGGCTTCGGCAATCTCGGCCCCGCCGGCGCGCTGACGGGCGGTACGCCACTGCCGGCGCCGCAGGGCGTGTTCCCGCGCTTCGTCGAGGAGCCCAAGGCCTGATGCTGGTCGATAGCCACTGCCATCTCGACTTCCCGGATTTCGCCGAGGAACTGGACGCCGTCGTCGAGCGGGCGAGGGCGGCCGGAGTGGGGCGGATGGTCACCATCTGCACCTACTTGACCCGGTTCGAACGCGTGCTGGCCGTCGCCGAGCGTTTTCCGGACGTCTACTGCTCGCTCGGCGTCCACCCGCACCAAGCGCAGGAGGAGATCGCCGGCGTCTCGGTCGAGCGGCTGATCGAACTCGCCAAGCACCCCAAGGTGATCGGCATCGGCGAGACGGGCCTCGACTACTACTACGATATGAGCCCGCGCGACGTGCAGCAGGGGTGCTTCCGTCTGCACATCCGTGCGGCCATGGAAACCGGTCTGCCGCTGATCGTCCACACCCGCGACGCCGACGATGACATCATGCGCATCGTCCGCGAAGAGGCCGCCGGACAGCCGGTGAAGGGCTTGCTGCACTGCTTCAGTTCCGGCCGGCAAGTGGCTGAAGACGCTATTGATTTCGGTTTTTCTCTGTCGCTGTCGGGGATCGTCACCTTCAAGAAGTCGGACGACCTGCGCGCCATCGTCAGGGACGTGCCGCTCGATCGCATCCTGGTCGAGACCGATGCGCCCTACCTTGCCCCCATGCCCTACCGTGGCAAGCGGAACGAGCCGGCCTATGTCGCGCACACCGCCGCCGCGGTCGCCGCGGTGAAAGGAGTGTCAGCCGAGGAGATGGCGCGGATCACCACCGGCAACTTCTTCCGGCTGTTCGACCGCGTGCCCCAATCCGATCCGGGGCCGGATTGATGAGGGTCACGGTCCTCGGTTGCGGTGGTTCGTCGGGCGTGCCGGTCATCGGCAACCAGTGGGGCGACTGCGATTCGACAAACCCGAAGAACCGTCGCACGCGCGCGTCGATCCTGGTGGAGCAGGGCGGGGCCGGCATCCTGGTCGACACCTCGCCGGACCTGCGCCAGCAGCTTCTTGATGCCGACGTGCAGCGCCTGGACGCGGTGCTGTGGACGCACAACCACGCCGATCACGTGCACGGCCTGGATGAACTGCGCGAGATCTGCCGCCTCATGGACGCGCCGCTACCGGCCTTCGGCATGGCCAAACATCTGGCGGAGATCGCCCGCCGCTTTGACTACGCCTTTACGCCGCTGAATCCGGGCGATCCGATCTACCGGCCGGTCCTGGTGCCGCAGGCCGTCGAAGGGCCGTTCAAGGTGGCCGGCATGTCGGTGGTGCCCTTCGTGCAGGATCACGGCTGGATGCCCACTTTGGGCTTCCGCTTCGATCGCTTCGCTTACTCCACCGACGTGGTGCGCCTGGACGACGCGGCCTTCGCCGCACTGGAGGGCATCGAGGTGTGGATCGTCGACTGCGTGCGGGTCGAGCCGCCGCACCCCGTGCATTCGCACCTCGCGCAAACGCTGGAGTGGATCGAGCGCGTGAAGCCGAAGCGCGCCTACCTCACGCACATGAACCAGACCATGGACTACGAGGCGGTGCGGTGCATCCTGCCGCCGGGCGTCGAGCCGGCGTACGACGGTTTAGTCATCGACCTCTGATGCTCACTCGTCCTCCATCACGTCTTCGCCGACGAACAGAGCGATGCGGCCAGCGATGAAGCGGTCCGCCGCGGCGCGCGCGACTTGCTCGGCAATCTTCGCGGGAAGCTTGAAATTTTCCTGATAAAGCTTTGATGTGGCGGTGATCGCGGAGGGAAGGGCGGCGACGGCAGCCTTGTGCTGAGCCTCCGGCCACACCTGATAGTCCTTCCAGCCGCGGAAGGCGGCGACCGCCTTGTCGCGCGCCTCGGCGGCCTTCTTCGCCTCGGGCGAGCGTGGCGCCTCCAGCAGCGTTCCGGGCGCTATCGAAGCCTGCAGGATGTCGATGGCGAACTGCCGATCGTAGGCGCTCCGGATGGTGATTTCCGGCCCCGGCCCGCCGGCCGGTTCCATCAGCGCGGCTAGCTTCTTCCATTCCGGCAGGTCGTAAACGGAGTGTATGTCATGGCACAGTTCCGGCATGTCGTCGCGGCTGCCGCCCCAGAACGGGCCGAACGCCTCGAAGGCGGGTAGGCCGTGCTTGGCGAACAGGAAGCACGGGGCGTCCAACTCGGTGGTAGACAGCGCGTGGCGCAGGAACAGCAGAACGCCCGCGGTGTCCGCCCTCGTCACATCGCCGATAGCCCTCATCTCTTCAAGGAGTTCACGGTCATTTGCGAGATCCCGCTCGATGATTTCGCGCGCCAGTCGGCCAATCTCCACGTCCTTGTCGGGCACCGTCACCGTGCCAGTGTGGTACAGGTAGATCAGCCACGCCTTGGCCGCTGCGCCGTCGTAGCGTTGCAGTCCGGCTGCGGCGGCCTTCGGATCCTTGAGGATGCCAGCCGCCACGGCGGCCAGACGCTTCTGCGCCGCCTGGGACTGCATCGCCACGTCTTCGCTGCGCTTCTCGTAAAGCGCCGTGCAAGCCTTTGCCTTGGCTTTGTCGTCGCAGGTGCGGTCGCGCTCGGCCAGCCACGTCGACTGCGTCTGCTTGAGCGCGTCGCGCTCCGGGCGCGGCGTATAGGCGCCGAGTGTGCCCAACGCCTCGGCCAACTGCTCGTCGCGCGCGCGCAGGTCAGCATTGCCGCAGACCGCCCGCGCCACGACGCCCGACGGCTTGCGGCAGTCGAGACTCTGAGCATGCACTGGCGCTGCCACGGCGCAGAGCGTGAGAACGAGGCTTGGGAACCAACAGAGCGGTGAACGTGTCATGGAGGACGACCGCGCTTGCGGAGAAGGACGGCGGAGCTTAACCAACACTGGGCGCCACGGGAAGCGCACACCGCCCTGCCCACCCTTCACTTTTATTTCCATAATCACGCTTATGCGATCTTTGTTCGCATCGGGGCGGCGGGCTTTCCCATGGCAGGCCGGTCGGTTAAGGTCGGGGGCCCACTCCGTACCCAGAGCTGACCATGGCCCGCAACACAGACCGCCTGCTCGACATCATGGCCCGCCTGCGCGACCCGCAGAATGGCTGCCCCTGGGATCTCGAGCAGACCTACCGGACCATCGCGCCGCACACGATCGAAGAGGCCTACGAGGTTGCCGACGCCATCGAGAAAGGCGATATGGCGGCCCTGCGCGAGGAACTGGGCGATCTGCTGTTCCAGGTCGTCTACTACAGCCAGTTCGCGCGCGAGGAAGGCCTGTTCGACTTCGATGAGGTGGCCGGTGTGATCGCCGACAAGATGATCAGCCGCCACCCGCACGTCTTCGGCTCCGAGGAGATCCGTACGGCCGAGCACCAGACCTCCCGCTGGGAGGAGCACAAGGCGGCCGAGCGCGCCGCCAAGGCCGCGGCGCAAGGGCAGGCGCCGCCGTCGGCGCTGGACGGGGTGATCGCCGGCCTCCCTGCCCTCACCCGCGCGCTGAAGCTGCAGAAACGCGCCGCGCGCGTCGGCTTCGACTGGACCGATGCGCGCGACATCCTCGACAAGATCGAGGAGGAAGTCGGTGAATTGCGCGCCGAGATCGACGGCGGTGCCGCCCAGGAGCGCGTCGCCGACGAACTGGGTGACCTGCTGTTCGCCCTGGTCAACCTCGCCCGCCGGCTGGAGGTGGATCCGGAAAGTGCTCTGCGCGGCACCAACACCAAGTTCGAGCGCCGCTTCCACCGGATCGAGGACCTGCTCGGCGAACAGGGTCGCAAGCCGGCCGACGCCACGCTCGACGAGATGGAGGCGTTCTGGCAGCAAGCCAAGCGCGAAGAAGCGAAATAGCGGTTCGCTATCATGGCCGCCGCTCTCCTGATCTACGCGGGCGCCGCGCTGGCGGAGATCGCCGGGTGCTTCGCGTTCTGGGCGTGGCTGCGGCTGGGCAAGTCCGCGCTGTGGCTGCTGCCCGGACTGCTCAGCCTGACGCTGTTCGCGTGGCTGCTTACCCGCGTTGACGCAGCCTTCGCCGGACGGGCGTATGCGGCGTACGGCGGCGTCTACATCGCGGCGTCGCTGGCGTGGCTGTGGGCGGTCGAAGGCAGCCGGCCGGACCGCTGGGATCTGGCCGGCGCGGCCGTCTGCCTGCTCGGCGCCGCGGTGATCCTCTTCGCCCCACGCGGCGCCTGACGCGCTCAGCCGTAGAGCGTGTCGCGCAGGGTGGTCCAGCTGTCGCGGTCGGGGGCGATCATCACGCTGCCCTCCAAGACCGTGGGGGCGTAGGGGCGGCCGTCCACCAGCGCCGCGTAGCCGCCGGCCTCGGCGTGCAGCAGCATGCCGGCCGCGTGGTCCCACGGCATCAGCTTGTGGTACACCGAGAAGTGAGCCACGCCGTCCAGCAGGCGCAGGTATTCGTGCGCGGCGCAGGCGAGGCAGACGACCTCCTTCACGGCCGGCTTGCGGGCGTTCAGGCGGGCGGTGGTCGCCTCGCCGGCGTAGCGGACGGACAGCGCGCCGACCATGTCCGCCACCGGCACCGGGGCCGCCACACGGAGCCGGCGGCTGCCCAGCCAGGCGCCCTGCCCCTTCGCCCCGACCGCGGTGCGGCCCGTGCACGGGTCGTGGATCCAGCCGGCCAGCGTCTCGCCGCCCCGCACGTAGGCGACCATCACCGCGAAGGTCGGGTTGCCGCCGGCGAAGTTGATGGTGCCGTCGATGGGGTCGATGATCCACACCGGCTCCTCGCCGAACACCCGCTTCAGCACCGTCGGGTCGGCGGCCACCGCCTCCTCGCCGATCACGGTGCTGCCGGGCACGAGGTCGCGCAGCCGCGGGCTGAGCACGCGCTCGGCGGCCTCGTCGGCGACGGTCACCAGGTCGGTCGGGCCGGTCTTCTGGCGGATGTCCTCCGCCGAGAGCTGGCGGAAGCGCGGAAGGATCTCGCTCTCCGCGACTTCCCGGATGAGGGCGGAGACGCGGTCGAGGTCGGGCAGCGTGGTGCGGGTCACGGTTTGACCGGGGCCTTCTGTTTGGGGTCGGACTTGCCGGGGGGCGGTTTCGGGGCAACAGGCTTCGGCGGAGCCAGTTCCATGGTGGTGCTGCCGTCCTGCGGCGGGCCGGGCATCGGCACCTTGCCCTCCAGGCCGGCTTCCTTCATCGCCTTGACGAGCGCGTCGTAGGTGGCCTGATCGGCCGCCGGATTCGGCTCCGGCGGCGGGCCGACCAGCGGGCCGCCCACGGCGGGCTCGCGCGGCGCGTTGGGATCGGGAGGCGGCGGCGGTTCGGTCGCCTTTGCTTCCTTCTTCTCGGGCTCGGGCGGCGGTGCGGGAGGCGGTGGCGGGCGCCATTTCTTGAAGCACTCGACGAAGTCCCCGTCCTTGCATTGCTCGACCAGCAGTTCGCGCGGGTCGGGGCCGAGCACCACCGGACCGGCGGGCGCCAGCGGCATCTCCGGCGGCGCCTTGGGCAGGGGCGGCTCCGGCGAATCGTCGGCGTCCTGGGCGGACGCCGGCGCCGTGGCGAGCAGCAGAAGGAACAGAGCGACGAGCGCGCGCACGGGAGTCCGCGGGGTGGATGGAGCCTCAGCCAGCATTATGGAACCGGCGGGGCTCCGCCGCCACGGACAAATCCATGGCACCCTGCCCTCACGCGCTGGCCGAGAAGCGCTTCTCGAAGCGCGCCAGGTCGGCCGGGTCGAGCGCCACGTGCAGATGCGCGTGCGCCTCGTCGTCGCGGCGCTCCAGCACCTCGCCGCGGTCGTACAGCCACGCCAGCGCCGCCCCGTTGCCGAGGTCGATGGACAGGTCCACCACCTGACGGCCGAGGTTCATGCGCTGGTCGAGCAGCGCGTCCAGCGCCTCGATCCCCTGCCCCGTCAGCGCCGAGACGCAGACCTGCCGCGGGTCGCGCCGGGCCTGGGCGGCGAGCGCGTCGCGCTCCTCCGCGTCCAGGCAGTCGATCTTGTTCAGCACCTCGACGACGCGATCGTCGGTCTCCGGGTCGATGCCGATGTCGCGCAGCACCGCGGCCACGTCGTCGCGCTGCGCCTCGGTGTCGAGGTGCGAGATGTCGCGCACGTGCAGGATGATGTCGGCGCCGTCCACCTCCTCCAGCGTGGCGCGGAACGCCTCGACCAGATGGTGCGGCAGGTCGGAGATGAAGCCCACCGTGTCCGACAGGATCACCTTGCGGCCCGAGGGCAGCGTCACCTGCCGCATGGTCGGGTCCAGCGTGGCGAACAGCAGGTCCTTGGCGAACACGTCGGCGTTGGCCAGCCGATTGAACAGCGTGGACTTGCCGGCGTTGGTGTAGCCGACCAGCGCCACCACCGGGTACGGCACCTTGGCGCGCGCCTTGCGGTGCAGGCCGCGGGTGCGCCGGACGTCCTCGAGTTCCTTCTTGATCTTGATGATGCGGTCGCCGATCAGGCGGCGGTCCATCTCCAGCTGTGATTCGCCGGGGCCGCCCAGGAAGCCGAAGCCGCCGCGCTGGCGTTCCAGGTGGGTCCATGACCGAACGAGGCGCGACTTCTGGTAGGTCAGCGACGCCAGCTCGACCTGAAGCTGGCCTTCCCGGGTGCGGGCGCGGGCGCCGAAGATCTCCAGGATCAGGCCGGTGCGGTCGATGACCTTGGCCTTGACGCCCTTTTCCAGGTTGCGCTGCTGCACCGGGCTGAGCGCGTGGTCGATGACGACGAGCGACGCCTCGCTCTCCTCCACCACCTGGGCGAGGTGCTCGACGGTGCCCGAGCCGAGCAGCGTGGACGGGTGCGGCCGGCTGACGCGCGCGCACTCGGCGTACACGACCTCCAGCTCGATCGCCTGGGCGAGGCCGACAGCCTCCTCCAGGCAAGCCTCCGGCGCGCGCGGCGCCTCGTGGGCGTCGCGGAGCACCGGATGAACGACGATGGCTCGGCCGGAGCCGTGCGATTCGCGGGAGTCGCCGCCGGGCGGCGTACCGTTCGAGAAGCCGTTAATTGCCTTCACCTTCCTTGGGCGGTTCGAAGAGCTGGATCGGATGCGCCGGCATCACGGTGGAGATCGCGTGCTTGTAGACCAGCTGCGAATGCGCGTCCCGCCGCAGCAGGACAGAGAAGTTGTCGAACCAGGTGATGATGCCCTGAAGTTTGACGCCGTTCACCAGGAAGACCGTCACGGGAGTCTTGTTCTTTCGGACGTGGTTGAGAAAGACGTCCTGCACATTCTGGCTTTTTTCAGACATGTCGGTGTGCCCCCTTCTTCAATGTTTATTGGGGCTCCTCAAGAGCCCACTCCCCGCACCAGAGTTTATCGTTCAGTCTGCCGAACCCGTCCCATCCGGAGCTTGCACGGATATGGTATCACCGATACGCCGCACCAAGCCACTCAGCGTGTCACAGGTGTCGTATCGATGCGCTGGCGGGAAACGGCCGAAGCCCTCCCCCTCCGCGGCGCCCACCAGAACCGGCACGAGTCCGGCGGCATGGGCGCATTCCATGTCGATGTCGGCATCCCCGATGAACCACACCTCGCGCGACGGCGCAATCCCCGACGGTGCAAGGGCCATGTGCACGGGCGCGCAGTGCGGCTTGTCCGCCTCAGCGTCCTGGGCGCCGACGAGACGGCCGAAGAAGCGCGTCCAGCCCAGCTTGTCCGCCTCGGCGCGCAGGAACCGGCCGGTCTTGTTGGAGACTACCGCTTGGTAGACGCCGTGTGCGGCGAAGCTTTCCAGCAGGGCTTCGGCGCCGGGAATCGGGCGCAGGTGGTCCAGGTGGTGCGCCTCGAAATAGGCGTAGAACTGGTCGCGCGCCTCGGTCCAGCGCTCGCCGAAAATGCGGGGGAAGCTGTCGCGCAGCGACTGTTTGATCCGTTCGCGCGATTCCTCCTCGGTCCACGGCCGTTGGCCATGCTGCTCGAGGGCGTGGTTCAGCGCGGCGCGAATCGTGCCCCAGTTGTCGACCAGGGTGTTGTCCCAGTCGTACAGCACCGCGCGCGGCAGCGCCGGCGACTCGGTCGAGGTGTGGATCACAGGCTTCCCCGCAGAACGTCGTCGATGTAGGCCCGCCGTAGGCCGAGCGCAACCGGGCCCGGCTTGCCGGTGCCGACGGTGTGGCCATCGATGCGGGTGACCGGCAGTGCGAAGGTGCCGGCCGACGACACGAACGCCTCACGGGCCGCCAAAGCCTCGGCCACGGTGAACGGCCGCTCTTCGATCGGCAACTCAGCCGCGCGGGCCAGACGCAGCAGCGCCAGACGGGTGACACCGTTGAGGATCTTGTGGCTCGGCTCGCGGGTGACCAGCATGCCCTCGGCCGTGACGATCCAGGCGTTGGAGGAGCAACCCTCGGTCACCGTGCCGTCTGGATCGACCATCCACGCTTCGAAGGCGCCGGCTTCCGCCGCCTGCTGCTTGCCAAACACCTGGGCGAGCAGGCCGGTGGTCTTGATGTCGCGGCGGCCCCAGCGGATGTCGGGGATGGTGATGACCGGAACGCCGTCCTCCAGTTGCCCCGGCTGCGCCCAGCGCCGCACGCGCCGCGTGGTGATCACCAGCGACGACGGTCGCGGCGACGGGAAGCGGAAGTCGCGCGGCGCCACGCCGCGGCTCACCTGCATGTACACGGCGCCGTCGTGGATGCCGTTGCGGCGCGCCAGCTCACGTATGACCCGCTCCAGCACCCGGCGGCTGACCGGCCAGGGGATGCCCAACGCGGTCAGGCTGCGGTCCAGCCGGTCGAGGTGGCCGTCCATGTCGGCGAAGCGGCCGTCGAGAATGGTGACGACCTCATACACCCCGTCGGCGAGTTGGAAGCCGCGGTCCTCGATGTGGACCGCCGCACGGTCGTGCGGCAGATAGCGGCCGTTGACATATGCCCATCGAGCCATCGGTTTCTTCGTTCTTCTTCGTTCTCTGACCCGAGGAGGTAACAGCGTGTCTCAACCATCCGCGCCCCCAACGGGCGCGGATGGTTGACGTTAACATTAAGTTTCTGACACACCAAGCGCCGAGGCATCTCAGTCGATGAACGCCTTCCCCTTCTCATTGCCGTGCACGCCCAGGCTCTTCAGCTTGCGGTGCAGGGCGGAGCGTTCCATGCCGACAAAGGCGGCGGTGCGCGAGATGTTGCCGCCGAATCGGGTGACCTGGGCCAGCAGGTATTCGCGCTCGAACACCTCGCGCGCCTCGCGCAACGGCAGGCCCATGATCTCGCCGCCCTTGTCCCACTTCAGCACGGTGGGGGTGATGGCGCCGATCTCCGGCGGCAGCATGTCGGCGCGGATCGGCTCCTTGTGGTCGCCCTGCGCCATGATCAGCAGCCAATCCACCACGTTGCGCAGCTGGCGCACGTTGCCCGGCCAGTCGTAGGCCTGCAGCGCCGCCATGGCGTCCTCGCCGAACTCGCGCGCCGGCAGGCCGGCGGCCTCGGCCGAGCGGACCATGAAGTGCTTGGCCAGCAACGGGATGTCCTCGCGCCGCTCGGCCAGCGCCGGCACGCGGATCGGCACCACGGCGAGGCGGTAGAACAGATCCTGCCGGAAGCGCCCGTTCTCGATCTCGGCCTGGAGGTCGCGGTTGGAGGTGGCGATGACGCGCACGTCCACCTCGACCCGGTGGCCGCCGCCGACGCGCTCGAAGGTCTGTTCCTGGAGGGCCCGGACGATCTTACCCTGGGTTTCCAGCGGCATGTCGGCGACCTCGTCGAGCAGAAGCGTGCCGCCGTGCGCCTGCTCGAAGGTGCCGATCTTGCGGCCGCCGCCGTCGATGCCGCCCTCGGTGCCGAACAGCTCGATCTCCAGCCGGTCGGGGCGCATGGTGGCGCAGTTCAGCCCGACGAACGGGCCGGTGTTGCGGCGCGAGCGCTGGTGAAGCTGGCGCGCCACCACCTCCTTGCCAGAGCCGGCGGGGCCGGTGATCAACACGCGGCTGCCGGTCGGGGCGACCTTCTCGATGCTCTGGCGGACGTGGGTGATGGACGACGAGCGGCCGATCAGCTCCACTTCGCCGCCGGCGCGCAGACGCAGTTCCTCGTTCTCGCGCCGCAGACGGGCGGCCTCGATGGCGCGCTCGACCATCAGCAGCAGGCGGTCGGCCTTGAACGGCTTCTCGATGAAGTCGTAGGCGCCGATCTTGATGGCGCTGACCGCCGTCTCGATGGTGCCGTGGCCGGAGATCATGATGACCGGCAGGTTCGGGTGGTCCCGCATCAGCTGCTCGAGGATCTGCAAGCCATCAAGCCGGCTGCCCTGCAACCAGATATCGAGGATGACGAGGTTCGGCCGCCGCGCGGCGACCTGGGTGAACGCCTCGTCGGCGTTGGCCGCCTCTCGCGTCTTGATCCCTTCGTCGTTCAGGATGCCCGCGATGAGCATCCGGATGTCCGACTCGTCATCGACGATCAGAATGTCATGAGCCATTGGCTGTCCGCCTCTGTTCACCGCCGGTCTGCGCCGGCCTTTCCTCCGCGGTGGCGGGCTCCGCCGCCGCGGTGTTGCGTGGGATGACCAGGGCGACGCGCGCGCCGCCCTCCGGCCGGTCGTCGAGCGTCAGCTCGCCACCGTGGTCCTCCATGATCTTCTTGACGATCGCCAGCCCCAGCCCGGTGCCCTTGGCCCGGGTGGTAACGTACGGCTCGGTCAGCCGGTGCCGCTCGTCCTGGGGAAGGCCCTTGCCGTTGTCCTCGACGACCAGCGCGACACGCTCAGCGTCGGCTTCGATGCGCACGCCGACGTGACCGGGCGGCGGCCCCCCGCCGTTCTCCGGCGCCGGGCGCCCCTCGATGGCGTCCACCGCGTTCTGCAACAGGTTGGTCAGCGCCTGGCTGATCTGCCGGGAATCGCAGGCGACGGTCAGCGGGCCTTGCGGCAGTTGCACGTCAAACTTCACCTTGCCGGCGTGCGCGCTGGTCTGCAGGAACACCGCCTGCCGAACGAGGTCGTTGACGTTGACCGGCTTCATCACCGGCTGCGGCATGCGCGCGAAGGCCGAGAACTCGTCCACCATGCGCCGGATGTCGTCCACCTGCCGGACGATGGTGTCCGTGCACATGGTGAACACCTCGGTGTCGTCCGGGGTGATCTGCTTCAAATACTTGCGGCGCAGCCGCTCGGCCGACAGCTGGATGGGGGTGAGCGGGTTCTTGATCTCGTGCGCGATGCGACGGGCCACGTCGGCCCAGGCCGCCTTGCGCTGCGCGGAGACCAACTCGGTAATGTCGTCGAAGGTGACGACGTAGCCGCGGATCTCCCCTCCCCCGGCCTCGGCGCTGATGCGCACCAGCAAAGTCAGCGGCGCGGCGCCGGGGCGGCGGATCTGCACCTGCTCCTGCACCAGACGGCCGGGGCGGCGCGGCGCGTTGTCGAGCAACTCGCCCATCTCCGGCGACAGCTCGACGAGGCGGCGGCCGATCAGGGTCTCGGGGTCCTCGACGCCGAGCAGGCGGGCTGCCGAAAGGTTGGGCAGATTGATGATTCCGTCAGCATCCAGGCCGATCACACCGGCGGTGACGCCGCCCAGCACCGTCTCGGTGAAGCGGCGGCGCTGGTCGAGTTGGCTGTTGGCCTGGAGAAGCTCGCGCCGCTGGCTCTCGATCTCGGTGGTCATGCGGTTGAAGGCGCGCGACAGCAGCGCCAATTCGTCCTCGTCGCGCGGCTCCGAGACGCGGACCTGGAGGTCGCCAGCGCGCACCCGCTCGGCGGCGCCGATCAGGGCGGAGATTGGGCGGGCCAACCGCGTGGCAAAGTTCAGCCCCGCCCACACCGCCGCCATCAACAACAGCAGCGCCACGATGACGAAGATCGCCGTGAAGGTGATCTGCAGCGACCCGCGCTGCCCCTCCAGCTCGGTGTAGGAGGTCACCGCGCCCTTGGCGGCAGCGTAGTGCTGAAGCACCTTCGCCTCCACGACGCGGCCGACGTACAGATAGGTGTCGACGAAGCGGTCGAGGCGGATCAGCGCACGGACGCGGTCGTCGTTCTCGTGCACGATCAGCACGACCTCGCCGTTGCGCGCCTGCTCCAGGTTGGTGTCAGGGATCGGGTCGAACTCCAGCGCGAAGCTGAAGCCTGAGCGCGCCAGGATCCGCCCGGTCGTGCCGTGGAAGACGATGGCCTCGGACAGCGCGCGCAGCGCCGCCTGGGTGGAGACGACCTGATCGAAGCGTTCCGGGTCGATGGACAGCCGCACCGCCTCCTGGTTCAGGTCGTTGGCCATGGCCAGGGCGTCGGCGCGGATGTTCTGCTGGTGCTCGTGCAGGTAGGCGCTCGCCACCTGCAGGGACTCATGCACCGCCGTGCGCACCTTGTCGCTGAACCAGGACTGGACGCCGACGTAGAAGAAGATCGCCGAGAACGCCGCCACAACGATGGCCGGAGCCACCGCCAGCAGGCTGAACACCGCGACCAGCCGGACGTGCAGCCGCGAGCCCGCCATGCCGCGCCGGTGCCCCATCCAGATCTGCACGATGCGGCGCGCCACCAGCGCGGCCAGCAGCAGCAGCAGGACCATGTCGAGGATGAGCAGCAGCGTGACCGTACGCGGATTCGAGCCGCCGAACGCCGCTGTCTCGGTCAGCGCACCGTAGGTGGCAAAGCCGGCTGCGATCGCCGCCAGGCTGAGCGCCACCGCCAGCCGCTTGGCGAGGCCGACCCGGCTGGCCCACCGCGAGAGCTGGGGCCAGAAGGTTGACGGTCGGTCCGCCGTCTTGTCGTGCATCTGAAGCGCCATGGATACCGGCCAAGGATGTTGCCGGAAAGGTACACACCTGTGGCGGACCTGCCAAGCGCGTTCAAGGTCATACCGCGAACGGCTCCGTTGCAAGGGTGCAAAGGAGCCGTTCGGAAGAGTTCGCCTTTCGGCGGTGTCACATGATTATCACGGGCGATGCTACTTGAGGCCGCGAACCACCTGGATGTCGAGCTCGCGGATCTTCTTGCGCAGCGTGTTTCGGTTCAGTCCCAACAACTCCGCAGCCTTGATCTGATTGCCGCGGGTCGCCGACAGGCTGAGCGAGATCAACGGCCGTTCGACCTCCCGCAGAACGCGGTCGTACAGGCCAGCGGCCGGCACTCCATCCTTATGGGCGGCGAAGTAATCCTTCAGGTGGCGTTCGACGGCGGAACCCAGCCCCTCGCTCTGCGCTTCCTCGACGACCGGGGCGGCGGGCGTGGCGTCGGCCAGCTCCGCCTCGATGACGTCGACGCCGATCACCTCCTGGGAGTACAGGGCGGCCAAGCGGCGTACGAGGTTTTCCAGCTCGCGTACGTTGCCCGGCCAGCGGTAGCGCTTCAGGCGCTCCATGGCCCCCTGGTCGATGCTCTTGTTCGGCAGCCCCTGCGCCACCGCCTGGTTCAGGAAATGGCGGATCAGCAGCGGCACGTCCTCCGTGCGCTCACGCAGCGGCGGCAGGCGGATCGGCACGACGTTCAGGCGATAGAACAGGTCCTCGCGGAACAAGCCCTGGCGAGCCAGCGTACGGAGGTCGCGGTGGGTGGCGGCGATGATGCGTACGTCCGTCTTGATGGGCGTACGCCCACCGACGGTGGTGTACTCCCCCTCCTGCAGCACGCGCAGCAGGCGCGTCTGCGCCTCCAGCGGCATGTCGCCGATCTCGTCGAGGAACAGGGTGCCGCCCTGAGCCTGCTCGAACCGGCCGGTAGAGCGGTTGGTGGCGCCGGTGAAGGCTCCCTTCTCATGGCCGAACAGCTCGGACTCGATCAACTCGCGCGGGATGGCCGCCATGTTGATGGCGACGAAGGGGCCGTTGCGGCGCTTGCCGTAGTCGTGCAGCGCGCGCGCCACCAGCTCCTTGCCGGTGCCCGACTCACCGGTGATCATCACCGTCAGGTCGGTGCCCATCAAACGGGCAAGCACGCGGTAGATCTCCTGCATCGCCGGCGAACGGCCGATGACGGGGAGCTGCTCCTCCTCCAGGCTGTCGTTGGCCGGCTCGGCCTTGGTCTGGTGCGCGTTCAGCGCGCGCTCGACCACCGAGACCAATTCCTTCAGATCGAAGGGCTTGGGTAGGTACTCGAAGGCGCCGCGCTCGGCCGCCTTCACCGCGGTGATCAGGGTGTTCTGCGCGCTCATCACGATGACGCGCAGGTCGGGGCGCAGCTTCTTGATGCGCGGGATCAGGTCCAGCCCGTTCTCGTCGGGCATGACCACGTCGGTGATGACCAGGTCGCCCTGGCCGTCGGACACCCAGCGCCACAGGGTGGAGGCATTGCCGGTAGTGCGGACCTCGTGACCGAGACGCGCCAGCGCCTGCGTCAGGACGGTGCGGATCGCGCGGTCGTCGTCCGCGACCAGGATCGTCGCCGCGGCCATCAGCGGGATCCCCGCTCGGCCCGGCCCGCGACACCCTCCCCAGGAACTTGCGATTCATCGTACATGGGCAGCGACACCTTGAAGACGGTACGGCGCGGCTGGCTGTCGAATTCGATGACGCCGCCGTGATCGCCGATGATCTTCGCCACCAATGCAAGACCAAGGCCAGTTCCATTGACCTTTGTGGTCACGAACGCGTCGAACAGGTTGGTGCGCAGGTCCTCGGGGATTCCGTCGCCGTTGTCCTGCACGGAAACCAGCAACGGCAAGGGAAGCCGCGTGTCGCCGCCCGGCAACGCCATGCGCACGCCGTGCTGGTAGGCGGTGGACAGCACGATCTCGCCGCCCTGCTCCGGGCAGGCCTCTGCCGCATTTTTAATCAGGTTGAGGAAGACTTGGATCAGCTGATCGCGGTTGCCCAGCACCGGCGGTAGCGACGGGTCGTAGCGCTCGACGAAGCGGATGTTCCGGCCGAAGCCGTTCTGGGCGATCTTGCGGACATGCTCCAGCACCGTGTGGATGTTCACCGGTCCGCGCTCCAGCGGGCGGTCGGAGAACACCTCCATGCGGTTGACCAGCGCCACGATGCGGTCGGCTTCGTCGCAGATCAGGCGGGTCAGCACGCGGTCCTGCTCGTTGGCGTTCTCCTCCAGCAACTGGGCGGCGCCGCGGATGCCGGACAGCGGGTTCTTCACCTCGTGCGCCAGCATGGAGGCCATCGCCGTCACCGAGCGTGCGGCGTTCCGATGGGTCAGCGAGTTGTCGATCTTGCGGGCCAGCGAGCGCTCATGCAGCGTCACGATCATGTGGTCGGAGCCGTCGCCCATCGCCGCCACCTGCGCCGTCACCGTGTGCGGGCCGATGCGCGGGGTATCGATGGTGATCCCCTCCTGCGAAGCGCGCAGGCTGCCGCGTTGCGCCTGGGCCAGCAGCAGCAGGACCGGGCTGTCGGGGTTGAGCAGTTCGGCCAGCGACGTGCCTTCGATCATGCTGGCGCTGACGTCGAAGAACTCCTGCGCCTCGATGTTGACGAAGCGGATCTCGCCCGCGCCGTCCACCACCAGCACCGGGTCGGGCAGCGCGTTGAGCACCGCGTGCGGATCCACCGCGCCGGAGCCGCCGGAGCGGAGCGGAAGGCGCGGCGCACGCCGCGTTGCCGACGTGGCCATGCGCGACGACATCAGGCAGCCATCCTCTCGATCACGGGGGTGTAGAAGCGCCGGATCCGCTCGCGGACCGCGTCGGCGCCGTCGATCTGGTTGATTTCCTGGCGGAACTCGGCCGAGCCTTGCAGGCCCTTGGAGTACCAGGAAATGTGCTTGCGCGCGACGCGCACGCCCGGTTCGGTGCCGTAGTGGCTGAGCATGGCGTCGAAGTGCTCCAGGAGAGTGGCCAGCTGTGCATGCAGCGGCGGGTCGGGCCGGCGCTCGCCGGTGCGCAGGTAGTGCATGACCTGCGACGGAAACCAGGGGCGGCCGTAAGTGCCGCGGCCGATCATCACGCCGTCGGCGCCGGATTCGCCGAGCGCGCGGTCGACGTCCTCGAAGGTCTGGATGTCGCCGTTGACCAGCACGGGGATCGAGACGGCCTCCTTCACCTTGCGCACGAAGGCCCAGTCGGCGGTGCCGTTGTACATCTGGTTCCGCGTGCGGCCGTGGATGGTGATCATCCTGATTCCGGCCTCCTCGGCGATCTTCGCGAGGCGTGGCGCGTTGAGGTTGGCGTGATCCCAGCCCATGCGGGTCTTCAGCGTGACCGGGACGTCCACCGCCTTGACGGTCGCCTCCAGGATGCGGCCGGCCAGCGGCTCGTCGCGCATCAGCGCGGACCCGGCGTAGCCATTGACCACCTTCTTCACCGGGCAGCCGAAGTTGATGTCGATGACGGCGGCGCCGCGGTCCTGGTTCAGCCTAGCCGCCTCGGCCATCACCTGCGGCTCGCAGCCGGCAAGCTGCACCGCCATCGGGAACTCCTCCGGCACCGTCTCGACCATGCGCAGGGTTTGGCGGTTCTCGCGGATCATCGCCTGGCTGGCGACCATCTCGGACACGACGAGGCCGCACCCGGTGCGCTTGACCAGACGGCGGAACGGCAGGTCGGTGACGCCCGACATGGGGGCGAGGATCACCGGATCCGACAAGGTGAGGGAACCGATCTGAATGGCCATCTCATCTGCCCAATTCGTGGGCGCATCTATCATTTGCTGGGATTTTGGGCAAGATACACTTGGTCTGACCAGTTTGCAAGCGCGTGCGGCGCAGCAAAGCTGTCAGTCTTGACAATTGTTGATCAACTCAACAGTACGTCCGCGACGAACTTGACGCCTAAATAGGCAAGCGTGAGCAAAAGATAGGCAATTAGCACAAGCCTTGCGGCGGTGCGCCCTCTTACGCCCGTTCGTATGTGCGCGAACAGCAGGCCGCCGATGACCATGAAAGTGGCAAGCGAGAACAGCGTCTTGTGGTCGAAGCGCAGCGCGACGCCCTGCTCGTAATGCAGAACGGCCATGCCTGTGGCGAGTCCGGCGCCGAGCACCGCCTCCGACGCTCCCAACAGGCGGACCTGCAGGCGCTCGCTTTCCGCCATCGACGGCAGGAAGCGGGTCAGCGCGGTCGGCCGCTTGGCCTTCAACGCGCGCTCCTGCAGGAAGGCGGCGAGCGACGCGACCGCCGCCAGCGTCAACAGGGCGTAGGTGACCACCGAGACGGCGATGTGCACGTCGATCCAGATGCCCGGCGCACCGCCACGCAGCACCGGCGCCCGCGTCCCCTCCGCCAGAGTCGCCACCGCGGCGACGGCGACGAGGTAGGGCAGCAGCAGCGGCGACAGCCGCCACGCCGAGCGGGTCAGCGTGCACAGCGCGGCGAACAGTACCATGCAGGCGGCGATGGTCACCCACAGCGCGGTCGGCAGCCCGGTCGTCCAGGCGCCGCCTACGCGCACCGCGGCCCACACCACCGGACCGAACACCGCCAGCGCCAGCGCTCCCCAGAACATGGCCGAGCGCCCCTGCTCCCCCGCCCCGCCGATGGCGCGGTACGGGTAGAGCGAGGCCGGCAGCAGCGCCAGCAGAGCCGTCAGGCTGAAGACGAGGTTTTGAGACATCACCCTTCCCTGCCCCGACCCTTGGCGGAGCACCGGGGACAGGCTAGGCTCCGCCGCGTCGCCGTCAAGTCGCAAATCACCAGCGGATCCTTCCCGTCATGCCCACCTGCATTGCGCTGATCGTCGCCGGCGGTTCCGGCCAGCGCTTCGGCGCCGAACGCCCGAAACAGTACCACGACCTCGCCGGCCGGCCGGTGCTCCGCCGCACGGTGGAGGCGTTCCTGCGCCATCCCGCCGTCGCCGGCGTGCAGGTGGTGATCCAACCGGCGCACCGCGACCTCTACGACGCCGCGGTCGCCGGCCTGGACCTGCCGGAGCCGGTGGCTGGTGGCGCCACCCGGCAGGACTCGGTGCGCAACGGGCTGAAGGCCCTGCCCTCCCCCGACCTCGTGCTGATCCATGACGCCGCCCGGCCGCTGATCGACGCCGACACCATCCGGGCGGTGATCGATGCGCTTGCCGAGGTGCCGGGCGCGTTGGCCGCGGTGCCGGTGGCCGACACGCTGAAACGCGGCGATGGCGGGCATATCGCGGGAACGGTCGACCGCACCGCACTGTGGCGGGCGCAGACGCCGCAGGGCTTCCGCTACCCGGAGATCCTGGCGGCGCACCGCGACGCCGCCGGGCTCGACCTCACCGACGACGCGGCGGTGGCCGAGCGTGCGGGCTTGGCGGTGCGGCTGGTGACGGGCAAGGAGGAGAACTTCAAGGTGACCACCCAGGACGACTTGATCCGCGCCGAACGCCTCGTCCTGCAGTCGCTGTGGGACGTGCGCACCGGTACAGGCTTCGACGTGCACCGCTTCACCGAGGGCGACGCGGTCGTGCTGTGCGGCGTGCGGGTGCCGCACACACACCGGTTGGAGGGGCACTCGGACGCCGACGTTGGGCTGCACGCGCTGACCGACGCGATCCTCGGCGCCATCGGCGATGGCGACATCGGCAGCCACTTCCCGCCCAGCGACCCGCGCTGGCGCGGCTCCGACAGCGGCCGATTCCTCCAGCACGCCGCGGAGCTTGTCCACGAACGGGGCGGCGTCATCGCGCACGCCGACGTCACGCTGATCTGCGAGCGCCCGAAGGTCGGCCCGCACCGTGCGGCCATGGTGGCGCGGGTGGCCGAACTGCTGGGCATCGCCACTGAGCGCGTCAGCGTCAAGGCGACGACCACCGAGCGGCTGGGCTTTACCGGCCGCGGCGAGGGAATCGCCGCGCAAGCGGTAGCGACGGTGCGGCTTCCGGGATAGGATGAACGTTCCACAGCCGGGGAGTCCCATGTTCCCTGACCACATCCGCGATCTGGCCGCCAAGCTGCTGGCCGAGTACGGCCTGTCGGGGCGCATGGTCGCCGCCGCCGAGTCCTGTACCGGCGGCCTGATCGCTGGCGCGATCACCGATATCCCTGGCTCGTCCAAGGTCTTCGACCGCGGCTTCGTCACCTACACCAACGTCGCCAAGTCGGAGATGCTGGGCGTACCGCCGAGCCTCATCATGGCGCACGGGGCGGTCAGCGCCGAGGTGGCGGTGGCGATGGCAGTGGGCGCCCTGGCGAAGTCCAAGGCCGACGTGACGGTGGCGGTCACCGGCGTCGCCGGGCCGGACGGCGGCACCGAGGCGAAGCCGGTCGGGCGCGTCTACATCGCCACGGCGGTGCGCCGCGGCCCGGCGAAGGCGCGCGAGTACACCTTCTCCGGCGACCGCCATGAGGTGCGGATGCAGACCGTGGAGTGCGCACTGGAGCGCCTGCGCGCGGCGCGCCCCGTGCTGACCTGAGCTAGGCCGCGGTCGTGGCGCGCGCCGCGCCGTCGGCGCCATAGAGCTGGGCGGCACGCGTCTCGAACGCCTGCACCATGCGCTTGACCGCCTCGTTGAACAGCACGCCCATGATCTTCTGCAGGATCGCCGAGCGGAACTCGAAATCCACGAAGAAGTCGACGCACACGCCGCGTTCGTGCGGCGTGAAGATCCAGTGGTTGTTCAGGTACTGGAACGGCCCGTCGGTGTACTGGACGTCGATGCGCTTCGCCGCCTCGTTCAGCTCGACCCGAGAGGTGAAGCGCTCGCGCACCATCTTGAAGCCGATGACGAGGTCCGCGTACATGACGTTGCCTTCGCGCTTGCGGATGCGCGACGCCATGCACCAGGGCAAAAACTCCGGGTACTTGTCCACCTCGGCGACCAGACGGTACATCTGGTCGGGGGTGTAGGGCAGGACCTTCTTCTCCGCGTGCGTCGGCATTCCGTCGTTCCCCGCCTCCTCAGCCGGCCGCCGCGGCGAGCTTGGCCTCGCGGGCGGCGCGCAGGCGCTCGAAGTCGGCGCCCGCGTGGTAGGACGAGCGCGTCAGCGGGCTCGACGCCACCATCAGGAAGCCCTTGGCGCGGCCGAGGCGCGTGTAGCCCTCGAACTCCTCCGGCGTCACGAAACGGTCGACCGCGGCGTGCTTCGCCGTCGGCTGGAGGTACTGGCCGATGGTCATGAAGTCAACATCCGCGGCGCGCAGGTCGTCCATCACCTGCCCCACCTCCTCCTTCGTCTCGCCCAGGCCGACCATGACCCCCGACTTGGTGAAGATCGAGGGATCCAGATCCTTCACGCGGGACAACAGCTGCAGCGAAGTGAAGTAACGCGCCCCCGGGCGGATCGTCGGGTACAGGCGCGGCGCGGTCTCCAGGTTGTGGTTGAAGACGTCAGGCTTAGCCTCGACCACCACCTCCACCGCACCCTTCTTTTTCTGGAAGTCGGGGGTGAGGATCTCGATGGTCGTGCCGGGGGACGCGACGCGGATGGCGCGGATGGTGCGGGCGAAATGCCCGGCTCCGCCATCCTCCAGATCGTCACGGTCCACCGAGGTGACCACCACGTGGTGCAGCTTCAGCTCGGCCACCGCCTCGGCGACGTTCTCCGGCTCGTGCGGGTCGAGCAGATTGGGCTTGCCGGTCTCGACGTTGCAGAAGGCGCAGCCGCGCGTGCAGATCGAGCCGAGGATCATGAAGGTGGCGTGCTTGTGCTTCCAGCACTCGCCGATGTTCGGGCAGGCCGCCTCCTCGCACACCGTGTGGAGCTTGAGCCCGCGCATCAACTGGCGGGTCTCGTGGTACTCCTGGCTCATCGGCGCCTTGACGCGGATCCAGGCGGGCTTGCGCTGGATCGGGTTGTCGGGCTTGTGAGCCTTCTCCGGGTGGCGGAGCTTCTCGGTCTGGTCGGCCGCGGTCATGACGGTACAAACTCCCATCGGTCCGGCGGCTGGCCGGGCCGTTTCAAAGAGCGGACGGCGCTCAGGCGCGCCACTCCGGCGGAAACAGATCGGCCGGATAGGCCGGATCGAGCGCCTGGTCAAGGGTGAAGGCCGGATCGGCGGGGAAGCGGGCCGGTTCCACCTCGGCTTCGACAGCCGCGCGGCGGCGAGCCTTCTGGTAGGTTTCGCCGAAGACTTCCTGCGCATGGGGCCTGAGGCTCGGACTGCCCGTCAGTTCCTTCGACAGCTCGTCACGCTGTTCCAAGACTGTCAGCCTCCAGCCACGAGAGCACCTGTCCCGTAGTTCAGGGCAGTACAGCCACTTCAGCAGGTGGATTTCCAGAACGATCAACCGGCTCCAGATTTCCGACCGCTGGCTGCGTCCCATGCATTCGATCTCCTCGGCGACGTTCTCCCAGTCGATCGGGGCGTTGTTCCGCTCGGCGCCGGCACGGCGGATCTCCCGCGCCTGGTCTTGCGTCCAGGCGTAGAAGTCCTCGTCGTACGCGGCGCTGCTGCGGCTCATGCCCCTGACCGGAAAAACGTCACCTCGGCAATCTAGCTAGAAGTGGATCGCCCGGCCATAGGCATCAAGGACGGACTCGTGCATCATCTCCGACAGGGTCGGGTGTGGGAACACCGTGTGCATGAGTTCGGCCTCGGTGGTCTCCATGGTCTTGGCGACCGTGTAGCCCTGTATCAGCTCGGTCACTTCCGCGCCGATCATGTGGGCTCCGAGCAGTTCCCCGGTCTTGGCGTCGAACACCGTCTTGACCAGGCCCTCGGGCTCGCCGAGCGCGATGGCCTTGCCGTTGCCGATGAACGGGAAGCGGCCGACCTTGACGTCGTAGCCCTTTTCCTTGGCCTTCTTCTCGGTCAGCCCCACCGACGCGACCTGCGGATGCGAGTAGGTGCAGCCGGGGATCTTGCGAATGTCCAGCGGGTGGACGTCCTTCAGCCCGGCGATCTTCTCGATGCAGATCACGCCCTCGTGGCTGGCCTTGTGCGCCAGCCAGGGCGGCTGGGTGACGTCGCCGATGGCGTAGACGCCCGGCTCGTCGGTCCGGCACCACTCGTCGGTGACGATGTGGCCGCGGTCCAGCTTCACCTTGGTGCCTTCCAGGCCGAGGTTCTCGGTGTTCGGGCTGATGCCCACCGCGACGATGACGCGGTCCACCGTGATGTCCTCGGTCTTGCCGCCGGCCTCCACCGCCACCGTGACGCTGTCGGCGGCCTTGCGCAGGTTGCCGGCCTTGGCCCCGGTGATGATGCGCATGCCCTGCTTCTCGAAAGCCTTCTTGGCCATGCCCGAGATCTCCTCATCCTCCACGGGGAGGATGCGGTCCATCACCTCGACCACCGTCACCTTGGCGCCCAGCGCGTTGTAGAAGCTGGCGAACTCGATGCCGATGGCGCCCGAGCCGATGACCAGCAGCGACTTCGGCATGGTGTTCGGCGTCATCGCCTTGCGGTAGGTCCACACCAGCTTGCCGTCGTCCTCCAGCCCCGGGAGCGTGCGCGCCCGGGCGCCGGTGGCGACGATGATGTGCTTGGCGCCGAAGGTGCCGACCGCCGCTCCGCCCTTGGTGACGGCGACCAGGCCCTTGCCGGCCAGCTTGCCGTCGCCGTCGATGACGGTGACCTTGTTCTTCTTCAGCAGGTGCTTGACGCCGCCGTTGAGCTGGGCGGCGACCTTGCGCGAGCGCTGGACGATCTTGTCTAGATCGGCGGTCACGCCGCTGACGGACAGGCCGTAGTCGCCGGCGTGCTTGGCGAGGTGCATGACCTCGGCCGAGCGCAGCAGTGCCTTGGTGGGGATGCAGCCCCAGTTCAGGCAGATGCCGCCGAGGTTCTCGCGTTCGATGACGGCGGTGTGCAGCCCGAGCTGGGCGGCGCGGATCGCCGCCACGTAGCCGCCGGGGCCGGAGCCGATGACGATGACGTCGTAGTTCATGTCAGCCATGAGCCGTCCCCCCTTACAGCAGCATGCTCAGCGGATCCTCGATCAGCTTCTTGAAAGCCTGGAGGAATTCCGCACCCTGCGCGCCGTCGGCGACACGGTGGTCGACCGACACGGTGCAGGTCATCACGGTGGCGATCGCCAGCGCGCCGTTCTTCACCACCGGACGCTGCTCGCCGGCACCGACGGCCAGGATGCAGGCCTGCGGCGGGTTGATGATCGCGGCGAACTCGCGGATGCCGTACATGCCGAGGTTCGAGATCGAGAAGCTGCCGCCCTGGTACTCCTCGGGCTTCAGCTTGCCGTCGCGGGCGCGCTCGGCGAGGTCTTTCATCTCGTTGGAGATGTCGGCCAGACCCTTGGTCTCCGCCTTCTTGATGATCGGCGTGATCAGGCCGGTCGGGGTCGCCACGGCGACCGAGATGTCGGCATGGTCGTAGGTGAGGATCGCCTCGTCGGACCAGGCCGAGTTGATCAGCGGGAACTTCTTCAGCGTCAGCGCCGCGGCGCGGATGACGAAGTCGTTCACCGACAGCTTATAGGCCTTGGAGCGGCCGTTCAGCTCGGCGCGGACCTTCAGCAGCTCGTCCACCTCGCAGTCGATGGCGAGGAAGTAGTTCGGCACCGTCTGCTGCACCTCGGTGAGGCGCCGCGCGATGGTCTTGCGCATCGACGAGTTGGGCTTGGCCGTGTAGCGCATGCCCAGCTTGTCCGACAGGTCCTTGGCGTCGATGCCGGCCGGCTTGGCCGCGGCGGGCGCCGGAGCGGCCGGGACGGGAGCCGCGGACGGCGCCGCGGCGGCCTGCGGCGCGGCGGCGGGCTTGGCAGCCCCGCCGGACTTGGCGGCCTCGACGTCGGCCTTGACGATGCGGCCGTGCGGGCCGGTGCCCTTCACCGCCGACAGGTCGATGCCGGCCTGCTGGGCGATGCGGCGCGCCAGCGGGCTGGCGAACACGCGGTTGCCGCCGCCGTGTGACGCCGCCGGAACGGCCTGCGGCGCGGGGGCAGCGGCCGGAGCCGCGGCGGGGGCCGGAGCCGCCTCGGCCTTCGGCGCCGGGGCCGGAGCGCCGCCGCCGGCCTTGGCCAGCGCGCTGTCGTCCTCGCCCTCTTCCAGCAGGATGGCGATGGGGGTGTTCACCGCCACTCCCTGGCTGCCGCCCTGCACCAGGATCTTGCCGAGGCGGCCTTCGTCCACCGCCTCGACCTCCATGGTCGCCTTGTCGGTCTCGATCTCGGCCAGCACGTCGCCGGCCTTCACCGCGTCGCCTTCCTTCTTCAGCCACTTGGCGAGGTTGCCCTCGGTCATGGTGGGCGAGAGGGCGGGCATCAGGATCTGGATGGTCATGGTCCGTGCCCTCCCCTTACGAGCGATAGCAGGCGCGGCGCGCCGCCTCGGCGATGCCGTCCGGCTGCGGCAGGACCAGCTTCTCGAGGTTGGCGGCGTAGGGCATCGGCACGTCCTTGCCGTTCACCCGGATCACCGGCGCGTCGAGGTAGTCGAAGGCGTGCTCCATCATCAGCGCGCTGATTTCGGAGCCGATGCTGCAGGTCGGCCAAGCCTCCTCGACGGTGACGAGGCGGTTGGTCTTTTTGACGCTCTCGACGATGGTGTGCACGTCCAGCGGGCGGATGGTGCGCAGGTCGATGACCTCCGCCTCGATGCCGTCCTTGGCCAGCAGCTCGGCCGCCGCCAGCGCCTGGGCGACCATCAGCGAGTGGGCGGTGATGGTGACGTCCTTGCCGGCGCGCAGCACCTTGGCGCGGCCGATGGGAACGATGAAGTCCTCGCTCTCCGGCACGTCGAAGCTCTGGCCGTAGAGGATCTCGTTCTCCAGGAAGATGACCGGGTTCGGGTCGCGGATGGCGGACTTCATCAGGCCCTTGAAGTCGGCCGCCGAGTAGGGCGCGACCACCTTCAGACCCGGAACGCTGGCGTACCAGGGCGTGTAGTCCTGGGAGTGCTGGGCGGCGACGCGGGCGGCGGCGCCGTTCGGGCCGCGGAACACGATCGGGCAGCCCATCTGGCCGCCGGACATGTACAGCGTCTTGGCCGCCGAGTTGACGATGTGGTCGATCGCCTGCATGGCAAAGTTGAAGGTCATGAACTCGACGATCGGGCGCAGGCCGAGGAAGCCGGCGCCGACGCCCAGGCCGGCGAAGCCGTACTCGGTGATCGGCGTGTCGATGACGCGGTCGGGACCGAACTCCTGCAGCAGGCCCTGCGACACCTTGTAGGCGCCCTGGTACTGCGCGACCTCCTCGCCCATCAGGAAGACGTTGGCGTCGCGGCGCATCTCCTCGGCCATGGCGTCGCGCAGCGCCTCGCGCACGGTCTTCTTCACCGTGCGGTCGAAGAACTTGTCCTCGTCGGACGGCGGCGGCGCGGCCGGGCCGCTGATGACCTGGGCCGGCAGGGTGCTCGGCGCGGGCGCCTCGTCCTTGACCGCGGGCTGCGCAGCGGTCTTCGGCGTGCCTTCCTCCTTGGCGAGGCTGGCCGACGCGTCCTCGCCCTCGCCGAGGATCACGGCGATCGGCGTGTTCACCGCGACGTTCTCGGTCCCGGCGGCGACCAGGATCTTGCCGATGCGGCCTTCATCCACCGCCTCGACTTCCATGGTGGCCTTGTCGGTCTCGATCTCGGCGAGGACGTCGCCGGACTTGACCTCATCCCCTTCGTTCTTCAGCCATTTCGCCAGCTTGCCCTCGGTCATGGTGGGCGAGAGCGCCGGCATCAGCACTTCGATCGGCATTGGTTCCTCCGTCCGCGCGGGCGCTCGGCGGGCTTGTTCAGCCCCGGCGCTCCGGGCGCGGCTCCCCTTCTTGGCGTTGCGGTCAGGCGTCGAGCAGCACGTCCGTCCACAGCTCGGACGGATCGGGCTCGGGGCTCTGCTGGGCGAATTCGGCGCTCTCGGATACGATCGCCTTCACCTCGCGGTCGATCTCCTTCAGCGCCTCTTCCGTGGCGTGGCCCTCGTCGAGGAGCAGCTTCTTGAGCTGGTCGATGGGATCGGACTCCGTCCGCATCTTCTCGACCTCCTCCTTGGTGCGGTACTTGGCCGGGTCGGACATGGAGTGGCCGCGGTAGCGGTAGGTCTTCATCTCCAGGATGACCGGGCCGTTGCCCTCGCGCACCCAGTTGACCCACTCGTCGGCGGCGGCCTTCACGTCCAGGACGTTCATGCCGTTCACCTGGTAGCCGGGGATGCCGTAGGCGGCGCCGCGCTGGTGCAGCTCGCCGGCCGAGGCGCGTTCCTGGGCGGTGCCCATGGCGTACTTGTTGTTCTCGATGATGTAGACGACCGGCAGCTTCCACAGCGCCGCCATGTTAAAGCTCTCGTACACCTGGCCCTGGTTGACGGCGCCGTCGCCCAGGTAGGTGGTGCACACGCCACCGTCCTTCTTGTACTTGTGGGCGAAGGCGAGGCCGGTGCCCAGCGGCACCTGGCCGCCGACGATGCCGTGGCCGCCGAAGAAGCCCTTCTCGCGGCTGAACATGTGCATCGAGCCGCCCTTGCCCTTGGAGTAGCCGCCGCGGCGCCCCGTGAGCTCGGCCATGACGCCCTTGGCGTCCATGCCGCAGGCCAGCATGTGGCCGTGGTCGCGGTAGCTGGTGATGACGCTGTCGCCTTCGCGGAGCGCGGCCTGGACGCCGGTCACCACGGCCTCCTGGCCGATGTAGAGGTGGCAGAAGCCGCCGATCAGGCCCATGCCGTAGAGCTGGCCCGCCTTCTCCTCGAAGCGGCGGATCAGCAGCATCTCACGATAGTAGCGCAGAAGTTCCTGGGGCGATGCAGCCGGAGCGCGCTTGCTGGTAGCGGCGGTCTCGGGTTGCGCCTTAGCACGGCGTCGGGGCGCTGCCATAAGTCCTCCCTCGGGTTTAGCGGCAGGCCGCGAACGTGCGGCCGGCGCGCATCTTGTGGGAAGAGTTCTAGCGCCAGCGCCCGGGGCTGACAAGCGTCAGCTTCGCAACGTACTGGAATATAACACGAAATCGCGATTAACCCGATTTCGGTTAATTGACTGATCTGGGCCGCTTCTCAGCGCTAGCATCCTCCTGGTCGTACAAAGGCGGAAGCGAAAGAATCACGTCGTTGGGGTGCGTCAGGTTCAGCATCGCCCGTGCGCGCTCGTCGAGCATGTCGCGGTCGAGGTGGTCGGCGCGCAGCAGCGAGGCACGCCGCTCCATGCGCTCGCGCTCTCCGCGCACTTGGCTAAGCACCTGTTCCGCACGGGCGATTTCGCCCTCGATGTGCTTGAGCGCGATGAGCCCGCGGTCGCCCTGCACGGCGTAATAGACGAAATAGCCCACGATGCAGGCGCCGATCGCCGGGCCGATGGTCTGCCGCAGCGCGCTCTTGGCGGCGCGCTTTAGGGATTCGGTAATGTTGCTCGTCATGCTCATGGCCCGATGGAATCACACCGGTTTTTCAGGGTCAAACGAAAAAACCGGAAAAGGCAAGAACTTACCGGGCTGGGTTCTTGCTGCAACGGAGTAATGACTCTTTCGAGTCCTTGGCCCGAGTCGCTGCCGCAACGGTCGCGCCGCCGCGGTGTTGAGGTGGGTGGCACCGCGCGTCCACAGGGCCGGCACCGGACACGGCAAGGAGAACTTCGCTATGCGAAGCCCATTCCTGCTCGCAGCCCTACCGGCGTTGTCCTCGGCCTGGCGGCCGCAAGACCGGACCGCTTCAGGCGCGGCTCGGCCGGGTGTTGTTCCATGGCGGGTACCGCCGCTTACTCCGGCGGCACCTCCCGCGGCTTGCGGTCTTCGCCGATGGCGACGAAGGTAAACACTCCCTCCGTAACCTTCACCGCCTCGCCGGTGCGGTGCCGCTGCACCCATGTGTCCACGCGCACGCGGATGGAGGTGCGGCCGACCTTCTCGACGGTGGCGAAGCAGCATACCTCGTCGCCGACGTACACCGGCTTGTGGAAGGTCATGGCCTCGACACCGACGGTCGCCACACGCCCGGCGGCCCGTCGCACCGCGACCGTACCGCCGGCCAGGTCCATCTGCGACAGCAGCCAGCCGCCGAAGATGTCGCCGTTCGGGTTGGCGTCCTTCGGCATGGCGATGGTGCGCAGCGCCGGGCCGCAGTTGAGTTCCGGCGGGATGGTGACGCTCATGACTCCTCCGTTCGCGGGTGCCGAAAAGGTCGCTCACAAAATGTGGTGCTTAAGCTATGATAGGGCTACAGCATTCGCTTGCGCACCCCTGACCGAATTCCTATTATAGCCTCCATGAGCGACCTTTTCGAGAACACGGCCCGCAAGGCCGAGACCTACTCCGCCCAGGATATCGAGGTTCTGGAAGGGCTTGAGCCCGTCCGGAGGCGCCCGGGCATGTACATCGGCGGCACCGACGACCGGGCGCTGCACCACCTCGTCGCCGAGGTGCTGGACAACGCCATGGACGAGGCGGTGGCCGGCCACGCCAGCCGCATCGACCTGGAACTCGGCGCCGACGGCTCGGTGACGGTACGCGACAACGGCCGCGGCATCCCCATCGACGACCACCCGAAGTACCCGGGCAAGTCGGCGCTGGAGGTGATCCTCACCACGCTGCACTCGGGCGGCAAGTTCTCCAACAAGGTCTACCAGACCTCGGGCGGCCTGCACGGCGTCGGTCTCAGCGTGGTGAACGCGCTGTCCGACCAGCTCATCATCGAGGTGGCGCGCGAGCGGCAGCTGTTCATCCAGCACTACAGCCGCGGCACGCCGCTGGGCCCGCTGACCCGCCAAGGCGCCATCAACCGGCGCGGCACCACCGTGCGCTTCCACCCCGACGCCGAGATCTTCGGCGAGGCCGCGCATTTCGAGCCGCACCGGCTGTACCGCATGGCGCGCTCCAAGGCATACCTGTACCGCGGCGTCGAGATCCGCTGGAGCTGCGACCCGTCGCTGCTGTCGGCGGAATCCACCACGCCGGCGGCGGAGACGCTGCATTTCCCGAACGGCCTGCTCGACTACCTGACGACGGCGCTGAAGGACCGCAAGACGCTCACCCCCTCCCCCTTCACCGGCGAGGTGGCGCTGCCCAACGACCAGGGGCGCGTTGAGTGGGCGATTTCCTGGCCGGAGGACGAGGAAGGCTTCTCGCACACCTACTGCAACACCGTGCCGACGCCGCAGGGCGGCACGCACGAGACCGGCCTGCGTGCCGCCCTCACCCGCGGCCTCAAGGGCTACGGCGAGATGGTGAACAACAAGCGGGCCGGCCAGATCACCGCGGACGACGTGGTGGGCGAGGCGTGCATCCTGCTCTCCGTCTTCATCCGCGAGCCGCAGTTCCAGGGCCAGACCAAGGACAAGCTGGCGACGCCCGAGGCGCAACGCCTCGTGGAGGCGGCACTGAAGGACCGCTTCGACCACTGGCTGTCCGGCGATCCGGCCTCCTCCAACGGCCTGCTGGAGCGCCTGATCGAGAAGGCCGAGGATCGCGCCAAGCGCAAGCAGTCCAAGGACCTCGCTCGCAAGACCGCGACCCGGCGCCTGCGTCTGCCCGGCAAGCTGGCGGACTGCTCGCGCAACGCGCCGGAAGGTACGGAGATCTTCCTGGTCGAGGGTGACTCGGCGGGCGGTTCGGCCAAGCAGGCGCGCAACCGCGAGACCCAGGCCATTCTGCCGTTGCGCGGCAAGATCCTGAACGTCGCCAGCGCGTCCGCCGACAAGATGAAGGCCAACCAGGAGCTGAACGACCTCACCCAGGCGCTGGGTTGCGGCATTGGCAAGGACTTCTCCAGCGACAAGCTGCGCTACGAGCGGGTCATCATCATGACCGACGCCGATGTGGACGGCGCCCACATCGCCTCGCTGCTGATGACCTTCTTCTACCGGGAGATGGGCGGCCTGATCCAGAACGGCCACCTGTACCTGGCGTTGCCGCCGCTGTACCGCATCAGCCACGGCGGCAAGTCGGTGTACGCACGCGACGACGCCCACAAGGACGAGCTGATGGCCAAGACCTTCAAGAACAAGAAGGTGGAGATCAGCCGCTTCAAGGGCCTGGGCGAGATGATGCCGGCGCAGCTGCGCGACACCACCATGGACCCGGGCAAACGCACGCTGCTGCGCGTCGTGGTGCCGAACGCCGCCGACCCCGAGGAGCACGAGGACTTCGAGCGCACCAAGACCCTGGTCGAAAGCCTGATGGGCCGCCGCCCGGAGCTGCGCTTCCAGTTCATCCAGGAGAACGCGAAGTTCGTGCAGGAGGGGGACATCGACGTCTGATCTCCCCCTCTCCCGGCTTTCCATACGAGCGCCCATGCAGCCCCCTGCTGCCCCGCAGTTCTTTGAGACCGATCTGTTTGTTCCCACCTACCGCCCCTTCACCGGCGAGCGCTGGGAATTGCGCGTCGTGCCCGTGGGGATGAGCCCGAGCTTCTGGGGCGAGCCCAGGATCGTCCGCGACATGGCCGTTCTGCTCCGGCAGGGAAGCAAAGGCATGGACACCTGGATGTCCATGACCCCGTTCGAGACCGAGAGCCAGGAGATCGGCTGCCGCCTCGCCACCGGGCACACCGTGGTGATGGGGATGGGGATGGGCTGGGCGGCGGCCAACGCCGCGCTCCGGCCGGCGGTGAGCCGCGTCACCATCGTCGAGCGCGACCCGGAGGTCATCGGCCTGATCCGCGACACCGGCATCTTCGACCAACTCCTGACCGACGCCGCGGCGAAGATCGCCATCGTCCAGGCCGACGCGCTGGAGTGGCGCTCCGAGGCTCCGGTGGACACGTTGCTGGCCGACATCTGGCTGCGGCTGAACGGTGACGACCGCGTCGACCACGTGCGCACCATGCGCGCCAACACCGGCGCCCCGCGCGTCTATTTCTGGGGCCAGGAGATGGTGCTCGCCCGCCGCGCCCGCGACACCGGCCGGGTGCTGGACGACGCCTCGCTGACCGCCATCGTCGGCGAGATCGGCCTGCCATTGATCGGCCCGGAGTGGCCGAGCTACGCCGCCCTCGCCGCCCAGGCCGCAGCGCGGTGGCTGACTGACGAATAGAGACTGGAGCGCGTCATGCTCACGCTGATCCGGCATGGCCGTCCCAACTTGTTGCCGTGGCGCTGGGGCCGGCGGTCGGATTTCGTGAGTTTTCTCCAGGAATTCAACAGCGTTTCGATCGATCCGGCTTGGGCACCGCCAGACATCGTCGTCCGGCGCGTGAACGCGGCAGGTTCCGTCTTTTGCAGCACGGCGGCACGCGCCCACACCTCGGCCGAATGGCTGCTGGTCGACCGTCTCCCAATCATCGATGCGCGCTTTGCGGAAGCTCCGGTTGCCGTTCCGCCGCTACCGCTGGCCATGCCGTTGTCGGCCTGGATTGCCCTGGGGCGCCTTGCTTGGCTGGCTGGGCTCGGAATGGTTCCCGAAACACCAAGACAGGCCTGTGATCGGGCGGAAATCGCGGCCGATCTGCTCACTGCCGCCGCCCAGCGGCATGGAAGCGCGGCGCTGGTCGGACACGGATGGTTCAACCGGTTGATCGGAACGGCCTTGCTCAGTCGAGGCTGGCGTGCTGAACCGGCCGCGGGGCATGGCTACTGGGCGCACCGCGACTTCCTGCCACCGTAAAAGGCCTGTCTTGCCTGGCCCCCACTGCGCCACCATTGTTGCCGTAGGCACACCCGTCTTCCGCGGAGTTCCCGATGCTGCTCCGTCCCGCCGTCCTGTCCGTCTGTCTGGCGCTCGCCGCGTGCGGTGAACGCGTGGTTGCCGATGAGCCGGCGCCCGCCTACACGCTGGCGGAGGTGGCTTACGCTGCGTCCGACCGCGACCTGCGCGTGGTGGTGCAGGGCAACCCGTTCAGCGGCGACCCGCAGGCGTTCGGGCAGACGGTGACCGGGATGATGCAGAACCGCGTCATGGGCGTGAACACCAACTTCACCACCACGCCCGGCCCCTCCGCCCGGCCAGACTATCGCGTCGTGCTCGCCTTCAACGTGGCGCGCAACGAGCTGAATTCGGCGCTGTGCGCCAACCCGGCGCTGCCGACCAAGCCGCCCGGCGGCCCGATCATCGTGCAGGGCGCTTTCTGCCGCGGTGGCGGACCGCTGAGTTCGGCCACCGGCTGGCTCGACGAACCGAAGTCGGTGCAGGACCCGAAGTTCCGCGACTTGATCGCCGACATGACCTACAGCTTGTTTCCGACCCGCCGCGCGGACAGCGGCTGCGGCGGACCGGACTGCTAGGCATAGACCAGCCATTCGCGCAAAAGTGCGGTGACCGCCTGCGGGCGCTCCATCGGCGTCAGATGGCCGGCGTCCTCGACCGGAACGAATCGGGCACCGGGGATGGCGTCGGCCATCTCGACGTGCACCTCCGGCGGCGTGATGGCGTCCTGCCGACCACACAGCACCAGCGTCGGGCAGCGGATCGCGGACAGGCCGGGACGGCTGTCGGGGCGGTTCATGATGGCGGTCTGCTGGCGTACGTACGCGTCGATGCCGATGCGCTCCGCCTGCGCGTACACCGAATCCACCAGCGTACGCTCCTCGGCGTGCCGGGGATGCAGCAGACGCGGCAGGTTGCCGACGATCACCTGACGATACTTGCCCTGCCGGGCCAGTTCGACCGCCTGCCGGCGGTTGGCGATCTGCTCGGGCATGTCGGCGCGCGCGCTGGTGTCGAGCAGGGCGAGCTTCATCACCCGCTCCGGCGCCTGCCGCAGGATCTCGAACGCCAGATAGCCGCCCATCGACAGTCCGGCCAGCGCGAAGCGCCCGGGCGCCGCAGCGAGCACCGCCTGCGCGAGGTCGACCATCGAGTCGTGCGCCGTCAGCTCGCCGACACGCACCTCCGCCACCTCGGCGAGGTGGTCGGTCTGGTGCGTCCACAGCGCGGCGTCCAGCGGCATGCCGGGGAGCAGGATCAGCGTCGGCTTGCTCACGAAACCCTCCCTATTTGATGAGCGTGCTGAGCGTCTTGAACGCCGGCGTGCCGGCGCGCTGCAGCCATTCGAAGACGACCATCTCGGTGCTGACGATCTCCACGCCGTTGGCGCGCATGCGGGCGATGGCCAGCTCGACGTTGGCCGGCGCGCGCGACGACACGGCGTCGGCCACCAGATATACCGTGCGCCCCATGGCGCGCAGGCCGAGCACCGTCTGCAACACGCAGACGTGCGCCTCCATGCCGCACACCACGATCTGGTCGCGGCCGAAGGTGTCGAGGCGCTGCGCGAATCCCGGCTCGCCGGTGCAGGCGAAATGGATCTTCTCGAACACCGCGTCCGCCGGCAGCCGCTCGCGCAGCGTCGGGACGGTGACGCCAAGGCCGCGCGGGTACTGTTCGCTGGCCAGGACGGGGATGCCGAGGGCGCCGGCCGAGTCCAGCAGAATTCCGGCGTTGCGGACCACGCGGCCCGCCTCGTGCACGGCCGGGGCCAGCCGTTCCTGCACGTCGACGACGACCAGCGTCGAGCGTTCGGGGGACAGCAGCATGGGGTATTCTCCTGATTCCGTTGACCCGCACGCTACTCCAGGGGGCCGCGCCGCGCCAACCCGTCCATGCGGCGGGGCACAAATCGCACCGTCACGGCCACAGACATGTTGACAGCATGGTTTGACTTCATATTCTGCGGTCCCATCTAATCGTCTGGCCTTGCAGCCATGGCTTTTCGCTCTCCAGACAGAAACCGGGTGAATGCTTTTCTCTGATCTTGGGCTCGGATCCGAAGTCCTCCGGGCCATCGAGGACAAAGGGTACACCACGCCGACGCCGATTCAGGAACAGGCAATTCCCTGGGTCCTGCAAGGGCGCGACGTGCTCGGCTGCGCGCAGACGGGCACCGGCAAGACCGCCGGCTTCACCCTGCCGATGATCGACATCCTCGCCTCGGGGCGGGCGCGGGCGCGCATGCCGCGCTCCCTGATCCTCGAGCCGACGCGTGAGCTGGCGGCGCAGGTCGCCGACAGCTTCGACATGTACGGCAAGTACCACAAGCTGAACATGGCGCTGCTGATCGGCGGCGAGCAGTTCGGCGAGCAGGTGAAGAAGCTCGACCGCGGAGTCGACGTGCTGATCGCCACGCCGGGTCGCCTGATCGACCTGATCGAGCGCGGCAACATCATGCTCAACGACATCAAGATCCTGGTGATCGACGAGGCCGACCGCATGCTCGACATGGGGTTCATCCCCGACATCGAGCGGATCGTCGGCTTCCTGCCGAAGATGCGGCAGACGCTGTTCTTCTCGGCCACCATGCCGCCGGAGATCCGCCGCCTCGCCGACGCGTTCCTGATGAACCCGCGCGAGGTGACGGTGGCCCCACCCGCCTCCCCGGCGAAAACGGTTACCCAAGCGCTGTGCGTCGTGCACGAGGACGACAAGCGCAAGGCGCTGCGCCACCTGCTGCGCACCGAGGACGTCAAGAACGCCTTCATCTTCTGCAACCGCAAGCGCGACATCGCCGTGCTGCAGAAGTCGCTGGTCAGCCACGGCTTCAACGCCGGGGCGCTGCACGGCGACATGGTGCAGTCCAAGCGCACCGAGACGCTGGAGGCCTTCAAGAAGGGCGAGATCACGCTGCTGGTCTGCTCCGACGTTGCCGCCCGCGGCCTGGACGTCCAGGGACTCAGCCACGTTTTCAACTTCGACGTCCCGATCAACGCCGAGGACTACGTCCACCGCATCGGCCGCACCGGCCGCGCCGGCCGCTCGGGCCGCGCCTTCACCATCGCCACGCCGGACGACGGCAAGCAGGTGGGCGCCATCGGCAAGCTGATCGGCCACGACGTGCCGATGATCGCCATCGACGGCCTGGAGAACCCGCCGTTCGACGAGGAGGGCGGCCGTGACCGCCGCCGCCGTCGCGGTGGCCGCGGCGGCAAGGACGAGGGGCGCGAGCCGCGCCGCGAGGGCCGCGGCGGTCGCGGGCGCGATCGGGATCGCGGCGAGCGTTCCGAACGCCCCGAACGGGTGGAGCGCGAAGCGGTCGAACCGGTGGCCGCCGAACCGGCCTACCAGCCGCGCGCCGAGGCACCGCGCCGCGACCGCGATTTCGATCGGGATCGCGACCGGGACCGCAGCCGAGGCGGCCGTGACCGCGACCGCCGCCGTCGCGAGGATGACGACGATGTGCCCGTTGTCGGATTCGGCGACCACATGCCGGCCTTCATGCAGCGCCTCGCCCGTCCACGGCCGGCGCCCGCCCCGGAGCCCGGCCAGGAGGGCTGAGCCATGCAGACGATCTTCGTGATGGTCAAGTGCGACCTCGGCAAGGCCTACCAAGTTGCCGACGAGGCGGTGCAGGATGTCGAGCAGGTGTCGGAGGTCCACTCGATCTCCGGCCAGTACGACCTACTGATGAAGTGCTACCTGGCGCAGGATCAGGACATCGGCCGATTCGTGACCGAAAAGATCCAGACGCTGCCCGGTGTGCGCGACACGTTCACGCTGATCACCTTCAAAGCCTTCAACTGAGGCGCTGCAGGCGGCGGATTCCGCCGCCTGCCGTGGCGCGCCGGCATCGGTGTGGCGGGAAATCCGCGAGACCGTTGACTTGGCTGCACCGTTACCTCAAACGTTCGGGTATGTCCCGTACGCACAGCCGGTCCGCCCGGTCCCGCCGCAAGTCCCGTTCGACGAAACGCCAACCGCGCCGCGTCGCTCTTCTCTCCGGTCTGCTCGGGGTGATGGTGGCGTGCGGCGTGGCGACGGCCACGCCCGGCCAGGCGCAGGCTCCCTCGCCGAAGGACGGGAACCAGCCGGTCCTGCTCTCCGCCGATTCCGTCACCTTCGACGAGCAGCAGGGCCTCGTCACCGCGCGCGGCAACGTCGAGCTGTCGCAGAGCCTGCGCACGGTGCGCGCCGACACCATCACCTACAACCGCACCACCAAGGTGGTGACGGCGACCGGCAACATCCGCATCGTCGAGCCGTCGGGCGACATCCTGTTCGCCGACTACGCCGAGCTGACCGACGACATGCGCGACGCGTTCGTCGAGAACCTGCGCGTGCTGATGACCGACAACAGCCGCATGGCCGGCAACGAGGCGGAGCGGCGCGGCGAGCGCATCCTGCGCGTCAACCGCGGCGTCTACAGCCCCTGCGAACTGTGCAAGGAGGATCCGACCCGACCGCCGCTCTGGCAGGTCCGCGCGGTGCGCGTCGTCCACGACAAGGAAGAACACGAGATCCGTTACAAGGACGCCGTGCTGGAGATGTTCGGCGTTCCGGTCGCCTACACGCCTTACCTGTCGCAGCCCGACGCGACGGTTGACCGCAAGAGCGGCTTTCTGACGCCGCTGCTCGGCTCCAGCAGCGACCTCGGCCTGTTCATCCGGCCGCGCTACTACATCGACATGGGCCCCGACCAGGACGCCACCGTCGAGGTCGGCGGCTTCTCCAAGCAGGGCCTGCTGCTGGGCGGCGAGTACCGCAAGCGCTTCGAGCGCGGCCGTCTCACCCTCAACGGCAGCGTCACCCAGGGCGAGCTGCCGAATGGCCTCGCCGACAAGAACGCCCCCAAGGAAAACAAGCTGCGCGGCCATTTCTTCGCCCGCGGCCTGTTCGAGATCGACGAGGTCTGGCGCGCCGGCTTCGACGTCAAGCGCGCCAGCGACGAGACCTACCTGCGCAAGTATTTCGACAACCGCGGCGACGACTTCCTGACCAGCCGCGCCTTCGTCGAGGGTTTCCGTGGCCGCAACTACGCCGCGGTGAGTGCCTACAGTTGGCAGGACCTGCGCTACGGCAACACGGTCGAGGAGCCGATCGTCGGTCCGCTCGCCGTCTACAGCGCCATGGGCGAGCCGGGCAGCCTGTTCGGCGGGCGCTGGTCGCTCGATTCCGGGATCCTGTCGCTGTACCGCCGTCAGGGCGCCTCGACACGGCGCTTCCACGTCGAGCCGGGATGGCGGCGCGACATCACCTCCAGCCTCGGCTTCGTGACGACCTTCGAGGGCCGTGTCCTGGCCGTCGGCCACAACTCCAGCCACTACGACCGCCCCGAGACGACGGCGGTGGAGCGCGGTTCGGCGTCACGCTTCCTCCTGTTCCCACAGGGGCAGGTGACGGTGCGCTACCCGTTCGCGCGCTACGGCGAAAGCTCGCAGCAGCTCATCGAGCCGCTGGTCGCCGTCACGACCGCGCCGCGCGCGCCCAATGATCCGGATGTCCCCAACGAGGACAGCCAGGACGTCGAGTTCGATCAAGCCAACCTGTTTATGTTCAACCGCTTCCCCGGCATCGACCGGCTTGAGGGCGGCACCCGCATCACCTACGGCCTGCGCACCGCGATCTACGGCTACCGGCAGGGATCGGCCAGCCTGTTCGTCGGCCAAAGCTACCGCTTCAACCAGGAGAACGCCTACCCGGCGGCGTCGGGCCTGCGGGATCGCCGCTCGGACTATGTCGGTCGCCTCGACCTCTCACCCGCCTCCTGGCTCGACGCCAACTACAGCTTCCGGATCGATCCGGACACCCTGCGCTTCCGCCGACACTCCCTGTCCGGCATGGTCGGCGTGCCGGAGTTCACGCTGTCCACCGCCTACAGCTACCTGGACAACACGCCGACGAGCACGGCCACCCGAACCGACCTGGAGCAGATCACCATCGGCGTCAGCTCGCAGTTCGCCCCGCGCTGGTCGGTCGGCGCCAGCCACGTGCAGTCGCTGCGCCCGGCGCCGGGACCGCGCGCCGCGGGTGCCGTGCTGACCTATCAGGACGAGTGCTTCACCTTTCAGACCATCGCCCGGCGCGACTACACCAACACGGTGGGTGACGTGAAGGACGGCAACACGCTGTACTTCCGCTTGGTCTTCAAGAACCTCGGCGAATTCCGCACCCCCGGCCTGGGCGGCCTGTTTTAAGGCCGCCGAGGGCTCAGAGCAGGACTTCCGCCTCGCTCAGCGTGGCGACGACGCGGTCAGCGTCGGCGCAGGGCGTGGGCTGGCCGTGCGTCAGCAGCACGCGCCGCCCCACCCCGGCGGCGCGTGCCGCCGCCATGTCGGAGGGCTGGTCGCCCAGAAACAGCGAATGGCCGAGGTCGAGACCAAGGCGCCGCTGCGCCTCCAGGATCATGCCGGGGTTCGGTTTGCGCCAGAAGCTCTCACGGTTGTACGGCGGCATCGTGCCGGCCTTGTGATAGGGGCAGTGGAACACGCCGGCCAGCGTGACGCCGTGCCGCTCGAACGACGCCGTCATCCACCGGCTGAGGTCCAGGAACTGGCTCTCCGGGTAGTAGCCGCGGGCGATGCCCGACTGATTGGTGATCACGGCGACGCGGAAACCGTGGTCGACCGCCCGTCGGGTCAGGGCGAAGATGCCGTCGATAAAGGTGAACTGCTCCACCTCGCAGACATAGCCGTGATCCACGTTGACCACACCATCCCGGTCCAGCAGCAAGGCCTTCATCGTCGCTCCGCAACAAACGCTTTCCGCGCATACCTAGCACAGCCGTGGCCCTGCGCGTGAAGGGTTGAAACGCGCGGGCGTTGCCGGTAGCCATTAGGGCCCGCCGCGATCCGGCGGCGCCCCGCCCACAGACAGCCCCATCCATAGACCGCGTCCCCCCATGTCCCTCGGCCGATACGATTACGATCAACGTTACCGGCGCCGGTTCCTCACCGGAGTGGTCAAGCTGGGCCTGCTGGCGGCGCTGCTGCTGGGTACCGGGCTGTTCGCCTACCAGATGGGCGTCGAGCAGATGAAGGGCCGCGACGTCAGCCTGCGCGAGGAGGTCTCCACCCTGTCGCGCCAGAAGGCGGAGTTGGAACTGCTCGCCGGCCAGATGCAGAACGCCGCCCGCACCGCCGAGGCGCGCGCCGGCGAGATGGAGGCCCGCCTGAAGCGCGAGGTGCCGACCGGCGAGTTGGCCCGCCTGGCCAAGCTGGTGTCCGAGCGGCTGTCCGCCGGCCTCGACCCGGCGCGCCTCGCCTTCGTCATCGAGCACGCGCAGACCCAGCGCAACTGTCAGGCGCCGGACAGCAAGCGCTTCGTGCTGGCGACCCCGCTGCTCAAGGCCGGCAACCGCTCCACCACCTTCGGCAACGGCACCATCACGGTGACCGGCGAGGGCCTGTCGGCCCGCAACGCCCAGGGCCAGCCGGAGAGCTGGTACGATCCGGCGCAACCGGTGCGCATCCGCATCGTCACCCAGGCCGGCAAGGAAACGGTGGTGGCCGGCCCGCTGCCGCTGCACCAGTCGGTGGTGGTCGACCAGACCGAGCACCGCTTCACCTTTACGCCCGGCCCGCGGTCGTTCGTGGAGGTCACGGCCGACCGCTGCCCCTTCCCCTGAGTCCTACTTCTTCACCCACTTCCCGCCGCTGAGCACGTACTGCCCGGCCGGGGTGCGGTCGATGAGCTGCTGGCCGGCAACCGCCTGCACCTTGTCCACCGAAGTGCCGTTGGACGCGGCGATGTCGCGGTAGCGCTGCAGACGCTGGGCGTTCACCTGATCGGCGACGGCCTGTGCAGCGACCGGCGCGCCGGGCACCACGCCGACGAGGCCATCCGGGCGCTCGCCCAGCTGTCCTGCCTGCTTGGCGCCGGCCAGCGGATCCTGCGCGAAAGTGGGCACCGACAGCCCCAGGCCCAGCGCCAGGGCGAGGAGCGGAAACCAGCGGTTCATTGGGCTTTCCCCTTGGGCTTGGCCGGAGTCACGCCGAACAGCGCCGGATCGTCCTGGATGGCCTTCTCCAGGTCGCGCTCGACCTTCACCCGCACTTCCTGCTCGATCTTGACGTTCAGGTTGATCTCGATGGGCTTATCCGGCGCTTCGATCTTGACGGTCGGCGCGCAGGCGGCGATGCACGCTGCCAGGGCTGCCACCGTGAGGCGCGGGGTGGGGTCGGTCATGACGGTCCCTTCTTCTCGTAGTCGAGCATGCGCTCGCGCACCGCGTCGGGGATGCGGTAGGCGTCCAGGCCTTGGCGCAGGATCCGGTCGAGCGCGCCGCTGAGATTAAGGTTCAGCGCCACCGGGTGGCCACCGTAGAATTCCGGGTTGGCGCCACGGATGCGCAGGCCGACGCGCATCTCGCCGCCCGCCTCGCCGTCCACGGTCGCGCTGAGGCTCTCGTAGCGGAAGTCGGTAAGCGCACCGAGCAGCAGCGCCGTCGGGCTGCCTGGATCCCCCTGCAGCCCGGCCGGCGGCGTCGCCGGGTCGTAGCGCAGGGCGCCCGGTGCGGCGGCCTCCAGAACGCCGCCATCCAGGCGGACCTTGCCGCTGGCGAATCGAATCGGCAGAGTGCCGCGCAGCCGCCCGTCCGCCGAGAGTCCCTCCAGGCTGGCAAGCGCCAGCACGGTGCCAAGGTCCAGCCCCTCCGCCTCCAGCTCGATGGTGCCCCTCGGCGACTCCAGCGCGATCTCGAATGGTTTGGCCCGCACGGTGCCGCCCGCCCAGCGCCATTCCGCGCGGTCGATGTCAAGCACGCCGCGCCGCGTCAGCCCCAGCGTCACCACCCCGTCGGTGAGCGGCAGCCCGACATCGAGCGTCTTCACCGCCAGCGTCTGCCCGCTCGGCAGCACCGGCGGCCACAGGCTCGTCAAGCGCAACACGCCACTCAGCCCGCCGACGCCGACCGGCCCGGCCGACCCCGCCAGGTCCTCCATCAGCACTTCGCCCGAGGAGGTTAGTCCCTTGCCGTCCCACGCCAGCTTGGCGCGGCCGCTCACCTTCCCCGCCATGGTGACGACCGCCCCCACGGCACGCGGTACCAGAGCGGCGAGGTTGGGCTGGCCCTCGCGCAGCCGGACAGGTCGCAGACGCAGGTCGGCGCTGCCGGTACCGCGCGCCGGATCATGGCGGCCCTTCGCCTCCACGGTCACGCCGAGCGCCGTCACCGTTCCAGTGAAAGTCAGTATGTCGCCCTCGGGGCGCACGACCGCCTCGACCGCGACGGTCAGCGGCCCGCCGGGTGAGTCCAGCACCACGCGGCTGCCGGCCAGCACCAGTTCGTCCGCCGGCAGCGCCGGGATGCCCCCACCGCCACCGCGGCCCTGCAGATCCGTCGGCCGCACCGTGATGCCGGAGACGGTGATGCGCTCGGCCCGGCCGCGCAGCAGGGCGCTCCAAGGATGGCGCACGGCAACCTGCGTGTCCATACCGGCAGCGCGCAGGTTTAGCCGGCTCTCGGTCACACCCAGGGCGGTCACCTCGGCGGTGGCGTCGCCCAGCCCGCCCCGGCGCATCACGTAAGTCAAGGCGGTGCCGAGCAGGCCGGGCAGCGTCGCAGCGACGCTCGCCAGCACCGCCAGCGCCACGACACCCGCCACCATCCATGCCTGCTTCCGTCGCCGCACCCGCCGTGTCCTCTCGCCGTTCGTGGTGGTGAACACCCCGGCACCCCACTATCTTCCCTGGGCGGCTTTGCAACCGCCCGCGTTTCCCCTATCGTCCCTCCGCCGCATCGGCACATCGGAGAGTTTCTCATGTTTCGGTTGGTGCGCATCGCAACGATGGCGCTGCTCAGCGCCTTTTTCATCGCAGGGGAGGCTTTCGCCTTGGATCCGGAAAACACCCTTTACCTCGACCTGAAGGACGGTCGCGTCGTGATCGAGATGCGCCCCGATCTGGCTCCCGGCCACGTCGCCCGCATCAAGGAACTGGCCCGCGCCGGCTTCTACGACGGCGTCGTCTTCCATCGCGTCATCGACGGCTTCATGGCGCAGACCGGCGACCCGACGGGCACCGGCTCGGGCGGTTCGGGCAAGCCGAAGCTGAAGGCCGAGTTCAACAACGAGCCGCACGTGCGCGGCACCGTGTCGATGGCCCGCACGCCCGACCCGAACAGCGCCGACAGCCAGTTCTTCATCTGCTTCGGCCCGGCCTCGTTCCTGGACAAGCAATACACGGTCTGGGGCAAGGTCGTCGAAGGCATGGACTTCGTCGACATGATCAAGAAGGGCGACCAGGCGCGCAACGGCAGCGTCAAGGATCCCGACAAGATCATCAAGATGCAGGTCGCGGCCGACGCCAAGTAAGCGTCCCGCAACACACCCCGCCGGCCCGGCCGGCGGGGTCAGGCCATGGCCGTGGTGAAGGCCTTCAGCAGGTCCTTCATGCTCTGCGGCCGGTCCTGCAAGCGCATGGCGAGGCCGCCCATCAGCACCTTCTCGAACGCCGGCGTCAGCTGCACGCCGACGGCGGAGGGCTTTGGCACGTTGTCGTTCATGAAACGCCCGGTGGCGTCCGGCGGCGGCTTGCCGGTCAGCGCGCAGTACATGGTGGCGCACAGCGCATAGACGTCGGTCCACGGCCCCTGCTTGCCGTCCTGCGAGTACTGCTCGGGTGGGGCGTAACCCGGCTTGAGGATCACCGTCAGGTTGGCCGCCTGCCCGGCCGCGTGGCGCGCCGCGCCGAAGTCCAGCAGCTTGCGCTCCCCCGATGCGGTCAGGAAGATGTTGTCGGGGCTGATGTCGCGGTGGATCAGGCCCTGGTCGTGCACGGTCTGCAGGGCCTTCATGATCGGCGCCATCACCGCCAGCACACGCCGCGCGTCAAGCTTGCCGCCGCTCTCCGCGATGTACTTCTTGAGCGTGCCGCCCTCCAGCAGTTCCATGACGATGTAGGCGGTGCCGTTCTCCTCGAAGAAATCCTGAACGCCGACGATCTCCTTCACGTCGCGCAGCCGCGCCAGCATCCGCGCCTCGTCGAGAAACTTGGCAAGGCCGGCGGTGAAACCCTTGGCGTGCTCATCGGAGAACGGAGTCACGTCGGAGCTGCCGGGCACCCGGGAGATCAGGTTGGCCGGGTAGTACTCCTTCACCGCGACCTTGACGTGCAGCCGCTCGTCCCAGCCCAGGTAGGTGGCGCCGAACCCGCCCTGCCCCAGCACCCGGCCGACGCGGTAGCGCCCCTGCAAGGCGGTGCCCGGTATCAGGTGGATGCCGGGACGGCCGTCGCTACGCTTGGGGTAGCCGCAGGCGGCGCAAGGCTCCGCGGGCACCTTCTGTTCGAAGCAGCTGGCGCAGCGGGTATCCTCCAGCGCCGGAGCGGCGGGACGGACGGGCGCCGGAGCGGGAGGCGCCGTGGGGGGGGCGGGCCGCATCGGCTGCGCCACCGTGGGTGCCGTCTCGACCGTCGCCACGGTGGCCGGGAACGGCGCGGCGGCGGGGCCCCGGACAGCGGCGACCGGCACCGTCAGGCCGCTCGGCGGCGGCGCCTGCCGCAACCGTTCAAGCAGTTCGAACAGCCGCCGCACCTCGGCCTGCGCCACGTCGGAGCCCTGCTGGCCGGACAACTCCAACTGGAACTGCGGCTGCTTGGCGATCTCCAGGATGTGCTGGCGCAGCAGCGGGTAGGCCCCGTCACCGCGCACGAGGCCGGAGGTCGCCAACTCCGCCAGCCGGATGACGCGGCGGCGCAACACCGGCTCGACCTGGCGCAGGCGGTGCACCAGCCGGCCGCGCTTGGTGAAATCGTCGACGACGTTGCCCAACCGCTCGGCCAGCCGCCCCCGCACCTCGTCGAGCAGCGGCGAGCGCCCGATCGCTTCGACCGTGCCGATGATGTGCTGGCGGACGAGATCGAGGTCCGGCGACTGGACGATGACGTTTTCGATCAGCAGTTCGTTGTTGAGCGCCGCCTCCATCGCCTCGACGATGTCGGGGCGCAGCTTCTCGCCGGCCGGCGAGGATGCCGCAGCGAGCAGGTAGCGCAGCCGGGCGAACAGGTCGGCCTGAGTCTCGGCGATGGCCAGCACCGACTGCCGGAACGCCGTGGCGCCGCCTTGCTCAAGCCGGCGGGAATAGCGCACCGCCAGCGCTTCGGCCATCGGCGCGTCGCCGACCACGCCCTCACGGGTCAGCAGCTGGCCCATGACCGCCTTCAGCACCTGGGCGTCGTCCGCCGGCACGCGCCCAAGCGGCTGCGGAGCGCGCAGGATGCGGCGGATGCGGTCCAGCACCGCGGCCCGCGCCTGCGGCAGCTTGCCCTGCCGGAACATGGCGTTGAGCAGCCCCATGCGGTTCGGACCCAGCGCCGAGCCCACCGTGGTGCGCCCCAGCAGCAGTTCGCACAGCGTCGTCGCCATGCTCCCCGGCGACAGCGGAGTGCCGTGCAACTCCTGCACCGCCGCCGCGGAGGACAGGATGTCGGCGAAGCAGCCGTCAACAGCCGCCGCCAGCCGCTCATCGCGGTCCCATTGCAGCAGCTGGTTCAGCCGGTCGAACTTGCCCGACCACGACCGCAGCGCCGTCAAGTCGAGACTGAGCGCCACACGGAGGTCGTATTCGAAGTTGCCGGTGGGCGTCTTGCCGGGCTCCATGGCCATGATCTGCTCGACCATGGGGCGGGACTTCGGCAGCTCCGCGAAGGCGATCTGCGCGCCGCGGGCCTTGGTCTGCGTGTCGCCGATGGCGTTCTGGATCGCCAGGCGGCGCGTGCGCGCGTCCTGCCCGGGCGCTCGGGCCTGCGCCGCCGTCACCTTGATCAGCGCGTTCTCGACCAGTTGCCCCTGCTCCAGCAGCGCCTTCAGATGCTTGAGGGAGTGGATGACCTCCGTCGGCGTCAGGATCTGGGAGTCGAGGTGCTGGCGCAGCACGATCCCCATCACGGTGCGCCCAAGCGGCCCGTGATAATCGGCCAGCGTCTGGCACACCTCGGCTTCGTCGAGGGAGCCGAGGGTCGCGGGGGGCGGCCGTTGTGCTGCCTTGGGCTCCATGATCCGGAACGATTGGTGTGCGGAGGCCCCCATTGTCGGGGGAACGGGTAAATCCACCGTATACTAGAGGCGCGATCGCAAGAAAAATACCTACATTCTTCGCAATGCGGCGCTCCCCTTCCCTTCGCAGGTGCGGTACGATTGTGAGCCCCATCCCGGATCGCACGAGGAGCCGACGTGCCCATGACCGACACCCTCGGCCCGGTCGTGCTCCGGCACGGCCTGATGGAATGCGTTGCGGCGCCGCACATCGGTGGGGCGATCGCCCGGCTGACGCTGTGGGGCGACGACGGCCCGCTGCACCTGCTGCGTCCGACGCCGGGCAGCGCGCTGGATGGCGGTTCGGCGGCCGATCTCGCCTGCTTCCCGCTGGTTCCCTTCTCCAACCGCATCGCCGGTGGACGTTTCCGCTTTGAGGGGATGGACGTGGCGCTGCCGCTCAACCACCCGCACTGCACGCATCCGCTGCACGGCCATGGCTGGGAGCATCCCTGGACCGTCGAGGCGCAGGACGACACCACGTTGCGCCTGGGATACCGCCACACCGCCGATACCTGGCCCTGGGCATACCGCGCCGCGCAGACCATCACGGTGCGTCCCGACGGCCTGGAGGTGCGGCTGGAGATCGAGAACGAAAGCGGCCGCCCGATGCCCGCCGGCCTCGGCCTGCACCCCTACCTGCCGAAGCCGCCGGGCACCCGGCTGACGGCCGCCGTCGGCTCGGTGTGGCTGGGCGACGCCACGTTGCTGCCGCGCGAACGCGCACCGGTGCCGGACCGCTGGGGCTTCCCGGACGGGCGGATCATGGACGAGGTGGTGGTGGACAACGGCTTCCCCGGCTGGGACGGCCGCGCCGCCGTGGACTGGCCGCACCTCGGACGCCGCTTGGTGATCGAGGCGGACCCGCTGTTCGGCCACCTCGTGGTTTACGCGCCGCGGGGCGAGGGCTACCTGTGCGTGGAGCCGGTCAGTCACATGATCGACGCCGTCAACCATTCCGAGGAGGCCGACGCCGGTCTGCGCACCCTGCCGCCGGACGCCAGCCTGTCGGGCACGGTGCGGTTGCGGCTGGAGGCGCTGGCTTAGCGGCAGCGCACGAACGTCGCGCCGAAGGCGAAGGGCTGCTCCAGGCGCAATGCGACGCGGTCCAGGCGCGCGCTCTCGCCCGGCTCCAGGCGCAACGTGCCGCGTGGCGCGGCCCCTTCCCCGGAGAAGCTCACCCCATCGGACGGATCGTTGCCCGCGAAGGCGACGCGGCCGTCCACCGGAAGCGTCTCGATGCGCGGGTCGCGCAGCGCGAACTGGCCGTCCTTGCCGATCTCAAGATAGGCGGTGCGGCAGTCGTCTATGGGGCGCCGGGTTGCCGGATCGGCCTTCGCCCAGCGACCGTTCAGCGCCGCCAGCTGCACCGCCCGGCGCGGCGGCGCGGCGCCGGCGCGCTGCGGCGGCAGCTTGATCGGCTCGGCCTCGGTGATGGTCAACGGCAGCGCCCGCACGCCGTCGCGCTCGCCCTTCAGATCGGCCTGGAGCTGCACGACGCGCTGCTCCGCCACCCGGGTCAGGCACTCCACGCGATCCTGGGCCCTGGGCGGCGCCTTGAGGTCGGCCGCCGTGACCGGGCAGGCCTCGTCACGGCGACGCATCCAGTCGCGCTGGGCGACGACCAGCTTCTCGCGGCGCTCGCCGTTCAGCGCCGCGTCCAGTTCCTTCACCGCACCGTCGAGCCGTTCTTCCGCCGCGACCAGCGCCTCGTCCTTGCAGATCAACTGGTCGACGGGGCGCTTCGCCTGCGCGCAGTCGGGGCCGACCGCCTGCGCCGCACCGGCGGCCAGGATCCCAAAGGACAGGGCGAAGGACAGGGCAAGGAGGCGCATGGAAGCACTCGGGCTGAAACTCAGGACGGGAAGGCTTCCAGCACGCTCTTCACCTGCCGCTGGAAATCCGGATCCGACCGGTAGCGCATGAGGACCGTCTTGTCACGCTGGACGTAGAACATCATCTCGTCGCGCGACGGCAGCGAGCGCGGGTTCGGCTTCTCCAGGAGCTGCCCGCTCCAGTCGATGCGCGCCATGAAATAGCAGGCGCGCGAGAAGAACATGAACAATTTGTTGTCCGGCTGCAGTTTTTCCCGGCGCAGCAGCGCGTAATAATAGTACTGCCGCCCATGAAAGTAGACCGCGTAGATATTCTGCAACGCCGCGAAGCGCTCGTCGGGACTGCTGACCTTCTTGATCTGGCGTTCCAGCTTGAAGCCGGCGTGGAAGTACTCTTTGGCCTCGTGCTCGAACGAGAAGGCGACGCCGCCCTTCATGGCGCTCATCTGCTCGCCGTACTTCTTGAGGATGCGGCTCGCCAGGATCTCCAGGAAGCGGCGTTCCGCGCCCAGTTCCTGCGGCAATTGCGGAATCATGTCGAAGACGTGCCGCAGGTGGTACGGGTGGCGCACGATGATGACCGGCACCGCCCTGCCGCCGCGCCCCTGCGGCCCGCGCCGCTCCGCCAGCGTCACCGCTGGAGAGACGGAGGCCAGAACCGAGGCGATGGTGTCCTGCAGCTTCCAGCGCAGCCGCGTCGTCTGCGACCCGTTGCCCAGGTTCAGCCCGGACAGGAAGCGCGACATCCGGCTCCGCCAGGTTTCCTTCGGGCGCCTGTGGATGGGCAGGTTCTGCACCACCAGCGGGTTGCCCAGCACGTCGTCGGCCGGGGGCAACGGGTTGAAGTTGAAGTACTTGCCGGTGACCACACCGCGCCCAGCCCCCGACTCGGCTGATGCCGAGCGAGCCTTGGAACCAGACGTCGCGGCGGTCAATGACACCATGGACCGGCGATTCCCCGTGTGCCCATCATTCGTTAAATGGAGGTGGCGCGTGGGCCTTGGCAAGCCTCGCTGCCATCGCGCTTATCGTTAACTTTAAGAATGGTTCATTGATAGAAAAAACAGTACCGCCGGTGCAGCGATTCCCGAAGCGTTGCCGTCGCGCCACGCGGCTGAGTCGTCCCTGTCTTGCCAACCCTCCCCGTCCCAGGTTGTTCCGGGCATAGAAACTGAGTGATAACGAATATCGCGGTATGCGTTTACTTATCGCTCCACGCAACAACTCATAATCCATTACGGCCGCCCCAGGTCGTGTCGTACCGTGCCGCCCCCCGTATGCACGATAACAGACAAGCCGCTTTGGGAGAGATCGACGTGACCAACCGCCTGTTCGCCACGCTGGCCGCCGGCACGCTGCTGCTGGCCGGCTGCGCCGAGCCGCCGCCCGAACCGCCCCGCCCAGTTCCCGTCAACCCGCCGCAGCAGGTCGGCAGCCTCTGGTACCTGGACCAGAACTGGAACCCGGACGTCCGCGAGTGGTACTACAACACCACGCAGGGCTCGCAGATCATGCCCTACGACTGGTTCATGGCGCTGGTCGACCCGGCCACCGGCAAGCCGCTCGCCGACAGCCTGGTGCCGCGCTTCGGCTACCTCGCGGACGCGCCGAACAGGTTCAATCCCGACAAGCTGGCGGTGGGCTTCGTCAAGGACACCGATCCCGACACCGGCGCCACCTGGATCGGCATGACCTGCGCGGCGTGCCACACCGGTGACCTGAAGGTCGGCGCCAACATTTTGCGCATCGACGGCGCGCCGACCACCGGCGACCTGCTCGCCCTCATCACCGCGTTGCGCGACGCGGTGGAGGCCACCCGCAAGGACGACGCGGCGTTCGGCGCCTTCGCCGCCAAGGTGCTGAAGAGCCAAACCAAGGCCCAGAAGGACAAGCTGCGCGCCGACTTCGGCAAATTCTCGAAGGAGTTCGCGACCTTCGTGAAGGAAAGCACGCCGACCGTCGCCACCTGGGGCCCGGGCCGCACCGACGCCTTCCAGATGATCTTCAACCGGATCTCGGTCATAGACATGGGGATCCCGACGAACAACGTATCGCCGAACGCACCTGTCAGCTACCCGTTCCTGTGGGACGCGCCCCTGCAGCCGGTCGTGCAGTACGACGGCGCGGTGCCCAACAAGAATCGCGTCGACGCCCTGGTCCGCAACGCCGGCGAGGTGTTGGGCGTGTTCGGCAAGGCGATGCTGAAGAAGCCGACTCCCCTGCACTACTATTATGATTCGACGGTGCGCGGTAAGCAACTGGTGGAGATGGAGGAGCAACTCCGCACGCTCCGGTCCCCGGTGTGGCCCGACCAGATCACCGGACGCATCGACCCGGTCAAGAAGGACGCCGGCGCGGCGCTCTACAAGGAGAACTGCGAGGGTTGCCACGCCGTCGTGCCGCGCGGCGAGACCGTCACCTCCGAGATCCCGGTGACCATGCAGCCGTTGTTCACCTAGAAGGCGCCGCTGCAGACCGTGTTGCCGGTGCTGTGCACCCAGGGGCCGCAGGCCGCGGTGGACAAGGGCATGCTCAGCTACACCAGCCTGCGCACCGACCCGGTGATGGCGGTGATGGCGGTGTGCCGGCGCGTCAACACCACGCCGATCGCCGGCGTCACCATGCCGCCGCTGATCGGCAAGCCGCTGGGCAACCCGGATTCGGGCGTCGCGGTGCTCGGCAACGTGGTGATCGGCAGCCTGATCGGCGACATCGTCAAGGACCCGTCGCTGCTCGCCGCCCTGTTGGAGGACGACCAGCACGAGCTGCGGACTCCGTCGTCGGCCGCCGCGTCGGCCCCGGCCGCCAGCCCGGCCGCCCGCGCCACCGCCGCCCCGGTGAGCGCCGCCAAGCCGGTCGGTTCGGTGGTGCCGCTGAAGGACACCCGTCCCTTTACCCAACCCAAGGCCGGCGAGCCGGAGAGCGAGCAGGCCAAGGTCATCGCCCAGAAGCTGGCCCGCACCTTCACGCCGGCCCGTGCCCCGACAGCCGCGGTGCACGCCGCCAAGCCGAAGGCCTCCGCCCCGGCGGTCGCCGCCGCACCGGCCAACCCCGACGCGGCGATCGAGAGCCTGTTCGCCTACAAGGCCCGTCCGCTCGACGGCGTCTGGGCTACGGCACCTACCTGCACAACGGTTCGGTGCCGACGCTCTACGACCTGCTGCTGCCGGCCAAGGACCGCGCGACGAAGTTCGGCATGGGCTCGCAGACGCTGGACACCGTGAAGGTCGGCGTCGACGTCAAGGCGACCGACGCGCCCTGGCCGTTCGACGCCACCATCCGCGGCAACCTGAACAGCGGCCACGAATACGGCGCCAAGCTCGGCGACGAGCAGCGCTGGCAGCTGATCGAGTACCTGAAGCCCCTGTAGGCGGACCGCCCCCTCCCGCCCGCTGCGGCGCGGAGGGGGCACCCCCTTGCCAGGGCGGCGGCGGGCGTCCACACTCCCGCTGCGACACAGCCCAGCGGACCGCTTCTTGGCCGACACCTCGATTTCCTCCGTCGCGCAGGGCTCGCTGTTCGGCGAGGCCGACGCCCTCGGCTACACCACACCCGTCGTGTACGACGAGATGGTGGACGGCCGCGGCCGTTTGCGCCCGCACTGGCAGACCTTCATGGGCTCGCTGGGCGGCCTCGACCCCGGCCGCATGGCCGAACGGTGGGAGGAGGCGCGCCGGCTGCTGCACCAGAACGGCGTCACCTTCAACATCTACGGCGACCCGCAGGGCATGGAGCGGCCCTGGCCGCTCGACATGCTGCCGCTGGTCATCCCGCCCGAGGAATGGCAGACCATCGCCGCCGGGCTGGCGCAGCGTGCCCGGCTGCTGAACGCCGTGCTGGCGGACGTCTACGGGCCGCAGACGCTGGTGCGCGACGGCGCGCTGCCGCCGGCCCTGGTCTTCGCCGATCCCGGCTTCCGCCGCGCCGTGCACGGCGTGCCGGTGCCGGGCGGAACCCACCTGCACTTCTATGCCGCCGACCTCGCCCGCGCCGCCGACGGGCGCTGGTGGGTGATGTCCGATCGCACCCAGGCGCCGAGCGGCAGCGGCTACGCGCTGGAGAACCGCGCGGTGCTGACCCGCGTGCTGCCCGACAGCTTCCGCGTCTGCCGGGTCGAGCGGCTGGCGCCGTTCTTCGCCGACTTCCGCGAGACGCTGGCCTCGCTCGCCCCGCGCGGCGGGACGGGGCGCATCGTGCTGCTCACCCCAGGGCCCTACAACGAGACCTATTTCGAACACGTCTACCTCGCCCGCCACCTCGGCATCACGCTGGTGGAGGGTGCCGACCTGACGGTGCGCGACCGCCGCGTCTGGCTGAAGACGCTGTCGGGGTTGGAGCCGGTGGACGTCATCCTGCGCCGCCTCGACGACGACTTCGCCGACCCGCTGGCGCTGCGCGTCGACAGTTCGCTCGGTGTCGCCGGCCTCGCCGAGGCGGTGCGCGCCGGGACCGTGGCGGTCGCCAACGCGCTGGGCAGCGGCCTGCTCGAATCCCTGTCGTTCCGCCCCTTCCTCGACGGCCTGAACGAGCGGCTGTTCGGCGAGGAGCTGATCCTGCCGCACGTCGCCACCTGGTGGTGCGGCCAGGAGGCCGAGTGCGCCCACGTGCTGGAGCATCTGGACGAGCTGGTCATCGCCCCCGCCTTCCGCTCCTTGCCCTTCGATCCGGTGCACGGCCATACGCTGTCGGTGGCGCAGCGCGACGACCTGGCCGCCCGGATCCGGCGCAGTCCGTGGGCCTTCGTGGCCCACCAGCCGCCCGGGCTATCGACGGCCCCGGTGTGGGAGGGCGACCACCTCCAGCCGCGGCCGCTGGTGCTGCGCGTCTTCCTGTGCGCCACGCCGGACGGCGGCTACACCGCCATGCCCGGCGGCCTGACCCGCGTCTGCGCCGAGCCGGGACGGTTGATCGTCTCCATGCAGCACGGCGGCGGCAGCAAGGACACCTGGGTCCTCTCGTCGAGCCGCCGCGTCGAGCCGATGGCGCACCGCGCGGTGCCGGACGCCCGGCCACTGCGGGCGGCCACCGGCGACCTGCCCAGCCGCGTCGCCGACGGCCTGTTCTGGCTCGGCCGCTACGCCGAGCGGGCGGAGGGCTGCGTGCGCCTGCTGCGCGGCGCCTATGGCCGGGTGACCGACGGCAACCAGCCGGGCGCGCCCGAGGAGCTGAGGGTGCTGCTGCACATGATGGCTCCGCTCGGCGTCATCCCCTGGGAGCTGACGCGCATGGCCACCAGCCGCGGGCTGGACAGCGCGCTGCGCGCCGCCGTCTTCGACGAAAGCCACCCCAACAGCCTGCGCGCCAACGTGCTGCGCCTGCACCGCGCCGGCTACAGCGTGCGCGACCGCCTGTCGCTCGACCTCTGGCGCGTCATCTCGCAGCTCGACCGGCAGAGCCAGACGCCGGCCCGGCGCATTGACGCGGCGGCGCTGCTGCTGCGCCTGGACGACCTGATGACTTCGCTGGCCGCGCTGGCCGGGCTGGAGCAGGAAAGCATGATGCGCGGCCACGGCTGGCGCTTCCTCGACATGGGCCGCCGCATGGAGCGCGCCGTGCACATGGTGTCGCTGGTGCGCTGCACCCGCCTCGCCTCGCCCGAGCCGCCGGACGCCGACACCGAGGCGGCGTCGCTCGAGGTGCTGCTGGAACTGGGTGAGAGCTTCATGGCCTACCGGGAGCGGACGCTGGCCGGCGTGGACCGCGGACCGGTGCTCGACCTGCTTCTGCCCAGCGAGGAGAACCCGCGGGCGCTGGCCTTCCAGCTGGCCGCGCTGGAGCGGCATGTGGCCGCCCTGCCGCGCGGTTCCGGCGAGGCGAGCGCCGCCGCCATCCGCCTGGTCGCCGCGGCACGGACCGCGCTGCGCGGGTCGGAGGCGCTGCACCATCCCGAGGCGCTGCGCACCGCGCTGGACGCGCTGGGGCAGACGCTGCCCGACCTCTCCAACCTGCTGGCACACGCCTATTTCAGCCATGCCTTCGCCCGACCCGCGTGAGCCCGCCCCGATGCGCTACCGCTGCCGCCACGTGACCCGGTACGATTACGGCGACGACGTGCCGGTGTCGCACCACCTCGTCCACCTGCGCCCCCGGCCGCACCCGCGCCAGCGCGTGCAGAGCTTCGCGTTGCGCGTCACGCCATCAACGGCGCTGACCGCCGACCACGATGACCATTTCGGCAACCCCGTCAGCTACGTCGCCGTGCAGGAGCCGCACCGCCGCCTGACCATCGTCGCGGAAAGCGAGGTGGAGGTGTCCGCCTCCCCGATCCTCGACCTGGAAGAGACGCCGGCGTGGGAGGATCTGGTCGGTGCGCCGGGCGACGCGGCGACGGTGGCGCAGTTCGCCTTCAACAGCACGCTGGTGACGGCGACGCCGAACCTTGCCGACTTCGCGCGGTCGTCCTTCGGCGAGGGCCGGCCGGTGGCGGTGGCGGCGCTCGACCTGATGCGGCGCATCCACCGCGACTTCACCTTCGATCCGACCGCCACCACGGTGACGACGCCGTTGGCCGAGGTGCTGCAGAAGCGCCGGGGCGTGTGCCAGGACTTCGCCCACCTGCTGGTCGGCGGGCTGCGCTCCATGGGGTTGGCGGCGCGCTACGTCAGCGGCTACCTGCGCACGCTGCCGCCACCGGGCCAGCCGCGGCTGGTCGGCGCCGACGTCAGCCACGCCTGGGTGTCGGTGTGGTGCGGTGGGGAAACCTGGCTGGACCTGTGCCCGACCAACGGGCAGATCGCGGACCGCGACTACATCACGGTCGCCTGGGGCCGCGACTACGACGATGTCAGCCCGGTGCGGGGGATCATTGTCGGCGGCGCCGGACACGGGCTGACGGTCAGCGTCGACGTCGAGCCCATCGAGGATTAGGGGGCGCCGGAGCGCCCCCTCCCCGGATCAGACCGCCATCAGGGCGACGCCGCTGGCCGCCACGGCGGCGCCGGCGACGCGGACGGCCATGCCGTGGATCGCGCGGAAGCCGGCGATGCCCAGCAGGTGCAGCAGGCCGGTGGCGGCGACGAAGCCGACGGCGTACAGGGCCGGGGCGGCGGCCTCCGGCGCCTCGGCGCCGTGAGCGTGGCCGTGGAACACCGCGAAGGTGCCGACGATGGCGGCGCCCAGCCACACCGACGGACGCACCGCCAGCGCGACCAGCGAGCCCAGAACCACCAGCGAGGCGGCGATGCCCAGTTCCACCGACGGCAGCGCGACGCCGTTCAGGCCCAGCAGGCCGCCGGCCAGCATCATGCCCATGAAGCTCAGCGGCACCGCCCACAGGGCGCGGCCGCCGCGCTGCGCGGCCCACAGGCCGACGGTGACCATCGCCAGCAGGTGGTCGAGGCCGCCGAACGGGTGGGTGAAGCCGTGGACGAACCCGGCGTCGTGCGCGCCGCCGGTGTGGGCCTGCGCCGCGCCGGCCAGACCGATGATGCCGGCGGCTAGGACCGCCCCCAGGGTACGCTGTGTCGTGGTGTGCATCGTTGCGCCTCTCGCTGCGCCCGTTGGCGGGCTTGTATGAAGTCCCGCAAATTTTTCATACGTGAGCTGGGCGGTCAACAGCGGATGCGCCGGGCGGGTTGCCGTGCTAACCACGTGGCCGAAGAGATCCGGGAAGGAAGCCCATGGAACGCGTCACCGTGTCGCTGGACGACGACCTGCTGGCCCAGTTCGACGACTACATCCGCCGCACCGGCTACGCCAACCGGTCCGAGGCGGTGCGCGACCTGATCCGCGGCAAGCTGGAGGCCGACCGGCTGGAGCGCGACCGGGCGCCGGACTGCGTCGCCTGCGTCAGCTACGTATACGACCATCACGAGCGCGAACTGTCGCGCCGCATCACCCAGGCGCACCACGCCCACCACGACCTGACGCACTCGACGCTGCACATCCACCTCGACCACGACTCGTGCCTGGAGGTGGCGGTGCTGAAGGGCCGGACCGACGCGGTGCGCGACTTCGCCAACGCCCTGATGGCCGAGCGCGGCGTCCGGCACGGGCACCTGCACCTGGTGCCGGCGGACGTCAGCGTGGTGCCGCATCCGCACACCCATGATCACCATCACGACCGTGGGCACGACCATGGGCACGACCATGGGCGCGAGCCGCACGTCCACCACCACCCGAAGACCTGATCAGGCCGCGCCGTTCAGCATCCGCTCCAGCGTGTCGAGGATGGCCTGCGGACTGACCGGCTTGCGCAGGATCTCCAGCGGGCGCCACGCGCCGTTGGTGAGCGCGTCGTCGGCGGACTCCGCCGTCAGATAGCCGGTCATGACGATCACCGGCAGCGTCGGGCTCATGCCGCGCAGTTCGCGGATCAGGCCGCGGCCGTCCAGGCGCGGCATGCGCAGGTCGGTGATGACGATGTCCGCCGGGTCGTCGCGCAGGCGCTCCACCGCCTCCTGCCCGTCGCCGGCCAAGGTGACGCGGTAGCCCTTGCGGGACAGGAAATCCTCGATCGCTATGGCGGCGAGCGCCTCGTCCTCGGCGACCAGGACATGGCGGCGGTCAGACATGGGCCATCTCCACGTCGCGGAGCGAAGGGCGGGTCACCGGCAGGGTGATGGTGAAGCGCACGCCGCGGCGGCCATCGCCGTGGTCGATGTTGGCCGCCTCGATCCGGCCGCGCATCGCCTCGACGATGCCGTAGCCGATCGACAGGCCGAGGCCGGAGCCCTTGCCGACCTCCTTGGTGGTGAAGAACGGGTCGAAGACGCGCGACAGCACCGCCTCGTCAATCCCGCCGCCGTCGTCGGTGACGGCGATGCAGGCGGTCTGCCGCTCGCCGTTCACCAGGAAGCCGACCTGGATGCGCCCCACCCGCTCTCCGGCCTCCTGTCGGTCGAGGATGGCGTCGCGCGCGTTGGACAGCAGGTTGAGCACCACCTGCTCCAGCTGGAACGGCCGGCCGCGCACCATGCAGGTCTTCTCGTCCAGTTCCGCATTCACCGTGATGCCGTCCAGCGCGTACTGGTTCTGCACCAGTTCGACCGCCGAGCGCACGCTCTCCACCGGGGCGAAGACCTGGGTGCCGCCGCCGTCGCGCCGGCTGAAGGTGCGCATGTGGTCGATGATCTTGCCCATGCGGTCGGTCTGCTCGCCGATCAGGGTCAGCACCTTGTCGATGCGGCCCGGATCGAGGTCGCCGTCGCGCAGGCGGGACAACGCGTTCTCCGCCCAGATGCGGATGATGTTGAGCGGCTGGCTCATCTCGTGCGCCATGCCGGCGGCCAGCGTGCCGAGCGTCGCCAGCTTGGAGGCCTGCACCAGTTCCTCCTGCAGCGCCTTGCGCTCGGTGATGTCGCGCGCGCTGCCGAGCAGCTGCACGATATGGCCGTGGGCGTCGCGCATGGGGACCAGCACGGTGTGCCAGGTGCGGCGGCCGTTCGGCAGGTCGAGCGTCTCCTCGTAGTCGATGGGCCGGCCGGCGGCGACGCATTCCGTGTAGCGCGCCTTGACGTGCGCCGCGATGTCGGGCGGCAGCGCCTCGTCCACCGGGCGGCCGCAGATCTGCGCCGGATCGAGGCCGGTGGCGCGGGCGTGCGCCGGGTTGATGGTGTCGATGACGAACGCCCCGTCCGAGCGCACGATGACGACGAACAGGCTTTCGGCGAGGTTGTTGAAGAAGCTGGCGTAGCGCGCCTCGGCCTGCCGGCGCTCCTCGATCTCGCGGTGCAGCGCCTGGTTGGCGATGCGCAGCTGCGTCGGGCTGGGCAGCGCCAGCGCCCGCGGCATCAGCAGCCACAGCGCCACCGCGGTCAGCACCGACACCGCCGCCGTCGCCGCCTTGACGATGCCCTGGAGGCCATAGTCGGGGTTCCACAGCGTCCACACGCCGAAGAAGTGCGTGGTGCCGCAGGCCAGGATGAAGGCGGCGAACAGCCAGAACACCCAGCTGAACGCCACGTCGCGCCGCTTCCACACGAAGTACACCAGCGCCAGCGGGATCGAGTAGTAGGCCAGCCCGGTCAGCACGTCGGAGGAGACGTGCAGCGCCAGAAGCTCCGGCTGCCAGAGCAGGCAGATGCCGTGCGGCAGGAAATGGCTGGTGTCGAAGATGTTGACCGGTCCGCCGGGCATGCTTCTGCACTCCCCAATGCCGTCGAAGCGGACGGGGCGCGGATGGTCGAGGTCGGCGACGCGCTCCCGCTGAACGGCTTCGCCCCACCGTCGAGCACCGAGGTGGAGGTGTCAAGCCGACTTTCGGGCGGCGGCGTAGTTCGAAAGATCATCCGCCGCCCGTAAAGGTCAGGCCGCCGTCTGCACCTTGCGGTTCTGCTCGCGCGTCTTGAGGAAGCGCAGGGTCGGGAAGTCCTCCTGCGTGCGGTTGAGGTGCCAGGCGTTGCGCGCCAGGAACACCAGCGCGCCGTCGTGGTCCTCGCCCAGCGCCGAGCGGTTCAGGTCGATGAACTTCTGCAAGGCGGCCTTGTCGTCCGTCTCGATCCAGCGGGCGGCGTCGACGCCGGCCCCCTCGAACTTGGCGGTGATGCCGTACTCCGCCTCGATGCGGGCGGCCAGCACCTCGAACTGCAGCTGGCCGACGACACCGACGATCCAGTCGGCGCCGGACAGCGGCTTGAAGACCTGGGAGGCGCCCTCCTCGGCGAAGTGCTCCAGCGCCTTGCGCAGGTGCTTCACCCGCATCGGGTCGTCCAGGCGGGCGCGCTGAAGGAGTTCCGGCGCGAAGCTCGGCACGCCGGTGAAGCGGATCTCCTCGCCCTCGGTCAGCGTGTCGCCGATGCGCAGGGAGCCGTGGTTCGGGATGCCGATGATGTCGCCGGGCCACGCCTCCTCGGCCAGCTCGCGGTCGCGGGCCAGGAACAGCACGGCGTTGTTGACCGCCAGCAGCTTGCCGGAGCGCATGTGCTTCAGCTTGGCGCCGCGCCTGAACTTGCCGGAGCACAGGCGGACGAAGGCGATGCGGTCGCGGTGGTTCGGGTCCATGTTGGCCTGGACCTTGAACACGAAGCCGGTGACCTTGTCCTCCGACGGCTCGACGGTGCGCGGCTCGGCCGGCTGCGGGCGCGGCGGCGGGGCGTTCTCGGCCAGCCCGGTCAGCAGCTCCTGGACGCCGAAGTTGTTGATCGCCGAGCCGAAATAGATCGGCGTCAGGTGGCCGGCGCGGTACTCGTCGAGGTCGAAGGCCGGCATCAGGCCGCGCGCCATCTCCACGTCCTCGCGCAGCTTGGCGACGGCGTGGGCGGGCAGCAGCTCGTCCAGCTTCGGGTCGTCGAGGCCGTTGCACTCGACGCCCTCGCTGACCTCGTCGCCCTTGGTGCGGTCCATGAGGACGAGGCGGTCGCGGATCAGGTCGTAGCAGCCCAGGAAGTCGCGGCCCATGCCGATCGGCCAGCTCGCCGGCGTGACGTGGATCTGCAGCGCCTCCTCGATCTCGGAGATGAGGTCGAAGGGATCGCGCGCCTCGCGGTCCATCTTGTTGCAGAAGGTGGTGATCGGCACGTCGCGCAGGCGGCAGACCTCGAACAGCTTGAGGGTCTGCGCCTCGATGCCCTTGGCGCCGTCGATGACCATCACCGCGCTGTCCACCGCGGTCAGCGTGCGGTAGGTGTCCTCCGAGAAGTCCTCGTGGCCCGGCGTGTCCAGCAGGTTGAAGGTGCGGCCGTCGTAGTCGAAGGTCATCACCGACGCGGTCACCGAGATGCCGCGCTCGCGCTCCACCTTCATCCAGTCGGACTTGGCGCGCCGCTGCTCGCCGCGCGCCTTCACGGCGCCCGCCATCTGGATGGCGCCGCCGAACAGCAGCAGCTTCTCGGTCAGCGTGGTCTTGCCGGCGTCCGGGTGCGCGATGATCGCGAAGGTCCGTCGCCGGGAAACGGCGTCCTCAAGTCCGGACATGCCTGATCCCAAGTGATGTGTGATGCGCGCCTTAGATAGCAGCGCGACGGGCGCGGTTCCAGTGCGCCGGTAGCGGGTGCCGGCGAATGGAACAGAGTGGAACACCGTGGAACAATGTGCGGAGGCTGTTCAGTTCACACTTCGCTCCGGCGGCATTCCCGCCCTTCAAGGACTTTCATCCTATGGAAAACGAACGCTGGACGCAAGCGCGCGTTTCCAGCGCAGGAAGCCTGAAAATCCCTCTCCCGCCCCGGGAGAGGGGGGCCGCGCAGCGGCCGGGTGAGGGTAAATCCAAGGATCCTTGACCCTACCCTCACCCTCCCGCCCTACGGGCGGGCCCCTCCCTCTCCCGGGACGGGAGAGGGGAACTAAGTCACAGCGCCAGCTCGGCGATCTGCACCGCGTTCAGCGCCGCGCCCTTGAGCAGCTGGTCGCCGCAGACGAACAGGTCGAGGCCGTGGTCGCCGAACACCAGATTGGTGCGGATGCGGCCGACCTCGACGTCGAACTGGCCGGAGGCGTTCAGCGGCATCGGGTAGACGCCGTTGGCCGGATCGTCGGTCAGCTTGACGCCCGGCGCGTCGGACAGCACGCGGCGCGCCGCGTCCGGCGTGACCGGCTGGATGGTCTCGACGGTGATCGCCTCGGAGTGCGCGCGGTAGGTCGGGATGCGCACCGCCGTGCAGGACAGCGGCAGGTCCGGCAGGTCCAGGATCTTCCGCGTCTCCCAGGTGACCTTCATCTCTTCCTTGGTGTAGCCGTTGTCCTGGAAGGCGTCGATCTGCGGGATCAGGTTGAACGGGATCGGGTGGCGGAAGACGCTGTTCGCCGCCGGCTGGCCGTTCAGCACGTTGCGGGTCTGCTCCTCCAGCTCGGCCATGCCCTCGGCGCCGGCGCCGCTGGTCGCCTGGTAGGTGGAGACGATGACGCGCTTCAGGCCGAACGCCTTGTGCAGGGGGCCGAGCGCCACCACGGCGATGGCCGTCGTGCAGTTCGGGTTGGCGATCAGGCGCTTGGCCGGGTCGTAGGCCGAGGCGTTGATCTCCGGCACGATCAGCGGGATCTCCGGGTCGTAGCGGAAGGCCGAGGAGTTGTCGATCACCAGCGGGCCGGCCGCGGCGATGGCCGGGGCGTGCGCCTTGGCGAAGTCGCCGGACACGGCGAGCAGCACCACGTCGCAGTCCTTCACCAGGTCCAGCGAGTACTCCTGGAGGGTGATCGCGCCGTACGGGGTCTCCACCACCTTGCCGGCGCTGCGGCCGGAGGCCAGCAGGCGCAGCTCGGCCACAGGGAAGCTGCGGCGGTGGAGGACGTCGATCATCTCGCGGCCGACGGCGCCGGTGGCGCCGACGATGGCGACCTTCTTGGAAGAACTGGCGGCAGACATCTTCAAGCTACTCCGTCCTGTGTGCGGGGCCCCGGCGGGCGGCGGACCGGAGCCCTGATACGACAAGGGCCCCGTCCGTGTCCGGCGGGGCCCTCGTGGTGGGTGTCGTTGCGCTGTTACCGCACGCCACGTCCGCAAGGCCCGCCGGAGCGAGTCTTTTTGGTCGTGGTAGTGGTCTTGGCGAACGAGCGGATCATGGCGCCATCCATACGCGAAGGCGTGCGGCTTGTAAAGCGGCACTCAGCCAACGCGCACCGTGCGGATGAAATCCTCCACGGCGCTGCGCATCGACTCCGCCAACCGCGACAGGCCGTCGGCGGCGCTCACCGTCTCCCCGGCCATGCGGCCGGTCTGCCCGGCGGCCTGACTGACGCCGGCGATGTTGTGCGAAACCTCCTGCGTGCCGTGCGAGGCCTGCTGGACGTTGCGGCTGATCTCCTGGGTCGCCGCCCCCTGTTCCTGCACCGCCGAGGCGATGGTTGAGGCGATCTCGCTCATGCGGCCGATGGTGCCGGTGATGCCGCGGATCGCCTCCACCGCCACGCCGGTGACCTGCTGCATCTGGGCGACCTGCGCCTGGATGTCCTCGGTCGCCTTGGCGGTCTGGTTGGCGAGGTTCTTCACCTCCGAGGCGACGACCGCGAAGCCCTTGCCCGCTTCGCCAGCACGGGCGGCTTCGATGGTGGCGTTCAGCGCCAGCAGGTTGGTCTGCGAGGCGATGTCGTTGATCAGGCTCACCACCTCGCCGATCTTGTTGGCGGCCTCGGAGAGGGAGGCGACGGTGGCGTTGGTGCGGCTGGCCTCGTCGACGGCGACGCCGGCGATGCGCGCGGATTCGCTGACCTGGCGGCTGATCTCGCCGACCGAGCTGGTCAGTTCCTCTGCCGCGGCGGAGACGGTCTGCACGTTGGCGGTCGCCTGCTCGGCGGCGGCGGCGACCGCCACCGACTGCCGGTTGGTCTGGTCAGCCGCGGCCGACAGCGTGGAGGCGGTGGTGTGCAGCCCCTCCGCCGCCTGATGCACGCGCTCGACGAGGCCCTTGACGCTCTCTTCGAAGCTGCCGGCCATCTGGTTCAGCGTGCGCTTGCGCTCGACCTCGCCCTGGCGGCGCTGTTCCTCCTGCTCGGCGACCAGACGGCGGTTTTCCAGGCCATTGGCCTTGAAGGTCTCCAGCGCGCCGGCGAGCCGGCCCAACTCGTCGGTCTGGTCGCGGCACGGCACGGCGACCTCGAGGTCGCCGCCGGCCACCCGCGTCATGGCCTCGGTCATGCTGCGCAGCGGACGCGACACGGCAAAGACGATCAGGAACACCGCGAGCGTCAACCCGACCGCGATGCCGGCGACGCTGACCAACGTCAGCTGAACGATCGCCTGATCGTTGGCCGCGGTCTGGGTGGCGACGATCTCGTCCTGGCCCTTCATGGTCCGCTCGACGATACCCTGGAACGCGGTGCGCGCGTCGGCGTAGAGCGGCAGGCTGGCGGCGATGGCCTTCATGGCGCCGGCGATGTCGCCGCGCTCCATCAGGGCATTCGTCTCACGCTCGATGACTTCGAAGCGGTTGGCGGTCTGGGTGATGAGCGTGAGGTTCTGGCGCTCCTGCGCCGGCAGCACGGCGTCGAGCTTGGCGATCCGCTCGCGCAGCGTGGCCAGTTCCTGCACGGTCAGGTCCCGCGCGCGCTTGAGCTGTTCGGCCTCCCCGCGCAGCGGCAGCGACAGCATCAGGCGAGCGTAGTTGGTGAAGCTGGTGTTGGCCCGCGAGGCCAGCACCATGATGTCGCTGGCGGCGTCCACATCCTGCAGGGTGTGGGCTACCCGCCGCACCGTCGCCTGCCCCATCACGGCGAGAACCCCCGACAGCACCGACAGCAGAACGACCACCGACAGCAGCTTCGGCGCGATGCCGACCTTGCCCAACCAACGCATGAACGACTCTCCCGCAAACGCTGGATGCTCGGCATTTCAGTAAAATGCTTTCGCCAGCAAACTATCCCTTCGCACCAATAAGCATACCCGAATGCCGGAATTCAACATTAGTTGTTGGTGATACCTGCCCCCAGCCAAAACGCGGACGCCCCCGCGGTGCGGGCCGCGGGGGCGTCGGAGACGGAACGTGGAGGCGGACGAGGGCTCAGCGGAACCCTGTCCCGTTGCTGTCCGGGATCACCGGGTGCACGTCCCAGATCTCCTCGGCGTACTCGCTGATCGTGCGGTCGGAGGAGAACCAGCCCATGCTGGCGGTGTTGATGATCGCCTTGCGGGTCCACTCCTCCGGATCCCGGTACAGCTCCATGGCGCGCTCCTGCGCCAGGCAATAGTCCTCGAAGTCGGCGGTCACCAGGAAGTGGTCGCCGCCGTCGGTCAGCGCCTGCAGGATCGGGTGGAAGCGGTTGGGGTCGTCCGGCGAGAAGACGCCGGTGGAGATCATGTCCAGCGCCCGCTTCAGCGCCGGGTTGGCGGCGATCACCTGGCGCGGGTTGTAGGCGCCGCCCTCGCGCAGGGAATTCGCCTCCTCCGCCGACAGGCCGAAGATGAAGATGTTGTCGTCGCCGACGTGCTCCTTGATCTCGACGTTGGCGCCGTCGAGCGTGCCGATGGTCAAGGCACCGTTCAGCGCCAGCTTCATGTTGCCGGTGCCCGACGCCTCCATGCCGGCGGTCGAGATCTGCTCGGACAGGTCGGCGGCCGGGATGATGATCTCCGCGGCCGTGACGTTGTAGTTCGGCAGGTAGACGACCTTGAGCTTGTCGTGCAGCACCGGGTCGTGGTTCACCACCTTGGCGACGTCGTTGATCAGCTTGATGATCAGCTTCGCCATCTGGTAGGCGGGGGCCGCCTTGCCGGCGAACACCTTGGTGACCGGCACCCAGTTGACCGTCGGGTTGTCGCGCATGTCGTTGTACAGCGCGATGGTCTGCAGGATGTTCAGCAACTGGCGCTTGTACTCGTGCATGCGCTTGACCTGCACGTCGAACAGGCTGTCGACGTTGATCTCGGTGCCGGTCTGGCGCGCGATGTAGGCGGCGAGGCGCTTCTTGTTCTTGCGCTTGGCGCGGCGGAACTCCTCGCGGAAGGCGGGATCGTCGGCCTTCGGCAGGATCGCCTTGATCTGGTCGAGGTCGTGCACCCAGCCGTCGCCGATGCGGCTGGAGATCAGCTCGGCCAGCGGGCGGTTCGCCTGATGCAGCCAGCGGCGCGGCGTGATGCCGTTGGTCTTGTTGTTGATGCGATCCGGGAACTCGGCGTGGAAGTCGGCGAACACCGTCTGCTTCATCAGGTCGGTGTGCAGCGCCGACACGCCGTTCACCTTGTGCGAGCCGAGGAACGCCAGATTGCCCATGCGCACGCGGCGCTCGCCGCGCTCGTCGATCAGCGACAGCCGCGACAGCCGCGCGTTGTCGCCGGATGCCCGCGCCTTCGAGCGATTGAGGAAGCGCGCGTTGATCTCGTAGATGATCTGCATATGGCGCGGCAGCACGCGCTCCAGCAGCCGCACCGGCCACGCCTCCAGCGCCTCGGGCAGCAGCGTGTGGTTGGTGTAGGAGAAGCAGCCGCGGGTGATCTCCCACGCCTTCTCCCACTGCACGGCGTGCTGGTCGACCAGCAGGCGCATCATCTCGGCGATGCCGATGGACGGGTGCGTGTCGTTGAGCTGGATCGCCGCCTTCGCCGGCAGGTTCTCGAAATCGGCGTGATGCTGCAGATAGCGGCGGATGATGTCCTGCAGCGAGGCCGAGGTGAAGAAGTACTCCTGCTTCAGGCGCAGCTCGCGCCCGGTCTCGGTCGCGTCGTTGGGATAGAGGACGCGGCTGAGGTTCTCGGTCATCACCTTCTGCTCGACCGCCTTCATGTAGGCGCCGTCGTTGAAGTGGCCGAAGTTGAAGTCGCGCGTGGCGCGCGCCGACCACAGGCGCAGCGTGTTGATGGTCTTGCCGCCGAAGCCGACCACCGGCGTGTCGTAGGCCATGGCCAGCACGCGCTCGGCGTCGACCCAGCGGTAGGCCTTCTCGCCGACGCTGTCGCGGAACTCCTCGACGCGGCCGTAGAACTGCACGGGGTACAGCACCTCGGGGCGGGCGAACTCCCACGGGTTGCCGAACTGCAGCCACTGCTCCGGGTACTCGACCTGCCAGCCGTGCTCGAAGCGCTGCTCGAACAGGCCGAACTCGTAGCGGATGCCGTAGCCGTAGCCGGGCAGCCCCTGGCTCGCCATGCTGTCGAGGAAGCAGGCGGCGAGACGGCCGAGGCCGCCGTTGCCCAGCGCCGCGTCCGGCTCGGCGTCCACCACCTCATCCAGCGTCAGCCCGATCTGGTCGAGCGCCTGCCGGCAGGCATCCATGATGCCGAGGTTGGACAGGCTGTTGGTCAGCAGCCGGCCGATCAGGAATTCCAGCGACATGTAGTACACGCGCTTGGAATCCTGCTGGTAGTAGGTGCGGGTGGTGTCCATCCAGCGGTCGACCAGCCGGTCGCGGACCGACAGGGCCACGGTGTGGAACCAGTCGCGCCGGGTGGCGGCGCGCGCGTCCTTGCCAACCGAATAGACCAGCCACTCCAGGAACGAGCGTTTCAGCCCGTCCACGTCCAGGCTGCGCCGTTCGATCTCGCTGGCTTTGTGCCGAGCATCCATAGCGTGTCGATGTCCTTCGTTCGGGCGAACCGGTGTCCGACGATCCGGCGGTGTGCGCCGATTATGCGGTAAATTGGGTGCCTTTGGGAGCAGCGCCAGTTTCGGAATTCTTGGTTAAGCAAGCTGTAAGGCTAGCCGAAGTTCTTTCGGCTGCCCAGTGTTTCACGCCAAACGCGAAAGGGGGACTCCACCTTTTTCTTCGCACGGAAGGGAGTAGAATGCACTCCAAGACCGTACCTCCCATTTCATACGCCATGCCCGACGATCTGGATTTCCCCGCCGCGCCGCCGATCACGCTGCGCCAGGCCCTGCCCTCCGACATTCCGGCGCTGCTCGCCATCGAGGAGCGCTGCTTCGAGACCGACCGCCTGACCCGCCGCAGTTTCCACCACATGATCACCAAGGGCAACGCCATGGTGCTGGTGGAACTTCACGGAGACGTGATCGCCGGCTACGGCATGGTCGCCTTCCACGCCGGGACGTCGCTGGCGCGGCTGTATTCCTTCGCGGTCGATCCGCCGTTCCGCCGCTCCGGCGCCGGAACCCGCCTGCTGACCGCCGCCGAGCAGGCGGCGCGGGCGCATGACTGCATCTATCTGAGGCTCGAAGTGCGGCGCGACAACCGTGCCGCCATCGACCTGTACAAGCGGAATGGATACCGCGAGTTCGGTGTTTATGCCGATTACTACGAAGACCACATGGAAGCGTTGCGGCTGGAAAAGCGCCTAGGTGCCGCCGGGCCCAGCGCGCCGCTCGGAGCCCGGCTGGTGCCCTACTATCAGCAGACCCTCGACTTCACCTGCGGCCCCTCGGCCCTGATGATGGGCATGAAGGCGCTCAAGCCGGAGCTGGAGCTGAACCGTCCGCTGGAGATCCGGCTGTGGCGCGAGGCGACCACGGTGTTCATGACCTCCGGGCACGGCGGCTGCGGGCCGTACGGGCTGGCGCTGGCGGCGTGGCGGCGCGGGCTGGACGTGGAGATCTGCGTCAAGGACGACAGCGTCCCCTTCCTCGACGGCGTGCGCGATGACGACAAGAAGGAGGTCATGCGCCTCGTCCACCAGGAGATGATCGACGAGTTGGCCGGGACCGGCGTGCGCGTCAGCCACCGCACCCTGACCTCCGCCGACATGGCCGAGGCGGTGCGCGACGGCGCGGTGCCGATCGTGCTGATCAGCAGCTACCGCATCTACCGGGAGAAGTTCCCGCACTGGGTCGTGGTGTCGGGGGCCGACGAGCGGTTCCTCTACGTGCACGACCCGCTGGTGTACGACGAGCAGCACGCCCACATCGACCGCATCTTCATGCCGATCCCCCGTCAGGACTTCGAACGCATGGCCCGCTACGGCAAGGCGCAGCTGAAGGCGACGCTCCTCCTGCGCGAGCGCACGTCTTACTGATGGCCGCGCACCTCGTCATCGTCGATCGCCGCGCCGACTTCCCCTGGCGGAAGGACAACCTCCAGGTCGTCACCGCGCGCGAGTACATCGCCAAGCCGGACGCGGCGCGCGGCCGCGACCAGCGCGTCATCAACCTCAGCCGCACCTACGAGTACCTGGGCACCGGCTACTATGTGTCGCTGCTCGGCGAGGCGCGCGGCGAGCGGGTGATCCCGACGGTGAAGACCATCCTCGACCTGCGCCAGCGCTCGCTGACCCGCGCCGCCCTGGCCGAGGTGGAGGAGGCGCTGGCGCGCAAGATGAAGCGGCTGAGCGACCGGCCGGAGGCCTCGTTCAACCTGCTGGTCTTCTTCGGCCGCACGATGGACCGCCGCTTCGCCGACATCGGCCGCGAGATCTTCGACCTGTTCCGCTGCCCGATCCTCAAGGTGCAGGTGCGCCTGAAGCAGGGCTGGACCCTGCACGCGGTCGAGCCGCTGTCCATCGACGCGCTGACCGAGGAGCAGAAGGCGGCGTTCGAGACGGCGCTCGACGCCTACACCCGCGCGTCCTGGCGCGAGCCGGCGGCGCGGGCGCAGGCGCGCTGGACGCTGGCCATCCTGCACAACCCCAGGGAGGAGCTGCCGCCTTCCAGCCCCCGCGCGCTCCAGAAGTTCATCAAGGCCGGCGAGGCGCTGGGCATCGAGGCGGAGCTGATCGAGAAGAAGGACTACGCCCGGCTCGCCGAATACGATGCGCTGTTCATCCGCGAGGGCACGGCCATCGACAACCACACCTACCGCTTCGCCAAGAAGGCCGAGGCGGAGGGGATGCCGGTGATCGACGATCCCAACTCGATCCTGAAATGCACCAACAAGGTGTACCTGGCCGAGTTGCTGAAGGCCCATAAGGTCCCGACGCCGAAGACGGTGATCCTCGACAAGCGCGGGCTCGCCACGCTCGATCAGGAGATCCCCTACCCCATCGTGCTGAAGATCCCGGACGGCTCCTTCTCGCGCGGGGTATTCAAGGTCACCAACCGCTCCGAGCTAGAGGCGACGGCGGAGAGCCTGTTCGAGGACTCCGACGTCATCCTGGCGCAGGAGTTCATGTACACCGAGTTCGACTGGCGCGTCGGCGTGCTGAACCGCCAGCCCTTCTACGTCTGCCAGTACCTGATGGCGAAGAAGCACTGGCAGATCGTCAAGCACGGCCGCAGCGGCCGGGCCGAGACCGGCTCTTCGCGCACGTTCGCGGTGGACGAGGCCCCGCGCGAGGTGGTGGAGGTCGCGGTGAAGGCGGCGGGCCTGATCGGCGACGGCCTGTACGGCGTCGACGTCAAGCAGAACGAGCACGGCGTCTTCGTCATCGAGATCAACGACAACCCCAGCCTCGACCTCGGCGTCGAGGACGCCTGCCTGAAGGACGAACTCTACCGCGCGATCATGCGGGAGTTCCTGCGGCGGCTGGAGAGCCGGGCCGGGCGCTAGGCGCGCCCGCCACCGCTACCCCCAACGGGTGAAGCGGGGCCTCGGCCATACGCTCATTTCGCGTCGCTTTCCGGATCCCCCGGCGGGGAACAAGCGCTCACCCCCCGCGTTAAGTCCGGGACATCACGTCGAACGGGAGCACTCCGGAAGAGGCAATCCGGAGCCCGCCCCCATCGAGGAACGGGGAGACCGACAATGACGACAGCCCGGAATGCGCGCGTCGCCGGCTCGGCCGAGCGGGGGGCCTGAAGGCACCGACAAACCCCATTGCGAACCACCACCGAACGGACCGGCCGCGAGGCCGGGGTGCCGGCGGGGTTCGTCGTCTCTGGCGGAGCGGTGCGCACAGGACGGCCGCAGCCGCGCCAAGGAATAGACTTGGAGGAAGTGAGACCATGTCATATTCGTTCGAAGCCGAGCTCATCCGCTGCATGCCGAACCTGCAGCGCTACGCGTGCAAGTTGACGCGTGATGCCACGGCTGCCGAAGACTTGACCCAGGACTGCCTCGCCCGCGCGCTGTCGCGCTCGCACCGGTTCGAACCGGGCACCAACATGCAGGCGTGGCTGACCACGATGCTGAAGAACCTGCATTTCAACAACCTGCAACGCGAGAAGCACGTCACCAAGGTGGAACTGTGGGACGGCGCCATGTCGGTGGAAGCGTCCCAGATCGCCCGCCTCGTCTTCCGCGACGTCGACCGCGCCTTCGGCTCGCTCACCCCCAGCCAGCGCAAGGTGGTCAAGCTGGTGGCCATCGAGGGGCGCCCCTACCAGGAAGCCGCCGAGAAGCTGAACGTCTCCATCGGCACCATCCGCTCCCGCCTGTGCCGCGCCCGCGAGCGGCTGAACAACCTGATGGCGGCGTAGCAATGGAAACAACCCCTCCCCCAGCCCCGCTGGGGGAGGTCGGGTGGGGGCTGGTTGTTTTTCGAATGAGCCGTGCCCCCCAATCCTCCATGTTGCGGCTCCATGTCCCCAAAGTTCAGTAGCTTAACCGTCATCCCCGCGAAGGCGGGGATCCATGCTTCGTACCGCGTTTCTTCGCTGGTCGACATGGATCTCCGCCTTCGCGGGGATGACGGTTTGGGACGGTGGTTGGGCACCGACATCGGCCGCCAACACGGACGAAGAGTACGGCGGTGGCGTGGCCGATGCCGTTCGCCGCCGGCGACCAGCGCCCCCTTGTCCCGCAGCTTGCCGTTTCCGCGGTACTGCGGACGCCCGGCCGAGGGCCGCGGCGGCTGCCGGCCTTCCCGCTGGCATGGTGGTGCGTTTGCAACAACTTGCCGCCAAGCCGCGTTCCGCATGTCGACAACTGGAACAAGCAACACCGATCGCTGTTACATCGGGCATACATACAACGCAGGCGAAACAGGCGGGGGCTGGCCATGACCGAAGAACAATCCACGAGAGAAGCTCGAAGCGAACTGTTGCCGTTTTCGCGGCACACCCCATAAGAAGGGCTAGCGACGCCTTCCGAGCCTCACCACTTGGACAGTGGCCGGACGTGTCACGGACCGTTTGCGACGCTCCGGGATTGAACGGACATGAAGCGTGTGACAATGAGCCACATAAACGCCTATCTCGATGGCGCCCTCGACGACAACGAGCGGCGGGAGTTCGAGGCCGCGGTCGAGACGGACGCGGATGCGAAAGCCATGCTGAACCTGCACAGGCAGCATGTGGACGAACTGCACCGCCTGTACGACACCGTTCTGGAAGAGCCGGTGCCGTCGCGCATGCTCGACCTGCTGCGCCAGCAGAAGACGTGACCGCGCGGCACGCGCCTGGACGGTAAGGGAGGCGATCGGCCCGGCCGGTCGCCTTTTCCATATCGGCCGCTACTCCTCCCCGAGCGACACCAGCGTGGTGTTGCCGCCGGCCGCCGTGGTGTTGACGGTCAGCGTGCGCTCGGTGGCGAAACGCAGCAGGTAGTGCGGGCCGCCGGCCTTCGGGCCGGTCCCGGACAAGCCCTCGCCACCGAAGGGCTGCACGCCCACCACGGCGCCGATCATGTTGCGGTTGACGTAGGTGTTTCCCACCCCGAGCCGGCCGTGGATGCGGCGGATGGTGTCGTCGATGCGGCTGTGGATGCCCAACGTCAGGCCGTAGCCGGTCGCTTCCACCGCGTCGAGCACCGCATCCAACCGGTCGGCGCCGTAGCGGATCACGTGCAGCACCGGGCCGAACACCTCGCGCTCCAGCCGGGCGAGGCCGTCGATCTCGAAGGCGCGCGGGGCGAAGAAGGTGCCGTGCGCGCAGTCCTCGCCCAGTGGCACCTCGAACAGAAGCGTCGCCTCCGCCTTCATCCGGTCGGCGTGTGCCTGGAGCGTGGCGCGCGCCTCCGCGTCGATGGCCGGGCCGACATCGGTGCGCAGCAGTCCCGGATCACCAACGCGCAGCTCGTGCGCCGCCCCCTCCAGCATGCGGATCACCCGGTCGGCGATGCCGTCCTGCACGAACAGCACGCGCAGGGCCGAGCAGCGCTGTCCGGTGGAGCGGAAGGCACTGGTCAGCACGTCGTCCACCAGTTGCTCCGGCAGAGCCGAGGAATCGGCGATCAACACGTTCTGCCCGCCGGTCTCGGCGATCAGCGGCACGATCGGGCCGTTGCGCTGGGCGAGCGCCAAGTTGATGGCGCGCGCCGTCTCGGTCGATCCGGTGAAGGCCACCCCGCGCACCCGCGGGTCGTTCACCAGAGCCGCGCCGACGCGGCCGTCGCCGGGCAGCAGGTGCAGCACGTCGGCCGGCACGCCGGCCTCGTGGAACAGCCGGACGGCGCGGGCGGCCATCAGCGGCGTCTGCTCGGCCGGCTTGGCCGCCACCGCGTTGCCGGCGGCCAGCGCCGCCGTCACCTGCCCGACGAAGATGGCGAGCGGGAAGTTCCACGGGCTGATGCAGGCAAACACACCGCGCCCGTGCAGGGAAAGCTGGTTGTGCTCCCCCGTCGGGCCGGGCAGCACTCTGGGCAGCGTGAAGTTGACCCGCGCGCGGGCGGCGTAGTAGCGGCAGAAGTCCACCGCCTCCCGCACCTCGGCCAGCGCGTCGGGGATGGTCTTGCCGGCCTCGCGCACGCACAGCGCCATCAACTCGGCGCGGTTCCACTCCAGCAGGTCGCCGGCGCGCTCCAGCACGGTGGCCCGCCGCTCGGCCGGCGTGTTGGCCCAGTCGCGTGCCGCCTTCGACGCCACCGCCAGCGCGTGGCCGACGTCGCGGTCGCTGGCCTCCACCACCGTGCCGACCACCCGGCCGCTGGCGGGGTCGAGGACGGCGCGCCCGGAACCCTCCACGGCCATGCCGCCGGCCAGCGGCACCGCGCTCCACGGCGTCGCGTAGGCCTGCTCCATCCGGCGCAGCAGCGGATCCGTCTGCATCGGATCGGAGAGGTCGAGGCCGCGGGAGTTGCGCCGCTCCGGCCCGAACAGGTCGACGGGCAGCGGGATGCGCGGGTGCGGCTTGTAGGGCAGGCGCGCGGCGCGGGCGACCGGGTCGGCGACGATGTCGGCCACCGGCACCTTGTCGTCCTGGATGCGGTTGACGAAGGAGGAGTTCGCCCCGTTCTCCAGCAGGCGGCGGACCAGATAGGCCAGCAGGTCCTCGTGGCTGCCCACCGGCGCGTAGACGCGCACGGGCATCTCCGGGCTTGCGATCTGATGGTACAGCGGCTCGCCCATGCCGTGCAGGCGCTGGAACTCGTAGCCCTCGTTGTTCCCCGCCATGGCCTGGACGGCGGCCACGGTGTGCGCGTTGTGGGTGGCGAACATCGGGTAGAGCGGCCCGCGCAGCTCCAGCAGCCGGCGGGCGCAGGCGAGGTAGGACAGGTCGGTGTTCACCTTGCGCGTGAACACCGGGTAGCCGTCGAGGCCGCGCTCCTGCGCCCGCTTGATCTCGGTGTCCCAGTAGGCGCCCTTGACCAGCCGCACCATCAGCCGCCGGCCGGAGCGCCGGGTCAGCTCGGCCAGCCAGTCGACCACCGCGCAGCCGCGCTTCTGGTAGGCCTGCACCGCCAGCCCCAGCCCGTCCCAGCCGGCCAGCGCCCCGTCCAGCGCCATCGCCTCGACGAGGTCGAGTTGGAGGGCGAGCCGGTCGGCCTCCTCCGCATCGACGGTCAGGCCGATGCCGGCGTCGCGGGCCATCAGGCACAGACTTTTCAGCCGGGGTTGCAGCTCGCGCAGCACGCGCTCGCGCTGCGCCTCCTCGTAGCGCGGGTGGAGCGCCGAGAGCTTGACCGAGATGCCGGGGCTGTCGACGACGCTCCGGCTCCCGCGCGCGGCGCCGATGGCGCGGATGGCCGCGGCGTAGGTCCCCAGGTAGCGGTCGGCGTCGGCCATGGTGCGGGCGCCCTCGCCCAGCATGTCGTAGGAGTGGCGGTAGCCGGCCTTCTCCTGTTCGCGCCCGCGCTCCAGCGCCTCGCCGATGGTGCGGCCCATGACGAACTGGCGGCCGAGGATGCGCATGGCCCGCACCATGGCCTGCCGGATCACCGGCTCGCCGGCCCGCGCGATCAGGCGGTTGACGAGGGCGGCCGGCCGCCCCTCGGTCTCCTCGTCCAGGCGGATGACGCGGCCGGTCAGCATCAGCGCCCAGGTCGAGGCGTTGACGAACAGGTTGTCGGCGTGCCCGACGTGCTGCGCCCAGTCGGCCTCGCCGATCTTGTCGCGGATCAGGGCGTCGGCGGTCTCCGGGTCGGGGATGCGCAGCAGTGCCTCGGCCAGGCACATCAGCGCCACGCCCTCGCGGGTGGACAGCCCGAACTCCTGGAGGAAGGCGTCGAGCATGCCGAAGCTGGTGCGCGCCGCCCGCACGCCCTCGACCAGCCGCGACGCCTCCGCCTCGATGCGGGCGCGCAGGGCGGAGGGCAGCGCGGCGCGCTCGACCAGCGCCTCCACCGCCTGCGCCTCGTCCATGCGGTAGGCGTGCTCCAGCGCGATGCGCGGCGGGGTGTCGGGGGCGAAGGGATCGACGGCGGCGATGGCGGTGCTCATGCGTCCAACTCCCCGTTCAGGTGAGGCTTCTCTTTATCTAATGGCGCTTGGGGCAGTGCGCTCATACCGATTCAAGTGTCAGTTGGCGAGGCATTGAAGAACGCTAGAGCGCGCTTTGCAATGTGCTCTAATTGACCAAAGTCTGCAGATAGCCCGGTCTTGACGAGCCATTCCTCCGGCGCGCCCTGCATTCCGCGCAATTCGACTTCGAGCGTTACGGCCCCCAAGGAGGTACAGACTGCGGAAATCCGGAAGTCTTCCTCGATTGTTGACCAGGAACGGCGCCCCGACCACGGTGCGTCGAATTTTCCAAGCTCCTGGAAGAACCGCGCCAAACCATCGGCGTCGGTGTATGCGAAAACCTCCGCAGAAGCTGAAACAAAGTGCCCCGTTAGCGTGACGCGGAACCTTTCGCCGCACAGATCGCTAAAGCTAACTGCCCGGTCGGATGCTGTGGAGCGTATAGTGAACAAAGAAGACTCCGTTTACGTATAATGGTCACGCCGGCGTCCGCACCGCGTACTGGTTCCGCCCGTCGGCCTTGGCGCGGTACATCGCCTGGTCGGCCGCCTTCATCAGCGCGGCGGGGTCGCGGCCGTCCTCCGGGAAGACGGCGATGCCTAGGGAGGCGCCGACGTGGATCGCGTTGCCGGCCAGTTCCACCGGCTCGTTGATCACGGCGATCACCTTGCTGGCCACCATCTCCGCGTCGGACAGCGAGCCGATCTCGCTCAGCACCAGCACGAACTCGTCGCCGCCCAGGCGGGCGATGGTGTCGGCGCGGCGCACCGCGGCTTCCAGGCGCCGGGCGATCACCACCAGCAACTCGTCGCCGACATCGTGGCCGTAGGTGTCGTTGACCGGCTTGAAGCCGTCGAGGTCGAGCATCAGCACCGCCACCGCGCGCCCGTGCCGTGCCGCCAGCGCCACCGCGCGGTCCAGCCGGTCCATCAGCAGCCGGCGGTTCGGCAGGTCGGTCAGGGCGTCGTAGTGCGCGAGGCGGTGGATGCGCTCCTCCGCCCGCTTGCGCTCGGTGATGTCGCGGGAGATGGCGATGACCGCCGTGTTGCCCTTGTGCTGGAACAGCCGGGCGCTGGTCTCCACCGGGATGCGGCGACCGTCGGCGGCAACGTGCACGCGCTCGAACACGCCGCAGCCGTCGCGGCAAATGTCGGCGATGAGACGCGGGATCTCCACTGCCCCCTCGGGATCGCAGATGTCGGCCGGCGTGCGCGTCAGCAGCTCCTCACGCGTGTAGCCCAGGCGCTCGCACGCCACGTCGTTGACGTCGATGAAGGCGGACGGCGTGCCGTCCGGCGCCAGGTAATAGACGAACACCGCGTCGAGGCTGGAGTTGAACAGCAGCCGGTAGCGCTCCTCGCTCTCGCGCAGGACCTGCTGCTGGCGCAGCCGTTCGGAGATCTCGTGGAAGGCGGCCACCGCGCCGCACACCCTGCCGTCGCGGATCAGCGGCGCCGCGGCCAGCGCGACCGGCAGCCAGCCGCCGTCCTTGCGGACGAAATAGTCCTCGTGCGTCGTGAAGCGCCGGCCGGCGAGGATCGCCTGGTGCACCGGGCACGACTCGGCCGGGAACGGCGTGCCGTCGCGGTGCGTGTGGTGGAAGGTCTCGTGCGCGTTGCGGCCGAGCAGCTCGTCGCGCCGCCAGCCCAGCATCTCCTCGGCCGCCGGGTTGACGTATTCGATGACGTCCCGGTCGTTGACCACGCAGACGCCCTCGGTCAGCACCGAGGTGATCTCCTGGAAGCGGCGGCGGCTCTCGCGCAAGGCGTGCTCGGCCTCGCGGCGCAGGGTGATGTCCCTCAGGGTACCGGACACGCCGGCCTCCGGCCCATCCGCCGTCTCGCCCCGGCGGGCGTTCAGCTCGGCCCAGCGCCAGCGGCCGTCGCGGGTGCGGATCCGCAGTTCCTGCCGGCTGTGCTGCAGCCAGCCGGCGGTCAGCGCCTCGAACAGCGCCTCGGCCTTCTCGCGGTCGTCGGGGTGCACGGCGTCCAGCAGGGGCGTGCCGAGCGACTCCTCCACGGCGTAGCCGGTCAGGTCGGCCCAGGCGGGGTTCAGCAGGGTCCAGGCACCGGCGCGGTCGGTCTTGAACACCACGTCGCGCACGCCGCCGAACACGGTGCGGAAGCGGCGCTCGCTCTCGGCCAGCGCGCTCTCCACCGCCAGCCGCTCGCGCTCGTGCAGCATCAGCGTGCCGAGGAACAGGACGCCGAGCAGCGAGGTGCCCAGCAGCGGCAGCGCCGCGTTGCCCAGCACCTGCCCGATCAGCCCCCAGTCCGGCAGCAGCACCACGCCGCCGAGATTCATCGGCCCGACGACGGCGCCGAGCAGCAGCAGGTCCGGCGTGCCCGGCCGCGCCCCGCGGTGGCGCAGCGCGCGCTCGAAGGCGATGCCGGTCAGCGTGGTGGCGACGATGCCGGCGACGCCGGCCAGCGCGCCGACTCCGCCCTGCCACAGCCGGAAGGCGCCGGCCAGCGTGCCCGCCACCAGCGCCGCCACCGGGCCGCCGAACAGCGCCGACAGGCCGAGCAGCACGCTGCGCGCGTCGATGAGGATGCCCGGCGCCAGGACGGTCGGCGTCAGCATGGACCCCACCGCACCGGCAGCGAACAGCAGGCCGAGGACGAGCGTGCGCTCCGGCCGGCCGGCCGGCAGGTGCCGGATCACGTGGGTGTAGGCGATGGACACCACGGCGAGCAGCCCGACGCTGCGCCCCAGGCCCATCAGCAGGTCCATGACCACCCCGGGTACCCCGCCCTCGTTCGCCCGCCCGCGGCGTCACCGGCGGGACTCTTCACAGTATATACCGTTCTCTTGCGAAGGGCGCGGGAAACCGCGCGTTGCATTCCGCAGGGGGATGCGACTTTTGGGCCCTGCCCGGCGCGTCGGTGGCAAGCCCCTTCCCAGTCCGACCGCTTCGCTCTATTGGGAGTGTATGGCGCAAACCAAGGATAGGCCGCGTTTCCTCCTCGGCCCCGTGCTCGTCTTCCGGGGCGAGCAGGGCGACCGCTGGCGCGTGTCGGCGCTGTTCGTCATCGACGGCGAGCACGAGCCGGACGACCTGCGTGTCGACGGCGTAGGCCTGCCGGTGCCGCCGCGGCACGTCGCGGCGTGGCGCGGCCGGCACCTCTGGCGCTTCGACTTCGCCGTGCCGCGCGACACCACCGACGGCGAGGCTTCCTACGGCTTCCAGGACGCCGAGGAGCACTGGCGCATGGCGGTGCCGGCGCGCGGCGGCACGCCGCGGCTGGCCTACACCGCCTGCAACGGCATCGAGGACGAGCACTGCCAGCCCACCGCCACCGCCGCGCGCAACGCGCTGTGGAGCGACCTCGCGGCGCAGCACGCGCGCACGCCGTTCCACCTGCTGCTGCAGGGCGGCGACCAGCTGTACGCCGACACGGTATGGCGCGACTGCCCGTCGCTGAAGGCGTGGAGCAAGCGCCGCGGCCGCTGGGCCCGCCCCTTCACGGCCGCCATGGCCGAGGAGGCGATGAGCTATTACGTCGACCGCTACATCGCCCTGTGGTCGCAGCCGGAGATCGCGCCGGTGCTGGCCTGCGTGCCGTCGGTGATGATGTGGGACGACCACGACATCTTCGACGGCTGGGGCTCGCTGCAAGGCGAGGCGCAGCACGCCGCGGTGCCGCGCGGCGTGGCGCTGGTGGCGCGGCGCGCCTTCACGCTGTTCCAGCTCGCCGCGCCGCCCGAGTCGCTGCCGGAATGCGTATGGGGTGCGGAGCACGGCGGCTTCACCCAGGGCTTCCGTGCCGGCGACCTCGGCGTGTTCGCCCCCGACCTGCGCAGCGACCGAACGCCGGACCGCGTGCTGTCGGAGCGCACCTGGGCGGCGCTGCCCGAGTGGCTGGAGCGCTTCCAGGGCTGCCGGCACCTGCTGTTCCTGTCCAGCGTGCCGCTGCTCTACGCCGACACCGGGGTGCTGGAGCGCTGGGTCAACCGCCTGCCCGGCACGGCCAGGCTGCGCGACGACCTGCGCGACCAGTGGCGCAGCCCGGCGCACGTCGAGGAGTGGCGGCGGCTGCTGGAACTGCTGTCCGCCTTCTCGCTGCGCAGCGGCTGCCGGGTCACCGCGCTGTCCGGCGAGGTGCATTTCGGCGCGCGTGCCCTGCTGCACGGCGGCGGGGTGGAGATGTGGCAGCTGGTGTCGTCCGGCGTGGTGCACCCGCCGCCGGGGCGGCTGGCGACGGCGCTGCTGGAGCGGCTGGCGGCGCGGCGCGACGCGCCCTTCCCCGGCTGGTCGCTGGAGATGCCGCCCTTCCCCGAGACCGGCCGCCGGCTGATCCGCGCCCGCAACTGGCTGTCGTTGCACCTCGACCGCAAGAACCAGCTGCACGCCCAGTGGCACGCCGAAGGCGCCACCGGACGGTTCCTGCAAGTGATCTGAGGGCAGGTGATCTGAGGGCTACGCCTTCCCCAGCACGAACACCAGGCCCGGCACCGGCGCCTGCTTCTCGCGGCGCGGCGAGCACTCCTCCAGCAGCAGCACGTCGAGCCCGGCCGCCGCCGCGGACTCTTTCAGATAGGCCACGGAGTGCGCGTAGCGCCGCGTCGGGCCGAGGACGAAGCCGCCGCTCTCCAGGCGCTCGACCGTCGCCGCGAAACGGCCGCCGGGCGCCAGCGCGGTTGCCGCCGCCGCGAAGACCGCGGCGAGGTCGCCGATGTAGACCAGCACATCGGCCGCCACCAGCAGATCCCAGCGCGCCGGCCCGGCCATGGCATCGACGATGTCGCCCACCGACAGCGCGTCGTACGGGCCGCGCCCGCGCGCCTTCTCCACCATGCGCGGCGACAGGTCGACGCCGGCGAGGTGCGCGCACAGCGGCCGAAGCTCGACTCCCATCAGGCCGGTCCCGCAGCCGAGGTCGAGCGCGCGCATCCCCTGCACCGGCCCGCACACGCGGTCGATGGCCTCGCGCAGGATCCGCGGCGCGGCGTAGCCGAGCTTGCCGACGAGGTCGCTGTCGAAGCGGTCGGCGTAGCGGTCGAACAGGGCGCGCACGTACGCGGCGGAGAGGTCGGCGCCCTCCCCGCCCTCCAGCGCGGCGACCAGGGCGGCGGTGCGGTCGTCCGGTTCGATCTCCTGCGCGCGGCGCAGGGCGGCCAGCGCCTTGGCCGGCTCGCGCAGCTCGGCCCAGGCGTGGCCAAGCAGGCGGTGCAGACCGGCGTCCCCATCCGGGCGGCGCAGCGCGGGGGTGAGCAGCTCCACAGCCGCCAGCGCGTCGCCGCCGGTCATCAGCAGCTCCGCCAGCTCGGCCAGCACGTCACGGTCGTCGGGGCGCAGCACCAGGGCCTCGCGCAGTTCCTCGGCGGCCTCGGCGGTGCGGCCGGCGCGCGCCAGGGCGCGGCCGTGGCCGCGGCGTACCGAGGCAGCGTCCGGACGCTCGGCCACGAGGTCCTGAAACACGGAGAGGGCGGCCTCGTCGCCGGCCGCCGCCAGCGCCTCCGCGCGGCCGAGGCGCCAGGACCAGCGGCCGGGATCGAGGCGCAGCGCGCGTTCGTAGACGCGGGCCGCGACGGCCGGTTCGGCGTCCAGCACCTCGGCGAGCGCGCCGTGCGCCTCGGCGCTCGTGGGATCGGCGGCGACGGCCATCCGGAAGGCGCTGCGGGCGCCGGCCGACTCGTCGGCGTATAACCGCTGGTAGCCGACCTCCAACAATCGGTCGAGGGCGGATGGACCAGCGGATATCGGATGGAGAGACACTCTGTCGCAACCCATTCGGCAAGGAAGGGGCGCAGCTTAATGCCGCGCGGCGCCGCAACACGCAAGAGCCTCTTAGAAATAACCACTTAGTGTGATTTTCGCGACACGTTTCGGCACCGCACCCAAACCTCGTATCACACCCTCCCATCCGCCGATCCGACGTCATACACCAAGGAAAAACAATGCCTTGGGCGAATCTGCGCAAGGATTTAGGCCACTATGCAGCTTGGCCTAGGCGGCACCCGGCCGGACGGCCGCTGTGGTATTACCAGAACGTAATTGGGTTGACGATGGATCAAAATTTTGAAAAAAGTGCCTCGGCGTCCGATTGGGAGGCGCTGACTTTTGTTTAGGAGGCGGTCGCCGTAAGCGACTCGGTGACCGGGAATCAAATCCGCGCAACGTGATGCGCGGTCCCCGCGGGCGGGCGGGACAGAAACAAGGGAGCGCAGTCATGCGAGGTCGGAATCAGCGCGTACGAACTATGCTCGGGGGCATGCTTGCCCTGGGCCTGGGAATGGCGCTCACGCCCCTCGCGGCGCAGTCGGCGGCCGCGGCTTCCGAGGGATGCGTCGCCCACGCCGCCGAGGCGGAGCAGAAGCTGAACATTCCCGCGGGCATGCTCCTGGCCATCGCGCTGGTTGAAAGCGGCACCGACGGCACCCCGAACCCCTACGCGATCAGCGCCAACGGCCGCGCCATCATGGCCCGCAGCCCCCAGGACGCCGCGCGCCACCTGCGCGACCGCGGCGGGCGCGTGCGGGAGAACACATACGTCGGCTGCATGCAGCTGTCCGTCCAGGTCCACAAGGGCCAGTTCGCGCCGCTGGAGAAGATCGCCGAGCCGCGCGAGAACGTCTGGTACGCCGGCCGCCTGCTGGTCCGCCTGCACGGCGAGGAAGGCAGCTGGAAGGCCGCGATCGCCCGCTACAACGGCACCTCGCCGCGTCGCGCCCAGGCCTACGTCTGCAAGGTCTGGCAGAACCTCGCGGAACTCGATCAGGAAAGCGCCAAGCTGATCGCGTCGCCCAAGTGCGACGACTCGGAGCGCGCCAGCATCGCCCCGGCGACGCGCCGCACCTTCCGCAACGCCCAGGTCGCCGCCCTGGACTGAGCCAAAACGGCTCCGGTCCCTCTCCTCTGGCAGGCGCGGGCGGAATGGGCTACATCCCCGTTCCATGAACTACCGACACATCTTTCACGCCGGTAACTTCGCCGACGTGATGAAACACGCGGTGCTGACGCTGATCGTCGAGCACCTGCGGGCCAAGCCGGCCGCCTTCTGCGTCCTCGACACCCACGCTGGCGTCGGACGCTACGACCTGACCTCCGACCCGGCGCAGCGGACACTCGAGTACGCAGACGGAATCGGCCGCCTGTTCGGCCACGCCCCGCCGCACCCGGCGCTCGCCCCCTACCTGGACGCCGTGGCCGGCCTCAACCCCGGCGTGGATCTTCGCTGGTATCCCGGGTCGCCGTTGCTGGCGCGCGCCCTGCTGCGGCCGCAGGACCGGCTGGTGCTGAGCGAACTGCACCGGGAGGACGCCGCCACGCTGAAGGCGGAGTTCGCCCGCGACGGCCAGGTCGCCGTGCACGCCATGGACGCCTACCACGCGCTGAAGGCGCACCTGCCGCCGAAGGAGAAGCGCGGACTGGTGCTGATCGACCCGCCCTTCGAGGAGCCGGACGAGTTCGTCCGCCTCGTGGCCGGCCTCCGGCAGGCCCATCGGCGCTGGCCGACGGGGATCTACGCGATCTGGTACCCGATCAAGGAACGCCCGGCGGTGTGGCGCTTCCAGGAGGCGCTGGCCGAGGCGGGGATCCCCAAGATCCTGCTGGCCGAGCTGACCATCCACCCGGAGGACACGCACCTGCGCCTCAACGGCTCCGGCCTCGCCATCGTCAACCCGCCGTGGACGCTGGACGAGACGCTGGGCGCGGTGCTGCCGGCGCTGCACGCCGCCCTGCCCGGCACCGGCGGCGGCACCCGGGTGGAGTGGCTGGTTCCCGAAGCGTGAGCGCTGCACGTCCGCCCTCGCCGCCCTACATGAAGAGTCTCGGCGGATCGCAGGGAGACGGACGATGCTGATCGGGGTGCCCAAGGAGATCAAGAATCACGAGTACCGCGTCGGGCTGACACCGGCCTCGGTGCGCGAGCTGGTCCACCACGGCCACGCCGTGCTGGTGCAGGCCGGTGCCGGCCACGAGATCGGCCTGGAGGACGAGCAGTACGCCGCGGCCGGCGCGGAGATCGTCCCGGACGCCGCAACCGTGTTCGGCCGCGCCGAGATGGTCGTCAAGGTCAAGGAGCCGCAGCCGGCCGAGTGCCGCATGCTGCGCGCCGGGCAGGTGCTGTTCACCTACCTGCACCTGGCGCCGGATCCGGAGCAGACCCGGGCGCTGCTCGCCTCGGGCACGGTCGCCATCGCCTACGAAACGGTGACCGACGAGCGCGGCGGCCTGCCGCTGCTGGCGCCTATGAGCGAGGTGGCCGGCCGCATGGCGGTGCAGGCCGGCGCGCACTGCCTGGAGAAGGCGCAGGGCGGGCGCGGACTGCTGCTCGGCGGCGTGCCCGGCGTGCCGGCGGCCAAGGTGGTGGTGCTGGGCGGCGGCGTGGTCGGCACCAACGCGGCGCGCATGGCCATGGGGCTGGAGGCCAAGGTGGTGGTCATCGACCGCTCGCTGGCCCGGCTGAAGGAACTGGACCTGCAGTTCGGCGCCAAGCTGCAGACCATCTACTCCACCGTCGACGCCATCGAGGAGCACGTGCTGGACGCCGACCTGGTGATCGGCGCGGTGCTGCTGCCGGGTGCGGCGGCGCCGAAGCTGGTGACGCGCGGCATGGTGGCGCGCATGCAGCGGGGCGCTGTGGTGGTGGACGTCGCCATCGACCAGGGCGGCTGCTTCGAGACCAGCCGGCCGACCACCCACGCCGACCCGACCTACGTGGTGGACGGGGTGGTGCACTACTGCGTGGCCAACATGCCGGGCGGCGTGGCCCGCACCTCGACCTTCGCGCTGAACAACGCCACCCTGCCCTTCGTGCTGGATCTCGCCGACCGCGGCTACCGCGCGGCGCTCGGCCGCGACCGGCACCTGCGCAACGGGCTGAACGTCCACGCCGGCAAGATCACCTGCAAGGCGGTGTCGGAGGCGCAAGGGCTGGATTATTTGTCCGCTGAAGAGGCGCTCGGCCTCTGAAGCGAAACGGTATCCCAAAAAAGGAGGACGGCTACGGTCCGACGCGCCCGGGCCGTAGCCGGATGCCTCGAACCGGCGCGCGAAGACTTGCCGTATCCTTTCCCCCGCGACAGCACGAGGGGAGGACATCACGATGCCCCACTATATGGTCCAATGGCAGTTTTCCACCGACAACTTCCGCAACCTCGTCCAGAACCCCGACTCCCGGATCGACACGGTCCGCAAGGGAATCGAATCGTTCGAGGGCAAGCTCCATCATTATTTCTTCGCCTTCGGCGAACATGATGGCGTGGTTCTCTGCGAGTTCCCCGACCATGAGCGGTGTGTGGGATTCCTTGCGATGGTCGCGGCCAAGGGCGGGGCCACCAACTTCAAGACGACGGTGCTGCTCACCCCCGAGGAAGGAAGGCGCGCCTTCGAGCGTGCGGGCCAGACCCAGACGACCTACCGTCCCGCCGTGAGCTGAGCGTTGCCTGCGGGCGGCGCTGCCCAGGGGGCACCGCCCGCTTTCGCGATCAGCGCTTGCTGCCGACGTGCCCGAGGTGATGGATCACCTCGCCGACGATGCCGCGGCGGAAGAGCAGGACGCAGACCACGAAGATGGCGCCGATCACCACGGTGACCGGGAACTGC
>NZ_LGQZ01000079.1 GCF_003116015.1 Azospirillum sp. TSO22-1
GCAGTTCCCGGTCACCGTGGTGATCGGCGCCATCTTCGTGGTCTGCGTCCTGCTCTTCCGCCGCGGCATCGTCGGCGAGGTGCAGGCCTACCTCGCCACGCGCAGGCCCTGACCGCTTTTCATTGCGCTGGGTTCAGGAGCGTCCCCACGCGCAAAACTCCGACGGGGGCCGTTTGGCCCCCGTTTTTTTGCCCGGGCGCCGGAATCCCCGACACCCCTGTCGGCTCCGCAGACACCTTTACCTACCCGAACCATCCGCTGCCCCAGCAAATCGGCCGTCCGGCCCTCCTGGCACGCCGATTGCTCAAAACCACGCCAAGAAAAAACCTCGGGAGGAGACAGCGCCATGGCGAACGGTTCAGCGCGCCCCGTGCCGCGCGGCGGCAAGAACAAGGTGGTCTCGGCGGCCGAGGCGGTCGCCATCATCGGCGACGGCGACGTGCTGTGCAACTCGGGCTTCGTCGGTTGCGGCGTGCCGGACGAACTGCTGGCGGCGCTGGAGACGCGCTTCCTGGAGACCGGGTCCCCGCGCAACCTCACCATTCTGTTCGCCGCCGGGCAGGGCGACGGCAAGGAGAAGGGGCTGAACCGCCTCGCCCACGAGGGGTTGGTCAAGCGCGTGGTCGGCGGCCACTGGGGGCTGATCCCCAAGATGGGCCGGCTGGCGCTGGACGGGAAGATCGAGGCGTACAACCTGCCGCAGGGCTGCATCTCGCACCTGTACCGCGATATCGCGGCGGGGCGGCCGGGCGTGCTGTCCAAGGTCGGGCTGAAGACCTTTGTCGATCCGCGCCTGGAGGGTGGCAAGATCAACAAGGCCTCACCCGAGGATATCGTCGAGCTGGTGACCCTCGGCGGCGAGGAGTGGCTGTTCTACAAGGCGATGCCGATCGACGTGGCGTTCATCCGCGGCACCACCGCGGACACCCACGGAAACGTTACCATGGAGCGGGAATCGCTGTCGCTCGACGCGCTGGCCATGGCGATGGCGGCGCGCAACTCCGGCGGCATCGTCATCGCCCAGGTCGAGCGCGTCGCCGAGGCCGGCACCCTCAACCCCAAGCTGGTCAAGGTCCCCGGCATCCTGGTGGACTGCGTGGTGGTCTCCCGGCCGGAGAACCACATGCAGACCTACGGCACCGCCTACAGCCCCGCCTATTCCGGCGAGATCCGCGTGCCCGTCGACAGCCTCGCCTCCATGGCGATGGACGAGCGCAAGCTGATCGCCCGGCGCGTCGCCTGCGACCTGCCGCCGGGCGGCGTCGTCAACCTCGGCATCGGCATGCCGGAGGGCGTCGCCGCGGTGGCGGCGGAGGAGCGCATCCTCGACCGCATCACCCTGACGGCCGAGCCCGGAATCATCGGCGGCGTGCCGGCCAGCGGGCTGAACTTCGGCTCCGCCGTCAACGCCGAGGCGATCATCGAGCAGAACCAGCAGTTCGACTTCTACGACGGCGGCGGGCTCGACCTCGCGTGCCTGGGGCTCGCGCAGGTGGACGCACAGGGGAACGTCAACGTCAGCCGCTTCGGCCGCAAGCTGGCGGGGGCGGGTGGCTTCATCAACATCTCGCAGAACGCGCGGCGGCTGGTGTTCGCCGGCACCTTCACCGCCGGCGGGCTGGAGGTGGCGGTGGAGTTCGGCCGCCTGCGCATCGTCCGCGAGGGCGAGAGCCGCAAGTTCATCCAGGCGGTGGAGCAGGTCACCTTCTCCGGCCCCTACGCGGCGGAGCTGGAGCGGCCGGTCACCTACGTCACCGAGCGCTGCGTCTTCGCGCTGTGCCGAGAAGGGCTGGAACTGGTGGAGGTGGCGCCGGGCATCGACGTGGAGCGCGACATCCTCGCCCACATGGACTTCCGCCCCATCGTCCGTGCCCCGCGCCCGATGCGGCTGGAGATCTTCCGCCCGGAGATCATGGGCCTGAAGGACCGGCTGGTCGAGCTGACGCTGGAGGAGCGCTTCGTCCACGACCGCGAGCGCGACCTGATGTTCGTCAACTTCGAGAACCTGCACGTCCGCGAGGCCCGCGAGATCGCCGAGATCTTCGAGGTGGCGGTGCGCCGCTGCGAGGCGGCGGGCAAGCGGCTGGACGTGGTCGTCAACTACGACGGCTTCCGCATCGAGGAGGACCTGCTGGACGAGTACGCCGGCATGGTCCAGGTGCTGGTGCAGGTCTGCTACGACCGGGTCAGCCGCTACACCACCAGCGCCTTCATGCGCATGAAGATCGGCGACGCGCTGCGCGGCCGCGGGGTCAGCCCGGGCGTGTTCGAGACGCGCGGCGAGGCGCTGGCCTTCGCGAAGGACGACCTGCGCGTGGAGACGCCGGTGTCCGGCCAGCCGCGCGACTGGCGTACCGTGGCGGCGCGGTACGCCAGGGAGGGGAGGGCGTGAGGAGTCCCGTCAACCCTCCCGAAAGCATAGGTCGCGTATCCCCATCCTCCCCGCCTATACTGGTTGCGCGGCCGGTCGGCTCGTCCGTCGGGTGCATGCCCAGAGTTTCCTGTGCTAATGATGGCCGGACGGCGCGCAAGACCGCCGGCCGCATAACGCGTATAGGCGGGGAGGATGGGGTGAGCGACACCCTCGATTACGAGGCGCTCCGCGAGCGGGCGTACCAGACGCTGTTCGAGCAGCTGGCCGACATGTGCGTCGGCTGCATCACCGTCGATCGCAACGCGCGCGTCGCCTGGATCGACGACAAGTACAAGGCGCTGCTCGGCCTGACCGGCGACGTGGTCGGCAAGCCGGTCGAGGAGGCCATCCCCAAGAGCCTGATGCGCCGCGTCGTCGAGAGCGGCAAGCCGATCCTGCTCGACATCATGGAGACCAGGGACCGCAACCTGGTGGTCACGCGGCTGCCGTTGCGCTCGGAATCCGGCGAGGTGATCGGCGCCATCGGCTTCGCGCTGTACGACCGCGCCGAGCACCTGAAGCCGCTGTTCTCCAAGTACCAGAAGCTCCAGGAGGAGCTGGTCCGCACCCAGCACGAGCTGGCGCAGGAGCGCCGGGCCAAGTATTCGTTCTCGCAGCTGCTGGGTGTTTCGGAATCGGTGCGCGAGATCAAGCGCATGGGCCGCCGCGCCGCCCAGCTGGATTCGACGGTGCTGCTGCTGGGCGAGACCGGTACCGGCAAGGAGCTGCTGGCCCAGGCCGTCCACGCCGCGTCCCCACGCGCCGACAGGCCCTTCGTCGGCCTGAACGTCGCGGCGATCCCGGAGAACCTGCTGGAGGCGGAGTTCTTCGGCGTGGCGCCCGGCGCCTACACCGGCGCCGACCGCCGGCTGCGCGAGGGCAAGTTCCAGCTGGCCAACGGCGGCACGCTGTTCCTGGACGAGATCGGCGACATGCCGCTCCCCTTGCAGGCCAAGCTGCTGCGCGTGCTGCAGGAGCGCGAGGTGGAGCCCATCGGCTCCAACAAGGTGGTGCGGGTGGACGTGCGGATCATCGCGGCGACCAGCCGTGACCTCGCCGCCATGGTGCGCGAGAAGCAGTTCCGTGCCGACCTCTACTACCGCCTCAACGTCGTGCCGATCACCCTGCCGCCGCTGCGCGCCCGCACCGAGGACATCGAGAGCATCGCCGACAGCATCCTCGACCGGCTCTCCTTGCAGCAGGGCCTGCCGCCGCGCGAGCTGGCGCCGTCGGCGGTGAACGCGCTGCGCGCCTACGACTGGCCGGGCAACGTGCGCGAGCTGTACAACGTGCTGGAGCGCGTGGTCGCTATGACCGACGATTCCACCGTGACCGCCGAGCACGTCGCCGCCGTGCTGCCGCCGGGCGCGGATGAGGCGGCCGAGCCGGTGGCGCCCTTCGTCGGCGTGCGCCCGCTGTCCGAGGTGATGATGCAGACCGAGCGCGTCGCCATCGCCCGCGCGCTGGCCGAGGCCGGCGGCGTCAAGGCGAAGGCGGCCAAGCTGCTCGGCATCTCCCGCGCCTCGCTGTACGAGCGCATGATGAATCTGGGGATGGTGACGAATTCCTGAATTCCCTCCCCCGCCCCCGGCGGGGGAGGGAGGGGACCCATGCGCAGCATGGGGAGGGTGGGGGCTGCGGCCAATCCAAGAATCAACGCCTGCCATTCAGATCGCTGCCCCCACCTAACCTCCCCCAGCGGGGCTGGGGGAGGGACGGGCCTCACGCCGGCTTCGTGTTCGCCGCCGTCTGGCCGAACAGGATGCCGCGGCTTTCCTCGGGGATCGGCAGGGTGCGCTCCCAGGGTTTGCCCTTCTCATAGGCGCGCACGGTGGCCGGGCGCTCCTTGATCGCCTCGAACCAGCGCTTCAGGTTGGGGAAGTCGTCAAGATCCTGGCCCTGGCGCTTGTGCGGCACGATCCAGGGATACGACGCCATGTCGGCGATGGTATACTCGTGCCCCGCCACGAAGGCGCGGCCCTCCAGACGGCGGTCGAGCACGCCGTACAGCCGGTTGGTCTCCTTGACGTAGCGGTCGATGGCGTAGGGGATCTTCTCCGGCGCGTAGAGGGCGAAGTGATGGTTCTGCCCGGCCATCGGCCCCAGCCCGCCGACCTGCCAGAACAGCCACTCCAGCGTCGCCGCGCGGCCGCGCAGGTCGGCGGGCAGGAAGCGGCCGGCCTTCTCGGCCAGATACAGCAGGATGGCGCCGGATTCGAACACCGACACCGGCGCGCCGCCATCGGCCGGGGCGTGGTCGACGATGGCGGGCATGCGGTTGTTGGGGGCGATGGCCAGGAACTCCGGCCGGAACTGCTCGCCCTTGGTGATGTCCACCGGGAAGATCCGGTACTCCAGCCCGGCCTCCTCCAGGAACATGGTGATCTTGTGCCCGTTCGGCGTCGGCCAGTAGTGCAGGTCGATCATGGTCCGGTTTCCCTCCGTTCTTCCGTGCTTCGGATGCCGAGCGCCGCCACCGCGCGGCGCAGGATCAGGCCGGCCATCGCCGGGTGCCGGCCGATGGCCGGGGTGAGCCACAGCCGCCGGCCGTCCGGCATCGGCGTGCCGTCCACCGGCGTGGCCTTGCGGCGCAGCAGCTCCGGCAGGTCGGATTCCTCGTGCCGGCCGCCGGAGACGAACAGCGGCACCACCACCACGTCGCGGGCGTCCGTCACCGTGCGCCAGTCGCAGGCGAGCGGCGGCTGCTCCAGGTAGATGGCGCCGACCTTGCCGTAGCGGCCCGTGGCCGCCAGCGCCGCCGCCAGCGCGCCGGTGGCGCGTTCGGAGGCGTTGCGCCGCGTGCTGCCGTGGCCGGCGACCAGGACGGCCGTCCGTTGCGGGGCCAGCCCGGCGTCGGTGATGGCGCGGTTGGCGATGTCGATGGCGATGTTCCGGATCTCGTCGTCCATGCCGATGGGCGGCAGCACGGTGAGGCGCGCGGTGTCGCCGGACTCCTTCAGCAGGCGCGGCAGCACCAGGGTCGCCACGCCGCCCTCGGTCGCCAATAGCGGCACCACCACCACCCGCGTTTGCGGCAGCGCGGCAAGCGCCGCGGCGGGGGAGGGGGCCTGCAGCGCGAAGGAGGTCGCCACCGCGCCGAACACGCCGGCCGCGCGGATCTCCGCCGCCAGCGCGTCGGCGATGGCCGAGCCGCTGCCATCCGAAGTGCCGTGCCCGAACAGCAGGAGCGCGGCGTCGGGGCCGGTGGGTGGAGGGGCGGCGGAGGGCATGGCTTTTCCCGAGAGGAACCTATCTGTGCAAGGTAGCGCCCGCCACCGCCCTTGGCGAGCGGGTCCACGGACTGTATATAAGAATAGTCTAAATAACCGCATTCGGACTGCGTCGCGGCGCGTCGGGTGTGCTATTGCAATCGGGTGCCGCCCGGGCGGCGCCCAACGAGAAGAGGGAGTGACCATGCCGACTCTGAGCCAGATCGCCGACGGGGTGTACGCCGCCGGCCAGCTTCACGACGAGGATCTCGCCGAGCTGGCGCGCCAGGGGGTCAAGGTGATCGTCAACAACCGCCCGGACGGCGAGGAGCCCGGCCAGCCCACCGCCGGCCACGCGGCCGAAGTGGCGGCGAAGCACGGCATGGCCTACCACTACATCCCCGTGGGCCGCGAGGGCCCGACCGAGCAGGCGGTGGACCAGATGGCCGCGGTGCTGAAGGACGCGCAGGGGCCGCTGGTCGCGCATTGCCGCTCGGGCGCGCGCTCAACCAACATCTACCAGATGGCGCGGGCGCGCCTCGCCGGGGCGCGCTGAAGCGATGGCGGCCGAGCATCCCTTCGCCCAGTACGTCCGCATCCTCGGCAAGGGGCCGACGCTGTCGCGCTCCCTGACCGAGCAGGAGACGTTCGAGGCCGTCTCGATGATCCTGCGCGGCGAGGTGGAGCCGATCCAGCTCGGCGCCTTCCTCTGCCTGATCCGCGTCAAGACCGAGACGCCGGAGGAGTTGGCCGGCTTCGCCCGCGCCGCCCGCACGGCGGTGGCGACGCCCGCCGACGCGCCGGCGGTGGATCTCGACTGGCCGTCCTACGCCGGCAAGTCGCGGCGGCTGCCGTGGTTCCTGCTGTCGGCGCTGTTGCTGGCGCGCGGCGGGGTGACGGTGTTCATGCACGGCACCGACGGGCACACCGCGGGCCGGCTGTTCAGCGGCGGCGCCCTGGAGGCGCTGGGGGTGCCGGTCGCCGGCTCGATGGACGAGGCGGCGGCGCAGCTGCGCGCCGGCCGCTTCGCCTACCTGCCGCTGGCGGCGATGGCGCCGAAGCTGCACGCGATCATGGGGCTGAAGCCGCTGCTCGGCCTGCGCAACCCGGTGCACACGGTGTCGCGCATGCTGAATCCGCTGGGTGCGCCCTGCCAGATGGTCGGCGTGGCGCACCCGCCCTACCGCGACGCCCACCAGAAGGCGGCGGCCATCCTCGGCCAGCCGCGCCTGGCGGTGTTCAAGGGCGAGGGCGGCGAGGCGGAACGCCGGCCGGAGAAGCCGACCGAGGTGCGGACCATCCGCGACGGCGAACTCGGCACCGAGCTCTGGGCGCCGATGGCCGCCAGCACGACGGTCCGCCACGACGAGGAACTGGACGTGGCGCGGCTGAAGGCCCTGTGGGACGGCGCGTCGGACGATGAGGAAGGTCGGGGCGTGGTGATCGCCACCGCGGCGGTGGCGCTGAAGCTGCTGGGCCGGGCGGAGACGCAGGAACAGGCCGAGGCGCTGGCGGCGGAGCTGTGGCGGGGGCGGAAATAGCTTTGCAGTCCCTCCCCCTGCTCCGCAGGGGGAGGTTAGGAGGGGGCAGCGGCCTGTGTGGCAGGCGCTGATCCTCGGCCGCGGAGTAGCCCCCACCCTGACCCTCCCCCAGCGGGGCTGGGGGAGGGAACGCGGTCAATGCGACAGCAGCACCGGCATGGGCGCGGTGCGCAGCACGTGGCGGGTGCCGCTGCCGCGGTGCAGGTATGGGAAGCCGTAATGCCCGTGCGCCCCCATCACCAGCAGATCGGCGCCGCGGTCGATGGCCTGGGCCAGCAGCGCGTCCATGGCGCCGATGTCGTTCACCGCGAAGTTCGACGCCTCCGCCTTGATGCCGTGCAGGCGCAGGTGCTCCAGCAGGCCGATGCGCGGCGTGTCGGCCGGGTGGCCGGCGGTCGCCTGGGTCAGCACGGTGATCACCGTCACCTCGCTGGCGGCCTGCAGCAGCGGCATGGAATCGGCCACCGCGCGGGCGGCCTCGCGCTCGGCGTTCCAGGCGATCACGGCGCGCTTGCCGATCACCGGGAAATGGCCGGCGAAGGGGATCACCAGAACCGGACGGCCGGCGTTCAGCACCACCTGCTCCGCCAGCTCCTCCGGCGCGGTGCCTTCGGAATTGTCGCGGTCGTACTGGCCGAAGATCGTCAGGTCGGCGAAGCGCGACCAGATGATGGTTTCGCGGATGACGTGGTTGTACTCGCCGTGCGCCAGCGCGTGCCAGTCGGCGGTAACGCCGGCCTCCTGCGTCTTGGCGCGGAACAGCGCCTCGCTGCGCGTCGCCGCCTGGGCCAGATGATCGCTGGTGCGGCGCGCGATCACGCTGGTGGCCTGCCGGTCCGGCTGGGCGAACAGCCCCCGCAGGAAGGCGCCGTGCGCCTTGGCGAGGGTGATGCCCGCCTCGATGCGCGCCTCGGTGTGCGGGCTGGAGTCCAGATGGACCAGGATGTGCTTGAGCGACATGGTTGCGTTTGCCTCCCTCGGGTTCGGCCCGGACGTCTTGGCCGGGACCGTCGCCCGGCGAGCGTGCCTGTTGTGCGCGCCATGATGCCACGGGATCGCGCCGAGGCGAAGACCGCAAAACCGTAAACTAATATGTATTTGGGCAGGAAGCGTGAAACCCCGCCCCCGTCAAGGGAACGGGCTTCGAAGTGCTGCCGCGGAACCGCACGTGCCGTGCGGGCGGTGCCGGGCCGATGCCGCTCGACGCACCGGTGATGACGATGGCCTGCCCGTCGATGGCTTCAGGTGGGCGGGCGGCGGATTCTCCGTGGACGGGTGGGGCGGTCGTCCCTTCCCAACAGACGCCGGGGGGTGGCGTTCCGGTCGCGTCCGGATTGGGGTGGCTTCTGATATGCGCGCTCTGTTCGGTGTGTCCAATCCTGTGCTATTGTCCAGGTTGCGTTTGGTTGGTCTGTGGGCTCCGGCGGGGCGGCAATGGGGGCGACGATGTCCGTCAAACATGCGAAACCGTTCATCCAGTTCCCTGGAGGACGGCCGCCCGCAAGCGGACGCGCCGTCCTCCAGCCCGCGGCGGCACCCGCCAACCCGGCCGTCGTGGCGGGCTGGCAAGCCAACATAGACGCGGCTTCTGGGGCGGGACACTCGATCCTGAACGCTCCCCGCATCTATTCCAGCTCTTCGAGTTCCTCCAGCTCTTCGAGTTCCTCCAGCTCTTCGAGTTCCTCCAGCTCTTCGAGTTCCTCCAGTTCGGCGGGTGGTCCGCCGGGTTCCGGTCCCCCGCCTGCACCGACGGGCGGAGCCTCCGCGCTTCCGCCGGGCGGGGGAAAATGGGTCATGCTGGTCGGCGAAGGAACCTTTGATTTCGCCGCGCAGTACATCGCGCGGCATCGACACTACAACGTCGTGGCAACGGAGTACCGGTCGCAGGAGCAGGTCGCCGCCGGGCTCTTCAGCAACGAGGAACGGGAGCGGTTCTCCAAGACCGTTGAGAGTTTCCGGTCGCAGGGCGGTATCGCGCTGTTCGGCGTTGACGCCACCAAGCCGAAGGACATCAAGCGTGCGTGGGACGCGTTGCACGAGGCGCGGGGTGGCCCTCCCGTTCCCTTCTCCAAGATCCAATGGAACGGACCGCACGGCGATAAGTACGGAAACGACAGCATCAAGCTTGAACGCGATTTGATGGACCGCTTCTTCGGAGCGGTCGCCGCCGCGCGGAAAACCGGAGTGGCCGGCCCGGAGATCGAGGTCAAGCTCATGCACGGCGGGTGGCCATACCTTCGCATGCGACATGGGAATGAGACCGTCGGCGTCGAAGAAATCGCCCGCAGGCACGGGTTCGTTCCGGCCAGGGGTTCGGATGGCAGGCTTAAGACCATCACGGAAAAACTTGTCGAACGGAAGGACGGCCGGTCGGACCGAAGGCCCCCATGCGAGAGTTTCGATGGGCGGTCTCCCGAGAAGCGGGCGAAATACGAATACGATGTTGCAAAGACGAGCGGTGGCAGGGTGGGCAAAAATGCAGCCGCGGCCGGCTCCTCGCCTTCGGCTGCTCGGCCAGCCGGTGCCGCGGCGGGTTCGCGGCTGAAGACCTATAAAGACCTGCATCGGGAGGCGTTCGTGCTGGCCTCCGGTGCGGGGGCGGGGGTGTCGGGGATGAACGCCGCGCCGAATCTTCCCGTTCCGGCGCCCTCTCGTTTCCGGCCGACGGCGGTGCCACAGGCGCCGTCGCCCGCCGCTGCATCCAGCCCGCCACCGGCAGCGGCCGCGAAAGCGCCGGTGCCTCTACAGGCTCCCTCGGCACCGAAAGTGCCCAGCGTGGCATCGGCTGTTCCCGCGAAAGCGCTGGCGCGTCCGCCGTTTTCCCCGGAGCCGAAAGGCCGGGCTGCGCCGTCGCCGGTGGTAAGCACGCTTTCCGCGACCGGGGAACGGCCGGTGACGACCTCAAGGCCGCCGTCCGGCGCCTGGGCGCCTGGGGCGCGGGCGAGCAGGCCGCCGCCCGGTCGGGTCGCCTCCCCTCCGGCGGCGCATGGAGGACCGCCGTCGGGGCGTCCGCCGGGCGCCGGGAGGGGCGCGGCGTCGGGGCGGGGGGGGCCTCCTCCGCCGTCCACAGCCGTGAAGCGCGGGAGCCAGTTCTGACGCCGGGCCGCGGAGGCGGCGATTCGGCGCGGTCGCGGTAGCCTGACGGAACCATGGCTCCGAGAGCCACCTTCGGTTGTTGTCACTGCGGCCGGCGGGTGTGTGCCGTCTCGCCGCGGGGAGAGCGCCATGGACGAAGACCGCATCCGCGACCGCGCCTACGCGATCTGGGAACGCGAGGGCTGCCCGGACGGGCGCCACGAAGCGCATTGGGAGCAGGCGCGCCGGGAGCTGCTGGACGAGGAGCGCCGGGCCAGGGAACACCGCGTCCGTGCCCTCGCCGATGCCGGGGACTTCGGCCCGGACGACCTCCTGCACCCGTCCGGCCGCAACAGCGGCGGCATCTGAGCGGAGGGCGCGCGGTGGGGCAGAGCATCGATCCCGACATCTGGATGTGGGCGGAGGCGGTCGAGATGCTCGACCGCGCCGAGCGCCTGCACCGGCAGTTCTTCCGCCCGGCGCGGGGCCGCGGGGCGCGGCCGTCCTGGACGCCGCCGGTGGACGTGTTCGAGGACGGCGAGGCGCTTACCATCGTCGCAGCGCTGCCCGGCGTCGAGCTCGGCGCGCTGGAGGTCGACATCGCCGACGGCGTGCTGCGCGTGGCGGGGGAGCGCACGCCGCCCGGCGCGCGCGCCGGCACCATCCACCGGCTGGAGGTGCCGCACGGCCGGTTCGAGCGGTGCGTCGCGCTGCCGCCCGGCGCCTACGCGGTGGCGCGGCAGGAGCTGGTGGCCGGCTGCCTCGTGCTGTCGCTGACGCGGACCGCTTGAATGGACGAGCCGCTTCCCATCGTTGCGGTGCGCACGCTCGTGCTGTTCCCGGGCGTGGTGGCGCCGGTGACGGTGACGCGCGCGCTCTCGGTCGCGGCGGCGCAGGCGGCGATGCGCGCCGGCCGACCGCTCGGCATCGTGCTCCAGCGCAACTCGGCGGCCGAGGAGCCGGGCGCCGCCGACATGCACGGAATGGGCACCGCGGCGACGGTGCTGCGTTACGTCACCACCGAGGACGGGCAGCACCACATCGTCTGCCAGGGGCTGCACCGTTTCCGCGTCGCCGGCTGGGTGGAGGGCGGGCCGTTCCTGGCGGCGCGTGTCGCCCCGCTGGCCGACGCCGACGCCGACACGCCGGAGTTGCGCCTGCTGACCGCGCACCTGCGCGAGCGCGCGCTGGAGGCGCTGCACCTGCTGCCACAGGCACCGCAGGAGCTGCTGGCGGTGGTGCGCACGCTGGGGTCGCCGGGCGAGCTGGCCGACTTCACCGCCGGCTTCATGGACCTGCGCCCGGCCGAGAAGCAGGCGATCCTGGAGACCGAAGGCCTGGCGGCGCGTCTGCAGCGGGTGGCGGAGGGGCTGGCCGACCGCGTCGCGGTGCTGCGCCTGTCGCGCGGCCTGCGCATGCTCGAGGAGCAGGACGATGAGGACGAGTCGCCGCCGGCGGAGACCGTCGAACTCGCGGCCGCCATCGAGGCCGCCGGCATGCCGCCGGAGGTGCACGCCCAGGCCCGGCGCGAGCTCAAGCGGCTGGAGCGCATGCCGGAGCTGGCGGCCGAGCACTCCATGGTGCGCGGCTACCTGGACTGGCTGGTCGAGCTGCCGTGGGGCGGCGGGGCGGAGCCGGCCATCGACCTGGCGGCGGCGCGCCGCGTCCTCGACGCCGAGCATTTCGGGGTGGAGGCGGTGAAGCGCCGTATCCTGGAGTTCCTGGCGGTGTGCGCGCTGAACCCGTGCGGGCGCAGGCCGATCCTCTGCCTCGCCGGGCCGCCGGGGGTGGGAAAGACCTCGCTGGGGCAGTCGATCGCGCGGGCGACCGGGCGCGCCTTCGCGCGCGTCGCGCTGGGCGGCGTGCACGACGAGGCGGAGGTCCGCGGCCATCGCCGCACCTACATCGGCGCGCTGCCGGGCAGCGTCGTGCAGGGACTGCGCCGGGCCGGCACGCGCGACTGCGTGATGATGCTGGACGAGGTGGACAAGCTGGGCCGGGGCGGGCGCGGCGACCCGGCGGCGGCGCTGCTGGAGGTGCTGGACCCCGAGCAGAACGCGGCGTTCCGCGACGCCTATCTGGACGTGCCGGTGGACCTGTCGCGGGTGCTGTTCATCGCCACCGCCAACGTGGTGGACGCCATCCCGGCGGCGCTGCGCGACCGGCTGGAGGTGATCGAGCTGTCCGGCTACACCGGGGACGAGAAGCTGGAGATTGCCCGCGGCCATCTGCTGCCGCGCCAGCTCGCCGCGCACGGGCTGACGGCGGAGCGGCTGGAGATCGGCGACGACGCGCTGCGCGTGCTGATCCGCGACCACACCCGCGAGGCCGGCAACCGCGAGTTGGAACGCCGCATCGCCGCCATCTGCCGGCACGCCGCCGTGCGCATCGCCGAGGGGGAGGCGGGACCACTGCGCATCGGGGCGGCGGAGGTGCCGGGCATCCTCGGGCCGCCTACGGTCGAGAACGAGGTGGCGTTGCGGGCCGGCGTGCCGGGGGTGGTCACCGCGTTGGCCTGGACGCCGGCCGGCGGCGACATCCTGTTCATCGAGGCAGCGCGCTTTCCGGGATCCGGCCGGCTGATCCTCACCGGGCAGCTCGGCGAGGTGATGAAGGAGAGCGCGCAGGCGGCGCTCAGCCTCGTCAAGACGCGTTGGCGGGAACTGGGGCTGGACGCGGACACCTTCGCCGCGACCGATCTGCACCTGCACGTGCCGGCCGGCGCCATCCCGAAGGACGGCCCCTCGGCCGGGCTGGCGATGGCGGCGGCGCTGGTGTCGCTTCTGACCGGGCGGGCCGTCGCGCCGGACACCGCGATGACCGGCGAGATCAGCCTGCGCGGCCTCGTGCTGCCGGTCGGCGGGGTGAAGGACAAGGTGGTCGCGGCGCACCGGGCGGGGATCCGCACCGTCGTGCTGCCGGGGCGCAACCGCAAGGACCTCGAGGCGATCCCGGCGGGGGTGCGCGATTCGCTGCGCTTCGTCTGGGTGGAGGGCGTGGATGAAGCGCTGGCGGCACTGTTCGGCGGAGGCGTGGATCCCTCTTGAACGGAGGGGGCCGGCGGGGCCACATGTGGGGCGCGCGGAGGTTCCCCACCCCGCACCAAGGAGAATGGAACGATGACGCCAGAGGAACGCAATCTGCTCGACGACCTGTTCCAGCGCCTGCGGCAGGCCGACGGCCAGCCGCGTGACCCGGACGCGGAGCGCCACATTCGCGAGGCCGTCCAGGCGCAGCCTGCCGCCCCCTACTACATGGCGCAGTCGCTGCTGGTGCAGCAGCACGCGCTGAGCGCGGCGCAGCAGCGCATCGAGGATCTGGAGCGCCAGCTCAAGGACGCGCAGGAGCGCGCCAAGCCCTCCAGCGGCGGCGTCGGCAGCTTCCTGGGCAACGCGCTCGGCCTCGGCCGCCGCGAGGAGCCGCGCCCGGCGCCGCAGCCCGCCCCGTCCGGTCCGTGGGGCGCTGCCCCCGCGCAGCCTTCCTATCCGCCGCCGGGCGGCCCGCGGCCGAGCCCATGGGGCGGCGCGCCCGCCGGCTATCCACAGCAGGCCGGCTATCCGCAGCCCGGCTACCCGGGTGCCGGCGGCTACCCGTACCCGCCGCAGCCGGGGCGCGGCAGCTTCATGGGCGGCGCGCTGCAGACGGCGGCCGGCGTGGCCGGCGGCATGCTGGCGGCCAGTGCCATCTCGTCGCTGCTGCACGGCAGCGGCAGCCCGTTCGGCGCGGCCGACGCCGCCCATCATGCGCCGGTCAGCCACACCCCGGCCGACACCGGTGACCCGGTGATCAACAACGACACCGGCTTCCTGCCTCCGGCGGCCCACCAAACCGGCTACCAGGAGACGGCCTACGAGCCGGACAACGCCGACTACACCGTCGACGACGCCGATGCTGACGTCGGCGGCGGCGACGACAACTGGGCGTAACCGCCCGCTACGCCGGCCCCCCCTCCCGGTATGGGAGGGGGGGCCGAGAAGCCGCCGGGATGAACGGCCTCGTGCAGGGTGTGGCCGCCGTACACGTCGCGCACCTGGACGACCGCCGCCAGCCCGCGCTGGCGCACCATCCGCTCGAAGGCGGCCACCGCCTCCATCAGCGCGCGCCGCGTGTCGTCGTCGCGGTCTCCCGCGGTGCGGATCACGCTGCAGACGACTTCGTAATGCATTCCCGCCGCCTCCCTGGACTCCGTTAAAGGGATGTGCGCAGCACACGCGGCGCGGGCAAGCGCGCCGAAGGGCAGGGCGGGCGGAGGGCCTAGGGCGTAGGCCGGGCCGGCCCCGGTGCCTATGCGGCCGCAAAAGAAAAGCCCGCCGTCACGGCGGGCTTCAGTTCGACATCAGCGAGAATGACTCCTTGGCGTCACCCGTGGATATGGGCGTGGCGCACCCCGCCTGCAAAACCGAAATTCGGGCTAGGCCGAAGGTTTGAGGGCGCCGCAGTGGACCCCGGTGCCCGCTTCCGCCGTTTCCGCCGCGACAGGCGGACTCCGGAGGGGGCATGGACGGCAATCGGCGCGCGGCCGAGGCGATGGCGCGGGTGGAGCGCGGTGCGGACGCGGCGGACGCGGAGTCCCGCCGCCGCGTCGTGCAGGCGGATCTCAAGCTGTTCTCGTGGAAGGTGCTGATCGTCGCCGGGGTGGCGGCGCTCGCCTACCTGACGATGCAGGTGGCGGAGGCGTTGCTGCTGATCTTCGCGGCGGTGCTGTTCGCCATCCTGCTGACCCGCATGACCCGCGCCGTGAGCGGGTGGACCGGGGTGCGCCATGGCGCGGCGTTCGCGCTGGTGCTGGGCGGGCTGGCGGCGGCGCTGGCGGCCGGCGGCTGGTTCATCGGCGCCGAGGTGGTGACGCAGTACGAGCAGTTCTCCGGCCAGATCGGCACGGCCATCGAGCGGCTGCCGCCGCAGCTGCGCGAGGAGGTGGTGCGCCAGGGCGATCCGGCGAGCTGGCTGGCCCGGCTGCGGCCGGTGGCGACCAACGTGGCGTTCGCCGTCGGCGACCTGATCGTGGTGGTGTTCGCCGCGGTCTACATGGCCGCGGCGCCGGACCTCTACCGCCGCGGGCTGGTGCTGCTGGTGCCGCCGGCCGGGCACGCACGCGCGCTCCAGGTGCTCGACGTCATCAGCGAGGCGCTGTGGAAGTGGCTGATCGGCCAGTTCCTCTCCATGGCCATCGTCGGCGTGCTGACCGCGGCGGGGCTGTGGGCGCTGGGCGTGCCGGCGGTGGCGGCGCTGGGCGTGCTGGCGGCGATCCTGGAGTTCATCCCGTTCCTCGGCCCCATCCTCGCCGCCGTGCCGGCGGTGCTGATCGCCTTCGCCCAGTCGCCGGATTTCGCGCTGTGGGTGGCCGGGCTGTACCTGCTGGTGCAGCAACTGGAGGGGCACATCATCCAGCCGCTGATGCAGAAGCGGGTGGTCGATCTGCCGCCGGTCGTCACCATCGGCGCCATCGCTTGCGGCGGGTTGCTCGGCGGGCTGCTCGGCATGTTCCTGGCGACGCCGCTGGCCGTGGTCGCCATGGTGATGGTCAACATGCTGTACATCGAGGACAAGCTGGGGCAGGGGCGGCACTTCCCCGACAAGGCGTGAGCCTCACCCCGTCCTGCGCCGCATCTCCTCCAGGTGGCGCTTGACGTGGGCGATCTCCTCCTGGGACTGATCCAGCTCCTCCTCGACGTCCTCCAGGCGCTCGCCGATGGCGCTCTCCTTCACCTTGGCGAACTCCTCCTTCACCTCCTGGAGCGTGTCCTCGGGGGCGTCCTCCAGGTTGATGAGGCCGTTGCGCGCCTCGTTGGTGACGCGGATCAGCTCGTCCAGCTTGATCTGGATGGCCTGGGTGTCGCGGTTCTGGGTGTTCTGGATGAGGAACACCATCAGGAAGGTGACGATGGTCGTGCCGGTGTTGATCACCAACTGCCACGTGTCGGAAAAGCCGAACATCGGTCCGCTGACCGCCCACACGACGATCACCAGCACGGCGACCACGAAGGTCGACACGCGGCCGGCTTGGCGCGAGGTCCACAGCGCGGCCTTGTTGAAGAACTCTTTCACGGGACCGCTCCCTCCGGTGCGTTGAAACGGAAGGGGAAACGTCCGGAGTCCTGCAAAGGGTCCTCAGCAGTGGCCGCTCAGCAGCTGTGCGCGGATCTCCGGGTTCAGCGCGCGCGGCCCCATCCAGATGTCGAGCAATGCCTCGATCAGCGCCGGGCCGGGGTTCACCGTCTGCGTCACCGTGTTCAGCCGCACCACCGAGCCGCGGCCGGGCCGGTACTCGATGGCCAGCACGTCGCCGCCCTTGAGGTTCTGGTACAGCCGGTCGAGGTCGGCGATCAGCGCCGGGGGCAGCCGCCGCTCCTCGAACCGCGTGCGCCAGGAGCCTGGCATGCGGCCGGGGATGTTGCCGGGATAGGTGACGGTCAGTTCCATCGCCTTGGGCGTCCCGGGATCGAAGGCGACCGCCTCGCTGGCCGGCCGCTGCGGCAGGTAGAGGTGCAGGTCGTAGACCGGGAACAGCAGGAACCGCCGTGCCGCGCAGCCGGCCAGCGCCAGCGGCGGCGGGGCCGCGGAAGGCAGCGCTGCGCTCTGCGGTTCGGCCGCCGGGAGGGGCGACGCCGAACACAGCGCGGACACCAGCAGCAGCGCGCCCAGGGCCCACCGCATCGCCGGACACTCCTGAAATCGGACAGGGTGACCTGCCCAACAGACTATAGGCCGGCGCGGTTCCGCATGGCGGATCAGACTACCACGACGGGGAGAGGGCGAGCATCGCCGCGGGGCGGAACCAGATCGCCTTTCCGGGGTTCCCCACATGGCCCAGACGGAGGGTTCCTGCCATGCGCCCGGTGACCTTTCCCAGCTTCTCGCCCTGCGTCCTGACCGATGTGCTGCGCCCGCGCGCCCGGCGCCGGGAGGTGGAGGGGCTGGGCTACCTGTTCGAGCCGTTCGGACCCAGTGCCACCCGCATCCTGCCGGCGGTGCTGCTGCTGCCCGACCTCGACGGGCCGAAGCCGGGACATGAGTTCACCTACGCCGAACAGCTGACCCGGCGCGGCTACGTGGCGCTGGTGCTCGACCCCTTCGTGCGGCGCGGCTGCCGTACGCCGGCCCCGGCGCGGCGGCTGGCGCGGGTCAGCGAGGCTGCGGTGCTCGCCGACGCTTTCGCCGCGCTGCGGCTGCTGGCCGCGCACCCGCGGGTCGATCCTGCGCGGGTGGCGGCGCTGGGTTTCGGCTATGGCGGCATGGTGGCGGTGATGGCGGCGTACCGGCAGCTCCGCGATCTATACGTGCTGGACGGGCTGCAATTCGCCGCGCACGTTTCCTACTATGGCTGCCCGGCGTCGCGCTTCGACCGCGGCGAGACCACCGGCGCGCCGGTGCTGATGCTGCTGGGCGAAGTGGACGAGGCGGTGTCGCTCCGCCGCTCGCGCGACATCGCCGCCGACCTGCGGCGCGGTGGCTCGCCGGTCAACGTCCGGGTCTATCCGGAGACCGCACACGCCTGGGACGCCGAGGAGGGCGAGGCGCTGCGCCCCGACCTCGGGCTGGCGCAGCTGCGCCTGCGCGTTACCGAGGACCACCGGGTGACCGCGCCCTGGTCGGGCATCGAGCTGCGCGGCCCGCTCAGCCGCCGCGTCGCGCTGTGGATGGCGCGGGCGCGGGCGCCGTACCTCGTGCAGAAGAGCGCGCAGGCGAAGGGCTGGTCGGACGATGATCTGGCGCAGTTCCTCGCCCAGACCATCGGCGAACCGGCCGCGCTGATCCGCGCCGGGACGGCACCGACGAGCATCGGGTCGCGCACGTCGCGGGGATAGGTCATACCAAAGGCGCTTGATGGCTTCCGTCAAGCGCCTTTGCTTCAAACCCGGCAGCTCAACGCAACGCATTGAGCGGGAGGGTGATACGGTCGGCAGGACAATGAAGCATTCATGCGCCGGCCGTATCACTCCTCCGCCGGCTTGGCGGAGCGCAGCGGCAGCTCCTCCAGGAACAGCGTCATCACCAGCGACACCAGCCCCAGCGCCGCGGCCAGCACGAACAGCGTCTCGAAGGCACCGGCGAAGGCGTTCAGCGCCGCGCCCCGCGCCACCGGGGGCAGCGTGGCGAGCACCGAGGTGCCGTGTTCCAGCACGTCGCGCGGGTTCAGGTCGGGCAGACCGGCGGCGCTCAGGCGCCGGGACACGTCCCAGGTCAGCACCGCGCCGAACAGCGCCACGCCGGCCGAGCCGCCCAGCGAGCGGAAGAAGCCCACCGACGCCGTCGCCGCACCCAGGTCGCGGCGGTCCACCGCGTTCTGCACGGCCACCGTCATCACCGGCATCACCAGCCCCAGCCCGACGCCCAGTGGCACCAGCACCAGCGTCGACCAAAGCGGGTTGCCGGCCACCGAGCCGGCCAGGCCCAGCACCAGGTACATAGCCACCGCCAGCCCCAGCCCGACGATGGGGAAGATCTTGTAGCGCCCGCTGCGCGCGATCAGCCGGCCGCCGCCGACGGCGCCGAAGGTCATGCCGAACACCAGCGGCAGCAGCAGCAGGCCCGACGCCGTGGCGCCGGTGCCCAGCACCAGTTGCAGATGCAGCGGCAGGAAGACGATGCCGGCGAACAGCGTCATCGCCGAGACCGCGACCACCGGCGTCGCCACCGTGAACACCGGGATGCGGAACAGCGGCAAGGGCAGGATCGGTTCCGCCACCCGGCGCTCGTGCCAGACGAAGGCCACCAGCAGGGCCACGCCGAACGCCCCCAGGCCGAGCACTGTGGGCGAGGTCCACGATACCATGGTGCCGCCGCGCGAGACGACGAACAGCAGGCTGGTGACCGCGCCCATCAGCAGCGCGGCGCCCAGGTAGTCGATCCGCGGCCGGGCGATGCCGGTTGGCAGGCGGCCGAGCGCCCGGTTGGTCATCACCAGCGCCGCCGCGCCGATGGGCAGGTTGATGAGGAAGATCCAGTGCCAGGACAGCTTCTCGGTGAACAGGCCGCCGAGCAGCGGCCCGGCGACGCTGGCCAGCGCGAAGACGCCGCCGATGTAGCCCTGGTAGCGCCCACGCTCGCGCGGGGCGACCACGTCGCCGATGATGGTGAAGGCCAGCGCCATCAGCCCGCCGCCGCCCAGCCCCTGCAGGCCGCGGAAGACGATCAGCTGAACCATGCTCTGGGCGAGCGCGCACAGCAGCGATCCGGCCAGGAACAGCCAGATGGCGATCTGCAGGATCCGCTTGCGGCCGTACAGGTCGCTCAGCTTGCCGTAGATCGGCGTGGTCGCGGTGGAGGCCAGCATGTAGGCGGTGACCACCCAGGGCAGGTTCTCCAGGCTGCCGAGGTCGGCGCCCATGGTGGGCAGCGCGGTCGCCACCACGGTCTGGTCCATGGCGGCCATCAGCATGGCGAGCGCCACGCCGCTGAACACGCGCAGGATCTCGCGGTGGGTGAAGGCGACGCGGTCGGTGGTGAAATCGGGCATCGGTCGGGTCTTGGGTGGCGGCGACGCACCAGACCATAGCGACCGATCCGCGCGGTGCAAGCCCATCCGCCATTCGCGGTGCGGAGGGTGTTGGGCTAAGCTGACGGTCATGCTGTCCGTCCATAACCTCGCCACCCCCGTGCTGAAGCCCGCCAGCCTGTCGGTGGCGGAGGGCGAGTGCGTCGCCGTGCAGGGGCCGTCCGGTGCCGGCAAGTCGGTGCTGCTGCGCGCCATCGCCGACCTCGACCCTAACACCGGCGCGGTGAGCCTGGGCGACCGGCGGCGCGAGGCGATGCCGGCCCCGGCGTGGCGGCGGCTGGTCGCCTACGTGGCGGCGGAGTCGGGCTGGTGGCTGGAGCGTGTCGGCGACCACTTCGCCGATCCCCGGGCGGCGCTGCCGCTGGTCGAGGCGCTGGGCCTGCCCGCCGGCGCGCTGGAGTGGCCGATGATGCGGCTGTCCACGGGCGAGAGGCAGCGCCTCGCCTTCGCCCGCACGCTGGTGCAGCGGCCGGCGGTGCTGTTGCTCGACGAGCCGACGGCGGCGCTGGACGAGGCGTCGGTGAACCGGGTTGAGGCGCTGCTGCGGGCCGAACTGGCGCGGGGCGTCGCCATTCTGCTGGTCACCCACGCCGCGGCGCAGGCGGAACGGCTGGCCGGCCGGCGGCTGTGCATGGAGGGCGGATGCCTCTCATCCCGCTGAGTTACTGGGACCTCGCCATCGCCGGCCTGCTGCTGCTGATCAACGGCGGCCTGTCGGTGGCCATGGCGCTGCGGCTGGAGCGCCCGCTGTTCCTTGCGGCGCTGCGCATGGTGGTGCAGCTCTCGCTGGTCGGGCTGGTGCTGAACCAGCTGTTCGCGCTGCGCTCGCCGTGGCTGACGCTGGGGATGGCGGCGGTCATGGTGGGGTTTGCCGGGCACGAGATCCTCGGCCGGCAGGACCGCACGCTGACCGGCGGCTGGACCTACGGGCTGGGTGCCGGCTCCATGGCCTTCGCGGCGTCGCTGGTGATGGTGGTGGCGCTGACCACCGCAGTGCGGCCGGACCCCTGGTACGACCCGCGCTACGCCATCCCCATGCTGGGCATGGTGCTGGGCAACACGATGAGCGGGGTCAGCCTCGCGCTCAACACCCTGTCCAACGCCGCGGTGCGCGAGCGCGCCGCCATCGAGGCGCGCCTGGCGCTGGGGAGCAGCCGGTGGGAGGCGCTGCGCACGCAGCAGCGCCAGGCCTTGCGCACCGGCATGATGCCGATCGTCAACGGCATGGCGGCGACCGGGGTGGTGTCGCTGCCGGGGATGATGACCGGCCAGATCCTCGGCGGCGTCGATCCCAGCGAGGCGGTCAAGTACCAGATCCTCATCATGTTCCTGATTGCCGGGGCGACCGGGCTGGGGGTGCTGCTCGCCACTTTCGGGGCGGTGCACCGCCTGACCGATGGGCGTGACCGGTTGCGCCTGGATCGACTAAACGCCTACGACCGTTGACCGGAACCAAGGCAGCGCCAACTGGTTTCTCTGCCAGCGGCCGTAAGAGCCGCGGCTGACCCGGAGGAATGACGGATGGCGGACGTGCAGCCGGTGGAACGCCGGAGATCGCGCGAGTTGTGGGCGTTCCTGTTCCTGACCGTGGTGTTCTGGCCGCTGCTGGCCATCGCGGTGGTCGGCGGCTACGGCTTGGCCGTCTGGCTGTACCAGCTCGTCGCCGGCCCTCCTGGCGCGTGAGGCGGCCATGGCCGACGGCGGCGGGTTCGATCCCGGACGGCGGCGCGTCCTGTTCGGGCGCAGGCGGGCGGAACGTCCGGCCCTGCGGCCCCCCTGGGCTCGCGCGCATGACTTCACCGACCTGTGCACCCGCTGCGGCGCTTGCGAGGCGGCCTGCGCGGAGACGATCATCGTCAAGGGCGACGGGGGTTTTCCCACCGTGGACTTCCGGCGCGGCGAGTGCACGTTCTGCGGCGCCTGCGCCGACGCCTGTCCGCAGCCGATCTTCGACCGGACCACGCGCGCCTGGACCGCGGCACCGGCGGTGGGGCGCGGCTGCCTGACGCGGGCCGGTGTGATCTGCCAGACCTGCCGGGACATCTGCCCGGAGAACGCCTTCTCCTTCGTGCTGGTGCCGCACGCGGCGCCCCGGCCGGTGCTCGACGCCACGCGCTGCACGGGCTGCGGCGCCTGCGTCTCGGCGTGTCCGGGCGAGGCCATCACCATGGAGGTGCGCCATGGCGCGTGAACTGCACATCTCCAGCCTCGTCGTGCACGCCCGGCCGGAGGCGGCGGACGCGATCCGCCCCGCCATGGCCCGCCTGCCCGGCATCGAGATCCACGGCGAGGCCAACGGCAAGTTCGTCCTGACGCTCGAGACCGAGAGCGAGCAGACCATCGTCGATCACCTCAACACCATCAGCCTGCTGGACGGCGTCCTCGCCGCCACGCTGGTCTTCCATCACGTCGAAGAATTGACCGAGGCGGAGTGAGGCTCCCATGACGCTGACCCGACGCAACTATCTGAAGGCGCAGGCCGCCGCCACCGCGGCCGCGGCCGCCAACATCACCCTGCCGGTGCAGGCCGCCCCGCCGGGCGTGGGGGGAGACCCCGGCATCAAATGGTCGAAGGCCCCATGCCGCTTCTGCGGGACGGGCTGCGGCGTCATGGTCGGCGTCAAGGACAACCGCGTCGTCGCCACCCACGGCGACATGCAGCACGAGACCAACCGCGGCCTCAACTGCGTCAAGGGCTACTTCCTGTCCAAGATCATGTACGGCGCCGACCGGCTGACCACGCCGCTGATGCGCATGAAGGACGGCAGGTTCGACAAGAACGGCGAGTTCCAGCCGGTCACCTGGGACCAGGCGTTCGACGAGATGGCCCGGCAGTGGAAGAAGACGCTGAAGGAGAAGGGGCCGACGGCGGTCGGCATGTTCGGTTCCGGCCAGTGGACGATCTGGGAGGGCTACGCGGCGTCGAAGCTGATGCGCGCCGGCTTCCGCTCCAACAACCTGGACCCGAACGCCCGGCACTGCATGGCGTCGGCCGCGGTGACCTTCATCCGCGCCTTCGGCTCGGACGAGCCGATGGGCTGCTACGACGACATGGAGCACACGGACATCTTCGTCCTCTGGGGCTCCAACATGGCAGAGATGCACCCCGTGCTGTGGACCCGCGTCACCGACCGCCGGCTGACCAACCCCAATTCGAAGATCTTCGTGCTGTCCACTTACGAGCACCGCTCGTCCGACCTCGCCGACGTGTCGCTGGTGTTCAAGCCGGGCACCGATCTGGCGATCCTCAACTACATCGCCAACTACATCGTCTCGAACGGGCTGGCGAAGAAGGAGTTCGTCGACAAGTTCGTCAACATCCGCCGCGCCAACACCGACATCGGCTACGGCCTGCGCCCCGAGAACACGCTGGAGCAGCGCGCCCAGCACGCCAACGACGCCCAGGTCTCCAACCCGTCGAACTGGGACGAGTACGTCGAGTTTCTCAAGAAATACACCCTCGACTACACGGCCGAGCTGACCGGCGTGCCGAAGGAGCGGCTGGAGGCGCTGGCCAAGGCCTATGCCGACCCGAAGCTGAAGGTCGTGTCGTTCTGGACCATGGGCTTCAACCAGCACGTCCGCGGCGTGTGGGCCAACCACCTCGTCTACAACATCCATTTCCTCACGGGGAAGATCTCCGAGCCGGGCAACAGCCCGTTCTCGCTGACCGGGCAGCCGTCCGCCTGCGGCACCGCGCGCGAGGTCGGCACCTTCGCCCACCGCCTGCCGGCCGACATGCAGGTCACCAACGCCGAGCACCGCAAGGCGGCCGAGCGCATCTGGAAGCTGCCGGATGGGCTGCTGCCCGACAAGATCGGCTTCCACGCCGTGCAGCAGGACCGCATGCTGAAGGACGGCAAGCTGAACGCCTATTGGATCCAGGTGAACAACAACCTGCAGACGGCGCCCAACACCGCGCAGGAGACCTATCCCGGCTACCGCAACCCGTCGAACTTCGTGGTGGTCTCCGACGCCTATCCCACCATCACCGCCATGGCCGCCGACGTCATTTTGCCCGCCGCCATGTGGGTGGAGAAGGAGGGCGCCTACGGCAACGCCGAGCGGCGCACCCATTTCTGGCACCAGCTGGTGGAGGCGCCGGGGCAGGCGCGCTCCGACCTGTGGCAGCTGATGGAGTTCTCCAAGCGCTTCACCACCGACGAGGTCTGGCCGGCCGAGATCCTCGACAAGAACCCGGAGTACAAGGGGAAGACCCTGTTCGACGTGCTCTACGCCAACAAACAGGTCAACAAGTACCCGGTGACCGACCTTGAGGCCGGGTACAGGAGCGCGGAGTCCGAGGCCTTCGGTTTCTACGCGCAGAAGGGGCTGTTCGAGGAGTACGCGGAGTTCGGCCGCGGGCACGGCCACGATCTGGCGCACTTCGACGAGTACCACCGCACGCGCGGCCTGCAATGGCCGGTGGTCGACAACAAGGAGACCAAGTGGCGCTACCGCGAAGGCCTGGACCCGTACGTGAAGGCCGGCACCGGCTTCCACTTCTACGGCAACCCGGACGGCAAGGCGAACCTGGTCTTCGCCCCCTACGAGCCGCCGGCCGAGAGCCCGGACCAGGAGTTCGACCTGTGGCTGGTGACGGGCCGCGTGCTGGAGCACTGGCACTCCGGCTCCATGACCATGCGGGTGCCGGAGTTGTACCGGGCGTTCCCCGGCGCTGTGCTGTTCATGCACCCCGACGACGCAGCGGCGCGCAACCTGCGGCGCGGGTCGGAAGTGCGGGTGGTGTCGCGGCGCGGCGAGATCCGGAGCCGCGTCGAGACCCGCGGGCGCAACCGCATGCCGCGCGGCGTGGTGTTCGTGCCGTTCTTCGACGCCAGCCAGCCGATCAACAAGGTCACGCTGGACGCCACCGACCCGATCTCCAAGCAGACGGACTTCAAGAAATGCGCGGTGAAGGTGGTGCCGTCGCAGATGGCTTCGGCGGGGGAGGGGAAGCAATGAGACTGCGTCTGCTGATGGCGGCCTTGGCCGTGCTGCCTGTCCTTGTGGGGGCCGCGATGGCGGCGGATTCGCCGCGCCTCGTCGGGCCGAAGCCGTTCACCGAGGTGCCGGCGGCGCCGGCCCTGCCGGCCGAGGTCACCGACGACGTGCGCAAGATGCGCAACTACCCGGAACAGCCGCCGGTGATCCCGCACTCGATCCGCGACTACCAGATCGACCTGAACTTCAACAAGTGCCTGAGCTGCCACAGCCGGCGCTACACCGAGCAGTCGCAGGCGCCGATGGTGTCGATCAGCCACTACCAGGACCGCGAGGGCAACATGCTGGGCGCGCTGGCGCCGCGTCGCTACGTCTGCACCTCCTGCCACGTGCAGCAGACCAACGCGCCGCCGCTGGTGGACAACCAGTTCCGCGACCTGGACGCCCTCGCATCGCCACCCGGCGGGGGGCGGTGAGCCATGGCGCTGCGGGATTCGGTGCTGGCCGTCTGGCGCACGCTGACGCGGCCGGCGACCTTCTTCAGCCTGGGCTTCCTGACGCTGGGCGGCTTCATCGCCGGCGTGGCCTTCTGGGGTGGCTTCAACACCGCGCTGGAGGCCACCAACCGCGAGGCCTTCTGCATCTCCTGCCACGAGATGCAGACGAACCCCTACGAGGAGCTGAAGCAGACCATCCACTTCACCAACCGCTCCGGCGTGCGGGCGACCTGCCCGGACTGCCACGTGCCGCACAACTGGACCGACAAGATCGCCCGCAAGATGCAGGCCTCCAAGGAGGTCTGGGGCCACCTGTTCGGCTCCATCGAGACGCGCGAGAAGTTCGTCAGCCTGCGCCGCACCCTGGCGGAGCATGAATGGCACCGGCTGAAGGCCAACAACTCGCTGGAATGCCGCAACTGCCACAGCGCGGAATCGATGGACATCACCAAGCAGGGGGCGCGGGCGGCGCGGGCGCACGAGCAGTACCTGTTCACCGGGCAGATGACGTGCATAGACTGTCACAAGGGTATCGCCCACCGCCTGCCGGACATGACCGGCGTCGCCCAGTGGGACCCGCAATCCCAGCAGCCCACGCGAGGCCACTGATGTCCCACATCATCGAGATCCACGGCAAATCGGTGGTCGCCAACGACGACGCCGACGACACCTACCTCCCGGTCGGCACCCACATCGACCGCCCGGATGGGCATTACATCCGTTTCGGCATGGACGTGGAGGGGCCGTACTCGCGCGATGCGGCGGCCGAGAGGGTGGAGGCGTTGCGGAAGGCAAGGGAGGGGGAACTGGACGTGAAGGATGGGCACAAGCACGGGGCGTGACTGAGGTTTCGCCCCCTCTCCATTCCATCCCGCGGGTCGGTCGGGATCTCCGGGTTCCAGGATCGCAGAAACCCTCCATCCCCGCCGTTCCATGCAGCGGTCGCGGTGGAGGTTCCGCGCGGACTTTCGACATTCCCTCCTTATCGGCGAGGAGGAAGGTCGTATACGGCCGCCGGGTGATGCTGGACGGGCGGCGGGGCGGCCGGCATGATGCGGGCGGCGGAACCTGGGGGAAGAAGGGGATGGCGTCGGTGCACGCGCTGCTGCTCGGCTGGTACGTGGTGCCGGTGGCGCTGGCGATGGGGTGGGACGCGGTGTCCTACCGGATCCCCAACTGGACGGTGCTGCTGCTGCTCGCCGGGTTCCCGGTGGCGGGGCTGCTGGCGCCGGGCGGCGTTCCTTGGCTGTGGCACCTCGCCGCGGCGGCGCTCGTCTTCGCGGTGGGACTGGGGCTGTTCGCGTTGCGCCTCGCCGGTGGCGGCGACGTCAAGCTGCTGACCACCGTGGCGCTGTGGGCGGGGTGGGAGCACCTGCTGGAACTGGCGGTCCTGATGGGCGTGCTGGGCGGCGTGGCGGTCGTGCTGCTGCTGCTGGCGCGGGTGGCCGCTTCCGGCATCGGCATTGTCGCACCGCGCCTGCTGCGCGCCGGGGAGCCGGTGCCCTACGGACTGGCCATCGGCCTCGCGGCGCTCATGCTGGCACCGGATCTGGCACTGTTGCGCGGGTGAGGCCGAGGCGCGCCAGAAGCGCGCGCCAGAACCGGCCGGAGGTGTAGTGCGCCCGGTGCCACGCGTGCGCCTGTTCGGCGATGCGGGCGCGGACGTCGTCGTGCGCCAGCAGGAACTGCGAGAACATCACCAGTTGGTGGGCGCTCGCATAGGGTACGTAGTGGACGAACGGCACGAAGTAGTCGTCCAGGCGGCTGCCGATCTCCTCCAGCAGAACGGTCTTTGCCAGGATCGCCTCGAAGCAGCGGCCGGTGACGAGACTGAGGGTGCGGCTGTTCTCCACCCGTCCGGTGTTGCAGGTCAGCTTCGCGGCGCGCATGAGGGCGGCGTATTCGTCCATGTCCGGCGCCTCCCCCGCGCGGCGGTTGTGCAGCCGGGCGGAGATCGGAACGCCGTACGCGGTCAGCAGCACCACCAGATCGCCGCGGTTGCGGGCGTTGGTGCCCACAAGGGTCATGGCCTCGGTCTTGCCGCTCCCATCGGCGGCGAACAGCGCCTCGTCGAAGGGCAGGCCGCACGCCAGGACCACCTTGTCGTCCTGGCCGGTGAGGTACGGCTTTGCCGCCTCTGCGTTGAACACCAGGACAGCGTCGGACGCGTCCGCCCAAACGGCGAAGCAGTTCTGGGCGAGGTCGTAGCAATCGGGAATGACGGTGACGACCCGGCAGCCGTGCCGCCGCCGCGCGTCGCTCAGCCACGCGGGATCGAGCGTGCGCGGGGTGGGCAGGAAATTGCCCTCGAACACCAGCAGATCGGGGCGGAACGCCGCGAGCGTCTCGTCCAGGGCGCACCGGGCCTCGGCGATCTCCCCGTCGGTGAATGGGTGCTTCGTCGGTGAGTCGTAGATCAGCGCATCGGCGGCGAACGCGCGCGCCTCCAGCCCGGCCCGGGCGGCGCTGCGCATGAAATGGAACAGGAGGTCGCTTTCGATGCAGAGCGGGTTGGCGGCGACGTGGCGCGCCATGACGAACAGGACGCGCAGGGGCGGGAGGTCCGGCTCCGCCGCTGCGTCGCCGTACAGGCCGCTGAGCAGCGGCGGTGGCGTGGCACCGGACTCGAAGGCGGCCTGGGCATGGTCGAAGACCGTGCGGATCAGCGCGGCCTTGCCCGGATCGAGCGTCAGGCCGGCGGCGCCGAAGATGGCGCAGGGGCGACCGATCTCGCCGCCGCGCGGTCGGTGCAGGGCGAAGGTGGCCGCCGCCATGGGCCTGATCTCGGCGGGGCCGTGGAGGGCGGCGAAGAGGACGACGTCGAGGTCCCGGCGCGCCGCCATGTCCATCAGCGCGTGCGCCTCGGCCGGGCGCCGCTCCTCAAGCCGGCCGACCGCAAGGCGGATGCAGGTGATGGCGGAGTCCCTGAGGCCTTCCGGGGCGTTCGTGGGATCGTGGGGGCTCATGGAGATGGTCCGGCTGCCGGCAGGCTGCACTTACGGTTGTGTGCAACCTTTAGCAGATCGAGCCGCTTTCTCCAATCCAAATGCCGTCAGACCACGCCCTCCGGCGCACCTTTGCGCGTGAACAGGTACGGCACGAAGCTGCGGTGGTGCTCGTCCACCGACAGGCCCCGCCCAATCGGCGGGAAGGCGCGCTGCTGGCAGTCGATGCGCTCGCAGATGCGGCAGTTGACGCCGATGGGAACCGCCGCCTTCACGTCGGTGATGTCGATGCCGGCGGCGTAGACCAACTCGTTGGCGTAGCTCGCCTCGCAGCCGAGGCCGACGGCGAACTGCCGCGAGGGGCGCAGGTAGGCGCCGCCGCGCTTGGTCACCGTGCGGGCGATGCCGATGTAGGTGGTGCGGTCGGGCATCTCGGCGAACTGCACCAGGATCTTGCCGGGCTGGCCGAACGCCTCGTGCACGTTCCACAGCGGGCAGGCGCCGCCGAACCGGGCGAAGTGGAAGCGCGTCGCCGAATGCCGCTTGGTGATGTTGCCGGCCATGTCGACCCGCACGAAGTAGAACGGCACCCCGCGCGCCCCCGGCCGCTGCAAGGTGGACAGCCGGTGGCAGACCTGCTCGAAGCTGGCGCCGAAGCGGCTCTGCAGCTGCTCCACGTCGTGCTTGAGGGCGCGCGCCTGGTGCAGGAAGGCGCGGTAGGGCATCACCAATGCGCCGGCGAAGTAGTTGGCCAAGCCCACCCGGCAGATCGAGCGCGCGTCCTCGCTGGAGAAGTTCGCCTGCCCGATGATCTCCTCGATGATGTCGCGGAAGCCCAGCAGGGCGATCTGGTGCGCCATGTGGAAGGCGCGGCTCGGCCCGTTCAGCAGCGCCGACAGGCGCAGCGTGCCGGTCGCCTCGTCGTAGGAGCGCATGGCGGTCTCGCCGCCCTCGTCGGCGACGATCTTCACCCGCACGTCGTGCCGGCGCTTCAGGACCGCGGCCAGTTCGTTGAGCAGCGCGCCGGCGTGGATCTTCTCGCTGTCCCACAGCCGCTCCGCCGCCTCGTCCAGCGGGCCGACATAGTTGTTGCAGTAGTGGAAGTAGTCGCGCACCTCCTCGTACGGGAACTGTGCGCGCGTCAGGTCGCTGCCGCCCTCCTGGGCGTCCAGGTTATCGGCGAGGCCCTGCACCCGCTCGGTCAGCTTCTGGTAGGCTTGGTGCAGACCGAGCACCCGCCGCGCCAGCTCCGGCGAGGCGCCGACCACGCCGCGCAGCTCGGCTGCGGCCAGCGGCTCGCCGCCGAACAGCGGGTCGGCCAGGGCTTCGCGCAGGTCGGCGACGAGGCGCGCCTCCTCGTCCTCGATGAAGCTGCTCAGTTCCACCTCGAACACGGCGCTGACCTTCAGCAGCACCGGAAGCGTCAGGGGGCGCTGGTTGTTCTCCAGCTGATTCAGGTAGCTGGGCGACAGGTCCAAGGCCTTCGCCAGGGCGGCCTGGGTCATGCCGCGCTGCTCGCGCAGACGGCGCAGCTTGTATCCGAGGTAGAGCTTCTTTTGCATAGGAACGGATCTTAGCGGGTTCGCAACCTTCGCAAACCATTCTCTGCGTTCGCGAAGTTTTTTGCAAGTTCGCACTATTTCGACCGTGCCTAAGTTTCAGGCGGATTGCAGCGTTGCGAACTTTGTGAATAATCGCCCCAATTCAGACTGGGGCACCCAAGGTGTCCGGCTTCGTTCAAGTGGGAAACGCGGAATGCAGGAAATCCTGGCCAGGTTGGAAGCCATGCGCGCCGGTGCGCGCCAGGGCGGTGGCGAGAAGCGCATCGCGTCGCAGCACGCCAAGGGCAAGCTCACCGCCCGCGAGCGCATCGAGTTGCTGGTCGATGAGGGCTCGTTCGAGGAGTTCGACATGTTCGTCGAACACCGCTGCACCGACTTCGGCATGGAAGGCCAGAAGGTGCCGGGCGACGGCGTGGTCATCGGCCACGGCACCGTCAACGGCCGGCTGATCTTCATCTTCAGCCAGGACTTCACGGTGTTCGGCGGCTCGCTGTCCGAGGCGCACGCCGAGAAGATCTGCAAGATCATGGACATGGCCATGAAGGCCGGGGCTCCGGTGATCGGCCTGAACGATTCCGGCGGTGCCCGCATCCAGGAGGGTGTGGCCTCGCTCGGCGGCTACGCCGAGGTGTTCCAGCGCAACGTGCTGGCCTCGGGCGTCATCCCGCAGATCTCCATGATCATGGGCCCGTGCGCCGGCGGCGCGGTGTACTCGCCGGCCATGACGGACTTCATCTTCATGGTGAAGGACTCGTCCTACATGTTCGTGACCGGTCCGGACGTGGTGAAGACCGTCACCCACGAGGTCGTCACCGCCGAGGAGCTGGGCGGCGCCGTCACCCACTCGTCCAAGTCGGGCGTGTCCGACCACGCCTTCGAGAACGACGTCGAGGCGATCCTGCAGCTGCGCCGCTTCATCGACTTCCTGCCGGCCAACAACCGCGAGAAGGCGCCGGAGCGCCCCTGCACCGACGCCATCGAGCGCGAGGAGTTCTCGCTCGACACGCTGATCCCGGAGAACCCCAACAAACCCTACGACATGAAGGAGCTGATCCTGAAGGTCGTGGACGAGGGCGACTTCTTCGAGATCCAGCCCGACTTCGCCAAGAACATCATCATCGGCTTCGGCCGCATGAACGGCTCGACCGTCGGCTTCGTCGCCAACCAGCCGATGGTGCTGGCCGGCTGCCTGGACATCGACAGCTCGAAGAAGGCCGCGCGCTTCGTGCGCTTCTGCGACGCCTTCAACATCCCGATCGTCACCTTCGTGGACGTCCCCGGCTTCATGCCGGGCACCGCGCAGGAGTACGGCGGCATCATCAAGCACGGCGCTAAGCTGCTGTTCGCCTACGCCGAGTGCACGGTTCCCAAGGTCACCGTGATCACCCGCAAGGCGTACGGCGGTGCCTACGACGTGATGTCGTCCAAGCACCTGCGCGGCGACGTCAACTACGCCTGGCCGTCGGCGGAGATCGCGGTGATGGGCCCGAAGGGCGCGGTGGAGATCATCTTCCGCTCCGACCTGGGCGACCCGGCCAAGATCGAGGCGCGCACCGAGGAATACCGGCAGAAGTTCGCCAACCCGTTCGTCGCGGCCTCGCGCGGCTACATCGACGACGTCATCCGCCCGCACGGCACCCGCCGGCGGCTGTGCCACGCGCTCGCCATGCTGCGCAACAAGCAGCTGGAGAACCCGTGGCGCAAGCATGACAACATCCCGCTCTGACGTGAGGTAGGCGTCCCATGTTCTCCAAGATTCTCATCGCCAACCGTGGCGAGATCGCCTGCCGCGTCATCAAGACCTGCCGCCGCTTAGGGATCAAGACGGTCGCGGTCTATTCGGATGCGGACAAGAACGCGCTGCACGTCGAGATGGCCGACGAGGCCGTGCACATCGGCCCGCCGCCGTCGGCGCAGAGCTACCTGCTGATCGACCGCATCGTCGATGCCTGCAAGAAGACCGGCGCCCAGGCCGTGCACCCTGGCTACGGCTTCCTGTCGGAGAAGCGCGAGTTCCAGGAGGCGCTGGCCAAGGCCGGTATCGCCTTCATCGGCCCGGACGCGCACGCCATCCAGGCGATGGGCGACAAGATCGAGTCGAAGAAGCTGGCCAAGGAGGCCGGCGTGTCGACCGTGCCCGGCTACCTCGGCGTCATCGAGACCGACACCGACGCGGTCGCCATCGCCCGCGACATCGGCTACCCAGTGATGATCAAGGCCTCGGCCGGCGGCGGCGGCAAGGGCATGCGCGTGGCCTGGAACGACGAGGAGGCCCGCGAGGGCTACCAGTCGGCCAAGAACGAGGCGCGCTCCTCCTTCGCCGACGACCGCGTCTTCGTCGAGAAGTACATCCAGCAGCCGCGCCACATCGAGATCCAGGTGCTGGCCGACGGCCAGGGCACCGCGCTGTATCTCGGCGAGCGCGAGTGCTCGATCCAGCGCCGCCACCAGAAGGTCATCGAGGAGGCGCCGTCGCCGTTCCTCGACGCCGCCACCCGCAAGGCGATGGGCGAGCAGGCCGTCGCCCTGGCCAACGCCGTGCAGTACAAGTCGGCCGGCACCGTCGAGTTCATCGTCGACGCCGAGCGCAACTTCTACTTCCTGGAGATGAACACCCGCCTCCAGGTGGAGCACCCGGTCACCGAGCTGATCACCGGCCTCGACCTCGTCGAGCAGATGATCCGCGTCGCGGCGGGCGAGAAGCTGGCAATCAAGCAGGACGACGTGAAGCTCAACGGCTGGGCTCTCGAGGCCCGTGTCTACGCCGAGGATCCGTTCCGCAACTTCCTGCCCTCGACCGGCCGCCTGACCCACTACCAGCCGCCGGCCGAGGACTCCAGCGTGCGCGTCGATACCGGCGTGTACGAGGGCGGCGAGATCTCGATGTTCTACGATCCGATGATCGCCAAGCTGTGCACGTGGGCTCCGACGCGCGACGAGGCCATCGCCCGCATGCGCGAGGCACTCGACCAGTATTACATCCGCGGCGTCAGCCACAACATCCCGTTCCTGGCCTCGCTGATGGCGAGCCAGCGCTTCGTGGACGGCCGGCTGACCACCAACTTCATCGCCGAGGAATACCCGAACGGCTTCCACGCCGCCGACCTGCCGCCGGAGGACCCGGCGATCCTGATCTCGGTCGCCGCGGTGATCCACCGCTGCCTCAACGACCGCGACATCCTGATCAGCGGCAAGATGCCCGGCAACAAGACCCACGTCCGCAGCGACTGGGTGGTGGTGCTGGACGGCACACAGCACCCGGTGCACGTCGATCCGGAGGCCGGCGACGCGGCCGTCTCCTACGGCGTGGACATCGCGGGCGCGCACCACGCGGTGCGCAGCGACTGGAAGATCGGCCAGCCGCTGTTCCGCGGCACTGTGAACGGCGCACACGTCTGCGTGCAGGTTGACCGCGTCGGCGTCGGCTACCGGCTGTTCCACTCCGGCGCCCAGGCCAACGTCAAGGTGCTGACCCCGAAGGCCGCGGCGCTGGACGCGCTGATGCCGGAGAAGCTGCCGCCGGACATGTCGAAGTTCCTGCTGTCGCCGATGCCGGGCCTACTGGTCTCGCTGGCGGTGAGCGAGGGCCAGGACGTGAAGGCCGGCGAGGTGCTGGCCGTCGTCGAGGCGATGAAGATGGAGAACATCCTGCGCGCCGCGCAGGACGGCACGGTGTCCAAGCTGCACGCCACGCCGGGCAGCAGCCTGGCCGTGGACCAGAAGATCATCGAGTTCGCGTGATCTGCTAATCTCCCCTCCCTCGCCCCCTGGCGGGGGAGGGAGGGACCCGCTTGCAGAGCGGGAGGGTGGGGGCAAGGTCCCCGCAAGGAATTCTTGGAGGCATTGCATGTCCGACTTTCCGAAGAAGACCATGGCCGACTGGGAGGCCCTCGCCGCCAAGGACATCGGCGCCGGCGGCAAGCTGTCGGACCTGACCTGGCACACGCCGGAAGGCCTGGACGTCAAGCCGCTCTACACGGCCTCCGACCTGGACGGGCTGGAGACCGACAGCCTGCCGGGCTTTGCGCCGTTCACCCGCGGCCCGCGCGCCACCATGTACGCGCACCGGCCCTGGACCATCCGCCAGTACGCCGGCTTCTCGACCGCCGAGGAGTCCAACGCCTTCTACCGCGCCAACCTGAAGGCCGGTCAGATGGGCCTGTCGGTGGCCTTCGACCTCGCCACCCACCGCGGCTACGACAGCGACCACCCGCGCGTGGTCGGCGACGTCGGCAAGGCCGGCGTGGCGATCGACAGCGTCGAGGACATGAAGATCCTGTTCGACGGCATCCCGCTCGACAAGATGTCCGTCTCCATGACCATGAACGGCGCCGTCCTGCCGATCCTGGCCGGCTACATCGTCGCTGCCGAGGAGCAGGGGGTGAGCCAGGACAAGCTGTCCGGCACCATCCAGAACGACATCCTCAAGGAGTTCATGGTCCGCAACACCTACATCTATCCGCCCGAGCCTTCGATGCGGATCATCGCGGACATCATCGAGTACACGGCGCTCAACATGCCGAAGTTCAACTCGATCTCGATCTCCGGCTACCACATGCAGGAGGCCGGGGCGACCGCGGTGCAGGAGCTGGCCTTCACCATCGCCGACGGCCTGGAGTACGTGCGCGCCGCCATGTCCAAGGGCCTGCCCGTGGACAAGTTCGCGCCGCGCCTGTCGTTCTTCTTCTCGATCGGCATGAACTTCTTCATGGAGATCGCCAAGCTGCGCGCCGCCCGCCTGCTGTGGGCGCGCCTGATGCAGGAGAAGTTCCAGCCCAAGGACGCCCGCTCGCTGGCGCTGCGCACGCACTGCCAGACCTCGGGCGTCTCGCTGACCGAGCAGGACCCCTACAACAACGTCATCCGCACCGCCATCGAGGCGTTGGCGGCGGTGCTGGGCGGCACGCAGTCGCTGCACACCAACGCCTTCGACGAGGCGCTGGGCCTGCCGACCAAGTTCTCCGCCCGCATCGCCCGCAACACGCAGCTGATCATCGCCGAGGAGACCGGCGTCACCAACGTCGTCGATCCGCTGGGCGGCTCCTACTACATCGAGAACCTGACGCACAGCCTCGCCGACGCGGCGCTCGACCTCATCAACAAGGTTGAGGAAATGGGCGGCATGACCAAGGCCGTCGAGTCCGGCATGCCCAAGCTGCTGATCGAGGAGGCCGCCGCCCGCCGTCAGGCCCGCATCGACCGCGGCGAGGAGGTGATCGTCGGCGTCAACAAGTACCGTCCGGAGAACCCGGAGGGCGTGGACGTCCTCGACATCGACAACACCGCGGTGCGCGAGGCGCAGATCGCCCGCCTCCAGACGGTGCGCTCCACCCGCGACGAGGCCGCCTGCCGCGCCGCGCTGGAGGCCCTGACCAAGGCCGCCGCGGAGAAGTCCGGCAACCTGCTCGACCTTGCCGTCAAGGCGACCCGCGCCCGCGCCACGGTGGGCGAGATCTCCGACGCGCTGGAAACGGTGTTTACCCGCCACGTCGCCCACATCCGCTCGGTGTCCGGCGTCTATGGCGCCGCCTACGAGGGCGACGCCGCCTTCAAGGCGATCCAGGACGACATCGACGCCTTCGCCGCCGAGGAGGGCCGCCGTCCGCGCATCCTGGTCGTCAAGATGGGCCAGGACGGCCACGACCGCGGCGCCAAGGTGATCGCCACCTCCTTCGCCGACATCGGCTTCGACGTGGACATCGGACCGCTGTTCCAGACCCCGGAGGAGGCCGCCCGTCAGGCCATCGAGAACGACGTGCACGTCATCGGCGTGTCGTCGCAGGCCGCCGGCCACAAGACGCTGGTGCCGCAGCTGATCGAGGAGCTGCGCAAGCAGGGCGCCGGCGACATCCTGGTGGTGTGCGGCGGCGTCATCCCGCCGCAGGACTACGATTACCTCTACAAGTCCGGCGTGTCGGCCATCTACGGGCCGGGCACCAACATCCCGAAGGCGGCGGCCGAGATCATCGGCATCCTGCGCAAGCAGAAGCTGGCCGCGTGAGATAAGGGCTGAGGGCTGCGCGCCCTCAGCACTCTGCGCCAGGGGGCGAGAGCCCCCTGGACCCCTGGAAGGCGCCGCGAGGCGCCTTTCTTTTTAAGCTCAATGGGTCGTTTCGGGTTCGTGGGCGATCGGCGTTCCCATTTCGCGGAAGTGGAACAGATGCATGGCCCGCTGGCCGTTGTAGTCCAGCACCCGCAGGTCGTCCGTCTGCTGCAGGTCCTGGCACACGGCGTCGAAATGCCGGGCGTACCGCTGCTTCACCAGGGACAGCGGCAACTCGTAGGCAAGGAACTTGTCGATCCCCTTGGTCGCCAGTTTCCTGAGGAGTTGGCGGTCCTCGACCGACTCGTAGGAGGACAGGATGACCAGAGGGCCGCTGCCCGTAAGCAGGAAGAACGCGTGCATCACCCACCTCGCCGTGACGGCGGGCGTGGAGCTTCGCGTCCACGCCCGGATGCGCAGGGCGGACCGTCTTGAAGCGCCCGCATGATCAATATGTTGCTCGGACAGCCTTGCTGAAAGTGGGGCCTTCCTTTTGGGTTTGCCCGGCGGTCTGCCGTTGTGGCTCCTGCTTCCTCCCTCTAGACTTCTGCCGCTTTCCAGACGTGACAAGGCCTCCAGTCCGAATGCCTTCCGACAGCCTGCCCCTCACCGTCGCCGACCAGATCGATCCCGCCGTGGCCGACCAGCTGTTCGATGGCCTGCGTGCGTACAACGAGGTGCACGCCGGCGCCTTCGACCGGCAGTCCCTGATGGTCGCCGCGCACGCGCCGGACGGCGCGCTGGCCGGCGGCATCACCGGCTTCACCCAGTGGCAGTGGCTGTACGTCGATTACCTTTGGGTGGCCGAGGAACAGCGCCGCTCCGGCCTCGGCTCGCGCCTGCTGCGCGCGGCGGAGGACGAAGCGCGGCGCCGCGGCTGCCGCTGGTCGCGGCTCAACACCTACAGCTTCCAGGCGCCGGGCTTCTACGCCGGGCACGGCTACGAACCATGTGGCGAGATCGAGGACTACCCGCCGGGCCATCGCCTGATCTGGCTGCGCAAGGCGCTCTGACGTGCCGATCGCCGCGGAAACCGAGTTGTACGCCCCGGTGAAGGCCTTCCTGGAGGGCCAGGGCTATGTGGTGAAGGCGGAGATCCACAGCTGCGACCTCGTGGCCGTGCGCGGCGAGGAGCCGCCGGTGATCGTCGAACTGAAGAAGCGCTTCACGCTGGAACTGCTGTTGCAGGGCGTGGACCGGCTGGCGGTAACGGACGCCGTCTATCTCGCCGTGCCGCAGCCGGGCCGCCGCGCCTCCGGCCCGTCGCCGTATGATTCCAACGTGAAGAAGCTGTGCCGCCGCCTCGGCCTCGGGCTGCTGATCGTCGATCCGGCGCGCAGCGAGCGGCACCGGGTGGAGGTGCTGCTCGACCCCGTGCCCTACACCCCGCGCAAGGACAGGAAGCGCGCCACCCGGCTGCTCGGCGAGCACGCGCGGCGGGCCGGCGACCCGAACCGCGGCGGCTCGACCCGCGTGCCCATCGTGACGGCGTACCGGCAGGACGCGTTGCGCTGCGCCCGGCTGCTGCACGCCGGGGGGCCGATGACGCTGAAGGCGCTGCGCGCGGCGGGCGCGCCGGCCGACGTGGCGAAGATCCTCCAGCAGGACGTCTACGGCTGGTTCGAGCGGGTCGAGCGCAGCACCTACCATGTGTCGGAAGGCGGGGTTCAGGGGATCGCCATCTTCGCCTATGCTCTGGAGGACGCATAAGCAAGGCCAAGGGAGGGACGGGGCATGGCGACGCTGATCGTGACGGGCGGCAGCCGCGGCATCGGCGCCGCGGTGGCGCGGTTGGGGGCGCAGCGCGGGTACGCGGTGGCGGTGAACTACGCGTCCAACGCTGCGGCGGCCGAGGCCACCGTCCGCGCCATCCACGACGCCGGCGGCGTGGCCGAAGCATTCCAGGGCGACGTGGCCGCCGAGGCGGACGTGTGCGCCCTGTTCGAGGCGGCGGAACGGCTGGGGCCGCTGGCAGCGCTGGTCAACAGCGCCGGCATCGTCGGGCCGTACGGCCGGCTGGACGAGGCGGACGTGGACGGGCTGCGGCGCACGGTGGAGATCAACGTGATGGGCAGCATCCTGTGCTGCCGCGAAGCGGTGAAACGGCTGTCCACCCGGCACGGAGGGACGGGCGGGGCGATCGTCAACCTCGGTTCCATGGCGGCCGAACTGGGCTCGCCGGGCGAGTTCGTCACCTACGCGGCGAGCAAAGGGGCCATCGACAGCCTGACCATCGGCCTGGCGCGCGAGGTGGCCAAGGAAGGCGTCCGGGTCAACGCCGTGCGGCCGGGGCTGATCGACACCGACATCCAGATGATTCCGGGGGTGGGCAGCCGGCTCGACAAGTTCGCCACCTCGCCGCCCATCGGCCGGCCGGGCACGGCGGAGGAGACGGCGGAGGCGATCCTGTGGCTGCTGTCGGACGCCGCGTCGTACGTGACCGGGGCGGTGCTGAACGTGAGCGGGGGGCGGTAAGGTCCTTTCCAACATCTGCTGCGTCCGGTCCGTGGTTACCGTTTCGCCGTCATGTTGAATGTTTGGAGTGCAAGGCGGGCACTGCGGGATACGCCGTCGTCCTCGTCCCGCGTGGCGTCCTCCAGCAGCTCGCCTGCTCTTTCGTGTTTGAAGTTTTCCAGCGCTTTGACGGCAGTTCCCCGGACACTTGCCGATGGGTGTTTGAGCAATGTTGCAAAAGTTGCAAATGACGATTCTTTGCCAATTTTAGAGAGCGCCTCCATGTACAGCTGCAGCCGCGTATCGGTTGCATTGTTGCCGACGGCATCGGCTCCGAGCGCCAGAAACAGGAGGAGGCGCCGCCAACGGCACTGCCGCATTGTCAAACGTTCCAGTGTGGGAACGGCCTGCTCCGCTTTGAGTTGGCCGAGCGCGTGAGCAAGGGCGCACTGCCGCCAACGGGATCTCGTTGTCTTCAGAGCCTCGATCAACCCATCGATCTTGTCGGGTGTAACTGTCGCTGCCACAGCGTCGGCAGCTTGCTTCCAACAGTGCTTGTCGCCCATCAACTCATAGGCTTTCTGGAAGAACACGTGCAGGGAGCGTGTGCCGACCTCTTCAAGCGCCGAGGCGCGAACACGCTGATCCGCATCGGACAAGGCGTCGCACAAGACGGCGTTCTGATCGATGTCTGGAAGGTGCTGCAAGCTTTTGAGTGCATCAGCGCGCACCATCGGGTCTTGATCCTTTAGGCGCTCAGTGAGCGATGTTTGTAAGGCGCGGGTGAGTGCCTGGTGATCGCTATCATGATTGTGTGTCTTTAAGATAAGTTTCTTTATAATGCTCTGCATCGTGGAGACAGCCGCCATTCGAACGTGGGCGTTCGTGTCGTTGCAGGCCTGAATGACGGCCGGGACGCTTATGTCAGGCGAAATGTTTATGTAAGCATACGTGGTCGCTCTTCTGACTTTTTCGGCGGTATCCCGGAAACATATCTCCAGCAAATCGGGCAATCTCTCCGGAAAAAGGTCGTTCGCAATTTTTATTGCGGACAATTTGTCATCAATTTCTTTAGAATTAATCATTCTATTTATTGCAGCAAATATTTTTCTCCCGAATTTTTCTTTAATTGGCGTAGATATATCTTTTTGTGGAGCAAATAAAGTATTACCAAATCTTGCGTTCGCAAAGTGAGTTAACGCAATATCAAATAAATAATCATCACTGTCTTCGAAAAGTCTGATTATAATTTCATCTCCGCAATACATTCCTATCTTATTAAGTTGAATAAGGCCGGCTGCGCGAATTTTTGCTGCGTTGTCATTTAGGAATTCCATGGAAAGTTTGTGTCTTTCTTTGTATTCAAGTCGATCAAATGCGTCGGCTATGAGAATCCTGATCTTGCTATCCGGCTCCGAGCGTAAGACGTGCAACAGCATTTTGGGGCGGTCTGGTGATGGAATTTTCACCAGAAGAGAAACCGCTTGGGCGCGCAGTTTCGGATCCTCGTTACGGGTTAATTCCACGATGGTGTCGAAGGAGGCAACACCCTGCAGTGCCAATTTTTGCATAATATTTATACGTTCACTACCATGGCTTGTGCTTAGGGTTGCTGTCAGTTCTCGAACGGCGAAATGATTTCTCAAAATAATATGTATGAATTCATAGTCATCCTCGATTTTTCGCAATAAAAGTGTGTGGCAAGAATAATCAAAAAATAGTTGTGTTTGCCAAGGTATGGTGCGACGGATTTTAAGCCATAGCTTTGCTGCGGTGTTGAGGCTTGCTTGCTTGCTATGAGTGCTGTTCCGTCGAACGGATAATACGAAAAGCAGAACGACCCATGCTGCCGCCATTGCTGCGGCGGCGCTGGCTGTGAGGGTGGCAACAGCGACAGCTGCGCCAGCGGCGAACAGTCCTACGTCGCCAATGATTGCCAGCGCTCCGAGCAGCATGGCGAGCATCGCGGTATCGTAGAGCGGCGGAAACGGTCCGAAGTACCAATCCATCAACCAACCGATGAAGGCGCCCAAGCCGAACGCCGCGCTACACACCAAGCCGGCAATGAGACGCTCGTCTGGAGCTTCGAGCGCCACCTGAGCCAGGGTAATGAGGCACCCCGCCGCCGCCGCCGCCAGCCATCCGTGGTCGGGGAAAAGAGCCGCGGCCACACTGGCGCCAACAACTGGTAGGGCGACGCAGCGAATCCATCGGGCCACGGCGTACATACGCCGTAGACGCCGAGGCACGTCATTCGGCATGTCTTTAGGCATGAAGGCCATCGTCAGCAACGATGCCGTTGCTAGCGCAGACAGTGCTGCGACATCGGAAGGGCTGCCGAACAGTCGGGCCGCAGCGTTGCCAACGGTGCCGATCACGGCAAGGGCGCCTATGATCAGCGCTCCGCGGATGGCGTAGAGCGCAGTTTGAGAAGCCCAAGGTGGAAGCCAGGGGAGGTTATCCTCGTCTGCGGCATATATGCTGAGGGCACAGAGCACCGCAATTGGAGGGGGGTAGAGGATGCTGCCGTCCAGCCCTCCCGCAATGGCTTGGATTCCACTCGCGGCCACGCCCAGGGCGGTGGCGAGCAGCAGAGCCGCCGGCAAGAAGATTTCGTTTGGAGCGCTGCTCGAGGTGTGTTTCGGGGTGAGGAAGAAACCCCCGATCTTGCGTCCGGAGAACCGAACCTGAGCCCGTTCGCTCAGCGCGATGGCGAGGTTGGCAAGGTAGTGGTTGACCTCGTCCCGGGAGTAGTGCGTCGCCAGTGTCTCCCGTGAGTTCGGGTTCCAATGGCGGTTGGCCTTCCGGAAGGCCTCGCGCTGCATCATGCGGTCGATGAAGTTGTCGAACAGGCTGAGGCGCCGCTCATGCAGTGGCAATTCCTTGCCGATCTCGGAGCGCTCCATGCCGCGGTAGGCCAGCGCCATCATGCTCAGGGTCAATGGGTTTCGCGCCAGTTCGGTCAGCGCCTTGTCGTCGGCCAGTCCTTCGCTCAACGCGTCGGCGCCCGCCTTGACCAGATACGCGGTGACCTGTTCGTCGCGCAACGGCTGCAAGGTCACCGCGCCGGTGAGCCGCAACTTCGTGTCGTTGCCGTGCTCCAGCGGCTGGTACTCGATGAGCCGGGACGCCACGACGGTTGGAAGCTGTGAGTGCCGGGCCAGCAGCGTATTGTTTAGATACTCAGCGAACATCGGAAGGAAACGGTCGCTGATCTCGTCCAAGCCGTCGAGCAGGAGAACCACCGAGCCTCTTTCGATCCAACTGTCGACTACGGCGGGCGAGAGGGCCGGAACCCGGAGGGATCCCACCAGGAATGCGATTCGGTTCTGGATCGTGAGGTCGGTTGCCGGATCTTCCTTTGGTGTCTCGTCCTGTTGCAACTTGCCCCTGTTTTCTTTCGGAGCCCGGTTGGTGTGGAATCGCCCGGCCTTTTCCTGGATGAGGACGCTCTGAAAGCGCGACAGGCTTTCCAAGATCGGCACAGGGGCGGAATCGTCGGCCAGCGCCCGCGCGATCAGGTCGCGGGCAAAAATCAGCAGAGTCGTGCTTTTGCCGGATCCCGGCGCCCCGAAGAGAAGGAGTCGGCGATCAAAATGTTCGTAGGCCTCCTGAAAAGTTGAGAATGCGTGGCCGCTCCCGCTCATGCTTTCCGGGTAGTGCCAGGGATTCGTGACGTCGGAGCGTTCGTCCATGTTGAGGCTGAGCAGAAGCGCGTGATGAATCGAGGCGTTGAGCCTGTTCTCGACCTCGCGCTTCATGTGTTGCAGGTAGCGGCGGCGGACGTCGGTCATGTCGCCGGCCGCGTCAGCACGCCCGGACGGCAGTTCGTTGTCTTTCCCACTGCCCTTCACGAGGCGAACGAGGATTATTGCCATGATGGCGATGAATAAAACGATAGCCACCAATACGATGGTGTTTCCGCCTGGTGTTCCCGACAGGTCAATAATGCTGCTATCTCGCAGGAATTCCACCACAGCCATGCCGCCTTCCAAGGCGCCCTTGCCGACATCCAGGACCGTAATGGCTACGAGCAATGCCGCCGCGACCGCGGCTATCAGGTGCACCTTGTTATTCATGACCAACTCGCTCAGGGAATATCCGCTTGCAACAGAATGGTGTCGACGGGGCACAGGGGCTCAGGCGAGCGGGTGGCAGGATACACCCGGCGGTACAGGTGTGGCAAACCAGCGCGCGGAACAGTGGGGGGTAAAGACCCTTCCCGCTACTCCACGAAGTCCTCGCGGCTCAGCCCATAGCGTTTCAGCTTGTCGTAGAAGGTCTTCCGCGGAATCCCCAGCGCCTCCACGGTCGCCTTGATGCTGCCCTTGTGGCGGGCCAGCTCGGTTTCGATGACGCTCTTCTCGAACAGGTCGACCTGCTCGGCCAGCGACAGGGCGCCGCCCGCCGCCGGGGCCGAGGCCGCCAGCGCCTCGTCGATGCCCAGGACGAAGCGGTCGGCGGCGTTGCGCAGCTCGCGGACGTTGCCGGGCCAGTCGTGCGTCATCAGGCGGTGCGTCTGCGCCGCCGTCAGGTGCGGCGCCTCGCGGCCGTAGCGCTGGGCGGCCTGCATGACGAAGTGCTGGAACAGCAGCGGGATGTCGTCGCGGCGGTCGCGCAGCGGCGGGATGGTGATCACCACCACGTTCAGGCGGTAATACAGATCCTCGCGGAAGGTCCGCTCGTCGGCGGCCTTGCGCAGGTCCACCTTGGTGGCGGCGACCACGCGCAGGTCGACCGGCACGATGTCGTTGCCGCCCAGAGGCTCCACCACCCGCTCCTGCAGCACGCGCAGCATCCGCACCTGGAGCGACATCGGCATGCTCTCGATCTCGTCGAGGAACAGCGTGCCCTTGCTGGCGTGCTCGATGCGCCCCACCCGGCGTTTGAGGGCGCCGGTGAAGGCGCCGGGCTCGTGGCCGAACAGCTCGCTCTCGATGATGGACTCCGGCATGGCGCCGCAGTTCAGCGCCACGAACGGATTCTTCGCGCGCGGGCTCTGGGCGTGCAGGTTGCGGGCGACCAGCTCCTTGCCGGTGCCGGTCTCGCCCAGCACCAGCACGTCGGCGCTGGTGCCGGCCACCGCGGTGATGGTGGTGCGCAGCCGCTCGATCCCCGGCGTGCGGCCGATGATGGGATAGGCCTCGCCGGACTTCTCCGACAGCTCGGCGCGCAGCCGCCGGTTCTCCAGCACGAGGCGGCGGCGGTCGGCGGCGCGCCGGGCGATCTCGACCAGACGGTCGGTGGCGAAGGGCTTCTCGACGAAGTCGTAGGCGCCGTCGCGCATCGCCTGCACCGCCATCGGCACGTCGCCATGCCCGGTGATCAGGATCACCGGAATATCCGGGTCGATGCCGTGGATCTTCTGCAGCAGCTCCATGCCATCCATGCGCGGCATGCGCACGTCGCTGATGACGCAGCCCGGCCAGTCGCGGGTGACGTGCCGCAGGCCCTGCTCGGCGCTCTCGCACGGCGTCACCTCGAAGCCGGCGAGGTCAAGCGCCTGGCAGCCGGCCATGCGGATCGGCCGCTCGTCGTCGATGAACAGCACCGCGCCGCTCTCGGTCATGCGGGGGCCTCCGTGCGCTTGAGGGTCAGGGTGAAACAGGCGCCGCCGTCGGGATGGTTCGCCGCGGTGATGGTGCCGCCGAAGTCGCGGACGATGCCGTGCGAGATCGACAGGCCGAGGCCCAGCCCTTCGCCGGCCTCCTTGGTGGTGAAGAACGGCACGAACATGCGGCCGAGGTCGTCGGGGGCGATGCCGGCGCCGGTGTCGCGCACCGTCAGCACGGCGCAGCCGTCGTCCGTCCGCAGGCTCAGGTGGAGGGTCCGCTCCGGCCGGCCGCGCATGGCATCGCCGGCGTTGGTGAACAGGTTGACCAGCACCTGCTGCAGGCGCACGTCCTCGCCGTTCACCCACACCGGCTCGCCGGGCAGGTCGAGGGCCACGGTGACGTCGTCGCGCCGCCGCCGCGCCTCCAGCAGCGCCAGCGCCTGGTGCACGGCGGAGACCACGTCCACCGCGCTCTGCCGGCCGGACGCGCGGCGGGCGAAGCCCTTGAGGTGGCGGGTGATGGCGGCCATGCGGTCGGTCAGGCTGGCGATCTCCAAAAGGTTGTCGCGCACCATCTCGGCCTTGCCGCGCTCCAGCAGCACGGTGGCGTTGTCGGTGAAGGTGCGGATGGCGGCCAGGGGCTGGTTGATCTCGTGCGCGATGCCCGCCGACATCTGGCCGAGCGCCGCCAGCTTCGCCGCCTGCACCAGCTCGTTCTCGCGGGCGCGCAGCTCGGCGGTGGCGTCGGCGACGCGGCGCTCCAGCTCGGCGCGCGCCTCCTCCTGGATGGCGAGGCGCTCCTGCATGGCGTGGCGGCGCTGGGCGATCAGCAGGCCGCCCATCACCAGCAGCGCCACCGCGCCGGCCGCCAGCAGCGCCGCCTGCCGGGCGCGGGCGTAGGCGGGCTCGAGCTTGGTCAGCAGGTGCAGCGTCCAGTCGCCGTCGGGCAATGCCATGGAGGCCGTCAGGTAGGAGCGGCGCTGCCGGTTCTCCTCCACCGTCACCACCTCGCCGCCGTGCGGGTCGAGCCGCCAGGGCAGGGGGTCGATGCCGGGCATGGTGCCGGGGGCGTCGGGATGCTCGGCCGGCAGGCTGTGGAAGCGCCAGGAATCGACGTTGGTGATGAAGACCAGCCCGTCGCGGTCGGTGACGGCGACGCGTGGCGTCGCCTCGCGCCAGCCGGCCTCCAGGGCGTTGAAGGCCACCTTGAGGACGAGCACACCCAGTGTGCGGTTTTCCGCCACCACCCGGTGGGCGGTGTAATAGCCCGGCACCAGCGAGGTGGTGCCCAGCGCGAAATGGTGCCCCTCGCCGCGGGCGATGGCGTTCTGGAAATAGGGGCGGAAGGCGAAGTTCTGGCCGACGAAGCTGTCGGGGCGGTTCCAGTTGCTCGACGCCAGCGTGTTGCCCTGGGCGTCCATCAGGTACAGCGCCGAGGCCGGCAGCGCGTCGGCGATGGCCTCCAGCTTGCGGTTCATGGCGATCCGCGCGTCGGGCTGCGGGTCGGCCAGCAACTCGACGACGCCGCGGTCGTGCACCATGACGAAGGGCACGGCGCGGTGCTTTTCCAGCTCGGTGCGCAGGTTGGCGCTGAACAGGGCGAGCTGGGCGTGCCCCTCCTCGCGCAGGCTCTGGCGGGCGACCTGCTCGCCCCACGCCGCCGCCACCGCCGCGGCCAGGGGCGCGCCGAGGATGAGGACGAGCAGCGCCAGGAGGCGCATGCGGCCGGGCGGGTTCATGGGACTTTGACGGGCGTGGTCATCCCAAGGGTTCTGCGCCGGGCGGGCTGTGTCGGCAAGGTCTCTTTTTCGGGCGCTCTACGGGATTTCCGAGTCTTGCGGCCCGGCTTACGGAATGTCGCGTCGTTGCGCTGCGAAGTTCATCATCTTCCATCTTTTGCTGCGTTGCAGAAACGACCGGCATGCGTGTGCGGAAATCCGCACACCCGTCCGTGCAGGTTTGTGCGGATTTCCGCCCCTCGGGAACCGGGAAATCCAGGGGAGTCAACAGGTACGCGTCTGGCACGCGGCTTGCCTAAGAGGAGGGCAGACCAAGAGGCGCCGCACTCAGCCGCGACGCGACCTAGGGAAACGCCAAGGAGACCACGCATGCCGCACTCCGGCCACCCGGCTCAGAAGAAGCCGTTCTACACGAACCTGACCGTCCAGGTCCTGACGGCCATCACCATCGGCATCCTGCTCGGCCACTTCTACCCGTCGGTGGCGGTGGAGATGAAGCCGTTGGGCGACGTCTTCATCAAGATGATCAAGATGGTCATCGGCCCGATCGTGTTCCTGACCGTGGTGACCGGCATCTCGTCGATCGGCGACATGAAGAAGGTCGGCAAGGTCGGCGGCAAGGCGATCCTGTACTTCGAGATCGTCACCACCTTCGCGCTGGGCATCGGCCTGATCGTCGTCAACCTGGTGCGTCCGGGCGGCGGCATGAACATCCAGCCGGGCCAGCTGAAGGTCGACGCGGTCGCCAAGTACGCCACCGCGGCGAAGTCGCAGAGCTCGGTCGACTTCTTCCTGAACATCGTGCCGGAGAACGTCGTCGAGGCGTTCGCCAAGGGCGAGATGCTGCAGATCCTGTTCTTCGCGGTGATCTTCGGCGTGGCGCTGGCCGCCATGGGCCAGAAGGGCAAGCTGGTCGAGGACATCTTCGACAAGGTCGCCCACGCGCTGTTCGGCGTCATCGGCATCCTGATGCGCGTCGCCCCGCTGGGTGCGTTCGGCGCCATGTCCTTCACCATCGGCAAGTACGGCGTCGGCTCGCTGTTCGCGCTGGGCCAGCTGATGGCGTCGGTCTACATCACCATGGCGGTCTTCGTGTTCGTCGTGCTGGGCTCCATCGCCCGCATGTACGGCTTCAGCCTGTTGCGCTTCCTGCGCTTCATCAAGCAGGAGCTGCTGATCGTGCTCGGCACCTCGTCGTCGGAATCGGTGCTGCCGCGCATGATGGAGAAGATGCAGAAGTTCGGCTGCTCCAAGCACGTGGTGGGCCTCGTCATCCCGACCGGCTACTCGTTCAACCTGGACGGCACCTCGATCTACCTGTCGATGGCGGCGATCTTCATCGCCCAGGCGTTCAACGTCGATCTGACGGTGTGGCAGCAGCTCTACATCCTGCTGGTCCTGATGCTGACCTCGAAGGGTGCGGCCGCGGTCACCGGCGGCGGCTTCGTCACCCTGGCGGCCACCCTGTCGGCCACCGGCGTGCTGCCGATCGAGGGGCTGGCCCTGCTGCTGGGCGTGGACCGCTTCATGTCCGAGGCCCGCGCCATCACCAACCTGATCGGCAACGGCGTCGCCACCGTCGTGGTCGCCAAGATGGAAGGCGAGTTCGACGAGAGCAAGGCCGTGGCCGAGTACCAGCACTTCTTCCGCGAGCCGGCCATCGCCAAGATCTGATGGCGGCACCATCGCTGGATCGGGTTGTTGAAACGGGACAGGGGCGGCGAGAGCCGCCCCTGTTTCCTTTACCGCCCGCGCCGCAGACGCTACCTTGTGCGTCCGGGAGGATGCGGTATAACCGGGTCCGGTCAGACGCACGCAAAGATTAACTGAAAACAAGTTAACTGGGAGCCCAGAATGTCCAGCGACCTCGATTCCTTGGCGCTCGAATACCACCGCAAGCCGAAGCCGGGTAAGCTGGAGATTGTCGCCACCAAGGCGATGGCGAACCAGCGCGACCTGGCGCTGGCCTATTCGCCGGGCGTGGCCGCCGCGTGCATGGCGATCCACGGCGACCCATCGCTGTCGGCTGAGCTGACCACCCGCGCCAATCTCGTGGCGGTGGTGACCAACGGCACCGCGGTGCTGGGCCTGGGCAACATCGGCCCGATGGCGGCCAAGCCGGTGATGGAGGGCAAGGCCGTCCTCTTCAAGAAGTTCGCGGGCATCGACTGCTTCGACATCGAGCTGAATGAGCTGGACGTCGACGGGCTGGTCGACACCATCTGCCGGATGGAGCCGACCTTCGGCGCCATCAACCTCGAGGACATCGCCGCCCCCGCCTGCTTCGAGGTGGAGCGCCGCTGCCGCGAGCGCATGAAGATCCCGGTCTTCCACGACGACCAGCACGGCACCGCCATCGTGGTGGGGGCGGCCGTGCTGAACGGCCTGAAGCTGGTCGGCAAGGACATCTCCAAGATCAAGGTGGTCTCCACCGGCGGCGGCGCCGCCGGCATCGCATGCCTGGACCTGATGGTCAGCCTGGGCCTGAAGCGCGAGAACGTCTGGCTTGTCGATAAGGTCGGCCTGGTGCACAAGGGCCGCAACGAGGAGATGAACCCCTTCAAGGACGCCTACGCGCAGGAGACCGACAAGCGCACGCTGGACGAGGTGATCGACGGCGCCGACCTGTTCCTCGGTCTGTCCGGCCCGCGGGTGCTGACGCCGGATATGCTCAAGCGCATGGCCGACAAGCCGGTCATCATGGCGCTGGCCAACCCCGAGCCGGAGATCATGCCGGACCTCGCGCGCCAAGCGCGGCCGGACGCCATCATCGCCACCGGGCGCTCGGACTTCCCGAACCAGGTCAACAACGTCCTCTGCTTCCCCTTCATCTTCCGCGGCGCGCTCGACGTCGGCGCGACGACCATCAACGAGGAGATGAAGATCGCCGCCACCCACGCCATGGCCGGGCTGGCGCAGGCCGAGCCGTCGGACGTGGTGGCCGCCGCCTACCTCGGCGAGGAGCTGCGCTTCGGCCCCGACTACATCCTGCCCAAGCCGTTCGACCCGCGCCTGATCATCGAGATCTCCTCGGCGGTCGCCAGGGCCGCCATGGAAACCGGCGTGGCGACGCGCCCCATCGCCGACTTCCGCGCCTACCGTGACCAGCTGGGCCAGTACGTGTTCCGCTCCGGCCTCGTCATGAAGCCGATGATGGACCGCGCCAAGCAGGCGCCCAAGCGCGTCGTCTACGCCGAAGGCGAGGACCAGCGCGTGCTGCGCGCCGCGCAGAGCGCGGTGGACGAGGGCATCGCGCAGCCGGTCCTGCTCGGCCGGCTCGAGGCGATCGAGCGCAGCATCAAGGAACTGGGCCTGCGCCTGAAGCCGGGCGTGAACGTCGAGGTCATCGAGGTCCTCCGCGACCTGCGCTACCACAACTACGCCGAGATCTACCGGAAGATGATGGGCCGGCGCGGCGTGTCGCCGGCGCACGCCATGAACGTGGTGCGCACCCAGCCGGCGGTGTTCGGCGCGCTGATGGTCAAGCGCGGCGAGGCGGACGCGCTGATCTGCGGCACGTCGGGGCGCTACAACGAGTACTACCAGCACATCATGGACGTGATCGGCCTGCGCAAGGGCGTGAACGTCGGCGCGACCATGAACCTGCTGATCCTGACCAAGGGCACCTACTTCCTCTGCGACACCTACGTGAACCCCGACCCCAGCGCCGAGCAGGTGGCGGAGATCGCGCGGCTGGCGGCGGAGGAGGTGCGGCGCTTCGGCATCGAGCCGAAGGTGGCGCTGCTCTCGCACTCCAACTTCGGCAGCGCCGACACGCCGAGCGCGCGCAAGATGCGGCTGGCCTACCAGCTGATCGAGCGCGAGATGCCGGACCTGGAGGTGGACGGCGAGATGCACGCCGACGCTGCGCTGTCGGAGGCGATCCGCAAGGGTGTGTTGCCCGACTCGCGGCTGAAGGGCGAGGCGAACCTGCTGGTGATGCCGACGCTGGACGCCGCCAACATCGCCTTCAACATGCTGAAGATCCTGGGCGACGCGCAGAACGTCGGGCCGATGCTGCTGGGCGCCGCGCGCCCGGTGCACATCGTGACGCCGTCGATCACCGTGCGCGGGCTGCTCAACATGACGGCGATCGCCGTGGTGGACGCCCAGCTCGCCGCCCCGGTCAACGCCGCCCCGAGCCCGCCGGCGATGGTGGCGGAGTGATGACACCCTCCCCTGCCTCCGGCGGGGGAGGGAAGGGGCCCGCGAAGCGGGAAGGGAGGGGCGGCCGTTCCAAAAGGCCGCTGCCCCCTCCTAACCTCCCCCAGCGGGGCTGGGGGAGGGACTATTACGCTCTCACCACCCCGCGACCACGGCGCCCTTGAACTTGTCGAGGACGAACTGCTTCACCTCGGGCGTGTGGTAGGAGTTGACCAGCGTGGCGACCCACGGCTTGTCCTTGTCTGCCTTCCGCACGGCGATGATGTTGGTGTAGGGGCTCTCGGCGCTTTCCTTGGCGATGGTGTCCTTGTTGGGATCCAGGCCGGCCTCGATGGCGTAGTTGGTGTTCACCGCCGCGGCGTCCACGTCGTCCAGTGAGCGCGGCAGCTGCGCCGCGTCCAACTCGAGGAGCTGGAGCTTCTTCGGGTTCTCCTTGACGTCCACCGGAGAGGCCTTCAGCCCGGCGCCGTCGCGCAGCTTGATCAGCCCCTGCGCCTGCAGCAACAGCAGGGCGCGGCCGCCGTTGGTCGGGTCGTTCGGCACGGCGATCTTGGCGCCGTCCTTCAGCTCGCCCAGCGCCTTCACCTTCTTCGAGTAGATGCCCATCGGGAAGACCACCGTCTTGCCGACATTGACGATCTCGTAGCCGCGATCCTTCACCTGGTTGTCCAGGTACGGCTCGTGCTGGAACGAGTTGGCCTGCAGGTCGCCCTGCGACAGCGCCTGGTTCGGGATCACGTAGTCGGTGAACTCGATGATCTGGATCTCCAGCCCCTGCTTGGCGGCGATGGGCTTCACCTGCTCCAGGATCTGGGCGTGCGGGCCGGCGGAGACGCCGACCTTGATGGTTTCGGCCGACGCCGAACCGGCCACGAGGGCCGCGGCGCCGAACACGGCGGCGAGCAGGCGGGTGCGCAACATGTCTCTCACTCCTTGCGTTTACAGTTTCTTGTTGGTCCCGCCCCTTCTTCGGCCGTCATCCCCGCGAAGGCGGGGATCCATGTTCCCGATGAGGGGACGCGCTGCGGAGCATGGATCCCCGCCTTCGCGGGGATGACGGTGAAAGAACGGGTGGGAATCAGGCTTTCAGGTTCCGCTTGTTGAAGCGGCGGGCCAGCAGGTCGCCGGCCGACTGGACGATCTGCACCAGCACCACCAGTACCACGACCACCGCCAGCATCACCTCCGGCAGGAAGCGCTGGTAGCCGTAGCGGATGCCCAGATCGCCCAGCCCGCCGCCGCCCACCGCGCCGACCATGGCCGAATAGCCGATCAGGCTCACCGCCGCCAGCGTCAGGCCCAGCGTGATCGACGACAGCGCCTCGGGCAGCAGGACCTTGCGGATGATCTGGAACGGCGTGGCGCCCATGGCCTGGGCCGCCTCGATCAGGCCGCGGTCGACCTCGCGCACCGAGCCCTCGACGATGCGGGCGATGAAGGGGATGGCGGCGACGGTCAGCGGCACGATGGCCGCTGAGGTGCCGATGGAGGTGCCGGCGATCAGCCGGGTGAACGGGATGATCGCCACCACCAGGATGATGAAGGGCGTCGAACGCGTGACGTTCACCACCGCGCCGAAGACGCGGTTGAAGGTCAGGCTCTGCAGCAGCTCGCCCTTGCCGGTGACGGCCAGGGCCACGCCGATGGGCAGGCCGATCAGCGTGCCCAGCAACCCCGACACCGCCACCATGTGCAGCGTGTCGAGCGTCGCCTTAAACAGCAACGCGATGATTTCCGGGGACAGCATGGCCGAGCACCTCGACTCCGAGATTGTTGACTTTGAGCAGGCTGACCGCCGCCTCGATGGCGTTCGGCGGCCCGACGACCTCGACCACCAGCGTGCCGAACGGCGCGCCCTGGATCTCGTCGATCTGGCCGTGCCAGATGTTCAGGTCGATGTTGAACTTGCGGCTCAGCAGGCTGATGACCGGGGAGGTCGCGCGCTCGCCGGTGAAGGTGATGCGCAGGACGGGGTTGCTCTCCGCCGCCGGTTGCGGTATCAGGCGGTCCTTCAGGCTGTCCGGCAGGCCGCGGTTGATGACCGGATCGACGAAGCTGCGCGTCACCTCGCTCTGCGGGTGCGCGAAGATGTCGAACACCGGCCCGCTCTCGATCACCCGCCCGTCGTCCAGCACCGCCACCTTGTGGCAGATTTCCTTGATCACCCCGATCTCGTGCGTGATCAGCACGATGGTCAGGCCGAGGCGGCGGTTGATGTCGGCCAGCAGGTGCAAGATCTGCTCGGTGGTCTCCGGATCCAGGGCCGAGGTCGCCTCGTCCGACAGCAGTACCTTGGGCTTGGAGGCCAGCGCGCGGGCGATGCCGACGCGCTGCTTCTGGCCGCCCGACAGCTCCGCCGGGTAGCGGTCGCGCTTGTCGGACAGGCCGACGAGGTCGAGCAGCGGCTCCACCGCCTCCCTGATCTGCGCCTTCGGCACCCCGGCCAGCTCCAGCGGCAGCGCCACGTTGTCGTACACGGTGCGCGAGGACAGCAGGTTGAAGTGCTGGAAGATCATGCCGATGGAGTGCCGCGCCTCGCGCAGCTGCGCCGGCTTCAGCGCCGTCATCTCGACGCCGTCCACCCACACCTTGCCCCGGGTGGGCGTCTCCAACAGGTTGATGGTGCGCAGCAGCGTGCTCTTGCCGGCGCCCGAGCGGCCGATGACTCCGAAGATCTCGCCCTTCTCGATGGTCAGGCTGGTGTCGGCCAGCGCGGTGACGGCGCCGCCGCCGCCGCGGGCCGGGTAGGTCTTCTCGATGTGCTCTAGCGTGATCATGCCGGTGCTCTCTGGCCCGCGAACGAGTGGGCTTTTCTAGAGGCGGCGCGGTGGTGATACCAGTGCTTTGCGCGAGGATCTGGTGCCAGCACCGCGCCGGTCTGGCTTACCAGGTCGGGACGATTGTGCCATTGAAGCGCGTCAGGATGAACTGGCGCACCTCGGGCGAGCGGTACAGCTCGATAAACCGCTTGATCGCCGGATCGTCCTGCCGGTCCTTGCGCACGGCCCACACCAGATGCCACTTGGACTGGTCGTCCTCCAGCTTCAGCGCCGCCTTCGGGTCGAGCCCGGCCAGCACCGCGTAGTTCAGCGTGATGACCGAGGCGTCCACGTCGTCCAGCGAGCGCGGCAGCTGCGCGGCGTCCAGCTCGGCGAACTTGAGGTTCTTCGGGTTGGTGGCGATGTCGATGAGGCTGGTGGTCGGGCCGGTGCTCTTCAGCGTGATCAGCCCGACGTCGGACAGCAGCACCAGCGCGCGCGCCGCGTTGGTCGGGTCGTTGGGGATGGAGATGGTGGCGCCGTTCTTCACCTCCGCGACCGCCTTGGCCTTCTTGGAGTAGAGGCCCATCGGCACGACGACGCTCTTGGCGACGGAGACGATGTCGTAGCCGCGCTGCTTGATCTGGTTGTCCAGGAAGGGCTGGTGCTGGAAGTTGTTGGCGTCGATGTCGCCGGCCTGGAGCGCGGCGTTCGGCATGTTCCAGTCGGTGAACTCGATCACCTTGGCCTCCAGGCCCTCCTTGGCGGCGAGCTTGGCGGTGAAGTCGAGGATCTCGCCGTACGGGCCGGCGGAAACGCCGAGCTTCAGCGGGGCGGCGAGAGCGGAGGACGAGATCAGGCCGGCGGCCAGCACGGCCGCGGTCAGCAGGGTCTTCATTGTGCTTGGTTCCCTTGGATTTTACAGTCAGGAGGCGCGGCGGGCGCGCAGCAGCAGCTCGGCGGCGCGTTCGGCCTGGCCGACGTGGCGGAAGCGGCGGCGGTCGAGGTCCTTGAAGGCCCAGTCGGAGGCGAAGAAGGTGAATCCGCGGTTCTCGGCGACGACGATGCCGGCGGAACGGCCGTGGACTTCGATGGCGTAGGCGTGCGGCTGGGACATGGTGCAGAACTCCCCTGGGGCGCGCTCGTGGCGCGCGGTAGACCCGTGTCTGTGGGCGAAAGCGGGCGGCGTCAGCCGCGGCGACACATTCGGCGACAGAGGGTTCGCAGGGCGGGGAGGACGGCGGTGCGGGCCATGGTCATTCCGGTCTCTCCTCTTGGATCCACGACCGGCATCGTGGCGCTTTAGCGTTTGGTGACGCGGCGCAAGCTGCTGACTTCAAATTGCCGCGGGGCGCCCACGGTGGGCGTCCGGAGACTTTCCTACTCCCTTTGCGGGGAATAGGTCAAGCGATTTGTGGAATGCGTTGTGTGAAATTCCGCTATAAACAATACGGATGCGTAAATACGCTTCGCCGGTCTGACGGGCGGCCCTGGGCGAACGGTATCCCCTGCGCGCAGGACACGCAAAGAGGTGACGGCGGCGCGGAATGTGGCTATCTATCGGCGATCGGATATGCCGAGGAGAGTTCCGTTGTCCGCCGTTACCCCGCCGCAGGCCGCGGCGCCTGATGATGCACTGGTTCTGGCCCTGCCCAAGGGGCGCATCCTGAAGGAGTTGCGCCCGCTGTTGACCCATGCCGGCATCGTGCCCGAGCCGGAGTTCGACAACGAGGACAGCCGTCTCCTGCGCTTCGCCACCAACGTGCCGAATCTCAGCATCATCCGGGTGCGCTCGTTCGACGTGGCGACCTTCGTCGCCTTCGGCGCGGCGCATCTCGGCGTGGCCGGCAACGACGTGCTGATGGAGTTCGACTATCCGGAGATCTACGCGCCGCTCGATCTTGGCATCGGCGCGTGCCGGCTGTCGGTGGCCGAGCCGGTGGCGCTGAGCGAGACCGACGACCCCTCGCGCTGGAGCCACGTGCGCGTCGCCACCAAGTACCCGGAGGTCACCAAGCGCCACTTCGCCGCCCGCGGCGTGCAGGCGGAGTGCGTGAAGCTGAACGGCGCTATGGAACTGGCGCCGACGCTGGGACTGTGCCGACGCATCGTCGACCTGGTCTCCACCGGCTCGACCCTGAAGGCGAACGGGCTGAAGGAAGTCGAGCACATCGCCGACGTCACCTCGCGCCTGATCGTCAACCGCGCCGCCGTGAAGACCCGGCCCGAAGAGATCACCATGTGGATGGACAAGTTCCGGGAGGCCGTCGATGCCCGCAAGGCTTGATGCCACGGATCCCCGCTTCGAGGACGGCTTCAAGGGCCTGCTGCACGCCAAGCGCGAGGCGGCGGAAGACGTGCAGGCCATCGTGCACGGCATTCTGGAGGACGTCCGCGCCCGCGGCGACGCGGCGCTGATCGAGTACACCAACCGCTTCGACCGCCAGACCCTGACCGCCGACACGCTGCGCGTCCGCGCGCACGAGATCGAGGCGGCGCTGGCGCAGTGCGGCGCCGACACGCTGGCCGCCCTCGACACCGCAGCGGAGCGCATCGAGGCCTTCCACCGCAACCAGAAGCCCGAAGCGCTGGACTACAAGGATGCCGCCGGGGTGCGCCTGGGCGCGCGCTGGACGCCGGTGGGCGCGGTCGGGCTGTACGTGCCGGGCGGCACGGCGGCGTACCCGTCCTCGGTGCTGATGAACGCCATGCCGGCCAAGGTGGCGGGCGTCGAGCGCATCGCCATGGTGGTGCCGACGCCGGACGGCCGACTGAACCCGCTGGTGCTCGCCGCGGCGCGCCGCGCGGGCGTGACCGAGATCTATCGGGTGGGCGGCGCCCAGGCGGTGGGCGCCTTGGCCTACGGCACCGCGACCATCGCCCCGGTGGACAAGATCGTCGGCCCCGGCAACGCCTTCGTGGCGGCGGCCAAGCGGCAGGTGTACGGCGTGGTCGGCATCGACTCCATCGCCGGCCCGTCGGAGATCCTGGTGGTCGCCGACCGGCACAACGACCCGGCCTGGGTCGCCATGGACCTGCTGTCCCAGGCGGAGCACGACACCTCGGCGCAGTCGATCCTCATCACCGACGACGCGGCCTTCGCCGACGCCGTCTGCGCGGCGGTGGACAGGCACCTGGAGACGCTGCCGCGCACCGCCATCGCCGGCGAGAGCTGGCGCGAGCATGGCGCGGTGATCCTGGTACGCGACCTGACGGCCGACGCGCCAGCCCTGGTCGACCGTCTGGCGCCGGAACACCTGGAACTGGCGGTGGAGGACCCCGACGCGCTGGCCGCGACGATCCGCAACGCCGGCGCCATCTTCCTCGGCCGCCACACGCCGGAGGCCATCGGCGACTACGTCGCCGGGCCGAACCACGTGCTGCCGACCTCGCGCACGGCGCGCTTCTCGTCGGGCCTGAACGTGCTCGACTTCATGAAGCGGACGACCTTCGTGGGCTGCGACGCGGAGAGCCTGAAAGCCATCGGCCCGGCCGCGGTGACGCTGGCCCGCGCCGAGGGGCTGGACGCGCACGCGCTGTCGGTGGCGCTGCGCCTGCCGGAGGGCGGCGCGTGAACGCCCGCGCCAACCGCCGCATCGTCCACGTCACGCTGGACGAGCAGTCCGTCGTCCGGCGCAAGCCGGAGGTCGAGCACGAGCGCGCGGTCGCCATCTTCGACCTGCTGGAGGAGAACGAGTTCTGCCCGTGCGACCACATGGACGACGGGCCGTTCCATCTGCACCTGTCCATCGAGGACAACCGCCTGATCTTCGACATCCGGCGCGAGAACGATGAGGCGCTGTCCAAGGTGGCGCTGCCGCTGACGACGTTCCGCACCATCGTCAAGGACTACTTCCTGATCTGCGAGAGCTATTACAACGCCATCAAGCGTTCGACGCCCTCGCAGATCGAGGCGATCGACATGGGCCGTCGCGGCCTGCACAACGAGGGCTCGGAGCTGCTGCGCGAACGGCTGGCCGGCAAGGTCGAAATGGACCTTCAGACCGCGCGCCGGCTGTTCACGCTCATCTGCGTCCTCCACATCCGCGGCTGAGGCGGCGGATTCCGGCATGGCGGCAGCGATCCAGCCCCTCCCGGTCACCAGCGTCCTGTTCGCCTGCACCTACAACATCATCCGCTCGCCCATGGCGGCCGGCATCCTGCGCCATTTCCACGGCAACCGCCTGTTCGTCGATTCGGTCGGCGTGCGCGAGTCCGACGAGGTGGACCCCTTCGCCGTCGTGGTGATGGAGGAACTGGGGATGGACATCTCCCGGCACCGCCCGAAGACCTTCGAGGAGCTGGAGGACACCTCCTTCGACCTGATCATCTCGCTGTCGCCGGAGGCGCACCACCGCGCCCTGGAGCTGACCCGCACCATGGCCTGCGACGTGGAGTTCTGGAACACCTTCGACCCCACCCTGGTCGAGGGCAACCGCGAGGCCATGCTGGAGGCTTACCGCAAGGTGCGCGACGGCCTGATGGAGCGGGTGAAGGACCGCTTCCCGACGCAGCGCGGGCCGATGGTGTAGTCCCCACCTTTCCACGCCTGCGGCGTGAGCCCCTTCCTCCCCGGCGGGGCTGGGGGAGGGGGTATTGGCGCGTGATAACGCAGTGACCCGCCGCTCCCGCCCGTCGCTGAAATCAGGACATTGTTAACCAGCCGTGCTATCAATGGAGGTAGGTCCATGGAGCAGGCGGTGCCGGTCGTCCGGCATCGGAAACGCATGAAGGTCGCGCAGCCAACCGTCGCACCGATTCCCGAGCGCAAGCCGGAGCCGCCGGCCACCGCCGGCGCGTCCAGCGGTGCGTTCCAGGCCGCGCTGGCCGACCTGAAGGCCGTCGGCGCGCAGAAGGCGCAGACGCTCTCCACCATGCGCCCCACCGTTCCGCTCATCGAGACCTCCACCGCCGATGCCGGCCGAATCGTGCAGGCGAGCCGCAGCGTCGCCGGTCTGTCCGGGCACAGCTACGCCGCCATCCTTGCCCAGGCGACGCAGGAGAGCGGGCTGGACGCCGCCGCCAAGAACCGCACCAGCTCGGCCGCCGGGCCGTTCCAGTTCCTCGAGCGCACGTGGCTCGACCTGTTCCGCCGGCACGGTTCCGCCTACGGGCTGGGCGACCTCGCCCGGCAGATCGACAGCCGCAACGGCATCCCGTCGGTCAAGAGCGCGGCGGTGCGCAAGCAGATCCTCGACCTGCGGCACGACGTCGACATCTCCGCCGGCATGGCCGGCCGTTATTTGTCCGAAGGGCGGGAACGGTTGGAGAAGCGCCTGAAGCGCCCGGTGACCGAGGCCGAGAGCCGCATTGCCTACGTCATGGGCGTTGGCGGCGCTGCCAAGCTGATCCGCACCGCCGAGGTGTCGCCCGGTGCCCAGGCGGCGGAGCTGCTGCCCGGCGCCGCCAAGGCCAACAAGAACCTGTTCTATGACCGCGCCAGCGGCCGCGCGCTGAGCGCCCAGGAGACTGTGGCGCGCCTGACCGACCGCATGGAGAATCAGCAGCGCGCCATGTTCGCCGCCATCACCCAGCCGGAGGCGCGGCGTCAGTTGCTCGACGGCGGCGCCAATTCGCCGCTCGGCTCATTCCGGACCACCGATTCGGGCGAGGTGCCGGACGACGAACCGCTGGGTTGACGGTTCGGCGCGCGCAAAATATCACTCTCTGCGCAGTTCAAGCATGCGCGGGCGGTAATCCCCCTTGACCCGGAGCCCCGGGAGGGTCAGTTATTGCCGCAAAACCAAAGTGGACTAAAGGGCATATGGCCAAGGAAGATCTGATCGAGTTCTCCGGCACGGTGGTCGAACTGCTGCCGAACGCGATGTTCCGGGTGAAGCTGGACAACGACCACGAAGTGCTGGCGCACACCTCGGGCAAGATGCGCAAGAACCGCATCCGCGTGCTGGCGGGCGACCGCGTGAACGTGGAGATGACGCCCTACGATCTGACCAAGGGTCGGATCACCTTCCGTTTCAAGTAAGCCCTCGGGCTCACGGGTTCTTCGCATGCAGGTGCAGCGCCCGGCGCAACGGTTCGTCCTCGCGTCGGCTTCGCCGCGCCGGCTCGACCTGCTGCGCCAGCTCGGCCTCGTCCCCGACGCGGTGGACCCGGCCGACATCGACGAATCGCCGCTTCCCCGCGAACTGCCGCCGCAGCACGCCGCCCGCCTGGCGCTGGCCAAGGCGCGTGCGGTGGCGGAACGCCATCCCGATGCCGTCGTGCTGGCCGCCGACACCGTGGTCGCCTGCGGCCGCCGCATCCTCCCCAAGGCCGAGACCGAGTCGCAGGCCCGATCCTGCCTGGGCCTGCTGAGCGGCCGGCGCCACCGCGTGCTGGGCGGCGTGGCGCTGCTCGCCCCCGGCGCGGAGCGGCCCATCGAACGCCTCGTCCGCACCGACGTCACCTTCAAGCCACTGTCGCACGAGGAGACCGAGTCCTACATCGCCTCCGGCGAATGGCACGGCAAAGCCGGCGGCTACGCCATCCAGGGGCGGGCGGCGGCGTATGTGCGGTGGATCGGCGGCTCCTACTCCAACGTCGTCGGGCTGCCGCTGTTCGAGGTGGCCGGCATGCTGCGCGGCGCCGGCTTCCCGCTGCCCTGAGGATGACGCGATGAGCGCCCGCGAGATCCTGGTTGACCGGGATGGGCCGCTGACGCGGGCGGCGGTGCTGACCGGCGGCCGGCTCAGCGACCTTTACATCGACAACGCCGAGAGGCCGTCACTGCTCGGCTCCATTTTCCTGGGCCGGGTCGAGCGCATCGCCACCGGCCTGGATGCCGCCTTCATCGACCTCGGTGCCGGCAAGCCCGGCCTGCTCGGCGTCGCCGATGCGCGTGGGCCGAAAGGGCGCATCGAGCGCATCGGCACGCTGCTGCGCACCGGGCAATCCGTATTGGTGCAGGTGAAGGCCGACGCGGTCGGCGCCAAGGGGCCGACGCTGACCATGGACGTCACGCTGCCCGGCCGCTTCCTGGTGCACGCACCGCTGGGGCGTGGCATCGCGGTATCGAAGCGCCTCGCCCAGGGGGCGGCCAAGGCCGACTTGGTGCGGCGGCTGGAGGCCGTGGTGCTGGGTGAGGGCTGGATCGCCCGCTCCGGCGCCGCCACCACCGATCCGGACCTGCTGGCGCAGGAGGCCGAAGCGCTGGTGCTGGCGTGGCGCGCCGTGCAGGCGCAGGCCGCCGGCCCGGCGCCCGCCCTGTTGCGTCTCGGCCCCGATGCCGCCCAGCGCGCCCTGATCGAGCACGGCACCCCGTTGCGGATCGCTGCGCAGGGGAAGGACCTCGCGGATGCCGTGGCGGCGTGGTGCGCCGAGTTCGCCCCCGACCTCGCCGGCCGCGTCGAGGCGTATACCGCCACACCAGGCTTGTTCGAGATGAGCGACCTCGATTCGGAGATCGATACGCTGCTTGGCATGCGGGTGCCGCTGTCGGCCGGCGGCTCGCTGGTGATCGAGCGGACCGAGGCGCTGACCGTGGTGGACGTCAACGCCGGCGAGCGCGGCAACGCGCTGGACGCCAACCTGGAGGCGGCGCGCGAGATTGCCCGTCAGTTGCGGCTGCGCAACGTCGGCGGCATCGTGGTGGTGGATTTCGTCAACATGAAGGGCCGCGGCGAGGCGGAGCGTCTGCTGGCCGCGCTGTCGGCGGCGGTGGCCGACGACCCGGCGCAGACCCAGGTCTACGGGCTGTCCAAGCTGGGACTGGTGGAGATGACGCGGGCGCGGCGGGGCACGGCGCTGGTCGACCTGCTGCCCCCCGATTCACGAGGAGGAAACCCATGACAGAGCGCGCTTCCGACACCGGGGCCTGCCCGATCTGCGGCAAGCCGACGGCGGCCGCGTACCGTCCGTTCTGCTCGAAGCGCTGCGCCGACGTGGACCTGTCGCGCTGGCTGGGCGGCGTCTATCGGGTGGAGACCGAGGAGAGTCCCGACTCCCCGAAAAAAGATGAGGAGTAGCGAAAAAACATCGCGTTAGGGGCTGGACAGCCTCCGCGATTTTGCCTATAAGCGCCCCACCCCGGCGGGACGCGGAGCACCATCTCCGGAAGCAACGACCGCCACGGCGCCCAGGTAGCTCAGCTGGTAGAGCAGGGGACTGAAAATCCCCGTGTCGGCGGTTCGATTCCGTCCCTGGGCACCACTTACTTTTCAAGCGCTTAGCCATCCCTTTTAAAGTCGTCTAAACTGTCGTTAGACAGAAGTTAGACACTCATGTGTTCGGCGTGCGTTCGCTGGGCTGTAGCGCGACACATAGTTTTGGTACCAATGACATTTAGCTCTGGTATGTATTCTCACTGATTCTGGAGAGGCGTCTCGGCCAGCTTCGCGGCGCGAATAGCACGCCAAGCGCTCACCATGTATCACTCAAGTGCCAAGCTGCCCGCGACAAGCCCCGGCGAACCGAAGAACTTGGCCAGCAATCGCACCTCGCCAGAAGCGATGGTGCCGTCGCCGTTGCCATCGACGATCCAATACAGGCCGGTGCTGATGCCGTTGCTTGCCAGCACCAGGGCGTCTGCCCCGATCGCCGTTTTTGCCATCGCTCCGAGCGCGGCGCGTAGGGCGGCGAAGTCACCGTTGTCAAGCGGCGCCGCGGCCGTCGTGAGCACCACCAGTTCATCGTTCTGCAGGTTGACCGTCCCCGCGGTCCGCGTCGCGGCGGCCAGAGCGCCGTTGCTGTCATCGTCGGCCGCAAGGCACAACGCGCCGGTGACGACGATGCGGTCGTCCGCGGCTTGGAAACCGGTCACCACATCAAAGCCTGCGGTCACGCTGGGAGCGCCGCCGTCCTCTGTGCCGGCGAAGACGATGCGGTCAGCCCCGACCCCGGTCTGCAACGCTAGCGTGTCGGCCCCGCCGTTGCCCTGAAAGCGCACATTGCCGCCGCTTACCGTGATCGAATCGGCCGCCGCCCCACCGGTCAGACTCTCGACGCCGCTCGCCGTCATGGTGGCACCGAGGTTGCTGAGCGTCACCACGTCCACCCCGGCCGAGCCGGTCAGCGCCTCGAGGGCCGCCAAAATGATCGTGTTGCCTAGGCCGCCCAGCGTGACGACGTCCATACCGGAACCGCCGCGCAACGTTTCTACGCCAGTCATCGTCATGGTGTGGCCGAGATCGGTCAGCGTGATCCAGTCGCCGCCCGCGGAGCCGGTCAGCACTTCCACGCGCGCCAGCAGGACCGCGTTGCCAGAGCCGCCCAGCGTGACGACGTCCACACCGTTTCCGCCGCGCAACGTCTCGACGCCGGCGACCGTGATGGTGCTGCCGGCCATTCCAAGGGTGATCCATTCGGCCCCCAGGCCGCCGGCCAGGGTCTCGACTGCGGCGACCGTCATGGAATGGCCGATGTGGCTCAGTGTGACCACGTCCGCCCCGGTGCCGCCGGTCAGATCCTCGATCCCCCCAACGATCAGGGTGTTGCCGCCGTCACCCAGTCGAACCGAGTCGAAGCCGGCCCCACCGCGCAGCGTCTCGACTCCGCTCACCGTCACGGCGCCACCGAGGTTGGAGAAGATCACCCAGTCGCCGCCAGATGATCCGCTCAGCGTGTCGATGGCCGCCACGATGATCGTGTTACCCGAGCCGCCCAGGGTGACCACGTCCGCCCCGGTGCTGCCGCCGCGCAGCGTCTCCACGCCGCTCACCACCATCGTGCTGCCCAGATTGGAAAGGGTGATCCAATCGCCGCCCGCGGAACCGGTCAGCACGTCGACAGCCGCCATGATCAGGGTGCTGCCGACGCCGCCCAGGGTGACCACGTCGACGCCGGCACCGCCGCGCAAGGTCTCGACGCCACTCACCGTCATGGTGCTGCCGCCGTCGGCTATGGTGACCCAGTCGCCACCCGTTGAACCGACCAAAGTCTCGATGCCGCGCAGCACGATCGATCCGTTTCCGGTTCCCAGAGTGACCGTATCGACGCCGGTGTCACCGGCCAGGAACTCGACTCCCGACAGGATCGTCAGCGCGTTGGACGGGTCTTCCAGAAAGACAGCGTCGTACCCCGCGTCCCCGGTTACGAATTCGACGCCGTGAAGCGTTACGCTGCCTCCAGTCCGGCCGAGGATGGCGGTGTCGTTGCCGCTGCCGCCGACGATGGTGTCGTTGCCGCCACCGCCCTCGATCGTGTCATCCCCGCCAAGGGCACTGAACATCTCGGCCGAGGTGCCGCCGAACAGGCGTTCGGCGCCGTCGGTGCCGGGAATCGTGGTGATCGGCGATGGAGTGGGCGTCGGCGGCGGGAGCGGCGGCGCATCGATGATGTTGATCGACATGCTCGAAGACACGGTGAGGTTCACATACAGCGTGCTGCTCAGGCTGTACGTACCGCTCCGTCCCGAAAGCTGGATCGTCTCTCCACTCTCGTTGCCGTCGCTGTCCTGCAGCGCCGTGATCCGTAAGGTGCGGACACTCTCCCCCGTTATGGTCAACGCGTTGTCGGTCACGCCCTCGATGGTGAAGTCGCCCGCCCCCGCCCGACCGGTAGACTGCAGCGGCATGCTGAAGGACAGGGTCCGGGCGGAATCATCGTACACGTCGATGTTATTCCACGTCGTCTTTACGAACGTGGTGGTGACCTTGACCGCGTCGGCGGTGCTGCCTTCGGTAAGCGACGTGGTGAGCGTCTCGAACGTCACGTCGAAATAGTGGATGTAAGGGATCGGACTGTCGTCGTAGACCGGCTGCACACGGGCGGCGGCAGGGGGCGATGTGCTCATGACGCTACATCCCCGCTCCGTCGGTGCGGCATCCGCCGGCATGCTTGTGGTCCGGCGACGCTGCCGCGCGTTCTCCCGGCACCGGGAACGCTGTCGGCGCGCGGCCCAGGGGCTTGTCCACGATCAGCGAGTCCTGCGCCCGCATGGCCTCGGCACGGCCTCCTTGGTCGCAACTCGCCAGGGCCGGCGCGGCAGGGATGGCGTTGACCGGGCGCGTGTTTCCCGTCGGGTCCATGCGGCCGAACAGCGGGGTGTCGAGACGGATCGTGCCGCTGAATCCGAAGGTCGATGACACCGAGACCACGCTGTCGGGAGAGGCGTGGTAAGTCGACGAAGCGACACGGATGGCGCCGCCGTCGCCGTCCACTGCCGTGGCCGCGACCGTGCCGCCGTCCAGCACCACGGAGCGGGCACCAATGGTCACGTTGCCGCCGCCGCCCTGACCGCCCGCGGAGGCGGTCACCCGTCCGCCCCGAACGCGGACGAGGCGCCCGGCTTCGACCAGGACGTTGCCGCCCGCCGCCCGCGTGGCGCTAGCGTTAAGCGTGCCGTTGTCGACGCTCAAGGGCCCGGTCAGGAACACGTGAAGGTCGCTGGCCGGGCTGGCCGACAGGCTGCGCACCGTCACCTCGCCGCCATCCGCCACGTCCATGGAACCACCGCGGATGACGACCGAACCGCCGCGCGCGGCCGTGGTGCCTGCCGAGGAACCAATGGTTCCGCCACCGCCGAGACTCAACTTGTTCGCGACCACCTCGACGGGGCCGCCGGCTCCGGAACCGAAGCTGCCGCTGCCGATCTGGCCGAAGCGGCTCAGCGACAGTTCCCCGGTGCGCACGGTGACGCTGCCGGCGTCGCCCGTGCTTCCCGGGCGCGCCAGGGCAAAAAGCCCGGACTGCGTGGCGAACGGAGACTCGATGGGGGTGTCGCCGACGATGGACAGCCGTTCCCGGGCGGTGACCGAAACCGCGGAGCCCTTGCCCGCGCCGTACACCACGCCGCCGATGCCGCTGCGCCCGTCCAGGGCGATCTCCCCGGCGCTCACCGTGACCGAACCGGCGTTGCCGCGGCCGTAGCCGTTGGCGCTGATCGTGGAGGAAGCGGACAGCCGGAGATGCCGGGCGACATCGACGTTGATGTCGGCGCCCCGGCCGGTGGAAATCGTCTCTGCGGCAATGCGGCCGCCGTCCAGGGTGAGGTCCCCGACGTTGAAGCGGATGGGGCCGCCGCCGTGGTCGCCGGCGGTCAGCGATGCCAGTTCCCCGACATAGGAGCCCGACGAGGAGAGCCGGACGGACTCCGCCGCAACTTCGATGCCGCCGGACGGGCCGCCCGAATCCGAGCGGACGAGGATGGAGGCGCCCGCAACGGTCAGGGTCCCGGCGCCCATGCGGATCGTCCCGCGTCCGGCGTTCACCTCGCTGCCGCCGGCGGTGATGGTGCCGGTGTAGGCTCCGCGCGCCGGCGTCCCGGCGTCGAGGCGCACCGATGGCGCGGCCCCGGCCGCTACGATCCGCAGCGTGCCCCCTTGTGACCGGACGGCGGCATCCTGCAGGACCACGTCGCCGCCCGCGAGGCTGAGATTGCCCTGCGCCGTGACGCTGCCGCCGGTGATCGCGATCGCCACCGGTTCGCCGACGAAGCCGAACGCCTGAGGAGCGGCCACCGACAACGTTCCCGGGCGGTCGGTGCGCGCCGCGAAGCTGCTGCCGTCCGGAAAGGAGATGGAACTCGCGGTGCCGGCATGGAAGGAGCCGTTCACGTTGATCGCCGCTTTCGGGCCGATGACGATCCCGTGGGGGTTGATCATGTACAGATCGGCCGAGGGAAGGTCCGACGACAGGTTGCCCATGATCCGCGTGGGGTCCGGCCCGGTCACGCGCGTGATGACTCGCTGGATGCCGCCGTCGCCGGTGAAGCGTGCCGCCTGTTCGGCCTTCACTTCAAACCGCTCGAAGCTGTGGAAGAGGTTCGGGCCGGCGCGGGTTCCGTAGGATGCTGGGATCTCCATGGTGGACCCGGAGAGCGAGACCGCCGGCCCCATGGTTCCATCGGTGCGGATGTCCGCACGCGCGGCTCCCGCAAACGCCATCAGAGCCACAAGAATAATTCGCCATATGATCGTCATCGACGCCCCCGGTTCCTTACTCTTTCGGCATATGCTACATATTTTTCCCTAAATCGGAAGAGGGGGCAAGGTCATGGCCGTGTTGGTGCGCCTGTGTGCCGTCGCAATCCTGCTTTCTGGGATGCACGTGAACTCTGTTTCCGCGCAGACGATCGCAGTGACGAAGGGCGGGGAACCGCCGCTGTGCGGCGACGTCAATCCCTTCTACGAACGGATGAGGGTCGACAGAGAGGCGCTCTTGCAGGACATGATCCAGGCGAAGAGCGATTGGAAGGGTCTTCCGGCGGGCTCGGGCCTTGAGGCCGCCTACCGCGAAGTGTTCAGGCGGTATGCCGTGGCTGAAATCAAATGGAACGATGCCTTCAAACTGATCTCCCGAGAAGTCCGCAAGACCGGAAAGCTCACCGATACCAAGTTGGTCGATCTCGAAACCATCGAGCGCGACCTGTATCAGCTTCGAGATTCTCTGAAACTGATCCCAAGCCCCTCGGGCACGCGCCATCCGGCGGTGCAGATGGTCTTGCTGGTGATCGGCACGACTGCTGCCCTGGTGTCCGCCGTGGAGAGCGGCATCAACCTCTATTCGCTGGCGCAGCGCAAGGAGGAGGAGCAATGGCACCTGTGCGCCGATGCCCTCGCCGACCTCAAGCTGCCTAACCTTTGATGGGCATGCGCGTGCTCCGGCAGGCCGTTCCGGCGCTCCTGTGCCTGACGGCCCTCGCTGGTGGCGAGAGCCGGGCGGCGACGCCATGTCCGGACGACACCTGGCGGGAGACGTACGTCTATAATGCCGCCGAGTGCCGCAATGGGGGTGGGCCGTCCTGTTCGCCCGACCTCGACGCGCGGTGCCTGGAGCGGATCGGACGCCTGCGCACCACCCTCTGGACGGAGCGCGATCCGGGCGAATGGCCGTCCTGGCTCGCCTTCCTGCAGGCGTGCAAGCCCTATCTGGACACGCGCGGGAAGGCGGTGGCACTGACCGCGGCGCTGTTCGACGCGGCGGCCAACCGATGCTCATACGCATCGCAGAGGCAAGTCGGATCGATCCTCGACGGTCAGATGTCCCGGCTCGACGTGCCGGACGTCAAATCGATCCGTGACCTCCTGGCCGGCATGTCGCACGCGCGCCAAGCGGAATGGGCCGAACGTCCGGAGGAACTGCGCCGGAAAGCCGGCGCCGAGTTCGGCAAGGTGCTGCACAAGGCGGCGGCGCCCGAGACGCTGTGCGATGCCGCCGACTGCCGGAACAACCTCCGGATCTCCAGGGCGTACGCCTGCCTGTACCGCGCCCGCCTCGACCACCCCGGCCGCATGCCCCCGGAGCGGGTCAGGGAGGCCGAAGCCTGTGCGGCGGCGCACATCCGCGGCTTGGGTGCAGTGGCCGAGGCGGCCGGCGTGACGGACGCGATCCGCCGGCTCACCGTCCCGGACGAGGTGCGCGCAAGCACCGCATCGGTGGCCGATCCGGTCAACGTCGGCCTGCCGGGCGATCCGATCCGGCAGCTCGAAGCGCTGGTCGGGCAGATCCGGTCAGCGGCGGCGGCGGAGCGTGATGACGAAACGGCCCGTCTCCTCAGGTATGCCCGCGACATGGTTGCCCGGAACCGGCTGGCGATCGCGCGCCACGAACACGAGGGGCGGAGCTGGCTCAGCGCCGCCGTTGAAGAGGTCTTCGAGCGGTCCTTCGCCAACGCCGTCGCCGCGGCGGACTGGCCGGATCGCGTGGCCGACGTTGCCGAGGATCGCCGGAGGTTCGAGATCGTCCGCTTCTTCCAGTCGGACTGCGGGTTCGACGGCGAGCGAACCCGCGATCCGGAGGGGCCGGCGCGCGCTCTGCGCGAACCGGGCACCTGGATCATGGTCGTCTCGCGGATCGGCAACAGCGTCCACGCCATCGTCCTCGCCTCGTCACCGGGCTCCGACTCGAAGCGGGTGGTGGAAAGGCACACTGCCGCAGAGGCGGAACTCCGCCCCCTCCTCGACGACTGGCGGCGCATCACGACGTCGGTGAAGCACGGGCAATCGCCGAAACCGCCGTCCGCCGACGCCCAGCGGTTGCTGCAGAGGCTCGTCGGCGATATCCCGCAGCGACTTGGGCAGAAGGTGCCGGCGCGGTTCATCATCGTGCCCGACGCCTGGGCCGCCGGAATTCCGTTTGCGGCGCTTCCTCTGCGCGAGGGAGGTGACGTCCTGGCCCGCACCACCGACATCGTGATGATGCCGTCGCTAGAGTACGGTCCCTGGCCGGCCGAGGCTCCCGGGGGGGCGACGGCGCCGGGTGCACCTCGGATCCTGGCGGGCGCCCTGGCCGAAGAGGCCATGGCGAACGAGGTGCGGGACATCGCGGCCATGTTCCCCGGCGCCACGATGTTCCTCGGCGACCGCTTTCGATTGGAGGCGCTTCTCGATGCGGGCGCCCGGCAGCCGGTCGATGTCCTGCACCTTGCGACGCACGCCGCGTTTACCCGGGACGACGGCGCGAGCGTCTCCTTCGCCGGGGGCGCGCTCGGCAACGCGTCCGACATCGACCGGCTGGTGCGGGCCACCCGGCGCGGCGGCAAGCCGTCGCTTGCCCTTCTCACCATGTCGGCCTGCGAGACCGGCGTCGGGTCCGGCACCGGTTCCGACGCGCAGTCCGCCGGCCCCGGGGTGGGGGCCGACGGCCAGGAGCTGGGGATGCTGAGCATGGCGCTTCGGACCGGGGCGCGGGCATCGGTCGGAACCCTGTGGCAAGTCCATTCGGCGTCCACGGGGCCGCTGATGCGGGAATTCTACGCCAACCTCAAGGCGGGATGCGACAAGGCTGCGGCGCTGCGGCTGGCGCAGCGGGCGGTGTCTGCCCACCCCGGGTGGTCGCATCCCTACTACTGGGCGGGCTTCGTCGTATCCGGCGACTGGTCGTCGATCACGGCTCCGGCCTCGTGCAAGGCTGGCGGATAATGAGGCGTCCCGGCGAGCCGGCCACGTGGATGGCGCTTGCGGCGGCGCTGGCGATGCCGGCCGGCGTTGGCGTGCCGCCAGCGCACGCCGCGGATGCGCCTGGCCGTGTCGAGCGCTGCCGCTCCGCGTTTCCCGCCGACGCGCCGCTTGCCGCCGGAGGGGACATCGCGGTGGAGGCGTTCGCCCCATCCGACCCGGATGCGCCGATGGCCGCGGCCATCGGCGCGCAACTGGGCGCCTACACCCGGCGCAAACCGCGGAACCGCGGGGCCGCCGCGCTTTACGACCGCGCCGAGATCCAGATGCTGATGCGGCGCATCAACGAATGCCTGTACCGGGCCGGCTATCCGACCACCGGCGTGGATCGCATCGACATCGAGGGCGGCGTGGCGACCTACCACATCCGGGTCGGGCGCGCCGGCGAGGTCGCCTTGGCCGCCGTCGACCGCCGGACGCAGGCGCCGCAGCCGGAGTTCGTCGTGCGCTGGCTGCGGCACACGCTGGTCCCCGACGACGCCCAGCCGTTCGACACCGGCGCCGTCGAGCAGGGCATGCGGGCCGTGACGGCCGCCGGCCACGTGGGGCGTCCGAGCGTCCATGTGGAGCCGGGCGTCACCCCCGGCACGGCGCGGATGGTGGTGCTGACCGAAACGCCGTCGTGGTCCCCGTCGGTGGCGGTCGGGGTGGCGAACGACCTGCCGAAGGCGCTCGGCTCGACCATCACGCAGGCGATGATGACGGTCCCGGCGTTTCTTCCGGGGTTCGACGCGTTTTCCGCGAGCGCGGCGCGCGGCGCTGGCCTGTCCCGCCATGCCCTCGGCTACGAAGGCCCGCTCACCTCGGCGGGGCATCGCTGGTCGTGGTCGGTCAGCCGCTCGCGAACAGCGTTCGTGGAAGACGTGTTCTCCGACCTCGGCATCGGGAGCAGAACCGTCGAAGTCGAGATCAAGGCGAACCTACGGATCCTCGACGAGTGGCGCGTCTCTCCGGCGGCAGCCGGGGAGACGCGTGCGGAGCACACTGCGCTGAACCTGCTGGCGGGCATCCGCGAGAACCGGACCCGGACGTTCCTGCTGGGCGAGCCGTTCTCCTTCGACGCGGCGGCCCGCAACGGCTGGATCGACCTGCTTGAACCGAGCCTTGGCTTTGAGGCGCGGTGGGAAAGCCGGGACGGCGGCATCGGTGGATACCTGGGCGCCCGGCGTGGCATGCGGGGGCTGTTCGCGCGTTTCTCGGACCGCATGGGGTGGGGTACCCATTCCATCCTCGACGCGCAACTGGATGCGGTGCGGAACCTTCCGTGGTGGGACGCCTACGTGCGTTTCCGCGCGCGCGGTCAATGGACCGCCGACCGCGTGGTTCCAGCCGCGCGCTTTGCGCTCGGCGGAAGCGGGAGTTTGCGCGGAATTGACGCCGGCGCGCTGTCCGGGGACAGCGGGCATTCCGCATCGCTGGAATTCGCGGTGCCGGCTTTCTCCCTTCGCTGGTTGGCTTTGGAGTGCCTAGCCTTTGCCGACCAGGGTGCCCTGAGACAAACGGAAGGTCCCGGGCATAGGGTGTTGACCGCAGGGATTGGTTTGCGCGTACATCTTGATCGTCATATCGACGCGGATCTTTATTGGTCTCAGCAGATTGCCGGCTCGACGGAGCTTCGGGCAATTGGTGGCCGCTATACGAGCGGACTCAATTTCAGCATAATTTCAAGATTCTGACGGTATGCAATGGACGTCAACGCTCCCAGCAGAGCCGGCGATGGCTGGTGTTTTAGCTCAACCAGAACCGGCAATTACGGATCCATCTCGCATATTGCCGCCAAGGACTGCCATATACGGGCCGTAGCATTGCCGCTGTGGGCGTGCCCGCTTCTCACTTATGTTCAAACCCGACAAACGATCTAGCACCGGGCTTTTGCACCGGCACCGAACCGCAATGGTCAGTGGTAGATCGGTCAGTGGTAGATCGGGTTCGGATCCTGGCCGGTGAAGCCGGCGGCGAGATCGCCGGTGAGGGACTGGACGCTCGGCGCGGCGGCCAGCAGAGCCGCCGACAGCAGCGGCCTCCCGTCGTCGAAGACGGTCCCGATCGCGTCCGCGCTCAACAGGTCGCCCGAGCCCGAGGCCGGCGCGGCGCCGAAGAAGGCTGCGGCGTCGGCGTCGTACAGGCTGTCCCCGGCCGCCGCGCTGGTCGTGCTGCCCGCCGGCACGTAGCAGGCGATCCCCTCGTAGCGGAAGGTGTGCGCGAGGTTGGCGATCACCGAATCGCGCTCGCTGGACGAGGCGGTGAAGAAGTGCGAGCCGCGCTGGTAGTTGAAGAAGCGGTAGACCGCGGCCACCCCGGCGGCGGGTGCGCCGGCCGTGCCAGTGGCGAGCGCATGATAGGCGGTGCCCTCGTAGGAGTAGATGTGGGATAGGTTGGCCATGATGCTGTCCCGTTCGCTTTCGCTGACGGTGTAGAAGTGGCTCCCCAGCCCGGTGTGGAAGAACCGGTAGACCGGCGACGTGTAGGGCGTGGCGCCGCTGACCCCATTGAACGCCTCGCCCTCGTAGTGGAACTGCGGCAGGGTCTGCATCACGCCGTTCCGCTCGCTCAGGGACGCCGTGTAGAAGTGAAATCCGGTGTCGACGTTGAAAAAGCGGTAGACGGGGCTTTCGGGCAGGCCGGGGTTGACGAAGCGCTGAGCCCGCACGGCGGCGCTGGAGGTGTCGCCGCCGCTCGCGCTCTCGTCCGTCCAGGCGACGACGAAGCTGCCATCGTGCAGGGCCGCCACGCTGGGCGCGTTCTGGTTCGACGTGGTGGTGGTGTTGACCAGGAAATCGCTGCCCAGGGGCGTGCCGTCGGTCGCGTAGAGCCGCCCCCGCACGGCTTGGCCGGAGGCGTCGCCGTCGACATAGCGGAGGTCGCTCCAGGTGACGATGAAGCCGCCGGAACTCAGCGCCGTGACGCGGGGCTCGGGCGCGCTAGACACTATGGCGTAATAGGGGGCGGGGGCGACCAGGAACTCGCTGCCCAGGGCGGTGCCGTCGGCTGCGAACACCCGTCCGGCCACCATTCGTCCACTGGAATACTCTCCCACCCAGGTAACTACGAACGTGCCGTTGCTCAGCGTGGCGACGCTGGAACTTGAGTGTGAGGATGTGTCGGTGCCGGCAACGACGAACTCGCCGCCCACGCGGGAGCCGTCGGCCGCGAACACATGCCCGAGCACATTGATGGCCAAGGTGGAGTGTCCCGTCCAGGTGACCACGAACCCGCCGTTGTTCAATGCGGAAACGCTGGGCTCGGCATTGCGGTAGTACTTGGAGAAAGCCGTGTCGCTTTCGGGGGCGTTGACGAGGAACTCGCTGCCCGAACGGGTGCCGTCGCCGGTGAACACCTGCCCGCGCACGACCCTTTGGAAGACGGTTTGGTTGAATTGCTCGGACGGACTCACGTCCATCCAGGTGATGACGAAGTTGCCGTTGCTCAGCACCGTTATGCTGGGCGACACCTGAGCGGCGGTGGTGATGGTGTTGACGAGGAACTCGCTCCCCGACTTGGCGGCGCTGGCGGTGAACACCTGCCCACGCACGGCGGCGTTGTCGGTGTCGCCGCCGCTCCGGCTTTCGTCCCGCCACGCGACGACGAATCCGCCGTTGCTCAGCGCAGCGACCTTGGCTTCATGTTGCTGATCGGCGGTCGTGGTGTTGACGAGGAACTCCTCACCCACGCGGGTGCCGTCAGCGGCGAACACCTGCCCGTGCACGGCGCCGTTGCTGGCGTCGCCGCCAATCCCGCTGGCGTCCAGCCACGTGACGACGTAGCCGCCGTTGCTCAGCGCCGCGATGCTGGGTTGCCTCTGGACCGAACTGGTCGTGGTGTTGACGATGAATTCGCTTCCGCTTTTTACGAACGCCACAGATGAGGCTCCCGATGTTCTGCCGGTGTCCATGATGGACGGGCCACGGCCCGGCTCCGGCATTCCAAAGCTGCTTGAAGTAGCATACACTCGTAATGACTGACGCAGAAGGCGAAATCCGCAACATTACCGGGTGATGGCGTGGGAATGAAGCGCTATACGGTCGCGGTGGATGCACGGGATGCGGTCACGGCGCACGGGGTGCGACCTCGTTCACATTGACAGCGCGGCGGTGCTCGCGCCTACTCGTGGAGGTGGCATGGAGAGCGCGCCGCCGCGTATCGGAGAATGCGCGGCGCCGGTGCGGGAGCGGCGGCGATGTGGACGGTGGCGGTGCTTGACCAGGGAATCTCGAACTGGTTCGAGAGGACCTACAAGCGGAACGTCTATGAGTACGACGTCTACGACTGGGACAGCGAGACCGATTACGGAGAGGCGCGGACACACGGCACCCTGGTCGCCATGACGGCGTTCCGGGCGAACCCGGCGCTCGGCTATATCGACCTGAAGATCGTCAACAACAACGGCAGAGTTTACAACAGCGATGCTGAACTGGCCCTCAGCCGCGTCATCGCGCTGAGCAACAGCGGTTACCAGATCGGCGCGATAAACCTGAGCTGGGGCGGCTTCTCCTATCCATGGTCGATCACCAATGAGCTGAGCACCCTTGCCAGCCGTGGAATATTCGCCGTGGCGGCATCGGGAAACGACGGCAGTCCGCGCGTGTTCGAGGCTGCGACCTATCCGGCGGGCCTGTCGAACGTGATCGCGGTCGGCTCGCACGACGGCGGCGGAACCCCGACCTCGTGGTCGCGCAACGACCCCTCGCAGATCGTCGTGCTGGCGCAGGGCGAGAACATGCCGGAGCCGAACATCAACGGCACCAGTTTCGCCGCCCCGCAGGTCGCGGCGACGGTCGCCTCGATCCAGGCCTACGCCAGCAGCACGCTGGGCCGGACGCTGACGCTGGACGAGATGAAGTGGGTGCTGCAGCAGGGCGGGAACGGCCCGCGCTCCAAGCCCGACCCGGCGGACGGGGTGACACGCTATTTCCTGTACGACCACAACGGGTCGGTGCGCTGGTTCCTCAGCCGCTACCTCGGGATCGAATACGATCCGTCAACCTATCTGGCGTCCTATGCGGACCTTTCCGCCGCGTTCGGCCGGAACACCGCGGCGGCGAACGCGCATTTCTTCTCCTCCGGCCTGTTGGAGGGGCGCAGGATCACCTTCGATCCGTGGTCCTACCTCGCCACCTACGCTGACTTGCGGGCCGCCTTCGGCGCCAACGCGGCGGCCGCCACCGATCATTATCTGAGCTTCGGCCGGACAGAGGGGCGGAGCGTTGCCTTCGACGGGACGTCGTACCTCGCCGCAAACCCCGACCTGATCGTCAGCCTGGGCACCAGCAGCCAGAGGGCGGCCCGCCACTACGTGACCGACGGCGCGCGCGAGCGGCGCTCCAGCAGCTTCGACGCGATGACCTACCTCGCGTCCTACGGCGACCTCATCACCACGTTCGGGACGAACACCGCCGCCGCCACCCAGCATTTCGTGACCTACGGCTACCGCGAGGGACGGCGCAACGGCTTCGACGCGCTGTCGTACATCGCGTCCTACGCGGATCTGATGAGCGTCTTCCGCACCGACACGGCGGCGGCGACCCGCCACTACGTGGCCTACGGCTACCGCGAGGGCCGGCGCAGCAGCTTCGACGCGCTGGCCTACGTCGCCTCCTACCGCGACCTGATCGCGGCCTTCGGCACCAACGCCATGGCGGCCACGCTGCACTACCTGACGAATGGAGCCCAGGAGGGGCGCCGGTCGACCTTTTCCGCGGCCGACTACCTGCAGGCCAACCCGGACCTCGCCAGCCAGTTCGGCGCCAATCTGGCGTCGGCGACCCTGCACTACGTGCAGACCGGATGGCGCGAGAACCGACCGACAACGCCGGACCCGGCGACCCTGTCGGTGTCGGAGGGCGCGACCGACCTGCCGGCGACCACCGCCACCAGCGGAGTCGTCGCCGTCGGCGGCCGGGTGGCCGGCACCTTCGCCGCCTCCGGATTCAGCGACGGAGACTGGTACCGCGTTCGGCTGACCGCCGGCCAGGCGGTCCAGATCACCCTGACGGGGAATCCCACCGGATCCGCGACTCTGGGCGGCCCCTATCTCTACCTGTACAGCGAGACCGGCAGCCAGCTGGCGTATCGCGGGGACGATACCAACACCGACAGGGTCACCCTGACCTACACGGCGACCCGGACTGGGAACCATTTCATCGGGGCAACCGGGTACGTCTACGCCTCCTCCACCTATTCCCCCCGGGTTCCCCAGCCCTACACCCTGACCGTGAGCGCGGCGTCCGGCTCGGCGGCACCGGCAGACATGGAGGCGGCGGACGCCGCTGCGTGGCAGAGCCAAGCCGTGGCCGCATTCGGCCGCCCGGAAACGGACGATGCCGTCACCGCGCTCGCGCCGGCATCGGACGCCGACGTCGCGGCGTGGGCACGGCTCAGCCTCGACTCCAGCGACGGGACGGGCCTGGGCGGTGCCGGCTGGACGGCGCCCCCCGCCGACTGGTCGCGGGATCCCGCGGCGATCGCGGTGGGCTGGACCCGTCCGGGCGAGTCCGGCGGCTTTGCGGCAGGGTGACGCCGGCTCATGACAGCAGGGTATCGGCGCCGTCGGCCTCCGCCTCATCGACCGGCAGGGCGAGCGGCAGGACGAGGGCGAAGTGTGCGCCGTGCCGCGTGTCGGCCATCAGGTCGAGGCGGCCCTTCAGGCTCTGATGCGCGATGTTGAAGGCGATGTGCAACCCCAGGCCGGTGTTGCCCTGGGCGCGGCGGGTGGTGAAGAACGGTTCGAAGACGCGCCGGCGCATGGGCTCGGGGATGCCGCGGCCATCGTCGCGGTAGTTGACGCGCACGGCGCCGTCGCCGGCCGGCGTGGCGGCGATGGTGATGGTGCCGTGCTGGCCGATCTCGAAGGCGTGGTCGAGCGAGTTCATGATGAGGATGGTCAGCACCTGGCTGAGCGCGCCGGGGTGGGTGTCCATCATGATGCCCTCGGGACAGGTGAAGTGCACCGCGTGTCCGGCCCTGTCGCAGGCGGGACGGACGCTGACCACCGTCTGCTCGATGACGTCGCGCAACTCGAACACGCGGCGGTGCTCGCTGGACTGGTCGGCCGACACCTGCTTGAACGCCTGCACGAGGTTGGCGGCGCGCTCCATGTTGCTCTGCATCAGCGTCGCGATCTCGGTGGCGCGGGCGAGAAACTGTTCGAACTCCGAGCGGCGGAGTTGGCCGGCGCGCAGCGCCGCCGCCATGGCCGACAACTCCTCGATCAGCAGGCTGGCACTGGTCAGCGTGATGCCCAGCGGCGTGTTCACCTCGTGCGCCACGCCGGAGACGACGCTGGCCAGCGCCGCCAGCTTCTCGCTCTGGATCAGCTGTTCCTGCGCGATGCGCAGGTCGGCCAGCGTGCGTTCCGCCTCCTGGCGCGCGGCGCGGTGTGCGCCTTCGCTGCGCGCCAGCGCTTCGGTGCGCTCGGCCAGCGCCACGGTGTTGTCGCGGAACACGGTCAGCGCGTCGGCGATCTCGCGGAACTCGCGATGGCGGGCCGGCGGGATGGGCGCGTACAGGTCGCCCTCCGCGATGCGCCGCGTTGCCGCCGCCAGCCCGGACAGCGGCCCCACGATGGTGCGGCTGACCGCCAGCCAGACGATGGACAGCGGCCCCAGGAAGGTCGCCAGCGCCACCAGCAGCAACCAGGTCTCCCCGGCCTCGATCTGCGCGCGGACGGCTTCCTTGGCGTGCTCGTTCTCGGTCTCCACCGCGGTCACCAGCCGCGACACGGCCGAGCCCAGGCGGGACACCACCTCGCGTACCTCGGCGCCGGTGCGGTCGATGTCGGTGCGCACCGACAGCAGCGACTCGCGCGTCGCGTGGACGCCGTCCTCCGGGTTGGCCAGAGCGTCGATGCCGGCCAGCAGGCGCCCGGCGGCGGCCCGTTGCGGAGAGCCTTCGGGCAGCGCCGCGACGGCGCGGGCGTAGCGGTCGCGCGCGGCGGCGAGGTCGGCCTGCGCGGCGCGCAGCTGGGCGGTGGTCTCGATCTGGCCGGCGTCCGAGAGCAGCAGCAGCGCATACAGCGCCGCTGTCTCCAGGCCCGGCGCCGCTGTGGAATCCGAATCCAGGCGGGCCAGCAGCGCACCGGCGTCGGCCTTCAGGCGCGCCAGTTCAACCCGAGTCCGGCGCGCCCGGCCTTCGAGGTCGAGCCGGCGCTCGGCCAGCCGGTTCTGCTGGTGCAAGGCGTCGTCCAGGCTGCCCACCAGCCGTTCGATGGCCGGGATGCGTTGCGTGGTTTCCGGCAGGCGGCGCAGCGCGGCGATCGCCTCGTGCAGGGCAAAGGCGTGCTGGGCGAGGGAGACGGCGGCGTTCTGCCGCTGCACCTGGTTGCGCGCCGCTTCGATCTCGCCGCCGCCGGCCGCGTAGCGGTTGCTGATCTCCGCGAGCTTGAGCGCCTGGGCGAGCGTGCCGGCCTGGTCGTCCACCATGGAGACGAGCAGGTCCTCGATCCGCTGGTAGCCGTGCCAGCTGATCGCGCCGGCAACCAGCGTCATCGCCGCCACCACGCAGGCCGCGGCGATCACAACCACCCGGACGCTGCGCGTGCGGTTCTGCCGCATCCTCTTCCTGTCGGTCGATCGAGGCGGGGTGTTGAAAAGCCCAGCGTATCGTTCGAAGGTTAAGCGAATTCGCGCGCGCAACAAAGGGGGATCGGCATGGGCGGAATCCGGCAGGCGGCGATGGCCCTGGCTGCGCTGATCGGTGCCGGCCTGGGGGCGGCAAGCGGGATGGCTGCGGAACTGCGCGTCCTCACCTGGGCCGACTATGTGGCGCCAGAGGTCATCGCGCGCTTCCAGGCGCAGACCGGGCACCGGGTGGTCCTCGACACCATCGACAACTACAAGGACCTGCGGGACAAGTTCCTGGCGGCGCCGCAGGCGTACGACCTGCTGAACCCGGCCGACTATCAGGTGACGGAGTTCGCCCGCCGGGGCCTGCTGGAGCGCATCGACATCGGCCGCCTGCCGGGCTACGCCAACATCCTCGACGGCTGGCGCTCGCCGCCCTACGACCCACGCAACGAGTGGAGCGTGCCGTTCCATTGGGGCACCACCGCCTTCGTGGTCGACACGGCGGTCTACAAGGGCCCGGCGGACAGCTATTCCCTGCTGTTCGACCCGCCGCCGGAGCTTAAGGGAAAGGTCGGCTTCATGCTAGGGGCGGAGGAGACGCTGCGCATGGCGCTGATCCACCTCGGCCTGCCAGCCTGCACGTCCGATCCCGCGCTGCTGCAGAAGGCGGTGAGCTTCCTGCGCCCGCTGCTGCACAAGGACCGCATCTACAACATCTCGACCGTCGCCGCGGTGCTGGCCGGCGATCGCGTCGCCGTGGGCATCGCCTGGAACGGCGACGCGCTGAAGGCGCGCGAGGCGAAGCCCAGCCTGCGCTACGTCTATCCCAAGGAGGGGCTGATCGTCTGGTCGGACGCGCTGTCGGTGGCCAGGGGGGCGAAGAACAGAGAGGCGGCGCTGGCCTTCATCGACTTCCTGCTGAAGCCGGAGAACGCCGCCGCGCAAACAAACTTCACCCATTACGCCAACGCGGTGCGCGGCTCCGACGCGTTCATGGACCCGGCGCTGCTGGACGCACCGGAGGTGGTGATCCCCTCGGACGTGCGGCTCCGTTTCTTCCGCTCCTGCGACAGCGAGCAGCTCGGCGCCTATTCGGAGGCGTGGGACCCGGTGCTGAAGGAGATGTCGAAGTAGGGAAGGATCACGCCCCCGCCGGAGCGGCGTCGGTTCCGATGCGGCCGGCCGGGGCGACGCGGGGGAAGCGGATCAGGACCGTGGTGCCCTCGCCGTCGCGGCTGCGCACCGCGACGGAGCCGCCCAGCGCCAGCGTCACCAGATTGTAGACCACGTTAAGGCCGAGGCCGAGCTTGCCGTCGGCGCGCCGCGTCGTGAAGAACGGGTCGAAGACGCGGCCGATGTCCGCCTCCGGGATGCCGCGCCCGTCGTCGCTGCAGCACAGCTCCACGGCACCGCCGTCCAGCCGGAACTCCACCCGCACGCGGCCGGCCTGCCCGGGGGCGAAGGCGTGGTCCAGCGCGTTCATCGCCAGATTGATGATGATCTGGTCGATGGTGCCGGGGCTGCACTCGATGTCGAGGTCGGCCGGGCCGGACACGCCGATGCCGCAGCCATGGTCGCGGAACTGGCGTTCCAGGCTGATGACCACGTCGTCCAGGTGGTCCTTCAGCCGGAAGCGCTGCCGGCCGTCGTCAGCGCGGTCGACGGCGACGCGCTTGAAGCTCTGCACCAGCGCCGCCGCGCGCTGGCTGTTGGCGACGGCCAGAGCCGCGGTCTCCGCCGCGTCGCCCAGGAAGGCGGTGAAGTCGGTGCGGGTCAGCCGGCCCTCGGCGTTCTTGGCGCGGATCCGGTCGATCCCGTCGGCGAGGTGCGAGGACGCCGTCACCAGCACGCCGACCGGCGTGTTGACCTCGTGCGCCACCCCCGCCACCATCTGGCCCAGCGACGCCATGCGCTCCGCCAGGATCAGCGACTGCTGCGCCTGCTGGAGGTCGCGCAACGCCCACAACGCCTCGGTCCGCGCCTGCTCCAGTGCGGCGCGCCGCTCCTCCGCCTGCACGGTCATGCGGTTGAAGGCGAGGACGACCTCGCCCAACTCGTCGTCGGAGCGCCAGGGGACGACCACGTCGCCCGGTTCGCGCTCGTGCCGGCGGATGCCGGCCAGCAGGTGGGCGAGCGGCACGCCGATCAGTCGGCGGAACACCACCAGCGCCACCACCCCCAGCGTTGCGGTGAGCGGCAGCAGGCTCAGCACGCCTTGCCAGAACCGCTCGGCGAGGCGGGCGGTGACGCTTTCCGTCGAATAGCCGATGTCGAGGCGCCCGATCAGCGTGCCGTCCTTGACGATGTCCACCGACAGGATTCGGTCGGGCGCAAGGCGGTCCAGGCAGTCCGGGTGCGGTGCGGCCAGGACGCGGCCGGTCAGCCGGTCGCTCTGGCGCGCGCACAGCACGTCGGGGTGCGACAGCATGCCGGCCAGCACGCCCTCGATGCTCGCCTTGTTGAAGGACCAGATCGGCTCGCGCAGAGCGGCGGCGCTGGCGTCGACGAACTCGCGCAGCTCGTTCTGGGTGGCTTCCTGCAGCTCCGCGCGGACCAGCGCGGTGGAGATCGCCGAGAACGCCAGGATGGTCAGCAGCACCGGCGGGACGGCCAGAACGAGGAACTTGATCCACAGGCGCCGGGGCAGGGGCACGGTCATGGCGTCATAATCATGGCGTCAGGGGCGCGGCCGCACGTCGGTGGCGACCGTGAAGAAGTCCATGCGCTGGGTGATCTCCAGGTCGTGGCGCATCGCCCACAGCAGCGGGTCGAAGAACAGCGGGATGATCGCCACATCCTCCGCGATCAGCCGGGCCGCCGTGCGCAGCCGCTCCTCGCGCGCGTCGCGGTCGACGGTGCCGAGCGCCTCGACCGCCAGCCCGTCCAGCGCCCGGTTGGCGTAGCGGCCGAAGTTCACGGTGCCGGTGCCGCCGGCGCGGTCGTGGGTCATCAGCACGTCGCGCAGCGGCTGCCCCAGCTCGCCCGATGTCGTCGCCCAGCCGGAGATGAGGACGCCGAACTCCCGGCTGGCACGCCGCTCCGCGTAGGCCTTGCCGACCGCGCCATCGACCGTGACCCGCAGCCCGATGGCGCCGAGCATCTGCTCCAGCGCCTCGATCAGCGCGCGGCGCGAACCCAGGCCGAGGAACCGCACCTCGAAGCCGTCGGGATAGCCGGCCTCGGCGAGCAGGCGGCGCGCCTTCTCCGGGTCGTGGTCGGGCAGCGGCAGCGTCGGGTCGTGGCCGACGAGGCCGGGCGGCACCATCTGCCCGGCCGCGGCGCCGAATCCGCCCAGCACACGCTCCGCCAGCGCCGGCCGGCTGATCGCCAGCGACAGCGCTTCGCGCACGCGGTGGTCCTTGAACGGGTTGCGGCCGTTGGTGCCGGCGATGTACGGCGGCGGCTCGCGCTCCTGGTCCACCTGCATGTACCAGAGCAGCGCCGACTCCGCCTGCACGACGCGGACGCTCGGCCAGGACTTCAGGAAGTCCAGCGTCTCGACGGCGACGCGGTCGATGATGTCCGACTCGCCGGCGATGACCGAGCGGATGCGCGCCACCTCGTCGGCGATGGTCCGGATGGACACGGCCGACCACGCCGGCCGGACGCCCCAGTAGGCGTCGTTGCGCACGAAGCGGCTCACGCCGTCGCGCTGGAACGACGCCAGCCGGAACGGGCCGGTGCCGACAGCCTCGCTGCCGTCGTCGAAGCGCTCCTGTGGCGCCCAGGCGGCGCCGGTGCAGCCCTCCGGATGGAAGACCGGCTCGGCGCCGGCGGGCGCGCGGACGATGGCGATCTGGCCGAGGCCCGAGGGGATGCCGGGGTCGGGATCGTGGGTGCGGACGACGATGGTGCCGGGATCGGGCGCCGTCACCTCCTCGACACCGCGCAGGGAGCCCTTGAACGGGACCGCGCCGCCGGGCAGGACGCGCACGCGGCACAGGCTGTACAGCACGTCGCGGGCGGTGAAGGCGCTGCCGTCGTGGAACGTCACGCCCGAACGCAGCGTGAACTCCCACCGCCGGTCGTCGAGCATGCGCCAAGCGGTCGCCAGCCGCGGCACCGGCTGCAGGCGGGCATCGCGCTCCACCAGCGGCTCGAAGGCGTGGCGGGAGAAGCTGTTGTGGGAACGCAGGTTGTCGCGCTGCGGGTCGGCGGTGCTGACCTCCTCCGACAGGGCGATGCGCAGCTCCTGTGCCCGTGCCACGGCGGGCAGGGACAGCACCGACAGGGCCAATGCGGACAGGGCGGCGAGGGGCTTCGCGAGACCCGACGGCGACATCCTCCCTCCGCAACCACGTTGATCCATCGGTGCAGTATATGTGCTGCCGAAGGGGTTGGCGACGGGGACGATGGGGGGAGGATGCCGGACGTCCTACGACTCCGCCGCCAGCACCGCGCGCACCGCGTCCGGGGCCATGACGTTGACCGGCGGACAGCGCTTCACGTCGCGGCCCTGGCAGCCGTCCAGCAGCGTCCGGCACATCGGCACCGGCGGGGTGGTGCCGCCGAACTCCCGCTCGGCGCGGGCGATGGCGATGGCCTGCGCGGTGGCGCGCAGGTCGGCCAGCGACTGGCCGGTGGTGCGGGCGGCGACGCGGTGGGCGACCTCCTCCAGGCGGCGGTGCTCCTGGAGATAGCGCTGCCGCTCCTTGCGGTACGCCGCGTCGTTCTCGAAGTCGGCGTAGGCGCAGCGCTCCAGCTTCAGCGGGATCGCCGGCAGCAGGCGGGTGACCTCCTCGGCGTCGCGGGCGACGGACTTCATGGGCGCGGCCGGCGGCGTGGTGCCGCAGGCCGCCAGGGTGGCCGCCACCGCGGCCACCGTCAGGATGCGGATCATCGCCCGCTCAGCGGCCGGCCAGCGCGCCGGTCAGGCGGGTGCGGATGGCGGCGACGGCGCACTGCAGCGGCCGGTCGTCCTCCGGCTTCGGCGCGCCCGACATCGACACGTCCGGGCACAGGTCCTCCATCCGCCAGCTGCGCGGCGCGGGCGGGGCCTTGGCGTCCGGGTCGCAGGTCGCGGGGTCGGGGTGCGTCTCCTCGGCGTTGGCGGCGCTGGGCGGGGCGCCCGGCGGCGGCGGCGGGCCGGCCGGCCGGATCTCCAGGTTCGGCGAGATGCCGAAGCAGTCCACCAGCCCGCCCGACGGCCGGAAGTAGCGCGCCGTGGTCAGCCGGATGCCGACCTCGCCCGACAGCGAGGAGATGGTCTGGACCGATCCCTTGCCGTAGCTGCGCACGCCGAACAGCAGGGCGCGGTTGTGGTCCTGCAGCGCGCCGGCGACGATCTCCGAGGCCGAGGCGGAGCCACTGTTGACCAGCACCACCAGCGGCAGGCCCGGCAGCAGGTCGCCCGGCGTGCCGCTGTAGCGGCGGTTCTCGTCCGGGTCGCGGCCGCGGACGGAGACGATTTCCACCGCCTCCAGGAAGCGGTCGGCGACGTTGACCGCCTGGTCGAGCAGGCCGCCCGGGTTGTTGCGCAGGTCGATGACGGCGCCGGCCAGCTTGCCGGCGGTCTGTCGGCGCATGTCCTCCACCGCCTCGTCCAGGCTGTGCGCGGTCTGCTGGTTGAAGGCGGCGATGCGGATGTAGGCGACGTCGCCCTCCAGGCGGTAGCGCACCGGCTGGATCTTCACCACCGCGCGGGTCAGCGACACCCGCAGCGGCGCGTTGGCGCTGGTGCGCTGCAGCGTCAGCGCCACCGAGGTGCCGACCGGGCCGCGCATGCGGGCCACCGCATCGCGCAGGTTCATGCCCTTCACCTGCGTCTCGTCGATGCGGGCGATCAGGTCGCCGGTGCGCAGGCCGGCGCGGGCGGCGGGGGAGCCGTCGATCGGGCTGACCACGCGGACCAACCCCGATTCGTCGTCCATGGTGACCTCGATGCCGAGGCCGCCGAACTCGCCCTGCGTCTGCTCGCGCATGTAGCGGAAATGTTCGGAGTCGAGGAAGCTCGAATAGGGGTCGAGCGAGGTGAGCATGACGTCGAGCGCGCTTTCGGTCAGCGCGCGGTCGCCGGCGGACGGGTCTTCCTTCTTCTTCTTCTGCAGGCCCTGGACGGCCTTGTCGACCAGCACCTGCGGGTCGAACGGCTTGACGTGCTCGGTCAGCACGCGGCGCATCACGTCGGCGAACAGGATGTAGTTGCGGTCGGAGGTGCTGGGCAGCGTGCCGCTGGGGCGGACCTTGGCGTATTCGTGCCGGTAGCGGTCCAGCGCGGCGCCGACGTCGGCGCGGCTGGCCGGCGCCACCGCGCACGCCGTGCCGGAGCCCACCAACAGCATCACCAGCGCCACCAGCAGCTTCCCCATCCTGCGCCCCTCTCGGCTCACCGGCTCCGCCGGCCTCATGCTGGTCATCGACGTCATCGCACCACGTGGTTCGTCCGGGTCGCACCAGGGCCGGAGACACACGGGTGCGCCGCGGCGACGCACCGGGGCCCCGGCGACCCGCCGGAAAGGTAGCATGGCGCGCCGCCGATCACAAATTGACCAGGGCTTGGCCGCGTTTCCGTACCAGACATGGGGTCGGGACGCGCGGTTTGCCCGGCGCGTCGTATCGAATCACGCGAAATCGGCGGAAATGCGGCGCTCAGTAGGCGCCGCGGCCGGACACCATCACCCTTACCGTGCGCAGCAGGATGGCCACGTCGCCCCAGAAGCTCCAGCCGAAGGCGTAGGCGGTGTCGAGCTGCACGCGCCGGCCATAGTCCACGTCGTTGCGGCCGCTGACCTGCCACAGGCCGGTCAGGCCGGGCCGGCACTGCGTGTAGACGGCGTAGCAGACGCGGTAGCGCGCGACCTCGTCGTCGACGATCGGGCGCGGGCCGACGAGGCTCATCTCACCCCTCAGCACGTTGAGGAGCTGCGGCAGCTCGTCCAGGCTGGTGCGGCGCAGGAAGCGGCCGATCCGGGTGACGCGCGGGTCGTCCTTCAGCTTGTGGGTCGCCGCCCACTCGGCGCGGGCGGCCGGGTCGCGCTTCAGCAGCTCCTCGAACACCTCGTGGGCGTCGACGACCATGGAGCGGAACTTCCAGCAGGTGAAGGTCCGCCCGTCGGCGCCGATCCGCCGGTGGCCGAACACCACCGGGCCGCGGTCCATCCCGACCAGCAGCGCGATCAGCAGCATCGGCGCCGCGAACACCAGCAGCAGCGCCAGCGCCCCCGCCACATCCATCGTCCGCTTCAGCCGGTTGGCGTGCAGCGGGCGCGGCGGCGCCGAGGGAAGGCCGGCCAGCCGTAGGGTGTGCAGCGTCGCCATCGCATCCTCGCCTTCATCGGGGCCGTCATCCGGGACGCCGCGTTCAACAGGCCGGGCGGGATTCCGGAACGCCGGAGACGCGGATCATCGGAGAGGCGGAGCGCATCCGGATGACCGCGACGGGGGAGGGCTAGCAAATCCGGGGGAGCTGCTCGCCGCTCAGCCAGTCGACGATCCGCTTGCCGCCGAAGCGGGTTTCCATCTGGACGAAGTGGTGCGCGTCCTCGTGCACCGTGCCGATGGCGGCGGCGTCGCGGCCCAGCGGGTGGGCGCGCATGATGGACAGCAGGCGCCCGGCGTCCGCGGGCGCGCAGATGGCGATCAGCTTGCCCTCGTTGGCGACGTAGAGCGGGTCGAGGCCGAGCAGCTCGCACGCCGCCGCCACCTCGCCGCGCAGCGGTACGTCGGCCTCGCGGATCAGCATGCCGACGCCCGACTGGTTGGCGATCTCGTTCAGCGTGGTGGCCAGCCCGCCGCGCGTCGGGTCGCGCAGCACGCGCACGTCCGGCACCGCGGCCACCATGGCGGCGACCAGCGTGTGCAGCGCCGCGCTGTCGGAGACGACGGCGGTCTCGAAGGTCAGGTTTTCGCGGGTGGACATGATGGCGACGCCGTGGTCGCCCATGGTGCCGCTGACCAGGATGACGTCGCCGGGCCGGGCGCGGTCGCCGGAGGGGGCCACGCCGGCCGGCACCACGCCGATGCCGGTGGTGGTGATGAAGACGCCGTCGCCCTTGCCGCGCTCCACCACCTTGGTGTCGCCTGTGACCACCGGCACGCCGGCGTCGCGCGACGCCGCGGCCATGGAGTCGACGATCCGCTTGAGGTCGGCGAGGGGGAAGCCCTCCTCCAGGATGAAGCCGGCGGTGAGGTAGAGCGGCCGGGCGCCGGCCATCGCCACGTCGTTCACCGTGCCGTGCACCGCCAGCGAGCCGATGTCGCCGCCCGGGAAGAACAGCGGCGAGACGACGAAGCCGTCGGTGCTCACCACCATGCGCCCGGCCGGCGCGTCGAACGCCGCCTGGTCGTTCTGCTGGTCGAGAAACGGGTTGGCGAAGGCCGCGGCGAACAGGTCGCGCACCAGCTGCGCCATCGCCTTGCCGCCCGAGCCGTGGCTCATGTCCACGGCCCCGGCGGCGAGGTCGAGCTTGCGGGTGAACAGGCGGCTCATGCGCCGGCCTCCGCGGTCACGCCCGCTTCCGCCAGCAGCGCCAGCGTCTTCTCCGCCTCGGCGCGGTCGAGGCGGGTGAGCGCGTAGCCGACGTGGACGATCACGTAGTCTTCCACCTCCACCCCCTCGACGAGCGCCAGCGACACCGGCATGGTCACGCCGCCGAGGTTCACGGTGGCGCGGTCGTCGTCCAGGAGGGCCACCACGCGGGCGGGTACGGCCAGGCACATCGCTTCACGTCTCCATCACACTGAGCGCCCCGACCCAGGCCTGGCCGAGGCTGAGGGCGCCGTCGTTGGCCGGGGCGCGGCGCGGCAGCAGCGCCGTGACTCCGCGCGCCGCGAAGGCCGTCACCAGCCCTTCGGCCAGCACGCCGTTCATCAGGCAGCCACCGGACAGCGCGATGCGGTCGAGGCGGCGCGCCGCCAGTTCCGGCATCGCCCAGTCCACCAGCGCCGCGGTCAGGGTGCCATGAAACAGGTCGGCACCATCAGCCGCATTGACCTGCAACAATCGTTCGAGCAGCGGCGCGAGGTCGAGCACGCCGCCGGCCACGCGCCACGCGCCGTCGGCGACCGTCGGCGCGCACACCAGGGATTCCAGCACCATCGGCGCCTCGCCCTCGAAGCCGGCCACCGCCCGCACGCCGAGCAGGCCGCAGGCGGCGTCGAACCAGCGTCCACAGGAAGTGGTCGGCGGCGCGTTGAAGCCGGTCTCGATCATCCGCCGCACGCCCTCGGCCGGGCCGTGCGTTTTGAAGCGGGCGGCGATCTCGTCGGCGCGGCCGAGATGGGCGAGCGCCGCCGCCGCCATGCGCCAGGGCTGGCGCGCCGCCGCGTCGCCGCCGGGCTGGACGAGCGGCGCGAGGTGGCCGATACGTTGGAACCGTGGGCCTTCGACCAGCAGCATCTCGCCGCCCCAGGCGCCGCCGTCCGTGCCCAGGCCGAAGCCGTCGAGTGCGAGGCCGAGCGCCGGGCCGGTGACGCCGTGCTCGGCCAGCACCGCGGCGACGTGGGCGTGGTGGTGCTGCACCGGGACGGCGGGCAGGCCGAGGCGCTCGGCGAAGCGGGTGCTCTGAAAGTCGGGGTGGAGGTCGTGGGCGACGGCGATGGGCTCCACCTCCAGGATGTGCAGGAGGTGGGCGACGGTCTCCTCCAGGAAGCCGACGGTCGCGGCGTTGTCGAGGTCGCCGACGTGCTGCGACAGGAACGCCTCCGCGCCGCGGGTGACGCAGACGGTGGCCTTGAGGTGGCCGCCGACCGCGAGGATCGGCGGCACCGCGTGGGGCAGGTGGACCGGCACCGGCACGAAGCCGCGGGCGCGGCGCAGGAAGGCCGGGGCGCCGGCCAGGACGCGCACGACGGAGTCGTCGGCGCGCACCACGATGTCGCGGTCGTGGTCGACGATCAGGTCGGCGATGCCGGCGAGGCGGCGGTGCGCCTCCTCGTTGCCGATGGCCAGCGGCTCGCCGCCGGGGTTGGCCGAGGTCATCACCAGGGTGAGCGGCTGCGGCCCGGCCAGCCACGCGGTGCCGTCGGGGCGGCCGGCGGCCTCGTGGAACAGCAGGTAATGCAGCGGCGTGTAGGGCAGCATGACGCCGAGCCACGCGAGGTCGGGGGCGATCTGCGGTGCCAGCTCCTGCCCCCACCCTGACCCTCCCCCGCTGGGCGGGGGAGGGAAATTGAGCCCCTTCCCCCGCCCAGCGGGGGAAGGTTGGGATGGGGGCACGTCGCGCCGTTTCAGCAGCGCCACCGGCCGCGCCGGCCCTTCCAGCAGCGCGCGCTCTGCCTCGCTCACCTCCACGAACCGCTTCGCCGACGTGGTGTTGGCGACCATGATGGCGAACGGCTTGTCGTTGCGCTGCTTCAACCGGCGCAGGCGGTCCACCGCCGCGTGGTCGGTGGCGTCGCAGGCGAGGTGGAAGCCGCCCAGGCCCTTCAGCGCGACGATCTTCCCCGACAGCAGCGCCGCCAGGATCTCCTCCACCGGGTGCGACAGGCGCGGGCCGCAGGCGGGGCAGGCGGTGGGCTGGGCGTGGAAGCGGCGGTCGGCGGGGTCGTGGTACTCGGCGGCGCAGGCGTCGCACAGCGGGAAGCCGGCCATCGACGTCTGCGGCCGGTCGTACGGCAGCCGGCGGGTGATGGTGAAGCGCGGGCCACAGTGGGTGCAGGTCAGGAACGGGTAACGGTGCCGGCGGTCGGCCGGGTCGAACAGCTCGGCGAGGCAGGCCGGGCAGACCGCGGCGTCGGCGGTGACCGCGGTGGTGACGCGCTGCGTCGGGTCGCTGGCGCGGATGGCGAACTCCGCCTCGCCGGGGACGGGCGGGACCTCCTGCGGCTCCACCGCGTCGACGCGGGCGAGCGGCGGGAACTGCGCGGGCAGGGCGGCGAGGAAGCCGGCGGCGTCCGGCCCCTGCACCTCCAGCAGCACGCCCTCGCCGTCGTTCAGCACCCAGCCGGTCAGGCCGTATGCGCGGGCCAGCGCGTGGACGTAGGGGCGGAAGCCCACCCCCTGCACCTGGCCGCGGACCCGGACGCGCAGGCGGGCGGATGATACCGGATGAAACGCTATGAAACGCTCGTCAGGGGTTGGTTTCATCCGCGCAAGCGTCGCCTGGGGCACCGGGACGGACAGGTTATCATAGGACATTAGTCCTTTTCCAGTGTTTGCTTCGCGCGGCCCTGCTACCGCCGCGCCTTCGCCAGCCCGGCGTCGATCCAGGCGTACCACGCCTCCAGCCCCTCCCCGGAGGTGGCGGAGACCGGCAGCACCTCCAGGCTCGGCTTGATCTGGCGGGCGTAGGCGATCATGCGCTCGACGTCGAAGGTCAGGTGCGGCAGCAGGTCCACCTTGGTGACCAGCAGCAGGTCGGCGGCGGCGAACATGTTCGGGTACTTGAGCGGCTTGTCCTCGCCCTCGGTCACCGACAGCACCACCACCTTGTGCGCCTCGCCCAGGTCGAAGCCGACCGGGCAGACGAGGTTGCCGACGTTCTCGATGAACAGCACGCCGTTCTCCGGTGTGCCGAGCCGGCCCAGCGCCTGCGTCACCATCTGGGCGTCGAGGTGGCAGCCCTTGCCGGTGTTGATCTGGATGGCCGGGGCGCCGGTGGCGCGGATGCGGTCGGCGTCGAAGCTGGTCTGCTGGTCGCCCTCGATCACCGCCACCGGGAAACGGCCCTTCAGGTCGGTCAGCGTGCGCGCCAGCAGCGTCGTCTTGCCCGACCCGGGGCTGGACATGAGGTTGAGGACGAAGGCCCCCCGGGCGGCGAACAGCTGGCGGTTCACCGCCGCGAAGCTGTCGTTCTTGGCGAGGATGTCCTGCTCGATCTGCACCAGCCGGGTCTGGCTCATGCCCGGCACCTCGGTGCCCGCCGGGCCGCGGCCGAGGTCGATCACGCCGTCGTCGTGGTGGTGATGGTGCCCGTGCCCGTGGTGATGATCGTGGTGCTCGTGGTGGCCGTGGCGGATCACCGTGCCGTCGGGCAGCACGTGCTCGTGGTCGCCATGATCGTGATGATGATGGCCATGGTCATGCCCATGGTCATGATGGTGATCGTGGTGGTGATGGCCCTCGACCTTCGTCTCGCCGTCGCCGCAACCGCAGACCGTGCACATCACTCGACCTCCAAATCCTTGACGCGCATTTCCTCGCCGCCGGTGACGATCAGCTGGTGGCCGTCGCAGCGCGGGCACGGGTCGAAGCGCTGCGCCAGCGGCACCGTCGCCTCGCACACCATGCAGAAAGCCTGGCCGGGTGGCCGTTCGATCTCCAGCACCGCACCTTCCGCCAGCGTGCCGCGGCTGGCCGCGTCGAAGCCGAACTCTAGCGCCTGCGGCTCCACGTGGGAAAGCGTGCCGATGGCCAGACGGATGGTCTTGACCGTGCGGAAGCCCTGCTGTTCCGCCTGTTCGCGGCACAACTCGATGATGCTCCGACACAGGGCCATCTCGTGCATGCGGGCTCCGTCAGGCGGGAAGGGCGGTGTGGGGGACATAGCCGTCGGCCAGCGCCGCGACGGCGGACGGCGGCGTCAGCAGGCGGGCAGTGCCGGACGGGCGCGGCCGGCGCTCGCCGTAACCGCCGGGCGTCCAGGCGTGCAGCGCGCCGCCGTGCAGCAGCCACGCGGTGTCCGGCGCCCCGGGCAGCGCGACCATCGCGCCGTCGGGCAGGGTATCGAGGGCGGCGGCGTGTTCGGCGAGGCGTTCGGCGTGCAGGCGGGCGTCCAGCTCGGGAGCGCGCGGCGGGGCGGGCAGGCCGTTGCCGTGCGCCCAGTGGCGGCGGAAGCGCTCGAAGTCGGCGCGGCGGCACAGCGCGCAGGGGCGGTGCCCGGCGGCGAACGCCGTCGCCTCGTCGAGGAAGAACAGCTGCGTATACAGCCCCGGCCCGGACAGCGGCAGCGGCGTGGCGCGCGGGTAGTCGAGGCGGCAGCAGATCCAGGCGCGCACGCCCCAGCGCCGCGCGCCGATGCGGTCGGAGCGCCCCGTCAGGCAGCCGCGGTTGCCCAGGAAGGCCCCGCGCGCGGGCGTCGCGATGAAGGCGCCGAACGGGGTGACGCGGTTGTTGCGGGGCATGCCGGTCAGCCCTCCCGCCCGATGTCGATGGCGAAGGCCACGCACGGGTCGAGCGCGGCCACCAGCAGCCCGGCGCGCTCCGGCAGATCGGCGTCGGCGGGCGCACCGGCGAGGCCGCGCGCGAGCGGGCCGTCGGGGTGGAAGTTCCACTCGGTGGGCGCCACGGTGCGGTAATCGGCGATGCGCCCCTGCTCCAGCCGCACCCAGTGCGCCAGCCGGCCGCGCGCCGTCTCCACCACGCCGGCGCCTTCGCCGGGCGGGGTGCGCTCGACGCCGGGGCCGGCGGGCGGCACCTCCTCGGCCAGTTCGGCGATGCGGGCGGGGAGCCCGGCCAGCTCGGCCAGCCGCGCGACGGCGTGAGCGGCGAGGCCGGGACCGAAGCGTTCCAGGATCTCGGCCACCGGCGGCCGGTCGGCGATGCGGGCAAGCGGGCCGGTGTAGGCCGGCGCGCCGTCGTCGTGCGGGCGGGCGCCGAAAGCGGGATCGGCGGCGAGGCGGCGGGCGAACCAGTCCGCCGGCCGGTCGGCCAGCGGGGCGACGGCGCAGGCGCCGAAGCCCGGCGCGCCGAGCGCGCGGCGCAGCAGCCGGGCGGCCGGCGTCAGGCCCTGCTCGGCCCAGGCGGCGAGGCCGTCGATCTCCACCGGGAAGGGCACGCCGCCCAGCACCGTCTGCGCGACATGGGCGTCCAGCCGGGCGGCGGCGACGGCCAGGGCTTCGCGGTTCGGCTGCAGGGCGCCGCCGCCGGGGCGCAGGTGGTCGCGCGCCGGGTAGAGCGCCGGCAGGATGCCCGCGGTCACCGCGCGCAGGGTGGCGAGGTGCTGGGTGTCCGGCGGCTCGCCCAGGCGGTGCGGGCCGTCCATGAAGACGTTCCAGGCGTGGCTGGCCAGGGTCTCGGCCAGTACCAGCAGGCTGCGCGCCGTGCGGTGCGCCGGGGCCGGTTCGAGGCCGAGCGCCGCCTCGCACGCCGACAGCGCCGCCACCCCCTGCGCCATGCCGCACACGCTGAACAGCAGCGGCATCAGGCGCAGCGCTTCGGCCACGGTCTTGCCGCGCAGCGCGGCGGCGACGTCGGTGGGGCGGTGCACGGCGACGTGCGCGGCGCGGACCGTGCCGCCGGAGACCGTCAGGCGGACGGCGACGCTGCCTTCGAGCCCGCCGCTCATCCCCGTCCGCCGAACAGCGCGCGGCGCGAGCGCGGCGGCTTCGCCGGCTTGGCGCCGACCGGCGGCGGGGTGGGGGGCAGGGTGGGTTCCGGAATCTCCGGCGGCTCGTCGGGCGCCTTCGGCACCAGCAGCGCGTCGAGGGCGGCGTGCGCGGCCTCGCGGGCGTCGTCCTGGCCGCGCAGCACGGTCATGTCGGACACCGCGGAAATGACCGCCAGCGTGCCGAGCGCGCCGACGCGCGCCGCCTTGAAGGCGAAGGCGCCGGCCGGCAGGGTCTCCACCGTCCGATCGCCGTCGCTCAGCGCCATCCAGCGCGCCGGGTCGTGCGGGATCAGCACGGCGTTCAGCGTCCACGGCGCGATCAGCACGCCGAGCCAGGCGAAGCCCCCATCGGACAGATCGATGTCATGGAAGCCGACGGCCTCGACCTCCAAAGCGGTGTTGCAGACCGACAGGCCCTTCATGTCGGTGTCGGCGACGACGCGGTGGGCGGCGACCAGCGCGTCGACGCGTTCCCGCATCGGGTCGGCGCCGGGCGTGGCGGGGAAGAAGCCGTGCTGCGGCCCGCCGCAGCCGGGGCAGCGCCAGTGCGCCGGCAGCCGGCCGAAGCTGACGCCGGGCGGCACCTCGCGCAGAAGGTCGCCCTTGCGCCCGTCGTAGGCGGTGCCGCAGGCGCCGCAGCGCAGCGTCTCGTCGAGGGCGAAGCCGGCGCTGGTCATGGGGTAGCCTCGCGGGCGGCGATCAGGTCGGCGAACAGGTGGTCGGTGTTCTCGCCGCGCGCCGACAGCAGGATGGCGTCGAGCGCGTCGTTGAGCGGCGCGACCTCATCCTCCTCCAACTCGCGCACGGCGTTGCTCAGGTGCACCAGCACCCAGCCACCGGCCGGCACCTCGCCGACCAGCAGCAGGTTGACCATGCGCTCCTCGCCCCGCCCGGCGCAGCGGGCGAGGATTCCGTCGGTCTCCAGGACCTGCATGGGGATGCCGAGACACATCGTTGGTCGTTCCGGGATGGTGTGGGAAAGCCTCGGGTTTGCGGCGGTCCGCCGCATTGATGTGGGTCAACGGTGGCGGGGCTTAAGCCCGCCGCACGATGTGCAGGAAGCCGGACACCTCGTTGCTCAGCTTCTGGCTCTCCCCCAGCAGCGCCTGCGCGGCGCCGAGCAGTTCCTCGGCGTTGGCGCCGGTTTCCTGCGCCTGGCGGGAGACGCCGTCGATGCTGCCGGTCACCGCGCGGGTGCCGCTGGACGCCTGCTGGACGTTGCGGGCGATCTCGTTGGTGGCGGCGCCCTGCTGCTCCACCGCGGCGGCGACCGTCGTGGTGATTTCGCTGATGCGGCGGATCGTGTCGACGATGCCGGAGATGGCGCCGACCGCGCGCTGCGTCTCGCCCTGGATGGCGCCGACCTGGGCCTGGATGTCCTCGGTGGCCTTGGCGGTCTGGTTGGCGAGGTTCTTCACCTCCGAGGCGACGACCGCGAAGCCCTTGCCGGCCTCGCCCGCCCGCGCCGCCTCGATGGTGGCGTTCAGCGCCAGCAGGTTGGTCTGGCTGGCGATCGAGTTGATCAGGCTCACCACCTCGCCGATGCGGTTGGCGGCGTCGGCGAGGCCCTGCACGGTCTCGTTGGTGGTCTGCGCCTCGCCGACCGCGCGGTCGGCGACCGAGCTGGCCTCGCCGACGTGGCGGCTGATCTCGCCGATGGAGGCGGTCAGCTCCTCGGCCGCCGCGGCGACCGTCTCGACGTTGGCGGAGGCGAGCTGCGAGGCCGACGACACGGTGCCGACCGCCGCCTGCGTCTCCTCGGCGGAGCGCGACAGGCGCTCGGCGTTGCCGCGCATGCGGGTGGCGCTGTCGGACACCGCCCGCACCACCACGTCGATGCTGCCGGCGAAGCTCTGGGTGGCGCGGTCGATCTCGGCGCGGCGGCGGGCCTGCTCGGCCTCGGCCTCGCGCTGGCGGCGCTCGGCCTCCTCGGCCTGCTGGAGCGAGTCCTTGAAGCCGGACACCGTGCGGGCCATCACGCCGATCTCGTCGCCGCGCTCGGTGTCGGTGACGGTGGCGGCGTAGTCCCGGCGGCCCAGCGCGCCCATCACGTCGGACAGCCGGTGCACCGCGTCCATCTGCCGGCGGACGTACAGGTAGGTCAGCGCGCACAGCGCGACGCCGATGAGCAGCGCCACGCCGGCGATGCGCCAGCCGAGCGCGCCGACCATGGCGTAGAAGTCGGACGACTTCATGCCCACCGCGATGGCGCCCAGCGCCTTGCCCTGGGCGTCCCTCAGCGGTTCGTAGGAAACCAGATACTTGGTGCCGAGCACGTCCGATTCGCCGAGGAACGGCACGCCGCGCTGCATCACCTGGTCGTGGATCGCCGGCAGCATCTTGGTTCCCAGCGCGCGGGAGCCGTCGGCGGCGAACACCGTGGTGGCGATGCGGCTGTCGCCGCGGAAGATGGTGGAGGTGATGCCGAGGATGCGCTTCAGGCTGTCCACCAGCCCGAAATTGCCGTCCAGCGTGCGGCCGCCGACGCTCAGCTTGCCGTCGACCAGCGCGTACGGTTCGTTCTTCGGGTTCAGAAGTTCGAGGGCGACCTTCATGTTCATGTCCTGCCGCTCGATCTCCTGCTGCTTGAGCTGGCTGGAGACGAAGTACAGGGCGATGAAGACGATGGCGGCGCAGCTGATGAGCGTGCCGACGATGTTCAGGGCGACCAGCTTCTGCGCGAGGGTCAGCCGGTTGAGAAGGCGAGCCATGCGAAACTCCCGATGGATGCGCTGGTGCTACCAGACGTTTTTCTGCTTGGGGCGGGAGTATCTCTTGAATTGGTAAGGGAAAGGTTTCCGCGCCTGACGCTTGCGGTCGCAGACTTTCAGCGGGGCGCCGGTTCGACGCCGAGGGCGCGCAGCTCGTCCAGCACCATCCGCACCAGGTCCGGCACCTTGGCGGCGACTTCCGGCGTGAGGTCGAGGGTGATCCGCATGCCGGCCGGGACGCAGCCGATGACGACGGTGCTCTCCGGCCCCTCGCCCTGCAGGCGCAGCGTGGCCAGCAGGTCGGACAGGCCGACCTGGTGCGGCGACAGCTTTCCCTTGAAGAAGGCGGGCACCGCGTCGCCCTCCAGGCGGACCAGCGTGGTGGGCGGCGCGCCGGTCTTCACCGCGTCCACCACGACCATGTGCCGGTGGCTGGCGATGATGTCCAGCATGTCCATGCCGCAGGTGCCGCCGTCTACCAGCGACACATGATCCGGGAAGGTCCAGCCCTGTTCTAGGGCCTCCACCACCCGCACGCCGATGCCTTCGTCCTGCATCAGGATGTTGCCGAGACCGAGGACGAGGATGGGGGAGTTCATAAGGGTCCGTTAGCTTGGAAGCGTGCCTGTACGAGCCCCCACCCTGACCCTCCCCCGCTGGGCGGGGGAGGGGATTGAGGGATGGCGGCGGAACTCCCTCCCCCGCCCAGCGGGGGAGGGTTTGGGGTGGGGGTAGAGCCTTCCCGTCCTTAGGCCACCTTGACCTGATAGGTCGACTTGCTCTCCGTGTCGGTCAGGTGCACGGCGCAGGCGAGGCACGGATCGAAGGAGTGCATGGTGCGGATGACCTCCAGCGGCTGCTCGGCGTCGGCGACCGGGCTGTCCATCAGCGCCGCCTCGTAGGCGCTGAGGTTGCCCTTCTCGTCGCGCGGGCCGGCGTTCCAGGTGGTCGGCACCACGGCCTGGTAGTTCTCGATCTTGCCGTTCTTGATCACCGCCCAGTGCGAGAGCATGCCGCGCGGCGCCTCGTGCACGCCGTAGCCGCGGATCTCCTCTTTCGGAAAGACCGGCTTGTTGAAGGTGGTGGTGTCGCCCTTGCCGATGTTCTCCATCAGCAAGTTCCACTGGTTCGACAGCTCCTCGTGCAGCACTACGCAGCGCACCGCGCGCGCGGCGTGGCGGCCGATGGTGGAGTGCAGCGCGTCCGCGCCGACCTTCGCGCCGGCGATCGCCGACACGGTGTTCAGCACCTCGCCCACCCAGAACTTCGTGCGGGCGTGGCCGGCGGCGTACATGGCCAGCACGTTGGCCAGCGGGCCGACCTGGGCGCGCTTGTCGTAGAAGGTCGGCGTCTTGATCCAGCTGTACTTGCCGTCGTCCTGCCAGTCGGTGTACTGCGGCTTGGTCTCGCCCTTGTAGGGGTGGAGCGGGCCCGAACCCGTCTCGTACCACGAGTGCTTGGTGCTCTCCTTGACGCCCTGCTCGAAGTAGGGGTCGGAGAAGCTGGTGATCGGCTTGAAGGTCGCGAAGTCGGCGTTCTCGATGTAGCCGCCGGGCAGCGCGAACTTGGTCCCCTTGGTGTCGATCGGCATGTCGGGGGTGGTCAGGTAGTTGACCACGCCGCGGCCGATCGCCGTCCAGTCGGCGTAGAGCGCGCCCACCGCGCAGACGTCGGGGATGTAGACCTTGGTGATGAAGTCGCCGACCTCGCCGATCAGCGTCTTGATATACATCAGCTTCTCCAGCGTCAACGTGGACTGGCTGTCGAAGTTGATGGGGTTGGTGACGCCGCCGACCGCGACGTTCTGGATGTGCGGCGTCTTCGAGCCGAGGATCGCCACCACCTTGTTGATGCGCCGCTGGTAGTCGAGCGCCTGCAGGTAGTGGGTGGCGGCCATCAGGTTGGCCTCCGGCGGCAGCTTCATCGCCGGGTGGCCCCAGTAGCCGGAGCCGAAGATGCCCAACTGGCCGGAGTTGACGAACGCCGCCAGACGCTTCTGCGCGGTGGCGAAGTCGGCGACCGAGTTGTTCGGCCAGTCGGACAGCGACTGCGCCAGCTTGGCGGTGGCCGCCGGGTCGGCCTTGAGGGCCGAGACGATGTCCACGAAGTCCAGCGCCGACAGGTGGTAGAAGTGCACGATGTGGTCGTGCACCGCATGGGCGCCCTGGATCATGTTGCGGATGTACTGCGCGTTCAGCGGGATCTCCAGCTTCAGCGCGTTCTCGACGGTGCGCACCGAGGTGATCGCGTGCGAGGTGGTGCAGACGCCGCAGATGCGCTGGGTGAACACCCAGGCGTCGCGCGGGTCCTTGCCCTGCAGGATCAGCTCGATGCCGCGCCACATCTGGCCGGACGCCCAGGCCTTGGTCACCTTGCCGCCATCGACTTCGCAATCGACCCGCAGATGGCCTTCGATGCGGGTGATCGGGTCCACGGTAATTCGCTGAGCCACGGTACGTTCCTCCTAAATCAGCCGTGCTTAGCGCCGACGGCGTGCATGACGGGCAGGGTCTTCACGAAGATCAGGTACAGCAGCACTTCCAGCGCGAAGATGCCGACGGTGACGAAGATCTCGGCCAGCGAGGGGAAATAGCTCCACGGGCCGACCGCCGGGATGAAGCCGACGATGTAGACGTTGAGGCGGTAGATGATCCCGCCGAACAGCACCAGCGAGGAGCCGAGGAACAGCGCCTTGCGTTCCGTCCGGGCCTTCTTCGGCAGCACGACCAGCATGCCGGCGAGGAACAGCGCCGTCTCCACCCAGAACATCAGCGTGCCGTGCGCGCCGAACGGGGCGCCGAGCTGGCCGCGCACCGCGAAATCGACGATGCGCAGCACGACGAACACCGCGGTGGTGACCAGCATCAGCTCCGCCACCTTGCGCAGCACCGCCTTCTCGGTCGGGCGGTTGAAGCACAGGGACGCCATCACCGACTCCCAGACCACCACGCCGAAGCCCATCAGCACGGCGGTGAGCCAGAAGAACACCGGCAGCAGCTGCGTCTGCCACAGCGGCGAGAGCTTGTGGCCGACGATCACCATCATGGTGCCCAGCGACGACTGGTGCATGGTGGGCAGCAGCACGCCCAGCGCCACGAAGAGGAACAGCAGGCGGTTCAGCTTGCGCCGGGCGTTCTCCAAGCCGAATCTCTCCAGGAAGGCCGGCGCGAACTCCACGGTCAGGACGATGGTGTAGGTGGCCACGCACAGGCCGACCTCCAGCATCACCGAGTTGGGCTGCGCGTACCAGGGCAGCAGCAGGTGGTAGAAGTTCCAGTAGCGCCCAAGGTCGACCAGCACCGCCAGACCGGCGAGGCCGTAGCCGAACAGGCTGGCCAGCACCGCCGGGCGGACCAGCGGGTGGTACTTGCCTTTGTTCATGATGTAGGCCAGGAAGGCCATGACGTAGCCGGCGCAGCCGAAGGCCGAGCCGATGACCACGTCCACCGCCACCCACATGCCCCAGGGATAGCCGTCGGAGATGTTGGCGACCGCGCCCAGGCCGCCCATGAAGCGCTGCGCCATCAGCACGCCGCCGATGGCCACGAAGCCCAGCGCGATCAGGAACGGTTCGGTGATGAGGCGTCCGCCGATCGGCTTGTGCGGGTTGACCCACGTGGACCCGGAGGGGGCGCCAGGGGAATTTGGCGTCTGGTCGGAAAGGATGCTGCTCATGGCTTCCCCTCAATCCACGTCGTGGTCTTTGGTGTTGCGGTGGGCGAGGTAGACGAGCCCCGCCAGCAGCGTCGCCGGGCCGACCATGCCGGCGTACAGCGTGTGCTGGATGCCCTCCGACACCGTGGGATAGCCGGTCTCCGGCACGTTGGTCGGCAGGTTCAGCTTGTCGAACGGCACCGCGGAGACCGCGAGGCACTGCGTGCCGCCCAGTTCCTTCTCGCCGTAGATGTGCTGCTGGTAGGCGACGCGGACCGTCGCCTCGTGGCCGTCGCGCCTGCCGCCGACCTTGCCGGCGATGTCGCCGCGCGGGTAGTGCGTGCGCTCGCCCGGTTTCAGCGCGACGCGGCGCTTGGCCTCGGCCTTCAGGTCTTCGGTGCGGCCGAACAGCGTGGCGCCGGTCGGGCAGACGTCGGAGCAGGCCGGCAGCTGGTTCTCCGCCAGCCGGTGCTTGCACAGCTGGCACTTGCGGATCTGGCCGGTGGGCGAGTCGTACTCGTACTTCGGCACGCCGAACGGGCAGGACAGCACGCAGTAGCGGCAGCCGATGCAGGCGTCGGGGTTGTAGCTGACGATGCCGGTCCTGGCGTCCTTGGTCATCGCCGTGACCGGGCAGACCGATACGCAGGACGGGTCGGCGCAGTGCAGGCACTGCCGCTTGATGAAGGCGAAGCCGTCCGTCTCGCGGTCCTTCTCGGCCATCGTGCCGTTCGTGTAGGCCTTGATGACGTTCAACGTCTTGCCCGACAGCTCGACCGGGGTGTCCCACTCGCCGCCGTTCCAGGCGGTCTGGTCGGGGGCGACCTCGACCGGCATGCCGTTGGCGTCCTTGCACGCCTTCACGCAGGCCTTGCAGCCGATGCACAGCGTGCTGTCGTAGAGCAGGCCGACGGCCTCTGCCGGCATCGGCTTGGGCGGGCGCTGCAGCGCGTTGGCCTCGGGCGCGGCGGCCACGGCCGCGCAGGCCGCCGTGGCCGCCGCGGCGCTGCCGCGGGCCGCCTTGCTGAGGAAATTGCGGCGGGAGAGGGTCATGGCCGTCTCCTCACGCGCCGGTCTTCGGGGTATCGTCGGCCTTGTCCTGCTTGCCGAGGCGGCTGGCGATGACCGCGCCCGCGCCGATGGCGGCGCCGGTGATGCCCGCCACCGCGGCGACCGCGCCGGGGCTGGCGCCGTTGCCCTTCTCCGAGCGCACGTCGGGGTAGGTGTTGGGCGGCGCCACCGACTTCAGGCTGGCCAGCTCGTGGATCGACTTGGAGAAGCCGACCCCCTTCTCGGTGCAGCCGAAGCAGGGGTGGCCGGTGCCCACCGGCCAGTTGCCCTGGCCGACGTCGTTGAAGCCGATCGAGGGGCAGTTCGCGTAGGTCTCCGGCCCCTTGCAGCCCAGCTTGTACAGGCAGTAGCCCTGGCGGTGGCCGTAGTCGCCGAAGTCGATGGCGAAGCGGCCGGCGTCGAAGTGCGGGCGGCGCTCGCAGTTCTCGTGGATCAGGCGGCCGTAGGCGAACTTCGGCCGGCCCTTGTCGTCCAGTTCCGGCAGCTTGCCGAAGGTGACGAAGTGCAGCACGGTCGAGAGGAAGTTGTAGGGGTTCGGCGGGCAGCCCGGGATGGTGACCACCGGCTTGCCCTTCAGCACCTCCGGCAGGCCCTTGCACCCCGTGGGGTTGACGCCGGTGGACGGCCAGCCGCCCCACGAGCCGCACGACCCGATGGAGACCACCGCAGCGGCGCCGGCCGCCACCTCCTGCACCATCTCCAGAACCGTCTGGCCGGCGACCTTGGCGTAGATGCCGTTGTCCTTGGTGGACACCGCGCCGTCCAGCACCATCAGGTACTTGCCGTGGTTCTCCTGCATCGCCTTCTTCTTCCAGTTCTCGGCCTGGTGGCCGGAACCGACGCTCAGCGTCTCGCAGTACTCCAGCGAGATCTGCTCGAGGATCAGCGTGTCGAGGCTGGGGTGGTTGGTGCGCAGCAGCGTCTCGGTGCAGCCGGTGCAGGCGGAGCCCGACAGCCAGATCACCGACGGGCGCTTCGCCGCCCCGGCGGCGGCCTCGGCGATCTTCACGCCCATCGCCGACGGCAGGCCGAGGAACGCCGCCACGCCGGCGCAGTAGTTGATGAACTCCCGGCGCGTCAGGCCGCCCAGCGTTCCCTCGTAGCTGTCGAGGTCGCCGAGCTGCTCGGCATCGAGACCCACAAGACCATCCGGCATGACTTCCCCCCGAAACGCTGCACAGCCCCGCCGCCCGGTCCGTATGGCGGAACCGGCGAATAGGCATAGTTTGGGTAAGGGTATTGCACCATCCGGGGGTGCTGTCACCGGTGATTTGTGTCGGGAGGGTTGGTGAACACGAAAGGATCGGTCCGACCAAAGTCGGAAAAAACGTGCTTGGCAATTGCTGCGTGCACGGAAAATGCGCCGGGGCCGGCACCCGACCGGACGTCGGCCGGGACAAAATGCCGCAGTTGAAGGCGGGCTCAGCCGGCCTGCAGCGTGAAGGGATCGGCGAGCCGCACCGGCCGGCGGGCCAGCCGCACCACCTGCAGGAAGGCCAGCAGCACTACCCCCGCCAATAGCCCCACCAGCAGCGACAGCCAGTGCTGGCGCGCCTCGGCCAGCGCGGCGGCGCTGCGGACGATCCGCTCGTCGGCGGCGAGGGCCAGGGCGTCCAACTCGTGCGTCAGCGACAGGCGGTTCAGGCGCATCGCTTCGCTGCCCGGCAGCAGACGGACGTCGTCGAGCCCGCGCTCCGCGGCGACGCGGGCCGCCTCGCGCCGCAGGTGGATGAACTCGGCGACGCGGGCGGCCAGCGCCTCGGCGCGCTGGCGGTCGTCCGACGCGGTCGCGGCGCCCAATGCCGTGGCGGCGGCGTCGAGCTGGTCCAGCGTGTCGAGGTGGCGGGCCGCGACGTCCGGCCGGCGCAGCGGGCGGGGGTCTCCGGAGGCGGCGACCAGCGCGCCGACGCGGCCGATCTGCGCGCGCAACGCGGTCGCCGCTTGGGCCGCCGCGAGCTTGCCGTGCACATCGGTGGCTGCACGGGACGCCAGGGCGCCCGCCGCGGCGATCCCGAGGACGAACAGGAGGAGCAGCCATCTCACCCCCGGCAGCAACCGGCGCGCCCCGTCAGCCCGCTCCATCCCATCACCCCGCTGCAAGGCCGTCAAAACATCAGACAATGTTAACTTTAGTGTCGTAACTGTTACGAGTCAAGAGCCTTCCGCATGGAATGGTTGCCGATGCCCTTGATTCGGTCGTGCTGCGGCCGGCATACTCGCGGGATACCGGCGCGCGTCCGCCGCGCTCGCCGCCGACGAGGACCGCGCCGACGTGCCGAGACCCGCACCCGCCGCCGACTGGCCCTTCGAGACACCGCAGGAGCGCATCCTCCGGCTGGAGCGTCGCGTCGCGGAGCTGCAGGCCGACCAGAGCCGCCTGACCGGCACCATCGACCTGCTGCGCGACCGGGAGGAGCTGCTCAGCCTCGCCATGCGCGGGCCGAACGAGGGGCTGTGGGACTGGAACCCGATCACCAAGGACCTGTACCTGTCGGCCCGTCTGCTCTCGATCCTCGGCTTCGGCAGCAACGAGCTGCGCACCACCACGCACGAGTGGCTGAAGATCGTCCACCCCGACGACCGCGGCCCCTACGAGCGCGCGGTGTCCGGGCACCTGAAGGGCGCCACCGGCCATTTCGAGCACGCCTACCGCGTCGCCGACCACGCCGGCAACTGGCGCTGGGTGCTGGCCCGCGGCCTGGCGCTGCGCGGGGCGGACGGGCGGGCCTACCGCATGGTCGGCTCCATCGGCGACGTCACCGAGCTGAAGCGGCGCGAGAACGACCTGCGCGCCAGCGAGGCGCGCTTCCGCTCCCTGGTGCAGACCGCGGGCGGCATCATCCTGGTGCTCGACGCCGACGGCGTGGTGGCCGAGGCCAACCGCGAGGCCGAACGCGCTTTCGCGCTGCCGGCCGGCGGCGCCGTGGGCCGGACCTGGCGCGACCTGATTCCGGAGCAGCAGGGCGGTCCCTTCGCCTATCAGCTGGTCGCCGCCATGACGGGCATGGAGATCCGCAACTTCGAGCACGCCTGGAGCGACCGCGACGGCGTCGAGCGCGTGGTGCTGTGGAACATGAACCGCATGCCGGAGGCGGAGGGTGTCGCTTCGGCGATCGTCTGCGTCGGGCAGGACATCACCCGGCGCAAGCGCGCTGAGCTGGCGTTGCGCGAGGCGCACGACGAACTGGAGGCGCGCGTCGGCGCCCGCACCGCCGAGCTGAGTCAGGAGGTGCAGGAGCGCCGGCGCGCCGAGGAGGCGCTGCTCGCCGCCAAGGAGCAGGCGGAACTGGCCAACCGCGCCAAGTCCGACTTCCTGGCCAACATGAGCCACGAGCTGCGCACGCCGCTGAACGCGGTGATCGGCTTCGCCTCGATGATCCATCGCGAACTGGTCGGCCCGGTCGGAACGCCGCGCTACGCCGAGTACGGCGGGCTGATCGTCGCCTCGGGCGAGCACCTGCTGGCGGTCATCAACGACATCCTCGACATCGCCAAGGTCGAGGCCGGCAAGTTCGAGATCTACCCGCAGCCGGTGGACGCGCGGGACGCGGTCGCCAGCTCGGTGCAGCTCATCCGCGGCCGGGCCGGGGAAAGCGGGGTGCAGCTGAGCGTCCAGGTCGCCGAGGACACGCCGCCGGTTCTGGCCGACCCGGTGCGGCTCAAGCAGATCCTCATCAATCTGCTGTCCAACGCGGTGAAGTTCACCCCGGCCGGCGGCCGGGTGGAACTGCGCGCCCGGCGCGACGGGGACTGGGGGCTGATCGAGGTGGCCGACACCGGCATCGGCATGAGCCAGGAGGGGATCGCAGTGGCGCTGCAGCCGTTCGGGCAGGTGGACAGCCAGCTGGCGCGGCGGCACGGCGGCACCGGGCTGGGGCTGCCGCTGGCGCGCTCCTTCGTCGACCTGATGCGCGGCACGCTGTCGATCGACAGCGTGGAAGGGCGCGGCACCACCGTGCGAGTCCGCTTGCCCGCGGCCGGGTGATGTGGAATAAAGGCGCGCTGCGCCCGTTCGTCATTGGGACGACCGTCCGCCGCTTCTCCATGTCCGCCGCCATGATGCGATCCGCTTCGCTTCGCCTGCTCGCGTCGTTCGCCGTGCTGCTCGCCGGCGGCGCGTTCGCCTTCGACCGCCTGCCGAACGCCTTCGGCCCCGGCGACGCCGCCAAGGTGTCGGCCCGCGCCACCACCGCCAACCCCGCCTGGGGCAAGTCCGGCACCGGCTACCGCTACGCCTTCGACGGCAAGTGCGACGACCCGCGCTATGCCGTCACCACCGGCGCCGCCGATCCCGGCACCGACGATTACGACTGCGCGCGCGTCGGCGGCGGGCTCAAGAAATAAGGGCTGTTGACAGGCGGGCGTCGGTTGGGTGTCCTGTCGCCCCTTTCCGCAGGCACCCGGAACCCAGCATGCGCCGTCTGCTCGCCGTCCTCGCCGTCTCCGCCGCTTTCCTGTCGCCGGCCGCCGTGTCCGCGCAGGCCATCGACTGCGCCAGGCCCGCCTCGAAGGTCGAGAAGGCGATCTGCGACGACGGCGCGCTCGCCGGGCTGGACCGGCTGGTCGCCCGCGGCCTGCGATTCGCGCTGGAGGCCGACCCCGCCGGGGCGGAGGCGCTGCGCGCCGACCACCGGCGCTGGATCGCCGCGCGCGACGCCGCCTACACGCAGACCAACGTCCTGCCGCTGATCCGCGCCCACGAGCTGCGGCTGCGCGAGCTGCTGGCCAAGGCCGGCCGGCGCGGGCTGGCCGCCGCCATCGCCGCCGCCTCGCCGATCGACCCGCTGCGCGAGGCGGGAACGGCGGCGGAGGAGAACGCCGCCTTCGTCGCCTTCGTGCTGACCACGATGTTCCCGCAGCCGCCGGCGCCGAAGCGTCCGGACGAGGGCGACGTGCTGTCCACCTACGAGCTGTACTCCGGCTTCACGCTGATGGCGCCGCTGTCCGACGGCCGGCTGTTCGTCGCGGTACCGGACGAGTGCGGCGCCTACCAGTGCGCGGCGATGCCCTTCGTGCTCGACCGCAAGGCCGGCGCGGCGGCGCGCCTCGCGGTGGAGATGCCGGACAAGGGCGACGTGCCGCGCAAGGTGCCGACGGCGCTGACCACCGGCACCCTGACCGTGTCGAAGGACATGGTGGACGTCTTCGACCAGGGCCGCGGCGCCGGCGACTGCGGCACCCACATGCTGTACCGCGTCCAGGCGGACACGATGACCCTGCTGAAGCGCATCGAGAAGCCCGAGTGCGACGGCAAGGAGTGGACGGAGCGGAACTCCCGGACGAAGGTGTACAAATAATCGTGCCCTCCCTCGCCTCCGGCGGGGGCGTGGAGCCGGTGCCGAAGGCAACGTGCGCCGGAGGCGATCGTAGGCGGAGCGCGGCCACCCGACTTGCGGGTGGCCGTGGAGGGGACCCACGACGTGGGGAGGGTGGGGGCTACGGCTTTCTGGGCAGACCGTTGCCCCCACCTAACCTCCCCCAGCGGGGCTGGGGGAGGGACTCAAATATCACTCCGCGCCCCCCACTTTCCTTGGACGGCAGCGGGAGACGGGGCATGGCGGTGAGCCGGGACGATCTCAGGAAGCGCATCGACCAGGCGCTGGGCAACGCCCGGGCGGATCTGGTCATCAAGGACACGCGTTTCCTCAACGTGGTGACCGGCGAGACGGCGCACGGTGACATCGCGCTGTGCGGCGACCGCATCGTCGGCACCTACGAAAGCTATGACGGCGTCGAGGAGATCGACGGGCGCGGGCTGACCGTGGTGCCCGGCTTCATCGACACGCACGTGCACTGCGAATCCACCTGCGTCACGCCGCCCGAGTTCGACCGCTGCGTCCTGCCGCGCGGCACCACCACCGCCATCTGCGATCCGCACGAGATCTGCAACGTGCTGGGCGAGCGGGGGCTGCGCTACTTCCTCGACAGCGCGTCCACCATGGCGCTGGACCTGCGGGTGCAGCTGTCCTCCTGCGTGCCGGCGACCGAGCTGGAGACCTCCGGCGCCAGGCTGGAGGCCGAGGACCTCGTGCGCCACCGCGACGACCCGCGGGTGCTCGGGCTGGCCGAGTTCATGAACTTCCCCGGCGTGTTCGCCAAGCTGCCGGCGGTGCTCGACAAGCTCGCCGCCTTCGACGGCCGCCTCATCGACGGCCACGCCCCGCTGATGCACGGGCGGGAGCTGAACGCCTACCTGTCCTGCGGCATCCGCAACTGCCACGAGACGACCAGCGCCGCCGAGGCGATGGAGAAGCTGCGCAAGGGAATGCAGGTGCTGATCCGCGACGGCTCGGTGTCGAAGGACGTGCACGCGCTGGCCGAGGTGATCGCGCCGGAGACCTCGCCGTTCCTTGGCTTCTGCACCGACGACCGCAACCCCCTCGACATCGCCGAGGAGGGGCACATGGACCACCTGATCCGCGCCGCCATCAAGCTCGGCGCGCCGGTGGCGCACGTCTACCGGGCGGCGACGTGGTCCGCCGCGCGCGGCTTCGGCCTGTTCGACCGCGGGCTGGTGGCGCCGGGGCAGAAGGCGGACCTCGTGCTGCTCGACGACCTGGAGGATTGCGCGGTCAACCGCGTCATCAAGGACGGCCGCGTGGTCACGGCGGAGAGCTTCGCGCACCGCACGGCGGTGGAGCCGGTGGGCTTGCGCTCGGTGAAGCTCGATCCGGTGACGGCGGCGGACTTCGCGGTGCCCGCCGGCAACGCGACGCAGCCGGTGATCGGCGTGCTGCCCGGCAAGATCCTCACCGAGCGGCTGGCGCTCGACGTGCCGCGACGCGGCGGGCAGACGGTGGCCGATCCCGAGCGCGACATCCTCAAGGTCTGCGTGCTCTCCCGGCACGGGGTGAACCGCAACATCGGGCGCGGCTTCGTGCGCGGGTTCGAGATCCGGGAGGGCGCCATCGCGTCCTCGGTCGGGCACGACAGCCACAACGTCTGCGTGGTCGGGGCCGACGACGGCGACATGGCGGTGGCGGTCAACCGGCTGATCGAGCTGCAGGGCGGCTTCGTCGCCGTGCGCAACGGCCGGGTGCTGGCCGAGCTGGCGCTGCCGCTCGCCGGGCTGATGAGCCTGGAGCCGTTCGAGGAGGTGGAGCGCCAGCTGCGGACCTTGCGCCGCGCCGTGCGCGAGGGCATGGGCTGCCCGCTGGCCGAGCCGTTCCTGCAGCTGGCCTTCCTGCCGCTGCCGGTCATCCCGCACCTGAAGATCACCGACCGCGGGCTGGTGGACGTCGACCGGTTCGAACTGGTGGCGGCGTAACGTTCCCCACCGTTGGGAGAGGGCGCCGCCGGGTTCCGTCTCAGGGGGCGTATCCCCTCCTGCGCTGTTTTCTTCGGGGCCTAAGGGTTCATGCTTCCTCCGGCAGCGATGTCCGCTGCACGCATGAGGGAGGATTACGCATGACTCCTTTCCGGACGATCCTGTGCCTGTCCACGGTCCTCGCCGCGGCCTCCGCCGGGGTGCTCGCCCAGGGCGGCGGCCACGGCGCCATGACTCCGAAGACCGACGCGGAGATGATCACCAACGCCCTGTCCGCCGCGCCGCGCGCCGTGGCCGAGACGGCGACCATCATCGCCATGAACGAGAAGGGCGAGATGCGCACGCTGCGCCCGGGAACGGGCCTCTTCACCTGCATGCCCGACAATCCCATGACGCCCGGCAACGACCCCATGTGCCTGGACAAGAACGGCATGGCGTGGGCGAAGGCGTGGATGGAGCACGCGGAACCGCCGAAGGGGCAGATCGGCCTCGGCTACATGCTGGCCGGCGGCTCCGACGCCAGCAACGACGACCCGTACGCGGCGGCGCCGGCCGCCGGCCACACCTGGGTCGACACCGGCCCGCACGTGATGATCCTGAACGGCGTCGATTCCATGCAGGGCCACCCGCGCAGCGCCGAGAACCCGCGGGTCCCCTACGTGATGTGGGGCGGCACGCCCTACGCCCACATCATGATGCCGGTCGGCGACCTCGCGCCGCAGACGGCGGAGACGGCCAAATAGCCGGGGCGCCTACAGCACCTTGAAGCAGCGGGCCATCTCCTGGTCCATGATCTGGCAGGCGTAGCCGTTGTTGAAGGTGAAGCGCGTGCCCTTTGGGTCGGTGCGGCGGGCCGAGACGATGGTGGCGGTGCCGCGCTTGAAGTGCGCCCAGGCCGAGGAATCCAGATGGATCTGGATGCCGTTGGAGAAGGTGACGCTGCGGTCGCGGCCGATGGCGACGGTCACCCCGGTGTTGAACTTCATGCCGCCGGTCGGCAGCGGCTCGGCGAACAGGCCGTTGGTGCAGTTCACGCCGTCGGGCTGGACGGTGACGCATTCGTAGGGCTTGGGGTCCGCCGCGGTCAGGACCATGGCGTAGATCGCGACTTCCAGCACGCTCAAGGGCATGGGGCACCTCCCGTTGCGCCACGCTCAAGGTCTAGGCCGGATTGGTTGCTAAAACAATAATGTACGCGTTCGACCGTGCGTGGGTCGGCGTCAGATCCGCGCGACCATGCTGCGGACGTCGGCGATGGCGTCGGGCAGCAGCGCCGACTGCCGGCTCGCCGCGGCGGGGTCGCCGCGCACCAGCGCCTCCTCGATGGCGGTGCACAGCTCGGCGAGCCGGCGCGCGCCGGCGGTGCGGGCGGCGCCCCCGGCGGCGTGCGCGGCGAGGCGGGCGGCCTGGAGGTCGCCGGCCGCCAGCCGGGCGGCGAGGTCGTCGCGCAGCTGTTCCTCGTTGCGCAGGAACAGGGCGTAGAGGTCGTTCACCAGCGCGGTCAGCCCGCCGAAGTTGCGGACCATCGGTTCGAGGTCGAGGATCTCCGGGTCGATGACGGCGTCGGAGATCCGGCCGGGATGGGTTGCTGCGGGCACGGCGATGCATCCTTGAGAGATGCAAAGATGCTTTCCAAGCAACCAGGGGGCGTCAACGCGTGGCGGGCGCGACGAAAGGACGCTCGCCGTATCGCGGGAACCGTACGTGGCGGACGGCGTTGTCCGGGTCCGGATCACGCGCGTGAGGGATCATGGCGGGCGCCGCCGACACCCCCCTGGACAGCATCATCGTCGGCGGCGGGCCGGCCGGGCTGACCGCGGCCATCTATCTGGCGCGCTACCGCCGGCGCTTCCTGGTGATCGACGCCGGGGCGCCGCGCGCCGCGTGGATCCCGCTGTCGCACAACCACGCGGGGTTTCCCGACGGCGTCACCGGCATGGACCTGCTGGCCCGCATGCGGGCGCAGGCCAAGCGTTACGGCGCACCGGTGGAGCGCGGCTGCGTCGCCTCGCTACGGAAGAGCGGCGAATTGTTCGTCGCCCGAACCGAGGCCGGCGACGAGGTGGCGGCGCGGACCGCGGTGATGGCGACCGGGGTCATCGACGTGGAGCCGGTGCTGCCCAACCTCTACCAGGCGGTGCAGCGCGGGCTGATCCGCCACTGCCCGATCTGCGACGGCTTCGAGGTGATCGGGCAGCGGATCGGCGTCCTCGGCCACGGCGCCGACGCGGTGGGGGATGCGCTGTGGATGCGCACCTACACCGACGACGTAACGCTCCTGACCCTGGGCGAGCCGCTCGGCCTGTCCGACGGGGACCGCCGCCGGCTGGCGGGGCGGGGCATCCGCGCCGTGGAGCAGCCGGTGGCCGAGGTGCACGCCGAGGCCGGGCGCATCGCGGCGCTGACCACGGCGGCGGGGGAGCGGCTGGCCTTCGACACGCTCTATTCGGCGCTGGGCGCGGTGCCGCGCACCGATCCGGCGCGGCCGGCGGGGGCGCGGACCGGGGCCAGCGGGCGGTTCGAGGTGGACGCGCACTGCCGCACCGATGTGGAGGGGCTGTTCGCCATCGGCGACGTGGTGGAAGGGCTGAACCAGATCTCCGTCGCCATGGGGCATGCCGCCATCGCCGCCACGACGATCCACCGGACGCTGCTGAAGGAGGAGGGGCGCCTGTAGCGGGCAATGAACTTTCCTCCCCGTTCCGCTGTTCAGCGCTTCAGACGGAATCCAAGGCGCGGGAGGAACGATGAGACGCGCGGGAACTTGGGCCGTGGCGGCCCTGGGCTGGGCTTTGGCCTGGATGGTGGCGGGGGCGGCGCACGCGCAGGACGCCGCGCCGCCGGTGCGCGGAGAACCGCACAACTGGCAGGTCTGGCACCAGCCCGCCGCCTCGCCGGTGATGGAGATGATGAACAGCTTCCATCACCTGCTGCTGTGGATCATGGTCGCCATCGTGATCCTGGTGATGGTGCTGATGGGCATCGTCTTCGTGCGCTTCAACGCCAGGCGCAACCCGGTGCCGTCCCGCACCTCGCACAACACGCTGATCGAGGTGATCTGGACCGTGGTGCCGGTGATCGTCCTGGTGGTGATCGCGGTGCCGTCGTTCCGGCTGCTCTACTTCCTCGACCGCAACGCCGAGGCGGAGATGACCCTGAAGGTCACCGGCCGGCAATGGTACTGGGACTACGAGTATCCCGACCAGGGCGGCTTTACCTTCTCCTCCATCATGGTTCCCAGCGAGGAGATCAAGCCCGGCCAGCGCCGCCTGCTGGAGGTGGACAACCGCGTCGTGCTGCCGGTGGACACCACGGTCCGGGTGCTGATCACCGCCGGCGACGTCATCCATTCCTGGGCGCTGCCGACCTCCGGCATCAAGGACGACGCGGTGCCCGGCCGCATCAACGAGACGTGGATGCGCATCACCAGGGAGGGCGTCTATTACGGCCAGTGCTCGGAGATCTGCGGCACCAACCACGGCTTCATGCCGATCGCCGTCGAGGTGGTCTCGAAGGAGCGCTTCGCCCAGTGGGCGGCGCAGGCCAAAGCCAGGTTCGCGGCGCGCGATCCCTCCCCTGAACCCCTGAAGCAGGACGTCGCCAGCGCCGGGCGCTGAGCGCAGACGAGCGAGGACTGAGATGGCCGAGGCACACGTTCACGACGACCACCATGGTGGCCACCACGCGCCGGGCTTCGCCGAGCGCTGGCTGTTCTCCACCAACCACAAGGACATCGGCACGCTCTACCTGATCTTCGCCATCATCGCCGCCATCGCCGGACTGGCGTTTTCCGCCATCATCCGGGCGGAACTGCAGCACCCCGGCCTGCAGATCGTCGGCGACGGCCAGTTCTGGAACGTCGTGGTCACCGCGCACGGGCTGATCATGGTGTTCTTCGTGGTCATGCCGGCGCTGATCGGCGGCTTCGGCAACTGGTTCGTGCCGATCATGATCGGCGCGCCGGACATGGCGTTCCCGCGCCTCAACAACATCAGCTTCTGGCTGCTGGTGCCGGCGTTCATCCTGCTGATGGGCTCGGCCTTCGTCGGCCAGGGGGCGGGGACGGGGTGGACGATCTATCCGCCGCTGTCGTCCTCCAGCCATCCGGGGCCGTCGGTGGACATGGCGATCTTCGCGCTGCACCTCGCCGGCGCCTCGTCGATCCTGGGGGCGGTCAACTTCATCACGACGATCTTCAACATGCGCGCCCCCGGCATGACGCTGCACAAGATGCCGCTGTTCGTCTGGGCGATGCTGGTGACGGCGTTCCTGCTGCTGCTCGCCGTGCCGGTGCTCGGCGGCGCCATCACCATGCTGCTGACCGACCGCAACTTCGGGACGACCTTCTTCAACCCGGAGGGCGGCGGCGACCCGATCCTGTTCCAGCACCTCTTCTGGTTCTTCGGCCACCCCGAGGTCTACATCATGATCCTGCCGGGCTTCGGGATCGTCAGCCACGTGGTGTCGACCTTCTCGAAGAAGCCGGTGTTCGGCTATCTCGGCATGGCCTATGCGATGGTGGCGATCGGCGTCGTCGGCTTCGTCGTGTGGGCGCACCACATGTACACGGTGGGGATGGACGTCGACACGCGCGCCTACTTCACCGCGGCGACGATGATCATCGCGGTGCCGACCGGCATCAAGATCTTCAGCTGGATCGCCACCATGTGGGGCGGTTCCATCGAGTTCAAGACGCCGATGCTGTTCGCGCTGGGCGTGATCTTCCTGTTCACCATCGGCGGCGTGACCGGCGTGGTGCTGGCCAACGGCGGACTGGACAAGTCGCTGCACGACACCTACTTCGTCGTCGCGCACTTCCACTACGTGCTGTCGCTGGGCGCGGTGTTCTCGATCTTCGCCGGCTGGTACTACTGGATCGGCAAGATGAGCGGGCGGCAGTACCCGGAGCGGTGGGGCAAGGTGCATTTCTGGCTGACCTTCATCGGCGCCAACCTGACCTTCTTCCCGCAGCACTTCCTGGGCGTCGCCGGCATGCCGCGCCGCATCCCGGACTACCCCGACGCCTTCGTCGGCTGGAACATGGTGTCGAGCCTCGGTTCGTACATCTCGTTCACTGGGCACATCGTCTTCATCGTCACGGCGATCTGGACGATCCGGTACGGCCAGCGGGTGGCGGCGAACTACTGGGGCGAGGGCGCCACGACGCTGGAATGGACGCTCTCCAGCCCGCCGCCGCACCACCAGTTCGAGCGGCTGCCGATGGTGAAGTGACCTTGCCCGCACGACCGGGGCACCGGCTGTTGGTATTGATGGTGTTGCGAACGATTCCAAGGTGCCGTGCAAGCTGCGGCCGCTTAACCGCATCATCAATAAGGCCAAAAAATCATGTGAATTGTGAATTATTGACGCGGCAGGCGCTGGGGTAATATTTATGCCAGCGTTCTGCGGCGCCATAAAAAACGGATTCTGGCTTCATGAGCAACCTCCTCACGGAACGTGTGCTGCGCGTGCATCATTGGACGGACACGCTGTTCAGCTTCCAGACCACGCGCGACCAGTCGTTCCGCTTCGAGAACGGGCAGTTCACGATGATCGGGCTGGAGGTCGGGGGCAAGCCGCTGCTGCGCGCCTACTCCATGGCGTCCGCCAACTACGAGGACACGCTGGAGTTCTTCTCCATCAAGGTGCCGAACGGGCCGCTGACCTCGCGCCTGCAGCACCTCAAGGAAGGCGACCCGATCATCATCAGCCGCAAGGCGACGGGCACGCTGCTGGTCGACAACCTGCTGCCGGGCAAGACGCTGTACCTGCTCTCCACCGGCACCGGGTTGGCGCCGTTCATGAGCATCATCAAGGATCCCGAGGTGTACGAGCGCTTCGAGCGCATCGTGCTGACCCACACCTGCCGCACGGTGGGCGAACTGGCCTACCAGGAGCTGATCCGGGACGCTCTGCCGGAGAACGAGTTCTTCGGCGAGGGCGTGCGCGAGAAGCTGACCTACTACCCGACCGTGACGCGCGAGCCGTTCCGCACCGAGGGCCGCATCACCGACCTGATCCGCTCCGGCCGGCTGTTCGCCGACGTCGGGACCACGCCGCTGGATCCGGAGAACGACCGCGTGATGATCTGCGGCAGCCCGGAGATGCTGACCGACACGGTCAACCTCCTGGAGGAGCGCGGCTTCGAGGAAGGCTCGAGCGGCGAGCCGGGCCACTACGTGGTCGAGAAGGCGTTCGTCGAGCGATAACCGGCGAACGCTGAGACAACGGTTGCTGAGGCATTTGGCGTCCTGGACAAACCGGCCGTTGCTCCCCTAGAAGCGACGGCAGCGAGGCCGCAAGTCCGGGACAGCCATGACGTTCGAACGCCGCATCCTCCTGCTCGTCGCCGGCCTGCTGGCGCTGGCCGTCGCGGCCACCGCCGGGGCGCTGACCTGGGGCGTGCGCGACGCCGCCCACGGCCGCGCCCGCGCCGAGGCCGAACGCGCCGCACGGCATCTCGCCCAATCCGCGCAACTCATCCGCACCATCCCGGCCGAGGTGGACGCGGCGGTGACCGAGCAGATCGTCGCCCAGGCGGCGCTGGTGGCGCAGTACGCCGCCTCGGCCGAAGGCGCCAAGCTGCCGGTCAAGGCGGTGACCGACCGGCTGAAGGCGGTGACCGACTCCACCGCGCTCAAGGACATCCAGATCACCGATTCCCGCGGCAAGGTGGTGCTGGGCAGCGCGCCGAACCTCGACGTCACCTTCACGCCGGACGGCAAGGGCGCCGCCTTCTACGGCCTGCTGTCGCGCAGCCCGGCCCAGGTCGTCGCTCCTGCCGCCAAGCGCGAGGACGGCCGCACCGTCCGGAGCGTCGGCGTCGCCGGCGCCGACAAGCCGCGCATCGTGCAGGTGACGGCCGACGTCGGCCGCCTCACCGACATCGCCAAGCGCCTGGGTACCCTCGACCGCGCCGTCGCCGACGCGCTGTCCGGCGGCGCTGCGGCTGCCTGGGTGCTGGGCGGCGACGCGGCGGTGCTGGCGCGCGGCGGTCACGCCGAGGCACAGCTCTCCCCGGCCGAGCTGGAGGTTGCCAAGGGCGCGCGGAAGCCCGCCCTGGTGGCCGATGGCGGTGCGCTGAGCGCGGTGGCGCCGGTGGAGGGCGGCGGGGCCGCGGTGGTGCGCGTGGCGCTGCCGGGGCTGCCGGCCACGCTGTGGATCGGGCTGGCGGCCGGCGCGCTGGCGGTGATTCTGGGCGTCTGGGCGGTGTGGCTGGCGCTGCGGCGGCAGACGGCGGCGCTGGCGACGCTGACCGGAGCGGCGACGGCCATGGAGAACGGCCGCTTCAACCCCTTCACCCTCGACCCGCTGCGCGAGCGCCCGGACGAGGTCGGCCGGCTGGCCCGCGCCTTCCGCGCCATGGCCGCCTCCATCGACGCGCGCGAGCAGGGATTGGAGGCGGAACTCCAGCTGCGCGCGGCGAAGCTGGAGCAGACCGCCGAGAAGCTGAAGGCCGAACCTTCGGTGGCGGAACCCTGAACGATCTGTTCAGTTTGGGTTCAGCCGGGGTACGGTATGGTGTCCTCCAGATGCTGAGAGGCAAGGAGAGAGCCGTGACCGATTCCGTTCCGAAGACCCGCTACGACCTTGGCATGCAGGCGCTGCACTGGGCGACCGCCCTGGCGATCGTCGGCGCCTTCGTGCTGATCCAGGTGGTCGAGGGGCTGCCCAAGGGCGACACCCGGGCCTTCATGATGGGCCTGCACAAGTCGTTCGGCGTCACCGCGCTGACGCTGGTCCTGATCCGCGTGGCGTGGCGCCACCTCAGCCCGCCGCCGGCCCTGCCGCCGATGGCCCCGTGGATGGAGAGGGCGAGCCATTGGGCGCACGTGGCGCTCTACGTGCTGATGGTGGCGGTGCCGGTGGTGGGCATGGTGATGTCGTGGTCGGGCGGGCGGCCGATCGCCGTGTTCGGCCTGTTCACGCTGCCGACCCTGCTGCCGCCCAATCCGGGGCTGAAAGAGGCCGCCGAGGGGGTGCACGAGGTGCTGGGCAACGCGATCCTGATCCTCGCCGGGCTGCACGCGGTGGCCGCGCTGGTGCACCAATACGTGCTGAAGGACGGCGTGCTGGCGCGCATGCTGCCGTGGGGAAACAACCCTCTCCCGCCCCGGGAGAGGGTGGCGCCGTAAGGCGCCGGGTGAGGGTGCGGTCATGAATCCTTGATGCAACCCTCACCCTCCCGCTTGTTCCGAGCGGGCCCCTCCACCGGCCGCCCGCAAGTCGGGCGACCGCGTTCCGCCTACGATCGCCTTCGGTGCTCGTTGCCTACGGCATCGGCTCCACGCTCCCGGGACGGGAGAGGGATTTTCAGTGCCGGCTGGCCTTGTGGTCGCCGTGGGCGCGCTTCTCGGCGGTGTCGCGGCCGATCAGCTTGTTGAAGTTCGACCCCTCCTCGTAGAGCAGCGCCAACTGCGAGTCGTCGAACTGCCTGAAGAACTCGTCCCAGCCGATCTCCTCCAACTCGTCGTGGTCGCTCTGGCGCGCCTTGGGGAACATCAGGCGCAGTAGGCCGACTCCTGTCCTGCGGGCCTTGCCCTCGCCGTGCGTGCTGCGCACGACGGCGGGCTTGCCGCCATGCTGCTCGGCCCAGTGACGGATCTTCTCGTGGTCGGTCGTGGTCTTGGCCATGGCGGCCTCCCTTCGCGGTGGCACCTCTGGGAGTCGAACAGCCGGCCTCACGCGGCGTTGCGTCTGCGGTTTTTCCGACTTTGGGCGCCCTCCCGCGCCCGCGACGCCCGCTCGCGCTCCAGCCGCTCGTGCAGGAAGGCGAGCACCGCCGCCTCCTCGCCCTTCAGCCCGTGCAGGTCGTCGCGCAGTTCGGCCTCCACCTCGGCCTTCAGCGCGTCGAGCAGCGTGCCCTCCAGGTAGGCGTCGAGCACCTCGGGATGGACGTAGCTCTTGCGGCAGACGCTGACCGTGTTGCCGAGGCGCGCCGCCACCCGCTCGATGGCGCGGGTGACGTTGCGCTTTGCCTTGGCCCTGCTGTCGAAGCTCTCGAACTCCCGCAGCGCCAGCGCGGCCAGCACGGTGCCGGCCCAGGTGCGGAAGTCCTTGGCGGTGAAGTCCTCGCCGGTGATGGCGCGCAGGTAGTCGTTGACGTCGCCCGACGTGACCGCGTGGCGCTGGCCATCCTCGCCGACGTACTGGAACAGCTCGTCGCCCGGCAGGTCGCGGCAGGCGCGGACGATGCGGGCGAGGCGGCGGTCCTTCAGCTCGACCTCCCACTCCTTGCCGGACTTGCCCTTGAAGGCGAAGCGGATCTGCGCGCCCTCGACCTCGGCGTGGCCGTCGCGCAGCGTGGTGAGGCCGTAGCTGCGGTTCTCGCGCGCGTAGGTCTCGTTGCCGACGCGGATCAGCGTGGTCTCCAGCAGGCGCACCACGGTGGCCAGCACCTTCTCCCGCGTCAGGCCGCGCTGCGACAGATCCTCTTCGACCTGCGCGCGGATCTTCGGCAGCGCCCGGCAGAACTCCAGCATGCGGCCGAACTTGGTGCCCTCGCGCAGCTCGGTCCAGCGCGGGTGGTAGCGGTACTGCTTGCGCCCCCTGGCGTCGCGGCCGGTGGCCTGGAGGTGGCCCTCCGGGTCGGTGCAGATCCACACGCCGGTGTAGGCGGGGGGGATCGCCAGCTTGCGGATGCGCGCCAGCGTGTCCTCCTCGGTCACCGTGGTTCCGTCGGGCCATCGGTAGCTGAAACCCTTGCCGGCGCGGCGCCGGCGGATGCCCGGCTCCTCGTCGGAGACGTAGGTCAGCCCGGCGCAGGCGGCGGCCTGTTGCGGGTCGGCGGGATCGGGGGAGTATGCGTCCATGCCAGCACAACGGCGCGCCGCCGCGCTTGTTGCCGTCATGGGGAAGCGGCTATCGTGCTGCGCCGCACAAGAAGGAGCCAAGGGCATGGACGAGACCAAGCTGACCGCCGCTCTGCCGAACCTCGACGTGCAGATCGTGCACCGCGCGCTGCCCGAGCAGAACGCCGAGGCCATCTCCATCACCTTCACGGCGACGCCGAACTTCGAGGCCGCGTCGAGGATGTTGGCGCCGAACCTGCCGCTGCTGGCGCTGTGGATGGCGCCGATGCAGGCGTGGACCGGGCTGGTGCAGCAGGCGTGGGCGCCCTGGCTGAACGTCATGGGCGCGGGGGCGAGGCTGCTGGAGCGGAAGTAAAGCCCCTCTCCCGCCCCGGGAGAGGGAGGGGCCCGCTCGGGACGAGCGGGAGGGTGAGGGCGCCTTCAAGGATCCTTGGTTTTACCCTCACCCGACGCCTTCGGCGCCACCCTCTCCCGGGGCGGGAGAGGGGTTATGGTGACCATTTCCGGCCCTTAGCCAATCGTTAGGAGTAGAGGTCCAGCCTCCGCAGGATATCCCGCGCGGAGGGTGGCCTCTTGTCGACCGCATCGTCCTGGCTGCACGGCGCAGCCCTCTACCAGATCTATCCGTTGAGTTTCCTCGACGGCGACGGCGACGGCTGGGGCGACCTGGAGGGCGTGCTGGCCGGGCTTGACCACGTCGCCTCGCTGGGGGTGGACGGGGTCTGGCTGTGCCCGTTCTACCCGTCGCCGCTGAAGGACTTCGGCTACGACGTCGCCGACCACCGCGCCGTCGATCCGCGCCTGGGCGACCTTGCGGCGTTCGACCGGGTGCTGGCGCGGGCGCATGGGCTGGGGCTCAAGGTGCTGGTCGATCTGGTGTGCGGCCACACCTCGGACGAGCACCCGTGGTTCGCCGCCTCGCGCCGGTCGCGGCAGGGGGAGTTCGCCGACTGGTACGTCTGGGCCGACGCCCGGCCGGACGGCGCGCCGCCCAACAACTGGTTGTCGGTGTTCGGCGGGCCGGCGTGGACGTGGGAGCCGCGGCGGCGGCAGTACTATCTGCACCACTTCCTCGCCAGCCAGCCGGCGCTGAACCTGCACCACGAGCCGGCGCTGAACGGCGTGCTCGACACCGCCCGCTTCTGGTTGGAGCGCGGGGTGGACGGGTTCCGCATCGACGCGGTGGACTTCTTCGCGCACGACCCGGACCTCCGCTCCAACCCGGCCATGCCCTGGGAGGGGGAGCCGCCGCTGAAGCCCTTCGCCCTGCAGCGTCACCTCCACGACATGATGCACCCGTCGATCCACGCGGTGCTGGAGCGGCTGCGCGCCACGGTGGACGGCTATCCCGGCGCGGTGCTGCTCGGCGAGCTGTCGAGCCAGCCGGGGGCGGCGGAGCGCATCGCCTCGTACGGGGCGCCGGGGCGGCTGCACGCCGCCTACAGCCTCAGCCTCGCCAAGCAGCCGTTCTCGGCGCGGGCGCTGGCGGCGGCGCTGACCGGCACGCCGGACGCGCGGGCGATCTGCTGGAGCTTCTCCAACCACGACGTCGAGCGCGCGGTCAGCCGCTGGCTGCCGGAGGGCGCCGATTCCGGGCGCTTCGCGGCGCTGCTGGCCTCGCTGTTCTGCGCGCTGCCCGGCACGCTGTGCCTGTACCAGGGCGAGGAGCTGGCGCTGTCGCAGGCGGAGATCCCGCGCGAACGGTTGCGCGACCCGTTCGGCATCGCCTACTGGCCGGAGTTCAAGGGCCGCGACGGCTCCCGCACGCCGATGCCCTGGCGCGCCGCGGCGCCGCACGCCGGCTTCACCACCGCGTCCGAGGCGTGGCTGCCGGTGCCCGCGGCGCATCGGGTGCTGGCCGTCGACGCGCAGGAGCGCCGCTCCGGCACCCCGCTGGAGGTTTGGCGCGCCGCGCTGCGCCTGCGCCGCAACCACCGGGCGCTGTCCGTGGGGGCTCTTTCGGCGGTGGAGGCGAGGGGCGACGTGCTGTCCTTCGAGCGCTCGGCCGAGGGCGAAAGCCTGCTGGCCGTGTTCAACCTTGCCGACCGGCCGGCGGAGGTGGCGCTGGCACGCGGACAGATCCCGATCCCGCTCGTCCTGCCGGGGATGCCGGAGGTGGAGATCACGGGTGACGGCCGCGCGCTGGTGCTGCCGCCGCTGGGAGCGTTCCTCGGGCTGAAGCGGGCTTGAACGCCCTCCCCCCGCGCCGCGGGGGGAGGGACTGCCGCTCGCTCCGGGAATACTCCCCTGCCGATCGGCGTTCCTTCCAATGCACCGACCGTCCGGGAGGGGTAGCGGGGAACACCCGCGCGTCCGCCGGGTTCAATTCGTAGGTTCTTTCCGTCGGAGAAAGGCCGCATGACATCCGTGCAGTCCGCCGACCCAATTCCCGCCCGCGCCGCCGTGGCGCGTCTTGCGTTGCTGCATCCGGCGGCGGTGGCGGCGGCGCTCGCCTCGGCGCTGGCCGGGCACGCCGCGGCCGGCGCCCATCTGCCGGAGGGCGCGTCCGGGCTCGCGTGGATTCTCGGCGCGGCGGCGGCGCTGGGCCTGGCGAGCGGGGTGATGCAGGCGCCGGCGGTCGGGCGCGCCATGGGCGGGATCGCCGGCGGGCTGCTGCTCGGCGCCGTGGCGATGGCGGCGCAGGCGTCGGCCGGGGCGGGCGTGCTGGCCGCGGTGGCGGGGGCGCTGCTGGCGGCGCTGCATCTCGGCGGCGAGCGCAGCCCGTGGCTGGGGCCGCTGCTGTCGGGGCTGGCGTTCGGCGCGCTGTTCCTGCTGGGTGCCGCGGAGGAGCCGGCGGCGCTGGTGCCGGCCGCGCCGGCCGCGCTGGCGCCGGTGTGCTATGGCGCGGCCTTCGGCATCGTGCGGCACGGGCCGCTGTGGCGCGGCGACCAGCGGCCGGCGCTGCTGGCCATCGGGCTGCTGCTGACGGCGCTGCTGCTGCCGCTGACGTTGGGCTGGTTCGACGACTATGCGGGCATGAGCGCCCTGCCGTTCGCCGCCGTGCTGACGTGGTGGGTGCTGCCGGACTTCCTGTGGGGGGCGAGCGACCCGCGCCCGCTGCCGGTGCAGACGGCGCTGACCGCCGGCCGGCTCTCCGCCCCGGCGCTCGCCGCCGCGCTGGCCGCCGGCTTCGCCGGGACGGTCGCCGGGCTGACGCTGCTGCTGCTGGTGCCGCTGGCCGGGTTGCTGGAGCGGATGGTCGGCGGGCGGTAGCCCGATCACCCCACCGCGCGCAGGCTCGGCGAGCCGGAGGCCAGCCGCTCCCAGGTGAGCTGCCCCTTGCGGATCGCCTCGGCCAGCTCCGGGCGCTTGGCCAGCGCGTCGGCGGCGCGCGGGTCGCGGCTGCGCGACAGGGCCAGCGCCGCGGCCATCGCGGTGTCGACATCGGGGCCGTCCAGCTCCGCCGCCAGTTCATCCACGACATGGTTGCTCACCGCGTCGCCGGCCGCCTGCCAGAGATCGATGGGCACGCGCTGGCCGGAGGTCCGGCGCTGCCTGGCGAAGTCACGCAGCTCGTGCGCCAGCACCGGGTTGGCGCGCCGCTCCAGCCCGACGATGCCGGCGACGGCCACGCCTAGGAACACCGCCTTGAGGATCATGCGGTTCCAGCAGGGCTCGTCGAAGACGTCGGCGGGGTAGGGATTGAACAGCGCCACCGCCTCGAACAGCGCGCGGTCGTCGGCGCGCAGCGCCTCCTGCGCCCAGTGCAGGTGCCGGTCGGGGTAGGGCAGCAGGGGCAGGGCGCGGTACAGCGCCGCCGCCTGCACCCGGTCGCCGCCGCGCAGGATGTGGTTCAGCATGTCGCCGTAGGCCACCGGATCGCTGTCGTCGTAGACCAGCAGCAGGGTCGCCCGCGCCGCCTGGTCGGCGGTCCACAGGGTGGGGCGCCAGCCGGCGCGGGCGCGCTCGGCCTCGCTGCGGTCCTCCGGGCGCAGGCGCAGCAGGGACGTGCCGACCCGGCGCGGCGCCTGGGCCATCGCCGTGAAGAACGCCTCGTCCGGCGCCCCGTCGTTCAGCGCGTCGCGCTGGGTGTCCAGCCAGTCCACTCCCTCCGGCGGGGCTGCCGCCTTCAGCCATTGCCGCAGAAGCATCAGCACGTGTTGCGTGTCGACGGGGTGGTAGGGCATGGCGACGCTCCCGAAGGAACCTGGATTGGCCGGTAAACCGGACCTGTGCCGTGAAGGTTCCGAAAGGAGAATGGGAGTGCGCGCCCTGCTACCCCATTGTAGTAAGGATGCTTCGACCGCGAAGGGGAGGATCGGGATGCGACGGACGGCGCTGGCCTTGGTGTTCATGGTTGCCGGCATGGCGGCGGGCGCGCAGGCGGCGCCGCGGCACGCCATGGCGCTGTACGGCGAGCCGAAATACGGCCCCGACTTCACGCATTTCGACTACGTCAACCCCGACGCGCCGAAGGGCGGCAAGGTGACGACGACCTCCATCGGGTCGTTCGACACGCTGAACCCCTACACCATCAAGGGCGTGCCAGCCGCCGGGTTGGGGCTGACCTACGACACGCTGATGACCGGCTCGTCCGACGAGGCGTCGGTGGAGTACGGCCTGCTGGCCGAGAGCATCGACGTGGCGGACGACCGCTCCTCGGTGGTGTTCACGTTGCGCCCGCAGGCGCGCTGGCACGACGGCAAACCGGTGACGGCCGAGGACGTGGTCTTCTCCTTCAAGACGCTGACCGACGCGCACCCGCTGTACAAGAGCTACTACGCCCCGGTCGCCAAGGCCGAGGCGGAGGGCGAGCGCAAGGTGCGCTTCACCTTCAAGCCGGGCGACAACCACGAGCTGCCGCTGATCATCGGCCAGTTGCCGGTGCTGCCCAAGCATTACTGGGAGGGCCGGACCTTCAGCCAGGCGACGCTGGAGCCGCCGTTGGGCAGCGGTCCCTACAAGATCGCCGCGGTCGATCCCGGCCGCTCCATCACCTACGAGCGGGTGGCCGACTACTGGGGCAAGGATCTGGCGGTCAACCGCGGCCGCTACAACTTCGCCACCATGGCGTTCGAGTACTACCGCGACGCCACCGTCGCCCTGCAGGGCTTCCGCGGCGGGCTGGCCGACTTCCGGCAGGAGAACTCGGCCAAGGCCTGGGCGACCGACTACAGCTTCCCGGCGGTCAAGGAGGGCAAGGTCAAGGTCGAGGAGATCCCCAACAAGATCCCCTCGGGCATGCAGGCCTTCGTGTACAACACGCGGCGGCCGGTGTTCGCCGATTCCAAGGTGCGGCAGGCGATCGGCTACGCCTTCGACTTCGAATGGGCGAACGAGACGCTGTTCTACAAGGCGTACAAGCGCACCGACAGCTACTTCGAGAATTCCGACCTGCAGGCCGAGGGGCTGCCCGGGCCGCGCGAATTGAAACTGCTGGAGCCGCTGCGCGACAAGGTCCCGCCGGAGGTCTTCACCAAGCGCTACAAGCCGCCGAAGACCGAAGGGCAACAGGGCATCCGCAAGAGCCTGCTGGAGGCCAAGCGCCTGCTCGACGAGACCGACTGGGCGGTGAAGGACGGCACGCGGGTCAATCGGAAGACCGGCCAGCCGCTGGCCTTCGAGATCCTGCTCGACTCGCCGACCTTCGAGCGGGTGGCGCTGCCCTTCATCGAGAACCTCAAGCGCCTCGGCGTCCAGGCCAGCCTGCGCACGGTGGACACCACCCAGTACGAGAACCGCACCCGCGACTTCGACTTCGACATGATCGTCAACGTCTGGGGCCAGTCGCTGACGCCGGGCAACGAGCAGCGCGACTTCTGGGGCACCGACAGCGCCGACCGGCCGGGCAGCCGCAACTTCGCCGGCATCCGCAACCCGGCGGTGGACACGCTGATCGAGGCCATCGTCCGCGCCAGCACCAGGGAGGACCTGTACGCCGCGGTGGCGGCGCTGGACCGCGTGCTGCTGTGGAACCACTACGTCATTCCGCAGTGGCATTTCGGGGCCTTCCGCGTCGCCTACTGGACCCGGCTGAAGCGCCCGTCAGCCGTGCCGCCCTACGGGCTGGCCTTCGATGCGTGGTGGGCGGACGCCGGCGCGCATGCCGAGGGCGCGTCCGGTGGTGTGCCGCGCTGATTGGTCGCAACCGTTGGACGAAGTCTAATGTTCATGCCGCGCCGACCGGTAACTCGCTGTTAACTAAAATTTGCGAGAAACTTTCCTTAGACGGCGTAGTACTGGATTCACCGACAGGACATCTTACGGCATGGACCCGCTGACGACCGACCGGCCCGCCGCCGGGCACCTCAAGCTGATGGGTGGTTTGGACATGGACACGCTCGAGCAGGCACGCACCATCCTCGTGGTCGAGGACAACGTGTTGATGCGCAAGCTGTTCGTCCGCTGCCTGGAAGAAGGCGGCTACACCGTGATCGAGGCGGAGGACCCGCGCGACGTGGTGGAGCTGATGCTGGACGCCACGCCCGACATGGTGGTGATGGACATCGTCATGCCGGGCATGTCGGGGGTGGAGCTGATCAAGCTGATCCGCGGCGATTCGCGGCTGTCGAGGACGCCGGTGCTGGCGGTGACCAACCTCGCCACCCCGGCGGACAAGCGGCGCCTTGCCGATGCCGGGTTCAACGGCCATGTTTCCAAGCCGATCAAGCCGAAGGACTTCATCGCCACGGTCGGTTCCTTCTTCGGCACCGCGGCGGCGGAGCCGGCCTGACCCCACCCGGCCTGACCCCACCACGACGGAACGGATCCCCATGGCGCGCTATCTCGTCACCGGCGGCTGCGGCTTCATCGGCTCGCACCTGATCGAGCGGCTGCTGGCCGCAGGGCACGAGGTGCGGGTCCTCGACGACCTGTCCACCGGCAAGCGGGAGAACCTGCCCGCCGGCGTGCCGGTCACCGTCGGCACCGTCGCCGATCCGGCCGTGGTGGACGAGGCCATGCGGGGCGTGGACGGCTGCTTCCACCTCGCCGCCGTCGCCTCGGTCGAGCGCTCGCGCGAGGCGTGGCTGGAGACGCACCACACCAACCTGTCCGGCACCGTCGCGGTGTTCGACGCGGCGCGCCGCGCGCGCGCCGACGGCCCGGTGCCGGTGGTCTACGCCTCCTCCGCCGCCGTCTACGGCGACAACCCGGTGATGCCGCTGACCGAGGATGCCACGACGCGTCCGCTGTCCGCCTACGGCGCCGACAAGCTGGGCTGCGAGCTGCACGCCCGCGTCGCCGACGGGGTGCACGGCGTGCCGACGACCGGCTTCCGCTTCTTCAACGTCTACGGCCCGCGGCAGGACCCGAAGTCGCCCTATTCCGGCGTCATCTCCATCTTCGCCGGGCGCATCGCGCAGGGGCAGCCGATCACCATCAACGGCGACGGCGAGCAGGTGCGCGACTTCGTCTACGTGAAGGACCTCGTGCGCTGCCTGACCGCCGCCATGGACCGGCCGCAGGCCGGCGCCCCGGTCTACAACGTGTGCACCGGCAAGGCGACGTCGGTGAACCGGCTGGCCGAGGTGCTGGCGGAGCTGTCCGGCCGCTCCCTGGCGAAGAGCCACGGGCCGGCGCGGTCCGGCGACATCCGGGTCTCCATCGGCAACCCGGCGCGCCTGATCGCCGCCTTCGGCACGGCCTGCGAGACCGCCCTGGAGGACGGTCTGCGGGACACGCTGGCATGGCTGGGGTGAAACGGGCCCTGGCGGCCGCGGTTCTCGCCGGCATGACGCTCGCGGCGCCATCCCTCCGGGCCGAGACGCCCTGGGTCGTCTACTACGCCGACAAGGAGCCGCTGTCGGCCTTCGAGCCCTACAAACTCGTCGTCCTCGACAGCGAGCACCACCCGCCGCTGCGCCCGCTGAAGGAGCGCGGCAAGACGCTGCTCGGCTACATCAGCCTGGGCGAGGTGGAGAGCCACCGGCCCTGGTACGAGACGGTGAAGGGCTGGGGCATCCTGTCGGCGGAGAACCCGAACTGGCCCGGCAGCTTCTACGTCGACGTGCGCGACAAGCGCTGGACCGAGCTGGTCGTGGCCGAGCTGGTGCCGGCGCTGCTGCGCAAGGGCTTCGACGGGATCTTCCTCGACACGCTCGACAACCCGCCGCACCTGGAGCGCACCGATCCCAAGGCCTTCGCCGGCATGACCGAGGCGGCGGCGCGGCTGGTCACGGCGCTGCGCCGGCACTACCCGGGCATCCGCATCATGCAGAACCGGGCGTACGAGCTGCTGCCGCAGACGGCGGGCGTCATCGACTATGCGCTGGGCGAGTCCGTCACCGCCGGCTGGGACTTCGCCGGCGGCACGCCGCACCTGCAGCCGGCGGACGACACCGCCTTCCAGGTCGAGGCGCTGACCGCCGCCAAGCGCGCCAACCCGGCGCTGGAGGTGATGACGCTCGACTACTGGAATCCGGACGACGCGGCGGGCGTGGCGAGGCTCTACGCCACCGAACGCGCGCGCGGCTTCTCGCCCTACGTGGCAACGGTGGAGCTGGACCGCGTGGTGCGGGAGCCGAAGCCGTGACGGGCCGCGCCCTCGCCGCCCTCCTGCTGCTTCTCCTGACCGTCGTCCCCGCCGCGGCGCAGACCATGCCGCGCACCGTCCTCGCCCTGTACGACGGCCGCGAGGAGCCGAAGATCAAGCAGTCGCGCATCCACTCCATGGTGGAGATGCCGCTCAACCACCTCGGCCTGACGGTGGCGTACTGGGACGTGGCGAACGGCCTGCCGGACCCGGCCGCCTATCCCGACCTGCGCGGCGTCGTCACGTGGTTCGCCAGCGAGCCGTTCGACGATCCGCCGGCCTACGTGGCGTGGCTGGGCTCCCTGACCGAGCGCGGCGTGCGCATCGCCGTGCTCGGCCAGTACGGCGTGCGCGCGGCGCGCGGCGGCAAGGCGATGCCGATGGCGCTGGTCAACCGCTTTCTCCGGACCTTCGGTCTGTTCGACGACGAGGGTTATTCGGATCTCACCTACCGCTCGCGCCCGGTGGTGCAGGACCCGGCGCTCGTCGGGTTCGAGCGCAAGCTGGACGGCGTCCTGCCCGGCTATCCGCGGCTGCGGCTGCTGGACGGCCGCTTCACCTCGCACCTCGTCATGCGGCGCGCCGACGATCCGGCGACGGACAGCCACCTGATCGTCACCGGCCCGGGCGGCGGTCTGGTCACCGAAGGCTATGCCCGCTACTTCGACCCGGAATCGCTGCGCAAGCGCTGGATCATCGACCCGTTCGCCTTCTTCCGCCGGGTGTTCGCCACCGACGACCTGCCCAAGCCGGACGTCACCACGCTGTCCGGCCGCCGGATGTACTTCAGCCACATCGACGGCGACGGGTGGCGCAACGTTACCGAGGTGAAGCCCTACGCCGAGCAGTCCCGCCTCGCCGCCGAGGTGGTGCTGAAGGAGGCGATCGAGGCGCACCCCGACCTGCCGGTCACCGTGGCACCGATCGTCGGCGACCTCGACGCCGGGTGGAAGGGAACGCCGCAGGCGCTCGCCGCCGCCAGGCGCCTGTTCGCCCTGCCGCAGGTGGAGCCGGCGAGCCACACCTGGACCCACCCGTTCTTCTGGGGCTTCTTCAAGGACTACGACCCGTCCAGGGAGGAGGAGTTCCGGGACCGGGCGCCGGCGCGCAAGGGCGGCTTCCTCGCCCGCTTCCGCAAGGGCGGGGCGGACGACCACTACGAGAACGTCGGTGAGGTGGCGGAATCCGCTCCCGGCGCGGACATCGGGCGCTACGCCGTGCCGCGCGCCTTCCTGCAGACGCCGTTCGACCTCAGGCAGGAGATCGGCGGCTCGCTGGACTATTTCTCCCGGCTGGCGCCGGAGGGCAAGGCGGCGCGGCTGATCCAGTGGCCGGGCGACACCACGCCCTTCGAGGCGGCGGTCACCGAGACGCGCCGGGCGGGTGCGCGCAACATGAACGGCGGCGACACCCGCTACGACCCGGAGTATCCGTCGCTCACCTCGGTGTCGCCCATCGGCGTGCCGGTGGGGGCGGAGCGGCAGATCTACTCCGCCGCCAGCAACGAGAACACCTACACCGACCTGTGGAGCAGCCGCTTCTTCGGCTTCCAGAACCTGCTGCACACCGTGCGCGGCACCGAGACGCCGGTGCGGCTCAAGCCGTTCAACATCTACTACCACATGTATTCCGGCCAGAAGCTGGCCAGCGTCAACGCGCTGAAGAAGAACCTCGCCTTTGCTGAAGCCGCGGAGCTGGCGCCGGTCACCGCCACCGCCTACGCCGCCATCGCCGACGGCTTCTACACGACGCGGCTGGTGGCCGAGGGGCCGGGGCGCTGGCGCGTGGTGGACCGCGGCGACCTCGCGACGCTGCGCTTCGACCGCGCGGTGTTCCGCGGCGTGGACTTCGCCCGCTCGTCGGGCGTGATCGGCCAGCGCCACCACCAAGGCAGCCTCTACGTGGCGCTCGACCCCGCGGTGGCGGAGCCGGTGGTGGCGCTGGCCGACATCGACCGCGCCGACGCCGATCCCGCCGCGCCCCGGCCCTATCTGGTGCAGGGGCGCTGGGCGCTGGCCGGGCTGTCCCTGGATGGCGGCGGCTTCACGGTGCGGGCGCAGGGGTTCGGTCCCGGCGCGATGGCGTGGCGGGTGCCGGAGGCCGGCCGCTGGACGATCGTCGCCGAGCGCGACGGCCGCACGCTGTGGCAGGGCGCCGCCGAGGCCGGGGCGGACGGGCGGCTGGCGGTCACGGTCGCCACGGGAGCGGAGGTTCCGCTGACGCTGCGCTTCGCGCGCGAGGGGCGCTGATCCCATGCGCGCCAACCTCCTGGTCGTCGTGCTGGTGCTGCTGGCGGGCATCGCGGTCAGCCTGCTGCTGATCCCGCGCGGCAGCGAACTGGCCCTGCAGCGCTTCCGCGACCAGGAGTTCGCCCCGGCGCTCGCCGCCTACGAGGCGCGCTACGCCCAGGGCGACCGCACCGCGGGAACGGTGATGCCGCTGACCCGGCTGTATCTGGCCGACGGCAGCGTCGAGCGGGCCATTGCGCTGATGGAGGGCTACGTCGCCCACGAGCCGGCGCAGCTGGAGGCGCGCGAGCTGCTCGGCACGCTGTACAAGCACGCCCAGCGCCCGTTCGACTATCTGGACAACCTGGAGGCCATCGCGCGCCTGAAGCCGTCGGACGCCGTCCTCCGCGAGCTGGCCGACGCCTACGCCTATTACGGCGAGTTCGACCGGCAGGCGGAGGCGCTGAAGCGCCTCGTGGCGCTGCGGCCCGACGACGCCGAGGCGTCGGTCGATCTCGGCCAGCTGCTCGCAGCGCGCGGCCGGCTCGCCGAGGCGGCCGGGACGCTGGCCGCGGCCGACGACCGCAAGAACGGCGGCATCGAGTACGACGGGCGCGTGCTGCTGACCAGCCTGCTGCTCGACCTCGACCGCGCCGACGAGGCGTTCCGCCGGGCCGAGCGCTGGCTGACCGGCGACCCGCCGAGCTACGCCATCCTCAGCCTCACCGGCCTGATGATGGAGATCGGCCGCCCCGACCACGCCTACCGCCTGATCGCCCCCTTCGCCGAGCGGGCCAGCCGCGAGCCGGCGCTGGAACTGACGCTGATCGACCTGGAGATCGCCCAGGGCCGCGTCGAGGCGGCGCAGCGCCAGCTGCGCGCCTGGGCCGGGGGCAAGCCGATCGACGACGCGTCCCTCGGCCGCTTCGTCGCGCTGAGCATCAACGCCGGGCAGACGCGCCTCGCCTTCGACGTGGCGCGCCGGCGCGACCTGCGCCTGCTCCCCGACTGGGCGCTGGTGTCGCTGGCCGAGACCGCCTACCGCGGCCAGGACCGCCCGTTCCTCGACCGCCTGATCGACGAGCTGGGCGACACGTTCCTGGCGGAACGCCCGCTGCTGGCCGGCGAGATCGCCTGGGCGCGCGGCGACCGCGGGGCGGCGGCGCGCTGGGCCGGGCGGGCGTTGGCCGACCGCGACAGCACCTTCGCCGAGCGGCTGAGCGCCACCCGCCTGCTCACCCGAACCGGCCCGAAGGAGCGGGCCGTCGCGGAGTTCGACCGGCTGGCGCCCGACTCCCGCGTGCCCGACGATCTGCTGGAGGAGCTGGGCCTGCTGTTCCTCGACCTCGACCGCGTCAAGGAGGGGCTGGCGTGGTTCGAGGCGCGGCGCGCGGCGCGGCCGTCGAACGGCGCCGACCTCGGCTGGGTGCGGCTGGCCGCCAGGGCCGGCGACGCCGACGCGGTGGCGGCGTGGCTGGACGCGCACCCGCGCCTCGATGCGGGCCTGTTGCAGGACGTCGCATCGCTGGCCGCCGAGCGCGGCGCCGCGGCGCTGGCGGTCAAGGCGGCCGAGCGGGTGTACGCCCAGGCGCCGACGCCGCGCAGTCGGCTGGCGCTCGCCAACGCGCTGGTTGCCGCCGGCCGGCCGAAGGACGCGCTGGGCCACCTGCGCGCGCTGGTCGCCGAGGGGGCGGCGCCGGACGTGCTGGCGCTGTACGTCACGGCGCTCGCCGGGGCGGGCGAGGTGGCGGAGCTGGCCCGCGCGGTGACGGCCCGCCTGGACGACCCGGCGGTCGGCGAGGCGGAGAAGGACCAGCTCGTCCAGACGCTGATCGACGGGCGGGCGTACCGGGCGGCGCTGCCGTACGTGCGGGCGCGGGCCGAGACGCGCGGGATGGAGTGGGTGTACGCGTACGCCGACCTCGCCGCCAGGGCGGGGGCGGTCGACGAGCTGGCCGGCTTCCTGGCGGCGGCGCTGGAGCGGCCGGGCCTCGACCCGAAGGCGCGCGACGCGATGGCCGGCCTGCTGGTGGACACCGCCGGGCCGGCCAAGGCGCTGCCGGCGCTGAAGCGCCTCGCCGACGCCGCGCCGGCCGGGCCGTGGGAGAGCCTGTACCGCGAGACCCTCGGCAAGCTGGGCCGCAGGGACGAGCTGCGCCGCCACCTGCTGGCCCGCGCCGGTGATGAGCGCATGCCGGCGCAGGACCGCCGCGGCATCGCCTTCACCCTGCTGGAGATGGGCGAGCGGGCGGCGGCCGAGGCGACCTTCCGCGCGCTGGCGGCCAAGCAGGGCATCGACGGGCCGGACGTGCGGCAACTGCTGTTCCTGTGGGGACCGCGGCCGGGCGGGGTGGCGCTCGACTGGCTGGAGGCGCGCGCCCGCGCCGCGGCGCCGGCCGAGCAGGGCGCGTGGTACGACAAGCTGGCTGAACTGGGCGGGGCCAAGCGCGTCGCCGCGGCGCTGGCGGCGCGCGGCAACGAGGGCGCGCTGCGCGGCCCCTACATCGAGGCCCTGGCAAACGCCGGCAAGCCGGCCGAGCTGGGCGCCGCGGTGCGCGCCGCGGTGCCCGGCGAGCGCGACCCGGAGAAGCTGCGCCGCTGGGCTCGCCTCGCCGAGCGCGAGAAGCAGACCGCGGCGGCCGGCGAGGCGTGGCGGGCGGTGCTGGCGCTGCGGCCGGACGACGCCGAGGCGCTGCGGCAGGTCGGCATGACCGCCTACGGCGAGGCGCGCTTCGCCGACGCGGAGCGGACGCTCGGTCGGCTGCTGGCGCGCTCCGAGGGCGATTACGAGGCCAACTACTTCCTGGGCGAGGCGCTGGTCGCCCAGAAGCGGCCGAAGGAGGCCGAGCCCTTCCTGCGCCGCGCGCTGGCGCAGGTCCAGGCGATGCCGAACCGCAGCGACGCGGTGCGCCAGACCGAGGCCAATCTGCTGCACCGCCTGGGCCGTATAGACGAGTCCGTCGCCCTGTTCGGCGCGCTGCTGCGCGCCCGCCCCAACGACCGCCAACTGCGAGCCGACTACGCCGCCATGCTCATCGAGAACCGCCGGTTGGAGGAGGCGCGCCATGTGCTGGGTCCGTAGCGCGGCGCTCGCCACGATGCTGCTGGCGGCCACGCCCGCGCACGCGCAGATGCGCATCGCCGCCGAGCGGCAGGAGGCCGCCGCTTCGCTCGTCCTGTCCTGGCCCGGCGCGGTGAAGGCCGAGCACGCGCAGGACGGGCGCGAGCTGACGCTGCGCTTCAGCAAGCCCATCGGCGACGCGCGCGTGGACGCCATCGCCGAGCGGCTGTCCGGCTGGGTGGACGGCGTGCAGTACGGCTACGACAGCCTGCTGCTGGTGCTGGCGCCGGACGTCGCCGCCACGGTCGGCGTGGACCGCGACGGGGTGCGCGTCGCCTTCGCCCCCGCCCCGCGCGCCGCCGCGCCCAGCGCCCCCAGTGCCGAAGACCAGACGGCGGAGCGCCGGCTCGACTATTTCCGCGCCGTGACGATGATGGAGGACGGCCGCGTCGGCGCGGCGCGCACGCTGCTTGGCACCATGCTGGAGCACGACCCGGCGGACCGCGAGGCGGTCGACCTGCTGGCCCAGGTGGCGGAACGGCAGGGGCGCTGGCGCGAGGCGGTGGCGCTGTACGGCCGCGCCCTGAACCTCAGCCCCGACAACAAGCCGGCGCTCGACGCCCGCAAGCGCCTGCTGCGCGAGTACGGCGACCAGACGCGGCTCGACTTCGACCTGTTCCATGTGAAGAACGCCGACGTGCAGCGGATCACCCGGCTGACCGGCAACCAGGACGTCGGCTGGAACAGCACCCTGCGCTACGCCATCGAGCGCCGCACGCTGGACGTCGACCAGGCGCGCCAGGCCGACGGCCGGCTCGAACCGTTCCATGGCCAGCGCCTGCGCGGCGAGATGAGCCTGCTGCACGACTGGGACAACCTCGACCAGTCGAGGCTCACCCTGTTCGCTGCGCCGCGGACGCTGGGCGTCGGCATCGGCCACGACCTGCGCGACACCACGGGGCAAACGCGCTTCAGCCTCGGGTTCAGCGAGCCGACCTACGCCTTCGTCGAGGGCATCGTCAACGCCGGCCGGCGCGACCGGCTGTGGGTCTTGCGCGAGCAGCGTCTCTCGGAGCGCTGGGGGGCCACCCTGGGCGGGGCGCTCAACCGCTACGGCCTGGCCGGGCAGGGCGATCTGGCGCGCTCGGCGTCGGTGGAGGGATCACTGCGCTACACCTTCTGGGTGGAGCGGCCGATCGCCTCGCTGGCCTACGTGCTGGATGCGGAGTACGTCGGCCGCCGCGTCGAGCGCTTCGATCCGCTGGGCAACCTCTACGTCCCGCTGCCGGTGGCGCGGCGCGAGGTGCACTCGCTGCAGGTGGCGCTCGAGGACAGCTACGACGGCGGCTTCCGCTATGCGCTGCAGGCGGGCTGGTCGTACGACCGCTTCAGCAAGGGCGGGCCGTTCGCCGCCGGGACGCTCGGGTACGAAATGCTGGACGGGCTGGAGAGCGGCCTGCGCGCCAGCCACACCATCAGCACCACCCGCGGCACCGGCAGCACCGTGAACGCGGTGGGGGGGTACCTGCTGTGGCGGCATTAACCACTTGCTATCCGTGCCGCTTTAAGACTGGTCGGATGCACGCGACGCGGACCTTGCACGCATGAGCAGCGCCTCCACCCTCGATCCGGATCCGACGCCGGACGCCGCCCCCGCGGTGCGCGACGACGCGCCGGCGCGCCTGCTGGGCTTCCGCCGGGCGGCGCTGGTCGAACTGGTGCTGTTCTTCGGCGCCGCCCTGGCGGTGGACACGCTGCTGCTGGCCGGCGGGCGGTTCGAGGGGCTCCAGCCGCACCCGTTCTGGGTGCCGGTGCTGCTGCTGGCCGTGCAGTACGGCACCGGCGAGGGCGTGCTGGCGGCCATCGCCGCCACCCTGGCGCTGCGGGTCGGCAACATGCCGGAGCAGCTGATCTCGCAGGACTTCTACCAGTACCTCTACGCCGTCAGCCGGGAGCCGATCCTGTGGCTGGTCGCCGCGGTGCTGTTCGGCGAGCTGCGCATGCGCCAGCTGCGCGAGCGCGAGGAGCTTCGCGCCGGCATGGACCTCGCGCGCAAGGAGGCGGACGCCATCGCGCGCTCCTACCGCCAGCTGAAGACGGTGAAGGAAAGCCTGGAGACCCGCGTCGCCGGCCAGCTGCGCACCGTCTTCACGCTCTACCAGGCCGCCAAGTCCATCGACAAGCTGGACGAGGGCGAGATTATGCTGGGCGTCGCCGACCTGATCCGCACCGTGATGAAGCCGGACAAGTTCTCGCTGTTCCTGCTCAACAACGACGTGCTGGAGTCGGTCACCAACGACGGCTGGGAGGACGACGACAGCTACGCCCGCTGGTTCGACGCCGGCTCGCCGATCTTCGAGACGGTGGTGGGGCGCCAGCGCTTCCTGTGCGTGGCGCGCACCGAGGACGAGCGCATCCTGCAGGGCGAGGGCATCCTCGCCGGCCCGCTGCTCAGCGAGGACACCGGCACCGTGGTCGGCATGGTGAAGATCGAGAGCCTGGGGTTCATGGACCTCAGCGTCAACAGCGTCGAGAACTTCCGCATCCTGTGCGAATGGATCGGCACCGCGCTCGGCAAGGCGCGGCAGTACCGCGAGGCGGCGGCGCAGCGCGTCACCACCGAGGACGGCGCGCTCTACACCTCCGACTACATCGGCCGGCAGGCGGCGTTCCTCGGGCATCTCGGACGCCGGCTGGGCTTCGAGACGACGATGGTGACCATCAAGCCGTCGGGCATGGCGCGCCTCAGCGCACACCAGCGCCATGAGGTGGCGGCGGCCATCGGCAAGGCGGTGCGCGCGAGCCTGCGCGACACCGACCTCGCCGGCGATTTCGGCAACAGCGGCACCGTCTACGGCGTGGTGCTGCCCGGCACCCCGGTGGAGCAGGCGCGGGTGGTCGCCGCCAAGCTGGAGACCGCCGTGCGCGCCGCCCTGCCGCGCCCGCTGGCCGGCGTGCGCATCGAGTTCATCGCCGAACGCGTGGGGGAGGGATGATGGAGGGCTTGTTCACTCCCTCCCCCGCCCCCGGCGGGGGAGGGTCAGGGTGGGGGCTACGGCCTCCCGCGCAGGCCGCTGCCCCCACCCTGACCCTCCCCCAGCGGGGCTGGGGGAGGGAAGCATGACCGACGCCCTTCTCCCCAACGAGGCCCCGCGCCTCGGCAGCGCGGAGTTCGTCGCCGTGGCGCTCCTCGCGCAGGGCGCCGAGGCCGGCGTCACGCTGCTGACGCTGGGAGTCTGGCCGGTGCCGGGGGCAGCATACGGCGGCATCGCCGGGCATCTCGGGCTGACGGTGCTGCTGGCGTTGTGGCTGCCGTGGCGGCGCCGGCGCGGGCTGGATGTGCGGCTGCCCGGGCTGCTGGCGGTGACCACGCTGTTCCTCGGGCCGATGGGGCCGGCGGCGACGCTGGGCTGCGCGCTGCTGTTCGCGGTCTTCAGCCGCTACGCCATGGGCTTCCAGGACTGGTACCTGTCGCTGTTCCCGGAGAGCCAGATCGAGCCGGCGCAGGAGCTGTACGAGCTGATCGTCTCGGGCCGCGAGCAGGCGCACCTCGCCGCCGCGGAGTCCTTCACCGACGTGATGGCGGTCGGCACGCCGCAGCAGAAGCAGGCGGTGATCGCGCTGGTGGCGCGGCACTTCCGCCCGGCCTTCACGCCGGCGCTGAAGCTGGGGCTGTCCGACGCCGACCCCTCGGTCCGCGTCCAGGCGGCCACCGCCACCGCGCGCGTGGAGCACGAGTTCAACGAGCGCTGGCAGAGCCTCGACAAGGCGGTGGCCAGCAACCCGCAGGACGTGACGACGCGCGTCGCGCTGGCCCGGCATCTGGACGACTACGCGTTCTGCGGCCTGCTCGACGCCAACCGCGAGGCCGAGGTGCGGCAGAAGGCGCTGGACGGCTACCGCGCCTGCGTCGCCATGGCGCCGGACGACGACGAGATCCGCCACGACTTCGGCCGGCTGCTGCTGCGCCTCGACCTCGTGGAAGAGGCCGCCGACACGCTGGAGTCGCTGGTCGCCAGCGCCTCGGACCGCCGGCTGCTGGTGTGGTACGCGGAAAGCCTGTTCCGCCTGGGCCGCTTCGCCGACCTGCGCGCGCTGTGCGCGCGGCGGCCGGAGATCCTCGGGCCGGACGCGGAGCTGCCGGACACGCTGCGGGGCGTGATCGGGCTCTGGAACGGGCTCGCGGAGGCCGCATGACGGACACCGCAGACGTCTGCCTGCTGATGGAGGGATCGTACCCGTACGTGGCGGGCGGCGTGTCCACCTGGACGCACGACCTCATCAAGGCGCACCCGGACCTGACCTTCCACGTGGTGGCGCTGGTCGCCGACCGCAGCACCCGCAAGCTCGCCTACGAACTGCCGGCCAACGTCACCGGGATGACCCACGTCTACCTGCAGGACCCGGACCCCGGCTGGCCGTGGGTGCCCGGCCAGGGCGAGCTGTTCCGCCGGCTGGAGGAGCCGCTGCGCCGCCTCCAGCAGGGCGGCGGGCTGGCCGAGGTGGCCGCGGTGGCCAAGCTGCTGGCGCCCAAGCGCGGGCGGACCGGCCGGCGGGTGCTGCTGAACTCCGAGGACGCGTTCCGCATGGTGGTGCGGCTGTACGAGGGGACGCTGCCGGACGCCTCGTTCCTGGAGTATTTCTGGGGCCTGCGGGCGCTGATGGGCGGGCTGTTCGCCACCATGCTGGCGCCGATGCCGAAGGCGCGGGTGTACCACGCCATCTCCACCGGCTACGCCGGGCTGTTCGCCGCGCGGGCCAAGCTGGAGACCGGGCGCCCGGTGCTGCTGACCGAGCACGGCATCTACACCAACGAGCGCCGTATCGAGATCCTGATGGCCGAATGGCTGTTCGAGGGCGCCGACGTCAGCCTGTCGGTGGACAAGAAGAAGCGCGACCTGCGCGACCTCTGGCTCGACACCTTCGCCAGCTATTCGAAGGCCTGCTACGACGCCTGCGACCGCATCCTCACGCTGTACGGCGGCAACCAGGAGTTCCAGCGCCGCCAGGGCGCCGACCCGGCGAAGCTGACGATCATCCCGAACGGCATCGACTACGCCGGCTACAGCAAGGTCGTGCGCGACACGGCTCCCCGGTCGCCGACCATCGCGCTGATCGGCCGCGTGGTGCCGATCAAGGACGTGAAGACCTACATCCGCGCCGCCGGCATCCTGCGCGAGGACATCCCCGACCTGAAGGCGATGATCCTTGGGCCCCTGGAGGAAGACCCGCAGTACGTCGAGGAGTGCCGCACCATCGTCGCCCACCTGGGCCTGGAGGACACGGTGATCTTCGCCGGCCGCGTGAAACTGACCGACTGGCTCGGCAAGGTCGACGCCATCGCGCTGACCTCGGTGTCCGAGGCGCAGCCGCTGGTGATCCTGGAGGCCGGGGCGTCCGGCGTGCCGACCGTGGCGACCGACGTCGGCTCCTGCTCCGAACTCCTCCTCGGCCGGCCGGACGAGGAGCCGCCGCTGGGGGCGGGCGGCGCCATCACCGCGCTGGCGTCGCCGCTGGAGACGGCGCGCGAGCTGCGCGCGCTGCTGCTCGACCCGATCTGGCGCGAGCGCTGCGCCGCGGCGATCAAGGAGCGGGTGCGGCTCCATTACGACAAGGTGGAGATCGACCGCATCTACCGCGCCCTCTACGACGAGCACATTGTCCTGCCAGACACCAAGGTGGAGGCCGCCTGATGGCCGGCATCGGCTTCACGCTGCGCAAGCTGGCGCGCCGCGACGACCTGCTGGGCGTGCTGCAGGGCTACGCGCATTCCGCCTTCATCTCCTCGGGGCCGTGGATGTTCACTATCCTGGCCATCGCCGGCATCAACCTCGTCGGCCGCGACGTGGCGCCGGAAGCCGAGCTGATGCTGTTCCGCGTCGTCATCATCTACAACTTCTGCTTCTCGGTGGTGCTGACCGGGCCGCTGGTGCTGATCGCCACGCGCTACCTCGCCGACGCCATCTACCTGAAGCAGGTGGACACCGCGCCCGGCATGCTGCTGGCCAACCTGGGCGTGGCGTACGGGCTGGCGGCGCTGACGGCGGGGCCGTTCTACCTGTTCCTCAGCGACCTGCCGCCGGCGATGATGCACGCCGCGCTGGTCAACTTCTTCCTGGTCTGCGGCATCTGGGTGGTGTCGATCTTCCTGTCGGCGCTGAAGGACTACGTGATGGTCACCACGGCGTTCGGCGCGGGCATGCTGCTGAGCTTCCTGGCGACCATCGGCCTGGGCGTGGCCTTCGGCGGGACCGGCATGGTGTGGGGCGGCAACATCGGGCTGGCCGGCATCCAGTTCGCGCTGATCGCCCGCGTGTTCGCCGAGTACCCGTACAAGGTGGCGCGCATCTTCGCCTTCCTGTCCTACTTCCGGCGCTACTGGGACCTGGCGCTGATCGGGCTGGTCGGCAACCTGGCGGTCTGGGTGGACAAGTGGATCATGTGGAGCGCGCCGGAGCGCGAGGTGGTGACCGGCTCCATGGTTATCTACACCGCCTACGACAGCGCCATGTTCATCGCCTGCCTGACCATCGTGCCGGCGCTGACGATGTTCACCGTCAACGTCGAGACCCGCTTCTTCGAGCGCTACCAGGCCTTCTACCGCGACATCCAGCAGCACGCGACCTACGCCCAGATCGCGCGGAACCACAAGGCGATCATCCGCGCGCTGCTGGAGAGTGCGCGCAACCTCGTCATCCTGCAGGGCGCGGTGTGCGCCATCACCATCTTCCTGGCGCCGACCCTCGTCAGCGCGCTGGGGCTGAGCTACACGCAGATCGGCATGTTCCGCTTCGGCACGCTGGGGGCGTTCTTCCAGGTGCTGTTCATGTTCACCAGCATCATCCTGGCCTACTTCGACCTGCGGCTGCGGAACCTGTTCGTCCAGGTCTTCTATCTGGTCGCCAACGCCGGGCTGACCACGCTGTTCAGCGAACTGGGCTTCGCGTGGTACGGCTACGGCTACTTCCTGGCGTCGCTGCTGGCCTTCGCGCTGGCCTACCTGCTGGCGGCGGACGCGCTGCGCCGGTTGCCGTTCATCGCCTTCGTCGCCAACAACCCGTCGGTACGATGATGCGGAGGCTGTGCGCCGGACTGCTGCTCCTTGCCACGCCCGCCCTGGCCGAGCAGCAGCCGGAGCGCACCGATCCAGCCCACCAGCGCGGCATCCTGAACCTGTACGTGACCCCGCAGCCCCCGCCGCCGCGCACGCGGATCAAGCGCGCGCAGGTCGTCTACCGCCTGCCGAAGGACGTGCCGGAACTGGCGAAGCTGGACGCCAAGCTGTCGGAGCTGTGCCGACGCGGCGCGTTCGTCCAGGAGACGAACGGCTTCTACTGGGCGCGCACGCCCAAGCGCACCTTCGGCGTGGCGTTCTCCGGCGGTGCCAACCTCGTGGACCCGCAGAACAAGCGCAAGCCGGGGAAGGTGTACTTCTTCGAGGAGCCGGAGGGGATGTGCAGCGTGTGGGTCGGCGATCAGGCCAAGCTGATGCCGCACTATGTGGGGCCGCTGCCGGGGGATTGAGGACGCTATTGCCTTTCCTCTGGCCGTCATGGCCGGGCTTGACCCGGCCATCCACGTGCAAACTTGAGCACCTCCGCGTGGATGCCCGGGTCAAGCCCGGGCATGACGGCCAGAGAGGTGGGTTACTGCGCCAGGAACTTCGCGATCGTATCCCCGGCCTTGGCGATGTTGAACAGCCCGTCCAGGTGGCCCATCGGACCGGTGATCGCCTCGCTGTACTCGACCTTGGTGGTCTTGCCGAGCCTGTCCTTCAGCGACCGCAGGTTCTCGTCCGGGAAGAACACGATGTCGTTGGCCGAGGGGATCAGCAGCACCGGCATCTTCAGCTTCGCCAAGCCCTCCTCCAGCGAGCCGCCGTGCCCGGTGACGAAGGTCTGGTTGGCCTTCACCAGATAGAGGAAGTGGTTGGCGTCGCTGGTCGCGGCGCGGGCGGTCGCGGCCTTGTCGAGGAAGGCCTCCACCTCGAACTGGTTGGCCATCGCCGCGCGCGGGTCCTTGCCCTCCTCGGCGAACCTGCGGCCGAACTTGCCGTCGAACCACTGCCAGTAGTTGGCCTGCAGCGTCACCACCTTCAGCGCCTCGGCGAGGCCCTTCACCGGCTCCGCCTTGCCGTAGTAGTCGCCGTTGTTCCAGTTCGGGTCGAGCCTGATCGGCGCCGCCCAGACGTTCAGCCAGGCGATCAGGAAGGCGTTGGCCTCCGCGCCGCCGATCACCGGGACGACGCGCTTGACCATCTCCGGATGCGCCGCCCCCCACTCGAACGCCTGGAGCGAGCCCATGGAGGCGCCCATCACCGCGTGCAGGGTCTTGATGCCCAGGCTCTCGACCAGCGCCTTCTGCACCTCCACGAAGTCGCGGATGGTGACGACGGGGAAGGTCATGCCCCAGGGCTTGCCGGTGTCGGGGTTGATGCTGGCCGGGCCGGTGGTGACCACGTTCGGGTCCTTGGCGCCCAGGTTGACCAGCGTGTCGGAGCTGATGATGAAGTATTTGTCGGTGTCCAGCGGCTTGCCGGGGCCGATGATGGCGTCCCAGTAGCCGGGCGCCTTGTCCTCGGCCTTGTACTTGCCGGCGGCGTGCGAGGTGCCGCTGAAGTAATGGGTGACGAGGATGGCGTTGTCCTTGGCGGTGTTGAGGGTGCCGTAGCTCTCCCAACCGATTCGCACGTTCTTGATGGTCTCGCTGCCGAGCGTCGTGTAGCTCGGCATCTCGAAGACCTTCTTCTCGACGATGCCATCGTAGGCGAAGGCGGGCGCACCGAAGACCAGCCCGGCGGCCACCGCCAGGCTTCCCAACGCCCAAACCATTCTGCGCATGCAGTTTTCTCCCGTATCCGGATGATCGACGTGTCTTGGAGCGTCGGATCCTGTTTATCGTTTTTGGGAAAGTCTACGCGGGCAATCCCGCTTGTCCAGCCGGGCGAAGGGCAGGGGCGGCGGCTGTGACACGCAGCGTGTTGCTTCCACTTTCGTGCCGCGCCGAAGAGTGGTAAGACCAAAGCCCCTTCTTATCTGGGGGGAAAACCGTCTCGTCCGGAAGCCGTCATGTCCTTGCGTCGCACCGACTCCTTTGGGTATCAGGTCAACTATCTCGGCCGTCTGTTCACGCGGGCGCTGGAGCGGCGGCTGGGCCAGCACGGGCTGTTCCCCGGCCAGATGCCGGCGCTGTTGGCCCTGTGGGAACGCGAGGGGATCAGCCAGGCGGAACTCTGCCGCATCGTCCAGGTCGAGCAGCCGACCATGGCGAACACGCTGAACCGCATGGAACGCGACGACCTGATCCGCCGCGAACCGGATCCGGAGGACCGCCGCCGCGTGCTGATCTTCCTGACCGACCGGGCCCGCGCGCTGGAGGAGTCGGTGACGGCGCTGGCCCGCGACGCCAGCGACGCCGCCGCCCAAGGCCTCGACGATGGGGAGAAGGGCGAGGCGATGCGTCTGCTGGGGCTGCTGATCGCCAATCTGGAGCGCGACGTCGGCGTCTGATACCCCCCCCCTGCGACTTTGCACGTTCGAGGGTGGCTTTTGGGGTCGCCCCAGAGGAAACCCTTGCGCATGCGCAGAGCCCATGCACCTTTCTGGCAGGTCTCGAAGGGTCAGGGTGCGGGCATGGACGACACGCGGCGGGCGCTGCTGCGCTGGATGACCGGCGTCATGGAGGCGCACGGCTGGAGCGCCGGCGCCTGGGCGCGGGCGGCCGGGGTGACGCCGACCAACCTCACCCGCTTTCTGCGCGATCCGGTGAACGCCAGCCTGCCCAGCGCCGACACCATCGGCCGGCTGGCCCGCGTCGCCGGGTCGGAGCCGCGCTTCCTCGACGACGGCGCCCATCCGGCGGTGTGCCGGGTGCCGCTGCTCGACCTCGACCAGGTGCGCGCGCTGATGGCGCTGGGCCGGCGGGCGGGGGAGGCATACCTCGCCGCGGCGCTGCGCGACGGCAACCCCTGCGTGGCGGTGGACCGCCCGGCCTCGCGCCGTGCCTTCGCGCTGAAGATCGGCTCGCGCAGCCTGAACGCGGCGGGGGTGCTGCCCAACGACCGGGTGGTGCTGGAGCCGCCCGACCTGCTGCCGCCGAAGCCCGGCGATGTGGTGGTCACCGTGTCGGACCACACCGTGTGCGGCTACCGTTTCTTTCCGCCGCACCTGCTGCCGGTGTCCACCGACCCCGACTGTTCGCCGACGCCCATTGATGACGCCCACGTGGCGGGCGTGGCGGTGCATGTGGTGCGGGCTCTGAAAGAGTGACGCTCCCTAACCGTCATGCCTGGGCGTGACGATCTGGAGGATGTCAAAGGACAAGGGAAGCTCAAGCTTCGCCATTCCATTTTCCCACTCGAATCTTCGATCCTTCGGACCTTACGGCCACGCTACAGGTTCTCTTTTTGTTCTTGAACGATGCGAAAAAGCAGCCATATTTAGGGTCCGGCGCCATGGTTAACGCCGGAGTGACTGCGAACTCGCATCGGGCGGCGTGGCATGGCGATTACGGAGCAGCAGAAGGCCTTGCGGGCCGGGCGGATCGGGTCGTCCGACGCCGGCCGCGTGATGGCCGGCGACTGGCTCGCGCTGTGGCGCGAGAAGACCGGGCGTGCCGAGCCGGCCAACCTCGATCTGGTGGCCGCCGTGCAGATCGGCATCGCCACCGAGCACCTGCACCCACGTTTCGTCGAGCACGCCACCGGCATTCCCTGCATCGCCGCCGAGGACACCGCCGTCCATCCCGAGCACGCGTGGCTGGTCGCCCACCCGGACTTCCTGAGCTGGGACGGCGAACCGGTCGGCGCGCCGGACACGTTGGTGGAGGCGAAGTTCTCCGGCGGCTTCCAGTCGGACGCGGAGCTGGCGCAGCGCTACCACTGGCAACTCCAGCACCAGTTCCTGGCGACCGGGATGCAGCGCGGGCTGCTGTCGATCCTGCGGCCGACCGGGCACTCGCTGATGCGGGTGCGGCGCTCGGAGGTGGAGTGCGACCGGCTGCTCGCCAATCTCCAGGCCTTCTGGTGGCACGTGGCGAACGGCGTGGAGCCGAGCGATCCGCTGCCCGCCGACGCGCCGCGCTACGAGACGCTGCGGGTGGTGAGCATGGAGCGGCACAACCGCTTCGCCGCGCTCGCCGCCACGCTGGTGGAGCGCCGCCCGGCGGCGCTGGAGTGCCGCGAGGCGGAAGCCGCCCTGAAGGCGCTGATGCCGGCCGACGCCAAGGTGGCGTTCGTCGCCGGCCTGTACCTCGCGCGCGACCGCGAGGGCCGCTTGAGCCTGCGCTACGGCGAGCCGCCCCGGCGGGCGCTGGAGCGCGTGGAGATCTGGGAACCGGCTCTGTCCCCTGACCTCAGCCTGTCCGCCGTGCTGGACGGGGGCTGGGGTGAGGGGAAAGACGAACAGCTTGTATAGGGGATCCCCGCGATGGGACGTATGAGCAAGACCGACACCGTGGCCGAGACCGGGAAGGCCGAGACCAAGGTTGAGACGCCCGCCGGCAAAGTGGTGCGCCTCGACAACCTCGACCTGTGGAACCGGCTGAAGCGGACCGACCCGAAGGCCACCAAGCCGTTCACCCGGGCCGGCGGCTTCCGCGGCACGCAGATCGACCCGACCTGGCGCTTCCAGATGATGACCGAGGTGTTCGGCCCGGTCGGCAAGGGCTGGGGCTACGAGCAGATGGACTGGACCATCGCCGAGCGCATGATCTTCATCTGCGCCCGCGTCTGGTACATCGACCCGACCTCCGGCGAGACGTGCTGGACCGGCCCGCAGTGGGGCGGCACGGAGATGGTGCGCCGGCGCAACGGCATCGAGGCGCCGGACGACGAGTGCTTCAAGATGTCGATGACCGATGCGGTGGGGAAGTGCCTGCTGCAGATCGGTCTCGCCGCCGACGTCTACATGGGGCAGTTCGACGACTCCAAGTACCGCGAGGAGTCGGAAGCCTTCTTCGCCGCCAAGGCCAACCCGGACCTGCAGCCGGAGGCGATCGCCGCCTTCGAGGCGGAGGTGAAGACGCGCCTGAACGCCTGCCTCGACCTCGACGACCTGGAGGAGGTCTGGCGCGCCGGCGTCGGCACCCGGCTGCGCGAGATCGGCGCGGTGGACAAGGCGGCGCAGCACCGCATCACCGGCCTGTTCGCCCAGAAGAAGACCGAGATCATCAAGCGCGAGGAGTCCCGCGAAGCCGCGGAGTAACGCCCATGGCAACCGCCAACGCCGAACGCTCCCCCAGCGGCCTGTTCCGCATGGCCGCCTGGGAGGGCGACATGGAACGACGCCACGCCCAGATGCCGCGCTGGTACTGGGACCGCGCCCAGCGGCACCGCCAGTTCGTCCGCTGGGTGGAGGCCGAGGCCGAGGGCATGGCGATGCAGCTGTCCTACCACCTGCGCCCCGACACCCCGGCCGACACGGCCGGCGCGGTGCGCCGGATGGTGGACCTGCTGGCCCGCGACGCCGAGTGGGCGCGTCATGTGGAGGAACTCCAGCCGGCGGAAAGGGCCGCCTGACATGAGAAGGACCACGAAAGCCATGACCATCGAGGAGGTCCGGGCCCGACTGCGCGCGGCGCACGCCCGCATCGGGAACGAGGGCCGCTTCGCCCTCACCCTGTCGCTGACCGGCCCCCCCGGCGGGGCCGAGGAGGCGTACCTGACGCACTGGTTCCGCCCCGACCCCTACGCCTTCGAGGACTGCAAGGCGGTGGGGTCCGGGACGGTCGCGGAATGCCTGGCGGCGCTGGAGCGCTACGCCGCCGGCTACCGGCGCCAGCCGACCTTCAACGAGGTCGGCCGCACGCTGGGCCTCGTTCCACCCGCCGTGGACGGGGACCACGAGCCCGGGGGGCACCGCTTCCTGGTGGCGGCGGAATGAGCTGACGCTCCACTGTAGACTCTCCATCCTGGCCCCTTCCCTGCTCCCGCGGGGAGGGGCTTTTTTCTGACCGGCAGCCTCAGCCCTTCCTTGCGGCCAGCGCGCGGGCGAAGGCGTCGGCCAGGGTGCCGTCCGCCGCCGGCTCCGGCTTCTTCGCCGGCTGCGGCTTCGGGGCCGGACGGCCACCCTGCGGTTTCGCCGGCGGCGGTCCGCGCCGCTCCTCCCGCGGCCCCTGCTGCGGCGCCGGCCGGGCCGCCGGCTCGCCGAGGCGCATCGTCAGGCCGATGCGCTTGCGCGGGATGTCCACCTCCTGGACCTTCACCTTCACGATGTCGCCGGCCTTCACCACCGCGTGCGGGTCCTTCACGAACGTGTTGGCGAGCTGCGAGATGTGCACCAGACCGTCCTGGTGCACGCCGACGTCGACGAAGGCGCCGAAGGCCGTGACGTTGGTCACCACCCCCTCCAGCACCATGCCGGGCTGAAGGTCCTTCAGCTCGTTGACGCCCTCCTTGAACTCGGCGGTCTTGAACTCGGGGCGGGGGTCGCGGCCGGGCTTCTCAAGCTCCTTGAGGATATCCTCCACCGTCGGCACGCCGAAGCGCTCGTCGGTGAACGCCTCCGGGCTGAGCGAGCGCAGGAAGCGCGCGTCGCCGATCACCGAGCCCAACTCGCGGCCGCTCGTCTTCAGGATGCGCTGCACCACCGGGTAGGCCTCGGGGTGCACCGAGGAGGCGTCGAGCGGCGTCTCGCCGCCCTGGATGCGCAGGAAGCCGGCCGCCTGCTCGAAGGTCTTCGGCCCGAGCCGCGGCACCTCCAGCAACTGCTTGCGCGAGCGGAAGGCGCCGTTGGCGTCGCGATACTCGACGATGTTGCGGGCGATGGTCTCGTTGAGGCCGGAGACGCGGGTCAGCAGCGGGATCGACGCGGTGTTGAGATCGACGCCCACCGCGTTCACGCAGTCCTCGACCACCGCGTCCAGCGACTTCGCCAGCTTCTGCGGCGCCACGTCGTGCTGGTACTGGCCGACGCCGATGGACTTCGGCTCGATCTTCACCAGCTCGGCCAGCGGGTCCTGCAGGCGGCGGGCGATGGACACCGCGCCGCGCAAGCTGACGTCCAGCTGCGGGAACTCCAGCGCCGCCGTCTCGGAGGCGGAGTAGACCGAGGCGCCGGCCTCCGACACCATGATCTTGGAGAGCTTCAGCTCCGGGTGCCGCTTGAACAGGTCGGCGACCAGCTTGTCGGTCTCGCGGGACGCGGTGCCGTTGCCGATGGCGACCAGTTCCGCCTTGTGGCGCACCGCCAGCGCGGCGATGGCGGCGATGGAGCCGTCCCAGTCGTTCCTCGGCTGGTGCGGGTAGATGGTGGTGGTCTCCACCAGCTTGCCGGTGGCGTCCACCACGGCGACCTTCACGCCGGTGCGGATGCCGGGGTCGAGGCCGATGGTGGCGCGCATGCCGGCCGGGGCGGCCAGCAGCAGGTCGTGCAGGTTGCGGGCGAAGACGCGGATCGCCTCGTCCTCGGCCTTCTCGCGCAAGGACCCCATCAGGTCGGTCTCGATGTGCGGGCCGATCTTGAGCTTCCAGGTCCAGCGCACCACGTCGGACAGCCACTTGTCCGCGGGACGGCCCTGGTCGTGGATGCCGGTGTGGGCGGAGATCGTGCGCTCGGCCGGGTGCTTCTCGCCCTCCGGCACCTCCAGGTCGAGGCTCAGGTCGAGCACGCCCTGCGCCCGGCCGCGGAACAGCGCCAGCGCGCGGTGCGACGGCACCTTGGCCCAGGGCTCGTCGAAGTCGAAATAGTCGGAGAACTTGGCGCCCTCGGCCCGCTTCTCCTCGATGACCTTGGACGAGACCTTGCCCTTCTCGGCCATCGTGGTGCGCAGCCTGCCGACCAGTTCGGCGTCCTCGCCGAAGCGTTCGACCAGGATGTGGCGGGCGCCGTCCAGCGCGGCCTTGGCGTCGGCGACGCCCTTGTCCGTGTCGATGAAGGCGGCGGCCTCGGCCTCCGGGGCCTTGGACGGATCGCCGAGCAGGAGGTCGGCGAGCGGCTCCAGGCCGGCCTCGCGGGCGATCTGCGCCTTGGTGCGGCGCTTGGTCTTGTAGGGGAGGTAGAGGTCCTCCAGGCGGGTCTTGGTGTCCGCCTGTTTGATCTGCCGCTCCAACTCGGGCATCAGCTTGCCCTGCTCGGCGATGGAGGCGAGGATCGTCTTGCGCCGGTCCTCCAGCTCGCGCAGATAGCCGAGGCGTTCTTCCAAGTTGCGGAGCTGTGTGTCGTCGAGGCCGCCGGTGGCCTCCTTGCGGTAGCGCGCGATGAAGGGGACGGTGGAGCCTTCGTCCAACAGCGCGACGGCGGCGGCGACCTGGGCTTCGCGGACCTGGAGTTCATCGGCGATGCGCTGGCTGATCGGGAGCATGGCGGGTCGTGACCGTGGTGGAACCGAGGGAGGCTCCTATACCCCCGTCCGCCCCCGCCGCGCCACTGGCGAGATGGCAGAGCCCGGGGCGGGCGCCGAATGGAACGCTGTGGAACACCGTGAAACACTGTGCGCCGCGTGTTCAGTACGCCACCCGGCGCGGGGTGTTTCTAGGTATACAATCCTAGAACAAGCCGCGGCGTTTGGCAAGAAGGCGGTTCAGGGCAATCGCTTGGAGGACGACACATTTCCTATTCAGCGACATGTCCGCTTGCCGTGATGCAAAAATCATAAATTGATTCAATACATTGCCGTCATCCCCGCGAAGGCGGGGATCCATAATTCTCAAAGCGGTTGGTGGTGGAACGTATGGATCCCCGCCTTCGCGGGGATGAGGGTAAGTCGGGCTTTTCTGCGCTCAGCCCAACCTGCGAATCGTCTTCAAAACGCCAACCCGAACGCCTCGGCGAAGCCGCGCCTTCCGGCTTCCGTGACGGCGACGGCCCGGCTGTCGCGCACCGGCTCGATCCAGCCCAACTCGAAGCAGCGCGCGCACAGCGCGGCGCCCAGCCGGCCGGCCAGATGCGGCCGGCGCTCGCTCCAGTCCAGGCAGGTGCGGCACAATGGGCGCCCGCTGCGCGCGGCGGCCAGATCGATTCCGAGGGCGCCGGAGAGGAAGCGTCCTCCCGCTTCGGTGAGGCTGCCGGCGCCGTCGGCGATGACCACATGGCCGCGCGCCTGCAACGCGTCCGCCAGCCCGACGCCGAGCCGGCCGGCGAGGTGGTCGTAGCAGGTGCGCGCCGCGCGCAACGCCTCGTCGCGCGGCCCCGTCGGACGGTGGCGCGGCGGGCCGGAGGCCGCGACCGCCATCAGCGCCTCCAGCGCGTGCGCCACCTCCGGCCCGGCGAGGCGGTGGTAGCGGTGGCGGCCCTGCCGCTCCTCGGCGACGAGGCCGGCTTGGCGCAGCCGGGCGAGATGGCCGCTGGTGGTTGGTGCGCTCACGCCGGCATGCCACGCCAGCTCGCCGGCGGTGAGCGCCCGGCCGTCCATCAGCGCCGCCAGGATGTTCGCCCGCGCGGTGTCGCCGATCGCCGCGGCGACCTCGGCCAGCGTGGTGCCCGAGACCATGGTGTTCATGACGGCCAGCATAGCCGCGGGCGCCGGTCCGGTCACGCCGCGACGCTTCGGCCGCGGCCGAAGCGTTCCGCCGCGACAGGAGCGGAATGCCGTGGCAGGTTTCCCGGCGACACGACAAAGGGCAGGGCGATGGCGGAGCGGGGTACGGGAAGCGGCGGTCTGACCAGAGAACTGGCGCTGCTGGGAGTGCTGGCGGTGCTATGGGGCGCCTCCTACACCTTCATCCGGGTCGGGGTGACGACCATCCCGCCGGTGACCTTCATCGCCGGGCGGACGCTGGTCGCCGGGCTGGTGCTGCTGGCGGTGCTGCGGCTGCGCGGCGTGCGGCTGCCGCGCGACCGCGCCACCTGGGGGCAGTTCCTCATCCAGGCGGGGCTGAACAGCGTGCTGCCGTTCACGCTGATCGCCTGGGCGGAACTGCGGGTCGAGGCGAGCCTCGCCGTCATCCTCAACGCGACGACGCCGGTGTTCACCTTCCTGCTGACCTGGGGCCTGACCCGGCACGAGGCGGTGAGCGGGCGCAAGCTGCTGGGCGTCGCCGCCGGGCTGGCGGGGACCGGGCTGATCGTCGGGGTGCGGGCGCTGGACGGGCTGGGCGTCGATCTGCTGGCGCAACTCGCCATCGTCGCCGCCACCGTGGCCTACGCCGGGGCGGCGATCTTCGGCACGCGATTCAAGCACCTGGACTCCATGGTGCCGGCCGCCGGATCGCTGCTCTGCGGCACCGTCGTGCTGATTCCGGTCAGCCTCGCGGTGGACCGGCCGTGGACGCTGGCGCCGTCGGCGGACTCCCTGCTGGCGCTGGGCGGGCTGGCGGTGTTCTCCACGGCGCTGGCGTTCGTCATCTATTTCCGGCTGTTCCGCACGCTGGGCTCGGTCGGCGCCACGGCGCAGGCGTACCTGCGCGTGCCGATCGGCGTCGCCATCGGGGGCGCCGTCCTCGGCGAGGGCTTGCCGCCGACGGCGTGGGCGGGCCTGCTGTGCGTGGTGGCCGGCGTCGCCGCCATGACGCTGCCCGCCGGCGCGTTCACCCGCCGGGCGGCGCGCCCGGCCTGACACTGGGGAGGGAGGTCCCATGATCGCCGTGATCTTCGAAGTCTGGCCGGCCGAGGACGGCCGCGCCGAGTACCTGGACATCGCCGCCCGGCTGCGGCCGGAGCTGGAACGCATCGACGGCTTCGTCTCGGTGGAGCGGTTCCAGAGCCTGACCGATCCGGCCAAGGTGCTGTCGCTGTCCTTCTGGCGCGACGAGGACGCCGTGACGGCGTGGCGGAGCAAGGCCGAGCACCGCGTGGCGCAGGCGCGCGGGCGGGGCGAACTGTTCCGCGACTACCGCCTGCGGGTCGCCGCGGTGCTGCGCGACTACGGCATGACGGAACGGGCGGAGGCGCCGGCCGATCTGCGCTGATCCATGGGCGCTGACGGCACGGTTCGGAGTCGCCGGCTGTGACAGAAACAGGGTTAAGAATTTTGGTTAATATCTTTACCTTGCCTTAACCAAACCCGCGTAGAACGGTCTTCAGCAACTTGGTTGCGTTTCCTCCCGAACCAAACCTCAGGCTCCCGACGCAAGTCCGGGAGCCTTTCTTTTTTGCGCGCGTTTTCAAGGGTTCCGCGCTCCCTCCGGACCGTCATCCCCGCGAAGGCGAGGATCCATACGTTCCACAACTGCACGTCATGGGGCTTATGGATCCCCGCCTTCGCGGGGATGACGGCTAAAAAAGTGCTCCAACTGTGAACGAACGCTGGATGCGCCGTGAACAGGGCAGGCCAAGGGGCAGGAACAGCCGCTCCGCCTTTCTCCCGGCAGCAACACCGCGGCAAATTGCCGAGCCACAGTTTTTCCCCTTGCAACGAGTGGGGGGAAAGATCCTTACTAAGTGCGTACTCCTTTCATAGGTCCGCGGCTTTGGCTTTCGTGGTCTCGGCAATTGTCGGTCTCCTGCTGCTGGCGGCGGTGGGGGTGGCGGCGTCCCGTATTCCGTTCGCACGCGGGATCGTCTATGGCGGCACCGGGGCGCTGTGCACGCTGCTGGCGCTGTGGTCGGTGCTGTCGCTGGCCGGCGGCGCCGGGACCGAGGCGCTGGCGCTGCCGCTCGGGCTGCCGTGGATGACGGCGCACGTGCGCGCCGACGCGCTGTCGGCGGTGTTCCTGCTGGTCGTCAACCTGACCGGCGCCACCGCCAGCCTGTTCGGCTGGGGCTACGAGCGGGCGCACCACGACGCCCGGAGCGGGCCGGTGCTGCCGCTCTACCCGCTGTTCATCGCCGGGATGAACGCGGTGCTGATCGCCGACGACGCCTTCGGCTTCCTGGTGGCGTGGGAGTTCATGTCGCTGGCCTCCTGGCTGCTGGTGCTGTCCACCCACCGCGACCCCGACACGCCGCGCGCTGCCCGCATCTACCTGATCATGGCCAGCTTCGGCACCGCCTGCCTGCTGCTGGCCTTCGGGCTGCTGGCCGGGGCGCACGGCGACTACCGCTTCGACGCCATCCGCAGCCACGCGCCGGAGGGATGGGCGGCGACGCTGGGCGTGCTGCTGGTGCTGGTCGGGGCGGGGTCGAAGGCCGGGCTGGTGCCGCTGCACGTCTGGCTGCCGCTGGCGCACCCGGCGGCGCCCAGCCACGTCTCGGCGCTGATGTCCGGCGTGATGACCAAGGTGGCGGTCTACGCCATCACCCGCGTGCTGTTCGACCTGATCGGCGAGCCGCTGTGGTGGTGGGGCGGCGTGATGCTGGTGCTGGGCGCCGTCACCGCCATCATGGGCGTGCTGTACGCCATGCTGCAGGACGACCTGAAGCGCCTGCTCGCCTACTCCACGGTGGAGAACATCGGGGTGATCGTCGCGGCGCTGGGCATGGCGCTGGTGTTCAAGGCGGCGCACGTGCCGGTGATCGCGGCGCTGGCGATGTCGGCGGCGCTGCTGCACGTCATCAACCACTCGCTGTTCAAGAGCCTGCTGTTCTACGGCTCCGGCGCCGTGCTGAGCGCGGTGCACAGCCGCGACCTCGGGCGCATGGGCGGGCTGATCCACCGCATGCCGGTGACGGCGGTGTTCGTGCTGGTCGGCGCCGCGGCGATTTCGGCGCTGCCGCCGCTCAACGGCTTCGTCGGCGAGTGGCTGCTGTTCCAGGCCATCCTCAACGGGCCGGCGCTGCCGCAATGGTCGCTGAAGATCCTCATCGCGGTGATCGGCGCGGCGCTGGCGCTGGCGGCGGCGCTGGCGGCGGCGTGCTTCGTGCGGATGTACGGCACCGCCTTCCTCGGCCGCCCCAGGGGCAGGGAAGCCGAGGAGGCGCGCGAGGTGAATGCGGCCATGCGGCTGGGCATGGCGGTGCCGGCGGTGCTGTGCGTGCTGCTCGGCGTGCTGCCGACGCCGCTGCTGCGCCTGTTCGAGCCGGCGACGCGGCTGATGGTGGACGCCGGGCCGTTCGACGACCGCGCCTACCAGCCCTGGTTCTGGCTGGCGCCGACCTCGGCCATCGGCAACTCGTACAACGGGCTGGTCATGGCGCTGGTGATCGGCGTGCTGTCGATGGTGCTGGTGGTGGCGATCCACCGCTGGGCCTCGGCCAAGGTGCGCCGCTCCATCCCCTGGGGCTGCGGCTACGACGGGCTCGACCCGCTGGCGGTGACGCAGTACACGGCGTCCAGCTTCGGCCAGCCGATCCGCCGTGCCTTCGGATCCACGGTGTTCCGCGCCCGCGACCACGTCGACATGCCGCAGCCGGGCGACACGCGGCCCGCGCGCTTCCACGTCACCTGGACCGACCCGGCGTGGCACGCGATCTTCACGCCGCTGGTCCGGCTGGTGGCGCGCCTGGCCGACCTGGTGAACCGTCTGCAATTCCTGACGATCCGCCGCTACCTGATGCTGATGTTCTTCGCGCTGGTGGTGCTGCTGGTCATGGTGGCGGTGACGCAGCGATGACCCTCCTGACCTCCGTGTTCCTGCAGATCGTGCAGATGCTCGTGGTGCTGGCGCTGGCGCCGGGGCTGACCGGGTTCGTGCGCTGGGTGAAGGCGCGGCTGCTGGCGCGGCGCGGGCCGTCGATCCTGCAGCCCTACCGCGACATCCTGCGCCTGCTGAAGAAGGAGGCGGTGCTGGCGCACAACGCCTCCTGGCTGTTCCGCACCACGCCGTACATCATGTTCACGGCGATCTGGCTGGCGGCGGGGCTGATCCCGACCTTCTCGACGCAGTTGGCGCTGGCGCCGACGGCGGACCTGATCGCGCTGATCGCGCTCTTGGGCTCGGCGCGGTTCTTCCTGGCGCTGGCCGGCATGGATGTGGGCACAAGTTTCGGCGGCATCGGCTCGTCGCGCGAGATGATGATCGCGGCGCTGGCCGAGCCGGCCATGCTGATGGTGGTGTTCTCGGTGGCGATCCTGGTGCGCAGCACCTCGCTGGCGGAGATCGCCGACTTCATGATGTCGGGCGCGGTGGGCTTACGCATCTCGCTGGCGCTGGCGCTGATCTCGCTGGTCATGGTCGCCATCGCCGAGAACGCCCGCATCCCGGTGGACAACCCGGCCACGCACCTGGAGCTGACCATGGTGCACGAGGCCATGGTGCTGGAGTACTCCGGCCGCCACCTGGCGCTGATCGAGGGCGCCAGCATGCTGAAGCTGCTGCTCTACGCCGCGCTGATCGGCTGCGTCTTCGCGCCGTGGGGCATGGCCGGGCCGGGCGCCGACAGCGCGGCGGTGATCCGCGGGCTGGCGACCTTCGTGCTGAAGCTGGGCGTGGCCGGCGTGCTGCTGGCGGTGTTCGAGACCTCCATCGCCAAGATGCGCGTCTTCCGCGTCGGCGAGTTCCTCGGCGGCGCGCTGCTGCTCAGCCTGCTCGGCGCGATCTTCCTCTACGTGTCGCGGGGGGTGTGATGCACGATCTTGGGTACGATGCCGCGCACCTGCTGGGGGCCGTCGTGCTGCTGATGAGCTTCGCGCTGCTCTACCAGCGCCGGCTGTTCGCGCTGCTGCACGTCTTCACCGCGCAGGCGCTGGCGCTGTCCGCCGCCGCCGCGTGGCAGGGCTACATCCAGCACGCGCCGCACCTCTACGTCACGGCGCTGCTGACGCTGGGCCTGAAGGCCATCGTCATGCCGGTGGCGCTGCACCGGATCGTCGTCAAGCTGAACATCCACCGCACCATCGAGCCGGCGCTGTCGGTCGGCCTGACCATGCTGGCCGGCGTGTCGCTGGTGACGCTGTCGATCCTGCTGGTGATGCCGGTCACCGAGAGCGCCTCGGCGCTGACCCGCGAGGATCTGGCGCTGTCGCTGTCCGTCGTGCTGCTGGGGCTGCTGATGATGATCACGCGGCGCAACGCGGTCAGTCAGGTGGTCGGCTTCATGTCCATCGAGAACGGGCTGATCCTCGCCGCCGTCGGCGTCGCCGGCATGCCGCTCATCGTCGAGATGTCCATCGCCTTTTCGGTGATGGTGGCCTTCATCGTCTTCGGCATCTTCCTGTTCCACATCCGCGAGCGCTTCGACACGCTGGACATGCAGAAGATCGAGTCCTTCCGGGGGGAAAGCCATTGAGCCCGATCTACGGCATCGTGGCATTGCCGCTGCTGGCCGGCGGGGTCCTGGCGCTGGTGCCCGGCTACCGGCTGGGGGCGTGGCTCAACGTGGCGGCGTCGGGGCTGACGCTGCTGCTGTCGCTGCTGCTGTTCGCGCGGGAACCGGGCGCGGATGCGCTGTTCGTGGTGGACGCCTTCAACATCTATCTCGTGGTGCTGACCTGCTTCGTCGGCTTCACCACCTCGATCTTCTCGGCCACCTACATCGGCCACGAGATCGCGGTGGGCAAGCTGAAGCCGCTCAACCTGCGCTTCTACCACGCCATGTATCAGGCGTTCATGTTCACCATGCTGCTGGCGCTCAGCGCCAACAACCTGGGCGTCATGTGGGTGGCGGTGGAGGGGGCGACGCTGACCACCGTGCTGATGGTCAGCCTGTACCGCACCGCCGAGAGCATCGAGGCGGCCTGGAAGTACTTCATCCTGTGCGGCGTCGGCATCGCGCTGGCACTGTTCGGCACCATCCTGATGTACCTCGCGGCGCAGCCGGTGATGGGGCCGGGCATGGCGGCGATGACCTGGACCGAGCTGATGCGGTTCGTCGCCAAGGTGGACCCGGCGATCCTCAACCTCGCCTTCGTCTTCCTGCTGGTCGGCTACGGCACCAAGGTGGGGCTGGCGCCGCTGCACGCGTGGCTGCCCGACGCGCACGCCGAGGGGCCGACGCCGATCTCCGCCGTGCTGTCGGGGCTGCTGCTGAACGTCGCGCTGTACGCGGTGCTGCGCTTCAAGATGCTGCTGGCGGCCAACGGGGCGGCGCTCAGCCCGGGGCCGCTGATGGTGACCATGGGGCTGGCGTCGCTGACGCTGGCCGGCTTCATGCTGTACCGGCGGCGCGACATCAAGCGCTTCTTCGCCTACAGCTCGATCGAGCACATGGGCATCATCACCTTCGCCTTCGGCATGGGCGGGCCGCTGGCCAACTTCGCCGGCCTGCTGCACATGGCCATGCACAGCCTGACCAAGTCGGCGATCTTCTACGCCGTCGGCCACGTCACCCAGGCCAAGGGCACGCAGGCCATCGACAAGATCCGCGGCCTGACCATCAGCCACCCGGCGCTGGGCTGGGGCCTGCTGGTCGGCGTGGTCGCCATCGCCGGCCTGCCGCCCTTCGGCATCTTCATGAGCGAGTTCCTGCTGATCACCTCCACCTTCGCCCGCGAGCCGCTGCTGGCGCTGCCGCTCACCGCCGGCGTGCTGCTGGCCTTCGGCGCGCTGGTGCTGCGCGTGCAGCAGCTGTGCTTCGGCGAGGCGGAGGGCGAGTCCCAGCCGATCCACGGCTCGCTGGTGCCGCTCTACGCGCATCTCGGGCTGGTGCTGGTGGCCGGCGTCTGGCTGCCGGGGCCGCTGGTGGCGTGGTTCCAGACCGTCGCGCATCTGTTGGGGTAACGGGCCATGTATTTCGGCGAGGATCCCCTGTTCGGGCTTCTGCGGCGCATCGGCAAGCCGGTCGCGGGGCACCGCCCCTGGCCGCGCTACGCCACCACGGCGGGCGGCTGGCGCACCATGATCGAGGCGCTGGGCGGCAACGGCTGGTCGCTGCTGGGGCTGTGGGCCGAGCCCGGCACGGTGCACGCGGCGATCCGCGAGGACATGGCCGGCGATCTCGCCGTCGTCTCGCTGGACTGCCCGGACGGCACGTTCCCCAGCCTGAGTGCCGCGCGCCCTGGCGCCATCCGGCTGGAGCGCGCCATCCAGGACCTGTTCGGCCTGACGGCGGAGCGGCTGACCGACGCGCGCCCGTGGCTCGACCACGACCGCTGGGGCGTGCGCCGGCCGCTGTCGGACAAGCCCGCCGCGCCGATGCCGAACCCGCCGCCCTACACCTTCCTGCCCGTCGAGGGCGAGGGGCTGCATCAGGTGCCGGTCGGCCCGGTGCACGCCGGCATCATCGAGCCCGGCCACTTCCGCTTCACCTGCAACGGCGAGACGGTGGTGCGGCTGGAGGAGCAGCTGGGCTGGGTGCACAAGGGCATCGAGGGGCTGATGCGCGGCAAGCCGGTCGAGGATGCGGCGAAGCTCGCCGCCCGGGTGTCCGGCGACAGCACGGTGGCCTACTCCCTGGCCTTCGCGCAGGCGGTGGAATCGGCGCTGGGCGTCGCGGTGCCGCCGCGCGCCGTGTGGCTGCGCGCGCTGATGGCGGAGCTGGAGCGCACCGCCAACCACCTGGGCGACATCGGCGCCGTCTGCAACGACGCCGCCTTCGCCTTCATGCTTGCGGAACTCAGCCGACTGCGCGAGCTGGTGGCGCGCACGGCGGACGCCTGCTTCGGCCACCGGCTGATGATGGACCGCGTGGTGCCCGGCGGCGTCGCCGTGGACATCAGCGAGGACGGCCCGGCGCGCCTGCTGGAACTGGTGGCGGAGCTGCGCCGCCGCTTCCCGCCGCTGGTGGCGATCTACGAGAACAAGGCCAGCCTGCAGGACCGCACGGTGGGCACTGGCGTCGTCTCGGGCAGCCTGGTCAACCGCTTCGGCGCCGGCGGGCACGTCGGGCGCGCCTCGGGGCGCGGGCTGGACGCACGGCGCACCCCGTCCTACGCGCCCTACGAGGACCTGGAGTTCGAGGTGCCGGTGCGCACCGAGGGCGACGTCAACGCCCGCGTCTGGATCCGCATCTGCGAGGTGGAGCAGAGCCTCGGCCTCGTCGAGCAGATCGTCAAGCGCATGCCCGGCGCGCCGCGCAACGAGAAGGGCGAGCGACCGCTGCCGCGCGTGCCGGTTGAGGGTCCCGGCGGCGAGGGCATGGCCCTGGTGGAGAGCTTCCGCGGCGAGATCCTGGTGTGGGTGCGGGTGAACCCGGACGGGACCATCGACCGCTGCCACCCGCGCGACCCGTCCTGGTTCCAGTGGCCGCTGCTGGAGGCGGCGATCGAGGGCAACATCGTGGCCGACTTCCCGCTCTGCAACAAGTCGTTCAACTGCTCCTACTCCGGGCACGACCTCTGATGCTGACGCACATCCTCAAGGCCCTGCGCGGCGGCCCGGTCACCGAAGATGCACCCCCGGCGTCGCGCGACGCGCTGGAGGAACTGGGCGCCAGGCTCCGAACGGCGACGCAGGCGCGGCTGGGCCGCAGCCTGTCGATCCGCGAGGTCGACGCCGGCTCGTGCAACGCGTGCGAGCTGGAGGTCCACGCGCTCAACAACCCGGTCTACGACCTGGAGCGCTTCGGCATCCGCTTCGTGGCGTCGCCACGCCACGCCGACGTGCTGCTGGTGACCGGCCCGGTGAGCAAGAACATGCGGGAAGCGCTCCACCGCACCTGGGACGCCACGCCGGACCCCAAGTGGGTGGTCGCCTGCGGCGCCTGCGCCATCGACGGCGGGCTGTTCAAGGACGGCTATGCGGTGACCGGCGGCGTGTCCGAGGTGGTGCCCGTCGACCTGCACATCCCCGGCTGCCCGCCGCGCCCGGTCGAGCTGCTGGCGGGGCTGCTGGCGCTGCTGGAGACCAGCGCGGGGAAATAAAACACCCCTCCCCCGCCGGAGGCGGGGGAGGGCTTCCATGGCTACCGTCCCATCAGCGTGCCCACCACCTGGGTGTGCCCCTGCTGGCGGCCGAGCGTGATGGCGGAGTTGCCCATCTGGTCGGTGCGGTTCGGGTTGGCGCCGGCGTCCACCAGCAGGCGGACCACCGCCTCGTTGCCGGCGTGCGCGGCGTACATCAGCGCCGTCCAGCCGTGGTTGGCCGCGCGGTCGACCGCCGCGCCGCGGGCCAGCAGGGCGCGCGCCACCCCGGCGTGGCCGCGCGCCGCCGCCGCCATCAGCGCGGTCTTGCCGTCGTCGTTGCCGGCGTTGACGTTGGCCCCGGCGTCGGCGAGCATCGCCACGATCTCGTCGCGTCCGTTCCACGCCGCGTACATGATCGCGGTGGCACCGTCGCGGGTGCGCAGGTTGGCGTTGGCGCCGCGCTCCAGCAGCTGGCGCGCCGCGTCGCGCAGCCCGGCCTCGGCGGCGAGCATCAGCGGCGTCTTGCCGTTCTCCAGGCGCTTGTTCGGGTCGTGGTGCCCGGCCGCCAGCGCGGCGCGCAGGGCCGCCGGCTGGCCGAGGATCGCCAGCGTCGCCTCCTGGTCGGCGAAGACGTCGGCGGCGTCGGAGGGCGACAGCTTGGCCGGCTCCGGCTTGGCCGCGGTGGTCTCGCCCTTGAGCTGGGCGCGCAGCGCCGGGTCGTCGGGGCTGACCGCCAGCGCGCGCTCCAGGTAGCGGCGCGCCTCGGAGCTGTTGCCGTCCTTCTCGGCGTAGGCCGCCCAGCGCCGGTAGGTGTCCACCATCGCCGCCACCAGCGCGGGGATTTCCGGAGAATCGGGCGCCAGCTCGCGGAGGCGCTGCACCGTTTCGTTGGCGTTGTCGCCCGGCGGGGTGGTCAGGCGCTTGCTGGCGATCTGGCGGCGCGCCTGCTCGACGAGAGCCTGGACGCGTTCGGTGGCGGCCTCGGCCGGCGCGGCGTTCTGCGGCGGGGCGCCCGGCGTCGGGGCCGGCGCCACGGCAACCGCGGGCGGCGCGGCGGGCGGCGGCGGGAGGTCGGGCAGCGGCACGGGCGCGATCTGGGGGGCCGTGGCCCACGGGATGGTCGGCGGCAGCGGCCCGGCATCGGGTGCCGATTCGGAGCGCGGCAGCGGCGGTACCAGCGGGGCCGGAGCCATCGGGGCGGGCGCCGGTGGTTCGGCAGCGGGCGGGCGGGGGTGCGGGCGCTCGCCGGCGGGAGATTGGACGGGTGGCGGCAGCGCAGCGACGCGCTCGCCGGTGTGCGGCTCGGCCAGAGGGAGATTGGTGGGCGGGAGAGTGGCTGGCGGGAGAGTGGCGGGCGCCAGGTCGGCCAGCGCCGGGTAGCGGCTGCGTTCGAGCGCCAGCGCGTCGCTGTTCTCGGCGCTCTCGCCGCCCGGCGGCCAGCCGAAGGTGTCGCGCGACCACGCGCCGACCGCCGCGCCGGCGTCGGTCCACAGCGCGTCCGCCTTGCCGCGCAGGTCGGCGGCGGTGCGGTCGAAGTCCATGTCCATGTCCTCGCCGAACGGCTGGACGGCGACCATCGCGCCGGCCCCGGCGACGGCGAGCGCCAGCGCCGCCACCGCCCACGCGCCGGCCCGGCCACGGCGCGGCGGCGCGACGCCGAGCGACGGCGGCACCGTCCACTCCGATGCGGGACGCGCCTCGGGCTCTGGGAGCGACTCGGCGACGGCGACGGGCGGGCGATGGGTGCGGGCGAAGCTGATCGGGGTGACCGCCGCGTCGTCGTGCTCCTGCGGCGCCGCCGAGGGCGGGGCGCCGCCGATCAGGCGGTAGATGACGCCGAGGTCGCGCACCGCCTGCTGCAGCGCCGGGCGGGACAGCAGGCGTTCCAGCTCCGGCGCGCCGGACAGCAGGATCTGCACGAAGCGGCCGCTCGCGGTCTCCGCCCGGGAGAGGTCGGCGAGGTCGGCCAGCGTCGCCGGGGCCAGCAGGTGGGCGTCGTCCACCGCCAGCAGGCCGCTGCCGGCGAGGTCGAGCTGGCTCTCAAGTTCGCCGACCAGCGCGTCGAAGTCGGCCTCCTCCCCGGCGGGCCGGATGCCGGCGGCGTCCGCGGCGGCGGCGACCAGATCCTCGACCTGCATGCCGTGCTGCGCCACCACCGGCAGCACCAGCGAGCCGTCGGCCGCCACCTGTCCGATGACGCGGGCGAACACGTCGGTACGCTCCGCCCCGGTGCCGCCGGCCAGCACCATCAGGCGCTTGCGGGCGAGCAGGGCGAGGAGAAGTCCGTCGTAAGCCTCCTGCTGGTCGGTGCGAAGGGAAGCGGCGCCGCGGCGCGGCGAGGGTTGCTGAGCGTGACGGTCCATGGAGCTGCGTCGGCCTGTGCAAATTCGAGACCCGACCTTGAGTCTAGTGACGGACTCGCCCTGTGCGACGGTGCAAACGGGCGGTCCCCACCCTCTTCCGGGGGAGCGGGGCACCACGGGAGGGCTGGCCGGACGCCGGGTGCGCGGTATAGGCTGCCGCCCCCGCACGCCCTCACCCCGAGCCCGTTCCATGCGCATCGGCATCGACCTCGGCGGCACTAAGATCGCCGCCGTCGCCCTCGACGACCAGGGGGTGGAACGCGCCCGCACCCGCGCCGGCACGCCGCGCGCCTACGACGCCACGCTGGCGGATCTCGCCGATGCGGTGGCGGAACTGGAGCGCGCCGCCGGGCCGGCGCGCGGCGTCGGCATCAGCCTGCCCGGCGTGGTCGATCCGGCGGCCGGGACGGTGCGGGCGGTCAACCTGCCGTGGCTCGACGGGCGGCCCTTCGCCGCCGACCTCGCGGCGCGCTGCGGGCGCTGCGTGCGCATCGCCAACGACGGCAACTGCTTCGCGCTGTCGGAGGCGGTGGACGGTGCCGCCGCCGGGTGCGACGTGGTGTTCGGCGTCATCCTCGGCACCGGCGTCGGCGGTGGGCTGGTGGCCGGCGGGCGCATCCTGGCCGGTGCCAACGCGCTGGCCGGGGAATGGGGGCACACGCCGCTGCCCTGGCGGAACGAGGCGGAGGACGGCCCGGCGGAGCCTTGCGGCTGCGGCCGGCCGGGCTGCGTCGAGACGCTGCTGTGCGGCGCCGGGCTCGCCCGGCTGCACCACCGCCACACCGGCGAGGCGCTGGACCCGCCGGAGATCGCCCGGCGCGCCGAAGCCGGCGACCCGGCGGCGCGCGCCACCCTGGATCGCCACGCCGACGCGCTGGCGCGGGCGCTGGCGGTGGTCGTGCATATCCTCGACCCCGACGCGGTGGTGATCGGCGGCGGGCTGTCGCACCTGCCGGGACTGGCCGGGGCGGCGTCGGCGAGGCTCGGCCGCTACACGCTGGCGCCGGCGCCGCGCACGCGGATCGTCCGGGCGCGGCATGGCGCCGAGAGCGGCATGCGCGGCGCCGCCTGGCTGTGGCCAAAAGACAACCGCTGATTGGCACGATGTTTGCGGGAAATGGGGCATCACACGGAAAGCGGTGCCCTATGATTCACGGAAATGGCGGATTCGAGCGCGTGGCCAAACTGAACGCGTCGCAGATTGCAAACCGAATTGCATATCGCGGTATGGAAAGCGCCAAGCCGCCACGCCGCCGGCTGGAGCAGGCCTGCGTGTTGCTTCAGGACGCCGTGGAGGAGCTGGAAGGGGTGCTGGATGCCTTGCCGTCGCCGCACGCCCACGGCGCGGACGAGGTGCACGAGGCCATCGGCACCATCATGGAGACGCTGCGTCTGCTGAACACTGCCTACAGCAGCCTGGAGACGCGCGACACGCTGCGGATCGTCCGCGGCGTGGAGTAAGAGCGGAGCCTGCCCCTCTCCCGCACCGCGGGGGAGGGGGCTCTTTGCGGACGGGATTCAGTCGCTGATCGTCTGCCAGAAGAAGAAGACCGCGGCGAGGGCCAGCAGGGCGATGTCCATGACGGGACTCCCAGGATTGTAAGGGTTGAAGCGGGTTCGGACGCTTCTATACGCCGGATCGCGCGGCGGGGGGAGCCCCCGATTCAGCACCGCTCCATTTTTCCGGCGACCCAGGTGGCCAGGGGACGCACGTCGTCGTCCAAGTGCACGAGGTCGGCCGCCAGACCCGGCAGGAGGCGGCCCCGGCGGTCGGCGATTCCCAGGAAGTCGGCGGGGTAGGCGGCGGCCATGCGCAGCGCCTCGTCCAGCGGAATGCCGATTCGCCGCACGCAGTTGCGCACCGCCGTCGCCATGTCGAGCGCCGAGCCGGCCAGGCGCCCGTCGGCGCTGACGCAGCGGCCGTCGCGCACCGTCACCGTCTCGCCGTACAGCTGGAAATCGCCGGGGGGCGCCCCGACCGGCGGCATGGCGTCGGTGACCAGGAACAGCGTGCCCGCCGGCTTGGCCGTCCAGGCGAGGCGCACCGCGGCGTCGTGCACGTGGTGACCGTCCACGATGATGCCGCACCGCACGCGGTCGTCGGTGAGCGCCGCGCCGACCGCGCCGGGCTCGCGGTGGCCGAGCGGGCTCATGGCGTTGTAGAGGTGGGTGACGCCGCTCACCCCGGACGCGATGCCGGCCTCCATCTGCTCCCAGGTCGCCGCGGTGTGGCCGGCGCAGACCCGGACGCCGCGCGCGGCAAGGTCGCGGATCACCTCGGAGGGCACCGTCTCCGGCGCCAGGGTGACCAGCGTGCGGCCGGGGCCGAGGCGCGTCATCAGCGCGAGGTCCACGTCGTCCGGCGGGGCGATGAAGCGGGCGTCGTGCACGCCGCGCCGGCCGGCGTCGATATGCGGACCCTCCAGATGGATGCCGAGCACCCCGGGCTCGCCCGCCGCCAGCGCCGCGGCGACGGCCTCCACCGCGCGGGCGCGCTTGTCGCGCGAATCGGTGATGAAAGTGGGCAGCAGCGCGGTGGTGCCGAAGCGGCGGTGCGCGGCGACGATGGCGCGGATGCCTTCGACGTCCGGCCGGTCGTTGAACAGCACGCCGCCGCCGCCGTTCACCTGCAGGTCGATGAAGCCGGGCGCCAGGATGCCGCCGCCCAGCGCATGGCGAGTCGCGCCGGCCGGCACCTCGGACCGCGGCACGACGCCGAGGATCGAGCCGCCGTCGATCAGCACCGCGGAGTCGGTCAGCACCGCGCTGCCGGTGTGGATCTGGGCGTCGAGCAGGGCGTCCACGGGGCGTCACCGTCCGTTCGGCATGGGTTGTCCGCCCAGCTAACCCGCTGCCTACGCATTCGGCAAGGCCGCAACGGTCAGACCGTTGGTATGGTAGGATTATTCCCTTTGTCAGGGCTTGCCGGCCGGCCAAGCTTATGGCAGAAAAAAGGCCGCTGAAGTTCAGCGGCCTGAGTTTTAGGGAGGAAACGCCCAAGAAGGGCGAAGCAGCAATCTCTTGCTGCGCTGCAAAAAATATCAAAAAACCCAGGTGTGGCAACACCGAAGCGCGGCCCCTTTTACGGGGCCGTCGCTTTTCGGGGTATGCTGTTGCTGCCGCGCCACAATTCGTGCGCGTTCCGGCGGCCGATCGGAAACATAATTACAGTGCTCAGTGTTGAAGTTGCCGTGAACCCAGGACACGGAGGCTTCCGCATGGGCGAGGCAAGGCCGACCCACCCCCACACGCCGCCGTCCGCCGGGCGGGGCTTCGCGGCGTTCCTGGAGGCGCTGGCCGGCCGGCGCCCGGCGCTGTTCCTCGACTACGACGGCACGCTGACGCCGATCGTCGACCGGCCGGAGCGCGCGCGGATCGACGACGCCACGCGCGCGGCGGTGGCGCGGCTGGCGGTGCTGTGCCCGCTGGCGGTGGTCAGCGGGCGCGACCTCGACGACGTGGCGGGGATGGTCGGGCTGGAGGAACTGGTCTACGCCGGCAGCCACGGCTTCGACATCCGCGGACCCGGCCTGCGCACGCAGATCGGCCTGGAGTACGCCCCGGCGCTGGAGCGCGCCGACGCGGCGTTGCGGCAGCGGCTGGCCGCCGTGCCGGGCGCGCTGGTCGAGCGCAAGCGCTTCGCCATCGCGGTGCACACGCGGCTGGTGGAACCCGCCGCCAAGCCGGCGGTCGCGGCGGCGGTGCTCGCCGCGGCGGCGGGAGAGGCGGACCTGCGCGTCACCGGCGGCAAGGAGATCCACGAGCTGCGCCCGAACCTGCCGTGGGACAAGGGGCGCGCGGTGCTTGCGCTGATCGACGCGCTGGGGCTGGGCAGCGCCGTGCCGGTCTACATCGGCGACGACGAGACCGACGAGGACGCCTTCCGCGCGCTCGCCGGGCGGGGCATCGGCATCCGGGTGATGGACCGGCCGGACGACACCGCGGCGGCGTGGAGCCTGGGCGATCCGGCCGAGGTGCGGGTGTTCCTGGAAAGGCTGGCGGGGGCGCTGGAGGGGCGGTGACGCGGCGCGAAATGCCGCAGCGGCGGGCGGGGAGGCGCGCGATACTGTCCGGCGGACCAGATGGAGCCGGACGTCATGGAGCGCACCGCGCGGGGGACCCGCAGCCGCCTGCTGGGCTATGGCCTCATCACCGCCTCGTCGCTGCTGTTCGGGATCGCCGGCACGCTGGCGAAGATGCTGTTCGTCGCGGATCTGCCGCCGCTGGTGATGGTCGCCGTGCGCAGCTTCATCGCCGCCGCCGCCATGATGGCGATGATGCCGCTGCTGGGCCGGCCGATCCGCGTGCGGCGGGCCGACTGGCCGTTCCTCCTCCTGATGGGCGTGCTGCTGACCCTGGTCAACGTGACGTTCTTCTACGCCATCGCGCTGACCAACGTCGCCATCGCCCTGATGCTGGAGTACACGGCGCCGCTGGTCATCGTGTTCACCGGGGTGGTTCTGGGCCGGCGGCGCCTGACCCGGCCGGTGCTGCTGATCCTGGCCGGCAACGCGGCCGGGTGCTTCCTGCTGGTCGGCGGCTACGACGCCGGGCTGTGGAGGGGCAATGCGCTGGGCGTGGCGGCCGGGATGCTGTGCGCCGTCTGCTTCGCCGCCTACAACGTCTACGGGGCGAAGGGCCATGCCCGCGGCCTTGACAGCTGGGGGATGACCGCGTGGCCGTTCCTCGTCTCGGCGGCGTTCTGGCTGCTGGCGACTCCGCTGATCGACTACACGACGGTCGAGCCGTCGTGGCCGGTCGTCGGCTTCACGCTGTTCATCGGCGTCTTCGGGACCGTCGTGCCCTACGGGCTCTACCTGGAGGGACTCCGCCACATCGACCCGTTCCCCGCCACGGTGGTCGGCATGCTCGACCCGGTCTTCGCGGCGCTGACCGCCTATCTGCTGCTGGGCGAACGGTTCGAGGTGCCGCAGGCCGCCGGCATGCTGCTGATCTGCGTGGTGATCGTCTTCGTCGGGCGGGCCGACGCCCCGCCGGCGGAACGCGGCGCGGCGGACGACGCGGCGCTTCACACCGCCAGATAGGCGCGCCGCGCGTCCCCGTCCTCCAGCAGCGCCGCCATCGCCCCGTCCCAGCGCACGACGCCCTTCTCGATGACCACGGCGCGGTCGGCGACGGCGGCGGCGAAGCCGAGGTTCTGCTCGGAGAGCAGCACCGACAGCCCCTCGGCCTTCAGCGTGCGCACGGCGTCGGCCATCTGCTGCACGATGCGCGGCGCCAGTCCCTCGGACGGCTCGTCGAGCAGCAGCAGCGACGGGTTGCCCATCAACGTGCGGGCCAGCGTCAGCATCTGCTGCTCGCCGCCGCTCATGCGCGCACCCCGGCGGTCCTTCATCTCGGCGAGGTTGGGGAACAGCGCGTACAGGCGGTCCGGCGTCCACAACGGCGCCCCGGCGCGCGGCGGCTGCCGGCCGACCTCCAGGTTCTCGCGCACGGTCAGCTCGGCGAAGACGCGGCGGTCCTCCGGCACGTAGCCCAGGCCGAGCCGGGCGATGCGGTGCGGCGGCCACGCGGAGACGTCGGTGCCGGCGAAGGCGACCCGGCCGCGCCGCTCGGCCAGCAGGCCCATGACCGCCTTCATGGTGGTGGACTTGCCGGCGCCGTTGCGGCCCATCAGCGCCACCACCTCGCCGCGCCCGACCGTCAGGCCGACGCCCTGCAGGATGTGGGCGCGGCCGTACCAGGCGTGCAGGCCGTCGACGGTCAGGAGGGCGGTCATGCGGCGTTTCCCAGATAGACCGCCTGCACCCGCGGGTCGGCGCGCACGGCGTCCGGCGCTCCTTCCGCGATGAGCTGGCCGCGGTCGAGCACGATGACGCGGTCGGCGTGGCCGAACACCACGTCCATGTCGTGCTCGGTGAACAGCACCGCCATGCCCTGCTCGTGCGCCAGCGAATCGGTGAGGGCCATCAGCTCCTGCCGCTCGCCCGGCGCCATGCCGGCGGTGGGCTCGTCCATCAGGAGAAGTTTGGGCGCGCCGGCGATGGCCATGGCCAGCTCGACGCGCTTGAGGTCGCCGTAGGCCAGCACACCGCACGGGCGTTCGGCCTGCCCGCCCATGCCGACGCGCTCCAGGACGGCCTGCGCCTCGTCGCGGAACTGCCGCGCCGCCGGGCGCCACAGGCCGAGCAGGCGGCGGTGGCGGGACAGCAGCACCATCTGCACGTTCTCGCGCACCGTCATCGACGCGAAGGTCGCGGTGATCTGGAAGGTGCGGCCCACCCCCAGGCTCCAGATCCGGGAGGGCTCCAGCCCGACGAGTTCGGCGCCGTCCAGCCGGATGCTGCCCGAATCGGGGCGCAGCTGGCCGTTCAGCAGGTTGAAGCAGGTGGTCTTGCCGGCGCCGTTCGGGCCGATCAGCGCCAGCAGTTCGCCGGCCTCCAGCCGGAACGACACGCCGCGCACCGCGTGCACGCCGCCGAACGAGCGGGCGAGGTTCTCGACGACGAGGCGGCTCATGCCTCGGCTCCCCGGTTCCACAGGCGGCGGGCGAAGCCGGCGATGCCCTGCGGGAACAGCAGCACCAGCGCCACGATGACCAGGCCGAGGATGACCCGCCAATGCTCCGAGGCCATCAGGGTGGTGCGCAGGAGATGGAAGGCGGCGGCGCCGACCACCGGCCCGGCGACGGTCTGGATGCCGCCCATCAGCACCATGACCAGCGCGTCCACCGACTGCGGCACCGCCAGCAGGGTGGGGAAGACGCTGCCCTTGGCGAAGGCGTACAGCCCGCCGGCCAGCCCCGCCGCCGTGCCGGCCAGCGCGAAGCCCAGCCACTGGTGGCGCCGCACGTCGATGCCCACCGCCTCGGCCCGCAGCGGCGAATCGCGGCCGGCGCGCAGCGTGTAGCCGAACGGCGCGAAGGCGGCGCGGCGCAGCGCCCACAGCGCCGCCGCGACCAGCGCCAGCGTGACCTCGTAATAGACGGCCCTGGACGCCGCCCACGCCGGCGGCCAGACGCCGAGGATGCCGTTGTCGCCGCCGGTGACGCCGTACCATTGGAAGGTGATCGACCACGCGATCTGCGCGAAGGCCAGCGTCAGCATGGCGAAGTACAGCCCCGAGCGGCGCACGCAGAACCACCCGGCGATCAGCGCCGCGGCGCCGGCCAGCACCGGCGCGCCCAGCAGCGCCAGCGGCATCGGCGCCGCGACGTGCTTGACCAGCAGCGCCGCGCCGTAGGCGCCCAGGCCGAAATAGGCCGCGTGCCCGAACGACACCAGCCCGCCGAAGCCGACCAGCAGGTGCAGGCTGGCCGCCGCCAGCGCCAGGATCGCCACCTCGGTCAGCACGATCAGCGCGTACTCGCCGGCCAGCAGCGGCACCGCGGCCAGCGCGGCGAGCGCCGCCAGCGCCGCGAGGCCGGCACGCCGCCCGGTAGGCGCGAAGGGCGGACCGGCAGCGGCGGCCGGGGGCGGCGCCTCCTCCTTGCGGCCGAGCAGGCCGTAGGGGCGCAGCACCAGCACCACCGCCATGAACAGGAACACCAGCACCAGCGTGATCTGCGGGAACACCAGGATGCCGAACGCCTGCAACTGGCCGATCAGCAGCGACGCCAGGAAGGCGCCGGGCAGGCTGCCCATGCCGCCGACCACGACGACCACGAAGGCTTCGACCACCATCGCCATGTCCATGTGCAGGTTGACCGCCTCGCGCGGCACCTGCAGCGCGCCGCCCAGCCCGGCCAGCGCCGAGCCGAGGAACAGCACGCCGGTGAACAGCCTGGCCTGATCGACGCCGAGCGCCGCGGTCATCTCGCGGTCCTGCGTCGCGGCGCGCACCAGCGTGCCCCAGCGGGTCCGGTTGAACAGCAGCCACAGCAGGCCGAGCACCGCCGGCCCCAGCGCGATCAGCACCAGGTCGTACAGCGGGAACGGCCGGCCGAGGATGTCCACCGTACCCTTCAGCAGCGGCGCGCGGCGGCCCAGCAGGTCCTCCGGCCCCCAGACGCCGAAGGCAGCGTCCTGCACCAGCAGCACCACGCCGAAGGTGGCGAGCAGCTGGAACAGCTCCGGCGAGCGGTACAGCCGGCGCAGCAGCAGCACCTCCATCACCGCGCCCAGCGCGCCCACCAGCAGCGCCGCCAGCAGCACGCCGCCCCAGAAGCCCAGCACATCGGAGCCCCAGCGCTCGACGAACGTCCAGGCGAGGTAGGCGCCCAGCATGTAGAAGGAGCCGTGCGCGAAGTTCACGATGCGGGTGACGCCGAAGATGATCGACAGCCCCGACGCCACCAGGAACAGCGTCGCCGCCTGCGCCAAGCCGCTGAGGAACTGGACGAGGTAGAAGTCCATGGGCGTCCATCGTGCCCTCCCCACGCTCCGCGAGGGGAGGGAGGGCCCCGCGCGAAGCGCGGGAGGGGTGGGGGCAGCGGCCTGTCGGGAAGGCCGCTGCCCCCTCCTAACCTCCCCCAGCGGGGCTGGGGGAGGGACTGGGTTTCGCTATTCCGCCGGCCGCAGCGTGCGGACCACGTCGTCCGGCGGCAGGTACGCCGCGCCGTCGGCGTAGCGCCAGTCCACCATGGTCGGCTTGCCGTCCTTCACGTCGGTGCGGCCGACGAAGGCGCCCATGGTCGACTGGTGGTCGATGGCGCGGAACAGCACCGGGCCGAACGGGCTGTCGATCTTCAGGCCGGCCAGCGCCGCCAGCAGCTTCTCGCCGTCGGTCGAGCCGGCCTTCCCGATGGCGGCGGCGATCGCCGTGAAGGTGGCGTAGCCGACCACCGAGCCCATGCGCGGCGGCTCGTTGAAGCGCTTGCGGTAGGCCTCGACGAAGGCGGTGTTCTCCGGCGTCTTCACCTGGTCCCAGGGATAGCCGGTGACGATCCAGCCCTTCGGAGCCTCGTCCTTCATCGGCTCCAGGTATTCCGGCTCGCCGCTCAGCAGGCTGACCACGCTGCGCTTGGCGAACAGGCCGCGGTTGTCGCCCTCGCGCACGAACTTGGCGAGGTCGGCGCCGAAGGTGACGTTGAAGATGGCGTCGGGGTTGGAGGCGGCGAGCGCCTGCACGGTCGGCCCGGCCTCCAGCTTGCCCTGGGCCGGCCATTGCTCGGCGACGAACTCGACGTCCGGGCGCTTGGCCTTCAGCAGCTCCTTGAACCACTTCACCGCCGACTGGCCGTACTCGTAGTTCGGTGCGACGGTGGCCCAGCGCCTGGCCGGCAGCTTGGCCGCCTCCTCCACCAGCATGGCGGCCTGCATGTAGGTGCTGGGGCGCAGGCGCCAGGTCCAGCGGTTGCCCTTCTGCCAGGTGACGGCGTCGGACAGCGGCTCGGACGCCACGAAGGGGATCTTCTCGCGCGCCGCGAAGTCGGCGACCGCCAGCCCGACGTTGGAGAAATAGGTGCCCGACAGCAGGTCCACCTTCTCGTTGGCGACCAGTTCGCCGGCGATCCGCACGGCGTCGTCCGGCTTGCCGGCGTCGTCGCGCGAGACGACCTCCAGCTTCCGCCCGCCGAGCAGCCCGCCGCGGGCGTTGACCTCCTCGACCGCCAGCTGCCACCCCTGGCGGTAGGGGATCGTGAAGGCCGGCAGCCCGGTGTAGCTGTTCACTTCACCGATCTTGATGGGCTGCTGCGCGGAGGCGGGGGAAGGAACGGCGAACCACGCCGCGGCGGCGGCGCCGATGAGATGAAGGATGTGGCGGCGATTCATGGCGTCCTGCGTCGGGCGTGAAGGACAGGGGATGCCCCAGGGGATCCCGCGTTCATACCAAACCGACGCGAAAAGTCACGGTTCCGCTGCCGCACCCGCGCAATTCGGCTACATGAGCCGGGCCAGCAGGCGCAGGAAGGCGTCCTGCTCCTCCGCCGACAGCGGCGCCAGGGTGCGCGCGTGCGCCTCCTGCGCCTTCGGCATCAGCGCGGTCACCAGCGACTGGCCGGCCGGGGTCAGCCGCACGCTGGTGCGGCGGCGGTCGTGCGGGTCGGGGTGGCGCTCGACCAGCGCGCGGTCGACCAGGCGCAGGATCACGCCCTGGGTGGTCGCCGGGTCCATGCAGGTGAGCCGGCCCAGCTGGTTCTGCGACAGCGCGCCCTCGGCGTGCAGCGTCACCAGGGCCGCCCACTGCGTGGGGGTGAGCTGAAGGTCGCCGATGGTCTCCAGGAAGATGGCGCTGGCGCGCTGGTGGGCGCGCCGGAGCCGGTGGTTGATCTGCTCGGCCAGGGCATAGCCGCCGTCGGCCGGCAGGTCGGTCGGCACATCGGCCTCGAACGGAATCTTCAATGCAGTCGCGCGCATGCCGTCCCCCCTGTCGATCAGACCTGCCCAGACGAATATCACCAACGTTGTAGGTCTATTACGGAAGTTTAGTGGTTGTGGGTGTGCATCGCAACACCAACCCCTGCGTCATAGGGACACAGTTGAGAAAAACTTCCGTAAAATGCGACATACACGAGCATGCGCCCGCCCGACTCGGCAACCGGCGGGCGCGCTCACGGGCGCTGCTTGGGCGGGTAGGTGTCCGGCGGCGGGGTGCGCTCGGCGGGGGACTGCGGCGGGTCGCCCTGGGGCGCCGGCACGCCGCCCGGCGTGTAGGGCGGGCTGGTCTGGTCATCCGGGCGCTTGGGCGACTGGGGAAGATGGCCGGGCGCCTCCGGTGGGTTCGCCATGCTCGACTCTCCTGTGTGGACTTGCGTCGACAACAACCAGGGGCCTCGCTCGTCCCGGCGGGCCGCGGCGTATGACCTTTGGAGGAAATGCGCGCGAGACGACGCTTCCACCCGCCTGTAACGCGCAAGTCTTGTGGCCGCGACAACACAGCGCCGGGCAAAATCCGGGGCGCGGCTGCTTCACTGTTGCCTTGGAAGCACGGTATGGGTTGACTTTGCGGCGACTGCCTTCGGGATCCCGAGTCGGCGGACATACAGAAATAACGGCCAACGAGCCCAAGCGCGGTGTCCAAAATGAAGCACACGTCCCTGTCGATCCTCGCCCTCGCCTCCGTGGCGACCGCCCTGACCGGCATGCCGGCGTCCGCGCAAGAGCTGGAACGCGGCGAAACCGTCCTGCAGCGCCGCCGCCCCGAGGTCGAGCAGCTCGGCGTGCGCGCCGGCTCCTTCAACTTCCTGCCGCGCCTCGAACTCGGCGAGACCTACGACAGCAACGTCTTCCTGACCGAGCGCAACACGCAGAGCGACTGGATCTTCGTCGCCCGGCCGAGCCTCGACATCCGCTCGGACTTCAGCAACCACGCGCTGAACTTCTCGGCCTCGGGCGATTTCGGCCGCTACCACCGGTTCTCCAGCGAGAACTACACCGATTACCGGCTGGACCTGAACGGCCGCTACGACATCGCGCGCGAGACCGCGGTGAGCGGCGACGTCTTCCACCGCCGCCTGCACGAGGGCCGCTCCGATCCGGACGTGTTCACCGTGGGGCAGGGGACCTTCGGGATCGGTTCGTACGCCGAGCCGGTGACCTACTACGCCACCGGCGGCGAGGCGGCGCTCACCCAGAGCTTCAACCGCATCCGGGCGCGGCTGAGCGCCACCGCCGTCAACTACAGCTACAACGACGTGGCGACGGTCGGCGGCCCGAAGGCCAACCTGGACGACCGCGACCGCTGGGAGTACGGCACCGCGCTGCGCGTCGGCTACGACCTCGGCACCGGCATCCAGCCGTTCGTGCAGGGGAGCTACACGCGCACCAACTACCGCCTGAGCGCCGACTTCGCCGGGCGCAACCGCGACGCCAACGGCTATGAGTTCGTGGCCGGCACGACCCTGGACCTGACCGGCCTGATCACCGGCGAGGTGTACGCCGGCTACCTGACCAAGAAGTACTCCGACCCGCGCATGGATGACTTCGGCGGTCTGGCGTTCGGCGGCCAGCTGAACTGGGCGGTCACCCAGCTCACCACCATCTCCGGCCGCGCCAGCCGCTCGGTGCACGAGAGCGACCTGACCCAGGGCGGCCGCGTGGCGTCCAGCTACGCCCGCTCCATCGCCGCGCTCGGCGTCGATCACGAGCTGCTGCGCAACCTGCTGCTGAACGGCCGGCTGCAGTGGCGCCAGGACGACTTCTCCGGCGTCGACCGCACCGACAACGTCTACACCGCCGGCGCCGGCGCCACCTACCTGGTCAACCGCTATCTCTACCTGACCGGCGGCTACACCTACGAGACCCGCAAGTCGAACGTGAACGGCCTCGACTATAAGGACAACCTCGTGTTCCTGCGCGTCGGCACCCAGCTGTAACCGCAACGGCCAAGTCCCGGCTGAAAGCGCCCGCCCATGTGGCGGGCGTTTTTCTTTGTGGGATGCCGTATCGGCGCGGCATAGGCGGCCTGTGCCGTTCGCAAGGCGAGCGGCTCCCCCGGGTGCGTTACTCCGACTCCACTTTTTCCCAAGACGTTCCGAGTTGCTAGGCTGCAATCCGAGACCACCGGGCCGCCGTCCGCTTGCCTTGCCGCAGGGGCGCGCCCGCCGGTCCGGGTTCACGAGCCAGGGAAGGTTTTGGGATGAATCGACGCTCTTTGTTCCGCGCGCTCGGGTTCGCCGCTGTCGGTGCCGGTCTCGCCGTCGCCGGCTGCGCCAGCCAGGACGCGCCGCCCGAGCCGGTGGGCCATGCCCCCACCGCGAGCGAGTACCGCCTGGGCGCGGGTGACGCGCTGCGTGTCATCGTGTTCGGCGAGGACCAGCTGTCCGGCGAGTTCCGCCTGGACGCCAACGGCCGCGTCGCCATGCCGCTGATCGGCGAGGTCGCGGCCAAGAACAAGACGACGCGCGACGTCGAGAAGGAGATCGCCAAGCGCCTGGAGGCCGGCTACGTCAAGGACGCCAAGGTCAGCGTCGAGGTGCTGAACTTCCGGCCCTTCTTCATCCTGGGCGAGGTGCGCAACCCCGGCCAGTACGCCTACGTCAACGGCATGACCGCGCTGTCGGCGGTCGCCATGGCCGGCGGCTACACCTACCGGGCGAAGGAGGACTACATCCTCATCTCGCGCGGCAACGACCCGAAGAAGGAGGTCTACAAGGCGCCGATCACCACGCCGGTGCTGCCGGACGACGTGGTCCGCATCCCCGAGCGCTACTTCTGAGGCGGCGCTTCTGAAGCGGCCCGGGGGCCGACTCGGACGTTCCTGGCGCGGCGGCCTTGCGGGGTGGGACCTCTCCCTCCCGCGGGGCCGCCGCGTGCGCGCTCCGCCTCAACTGGCCCGGTCAGGTTGCGAGGATCACCACCGCCAGCACCACCACGGCCACCGCCAGCGTCGAGGCGACGGCGACGCCCAGGCCGTGCGCCGGGCCGACCTCGTTGCCCCTCTCGTGCCCCGGCGGATGCGTCGCGGGCGGCGGGCGGACGCCGCCGGTGGGGCGGGTGCCGGCGGCCTCGTCGTCGGTGCCCAGCGGCGCCGCGGCGGGATCCCAGGCCGGGATCTTGTCGCCGGTGCGGCCGCTGTCGATGTCGTGGCGCAGGCGCTGCGCGTCCGCGGTGGGCGGTACGGGCGATTCGCCGCCGCGCGGCTTGTAGTCGGCCATGAACGGGCCTCCGGTTCCGGGCGTCCCGCCCGACTCAACCGGGGCCGCGCAGGGCCGGTTCCCTCAGTTGCCGGTTTCCTCAGGTGTAGGCGAAGATCAGGAACGCCAGCACCGCGGCGGTGGCGCCGGACACCATGATCAGCCCGGGGGTGCGCAGCGCGCCCTGCCGGTGCAGCGCGATGGCCACGCCGACGATGGCCACGCCCAGGAACAGCAGGGTGAATTCGCGGTCGGTCATCGGAACGGCCCTCGGTGCGGGTGGTGCCGGCTACAGGACTTGAACCCGTGACCGTCAGTTTACAAAACTGCTGCTCTACCAACTGAGCTAAGCCGGCGTACCCGCGTGGGCGAGGGCGGCCCTAACCTAGCGTCGGTCGTCGCCAAGGACAAGCCGTCCGAGCGCCTCCACCGCACGCGCGGTGATTCGCCCGGTCCGGCGGGCCGAAGGCCACCGCCGGTTTGATTCGCCGGTCCATGGGGCGCGCCGCGCCGACACGCGGCCCGGACCGCCGCGCCGCGCGCACCGGGCGTTGGCCGCCGGAACGGCGCCCGGCCTTGCGAACACACGGTTTTGCGGTGGCGATGCGAAGCGCCGGCGGGGCCGTTTGCGATTTCCTGGAAATTCCCCGCTCACGGCGGTTGACAAGGCCCAAAAAATTCTCATAGTGCCGAACTCCGCGGCGGGGTTAACTCCGGCGCGGGGCTGCGGAAGGGTGGCCGAGTGGTTAAAGGCAGCAGACTGTAAATCTGCCCGCGTCAGCGTACGTAGGTTCGAATCCTACCCCTTC